>JAFSMO010000046.1 GCA_017447865.1 Thermoguttaceae bacterium
GATCCCGTTGTGGACCATCTTGACGTAATGGCCGGCGCCGCGCGGACCGATCCACTCGCAGCACGGCAAGTCGTGATTCGGGCCGACTTTGGCCGAAATGCTCTGGAAAATGTCCTTGATGAGCGGCCACGCAGCGGGCGAACCGCCGGGCATGAGGCTCGGACCCTTGCGGGCGCCTTCTTCACCGCCGGAAACGCCGGTCCCGACGTAGAGCAGACCCTTGGATTCGACGTACTTCGTGCGGCGGTCCGTATCGCGGTAGTGCGTGTTTCCGCCGTCGATGATCACGTCGCCCGGTTCAAGCATCGGGATGAGCTGCTCGATCACGGCGTCCACGGCCGCGTTGTTCGGGTACAGGGCGATTTCCGGGGCCGGGACCGGGTCTTTGGACTGGATCATGAGCATGATCTTGCGCGGACGTTCCAGATTCGCGACCAGTTCTTCCAGCGAGTGGCAGCCCACGATCGCCTTTCCTTTGGCGGCGTCGGAGTTTACGAAATCATCGACTTTCGAGGTGGTCCGGTTGAAAACCGCGACGCTGAAGCCGTGATCTGCCATATTAAGCACGAGATTCTGGCCCATGACCGCCAGACCCATCAGACCGATAGAGCATTTTGCCATTTTGAGGGTTCCTTCTTGGACGTTAGGAATGGTTGAAAAATAAGTCAATGCTCTAATTATACGTGCGGGAAATCATTTGTCAAGAGGGGGTTAATACGGAAGCGTCGTTTAAAGGCCCCCCTGAAAGGGGGGCTGGCTCGCGAAGCGAGACTGGGGGGTTCCGACCAAAGGACGGACTTTCCCCCGTTTCAGAACCCCTCCGGCCCTGCGGGCCACCTCCCCTTTCAGGGGAGGCTTTAAATGTTGCAGCCGGGCCGCCGTCCCACCTCTTGACTTTTCCCGGCTTCCGGGTATAATTGGAAACCTGAGTTTTTTTCCTTTTTTGCCCGGCCTTGGGCGGGACCGAATCATGGAACCTGATTTCAATTCCATCAACTATTACGACTACACGCTCCCGGAGCGCCTGATCGCTTCGCGGCCCATGGCGAACCGCGCGGACGCCCGGCTTTTGGTCGTGGACCGGAAAACGCAAACGATCCATCACCGCCACGTGCGTGATTTGCCGGAGTTTCTCAACCCGAACGACTGCCTCGTTCTGAATAATACGAAGGTCGTGCCGGCCCGGCTGAAAGGCCTGCGGACGCTCACCGGCGGCGCGTGGGAGGGGCTTTTTCTCGAGCCCGCCTCGGACGCCGATCTGGAAGGGAGCGGCTTCCACTTCGACAAATACCCGCGCGAGTTCCAGCGGTGGCACATTCTCGGCACGACCCGCGGCAAGCTCCAGCCGGGTGAGCAGGTCACGCTTCTGGACCCGTACTCCCGGCCGTACGTCCGGCTTTTGATGGAGCAGAAAATCAAGTCCGACGGCTCGTGGATCTGTTTGCCGCTGCTCGACGGCGAGCCGACCACCGAGGTCTGCTGGGACATTTTGCAGGAAGTGGGGAGCGTTCCGATCCCGCCGTACATCCGCAAGGGGGTTTCGGACGAGAGTGACGTGGAAAACTACCAGACGGTTTACGCGCAGGAACCCGGTGCGGTCGCCGCGCCGACTGCCGGCCTTCACTTCACGAAGGAGCTCCTGGCCCAGATCGAGGCGAAGGGCGTGAAGAAAGAATTCGTGACGCTGCACGTGGGCCTGGGAACGTTCCGGCCGATCTCGTGCGAGAGGCTCGACGAGCACCAGATGCACAAAGAATGGGGCCGACTGACGCCCGAAGTCTCGAAAGTCCTGAAAGACTGCCGCGCCAACGGCGGCCGCATCGTGACGGTCGGCACGACGTCCGTCCGCGTTCTGGAGGCGTCGCACGATCTGGAACCGTTTTCCGGCGACATTGATCTGTTCATCCGCCCACCGTACCAGTTCCACGCGGTGGACGCCTTGATGACGAATTTCCACCTTCCAAAATCGACCCTTTTGGTCCTGGTCCGCACGTTCGGCGGCGACGAGCTTCTGAAGCGTGCGTACGACGAAGCGATCGCGAACGAGTACCGGTTTTACAGCTACGGCGACGCGATGCTGATCCTCTAGCGGGGACGACGCTTCCAGCGTCGTCTGCAACCCCTTTAGGGGTTGAATGTTAATAGCCGTGGGTGAAACCCACGGGGGAGGACACGACGCGGCCCGTTTCGGAAAACCGGGGGTTTTCACCTCCGGCTAATGATATTTAACCGCTAACGCGGTTATGACCGGCGAGGACGCCGGAAACGTCGTCCCCAAATTTCCAAAATTTTTTTAATTTTTCTTAAAATTTTCTTGCAAAAACCCCAGATCCGTGTACAATTAAAAGTTAAGAATAGGATTTTCCTTCATTTTTATTCCCGATGGGGCTGAACCTCATGAAACACACGAATTTGACCCGGACGTTTTTGACGCTTTTGTTCCTCGCAGCCACGGCGCTTTCCGCGCAGGCGTATACGCTTTTTAACGTCCCGACCGAATGGAACGCCATCTGGAACGGCACGTCGGCTTTGCCTTCAGCCGGAACGATTGACGGTCCGGCATACTGGCATAACACCGCCGGCCAAGTGGACCCGCTGGGGTGCACCGTTACTTACAGCGCTCCGTATTACACGACTTACGATACGCTGACCGGCATGAATAACATCCTCGTCGGGAACGGCATCGCATGGTCCAATACCGGCTGGCTCATCCAGGGAGGCAGCAATGTATACATCCTGGACGATTTCGCCTCGGGGAATTACACGACCCAATACCCCGTTGGGATCCAGATGCCGCACTCGGCGAACTGGTACCCGACCACGTACATTAATTCCGGCGCCACCCTCAACCAGGGAGCCGGCACGTTCGAGATCGACCACGGCAGTCTGTACATCGGTGACTCCAGCGTCGGAACGTACAATCTGGAGGGCGGCACGTTCTTCATCAGCGATACGGCCGCGACCGGCTCGCGACATAAAACCTACGACCTGTTCATCGGCGCCAACATGAAAGACCCCGCGACGGCCGGAACGGGAACGTTCAATCTGGCGGGCGGCTCCGCGACGGTCCCGGCGGAAGGGAAGATCTACATCGGTACGGTCGATGGTTCCGGGAACGGGTTTTCCACGGGAACGGTCAACATGACGACCGGCCAGAACGCCGCTGGGGAGGCCATCAACGGGACGCTGACCGCCCCGGAGATCCAGCTCATCAACGGCGCGTTCAACTTCACGGCAGGCACGATCAAAACCAACCTGATGACCGTCGAGAAGAACGGGACGCTGGGAGTCAATGCCAGTTTCATCGTCGATACGAATAACGTCAAGACGCTGACGTTCAACGATGGAAAAATCAATTTTGACACGACCAACACGACCATCTACGTCGGGAACACCGGGACCGGCGTCTGGAACATTCAAAACTCCGGCACGGCAGAAGCCCCGATGACCATCAACGGGACCATCCGGGCCGGGTACGGCTCCAATGCCGTTGGAACGATCAACATCACCGACTCGACCGTTAAGCACACTGGGTCGTACCTCATTCTGAGCAACAGCGGGAAGGCGGAGCTGAACATCACGAACTCTACACTCCTGGCGACCACAAATTTCTTCACCGGTGACTCCCGCAACGTCACGACCTCGCAGACGACCATCAACATTAATGACGGCGGGCGGCTCGAAAGCTCCGCGACCGTTTCACTTTCCGACAAGAATAACACCAGGACCACGGTGAACGTCAACACGGGCGGAAACTGGACCGCGAACGGCACGCTGAAAATCGGTTACAGCAACCACTGGGGCGACTCGGGAACGAACCAGCAGGATGGCGGCTCCGTCACGTTCAACGTCCTCGGCGGCTCGGTCAACACGAAAGCGGTTTACATCGGCAAGACCAGCGCTCTGAACGTCACCGACGGCACGTTCGACGGCACCGGTGCCATGGTGATCTACGGCACCAGCGCGATCAACGTCGGCGGCACGGAAGGCAAAATCGGCACGATGACGCTTACCAGCACGTTCAACGCTTACGATGATTCCGTCGTGACCGTCAAGTCGGGCGGCTCCTTCACGGCTTCATCAGGGAGCAACTCCGCGGCAATGTTCCAGAACTCCTCAAGCCTCGTTCTGGACGGCGGAACGTTTGCGCACGCTACCACGGGATCGGCCGATCTGAATTTTGTCGACACAAGCTCGATGAAGATCCAAAACGCCAATTCGAACATGACGGTCGCCCACCGCCTCGTACTTGGCGATTCCTCCGAAAGCACGATGAGCGCCGGTTCCTTGACCGTGGCCAGTGATCTTTGCCTCGGTTACAAAGTGAACTCCGTCGGGACCTCGAAATTCACCATGACCGGCGGAACGGTAGACGTCGGGGCCACGCTGGTCCTTGCCGTTCACGCAGATTCCACCGGCATCATGACGATCGGCGGAGGTTCGGAAACCGCCTCCGTGACGGCCGCACACCTGAAAATCGGCGAACGATCCACGGAAAAGAGCGTCCTGACCCTGAATCCAAACGGGAGCATCAACGTTACGACCAGCGGCGATTTCAGACTCGGATATGAGGCCGGGGGGGTCGGGGAACTGGTCCTCAACGGAGGTACGCTTACGGCCGTCGGCGATATTACTGCCGGCCAATCCGGTACGGGGATCATCACCAAAATGGATGATTCTCAAACGACGATCCCCAATACGATCCGCCTCGGACAAAACAGCACGGCCAAAGGGATCCTGAACGTTTACAATGGAACGCTTCAAAATACGGGCAGTTACATCCTGACGGGCATCACCGGCAACGCGGAGATCAACGTCGTGGGCGGTAATCTGAAGGCGAGGAACATTTACCTCGGTGACGCGAGCGCAGAGCTGACCTCGAACGTCGTCGTGAAGGCAAACGATGACGGCCGACCGGGAACCCTGACCTCGGAAAATGCCATGTGGATCGCCGACAAAAACAAGACGACCGGAAACGTGGACGTTCAGAAGGGCGGAAGCGTCACGGCGTATTCCACGAAAATCGGTTTCTCCCAGCACTTCACCGATGCGAACGGCACCCACGTCGGTGGGGTCGGGACCCTGCTCGTCTCCGGCGGAGCCTACACGACTACCGCCGCGACCCAGGTCGGCGAGCGCGGCACGCTGAAAGTCACCGACGGCTCCTACACGAGCAACGGGAACGTCCAGGTCGTCGGGACGGTCCAAAACTCCTACGCGGCGGACCCGAACGCGCACGGCACCATCCTGCTTGACGGCGACGACGCGCAAATGACGTTCAAAGGGGACGTGAATCTCAGCGGAACGGCCGTCACGGAACTGAAAAACGGGACGTTCACCGCGAACACTTCCGGGAAAACCGTCACGGTCGGCGCGCCTTTCTCGACCGGCAACACCGTGCAGGCCCTGGTGGATGGCGAGTCCCAGCTCCTGATCGACGGCGCGGACGTCACGATCGGCACGCTGAATATTGGCGACGCTGCCTCGACCCACACCGGCAAAGTCGCGCTGAGCGCCGGAACGCTGAACGTCGATACGCTCAACATCGTCGAGGGAAAAGGAACCTTCGAAATGACCGGCGGGACGCTGAACGTCACGACCTCCACTGCGGACATCGTGCAGAACGGCGGTTTCCTCTCCCCGGGCGGAAACGACGCGGCGGCCATCACGACGCTGAACGGCAATTACACGCTCGCGGGCGGCTCGATCTACATTAACGCCGGCGCGGTGGACGTGATCGACGCGAGCTGGACGCGGAACCCCGCCAACGACCTCGTGCTCGGGTCTAACGGCACCGAGCTCCAGCTTTCCGGAGCTGTCGAGCTGGATCTGGCCGAGTCGCTTTTCAGCTCGCTGCAAACTGGCGACCGGATCGTCATCGCGCAGGCCCCGATCATTTCGGTCCTGGATGAAGGTCTTGCCGTCATGAGTCTGCCGGAACTTATCGGTTACAGCTGGATTTATGGCATCGAGGAGGTTGGCGGCTCGCAGCTGCTTTACGCTGAGCTCATCGTTCCGGAACCGGCCACGTGGCTTTTGCTCCTTCTCGGCGTGGGCTTGATCGTCTGGCGCCGGAAAAAGTGAAATCAAAGTAAAAGAACCACGCGAATCACATGATTTACTCACCAGCCCCCGAAAAAAGGGGGCCTTTCATTTCATAATTCATCTGGAGATTTTCATGACCAAAACCCTTTTTTCCTTTTTACTCCTCGCAGGAGCCGCACTTTCCATGCTGACCAACCCCGTCTCGGCGCAGGACGCGCCCGCTCAACTTTCCCCCGCCCAGTTCAAAGCCCAGGTGGACGCCGAGCTGGTGCGTGACCTGAAACTCTGGTACCCGCTCTCGATCGACGAGGAGCACGGCGGCTACCACTCCATCATTTCCCGCGACTGGAAGCTCCAGCCGTACGAAACCAAGGGGATCGTTCAGCAGGCCCGCATGGTTTGGGTCGCGGCAGAAGTCGCTCTTCGCCGGCCGGAATGGCGCAAGACGATGGAACCGATCTCCCACCAGGGCGCGAAGTTCGTCGCGAACAAAATGTGGGACGCCAAATACGGCGGTTTCTACTGGGAAGTCAAGGCCGACGGCACGCCCCTGACCGATGAAAACTCCGAAATGAAACACGCCTACGGGATCGCGTTCGCGATTTACGGACTGGCCAACGCTTACCGTCTGACCGGCGACGAGGCGATCCTGAACCGCGCGATCGAAGGTTTCCGCTGGCTCGATGAAAAAGGCCACGATGCGGTGAACGGCGGCTACGTCGAGGCGTTCTACCGTGACGGCACGCAGATGCTCTGCCCGCCGAAAGACCGCCCGGACGTCGTGAAGGGCAAGACGCGCGAACTGCTCGGCTGCAAGTCGATGAACTCGCACCTCCATCTGCTCGAGGCGTACATTGAGCTCTACAAAGTCTGGAAAGACCCGGTCCTGCGCAGTCGGCTTGAGGAACTGGTGGTCATCATGCGCGATAAAGTCACGACCTGGCCGGGCGCCATGCGTCAGTTCTTCCGCGCCGACTGGACCCCTGCCGCGACGTACGTCTCCTTCGGCCACGACATCGAGACGGCCTACCTGATCGAGGAGGCGCTGGAAGTCCTCGGCACGCCGGACGACGCCAAAACGCTCGAAGTCTGCAAGAATCTGGTCGATCACGCGCTGGAATTCGGCTGGGACAAAACCAACGGCGGTTTCTACTATGACGGCGCGACGTTTGGCGCGGAGCCGGCCGACTCGACCAAATTCTGGTGGGTCGAGGCCGAGGGGCTGAACTCGCTGCTTCGGATGTACGTCCGCTACGGCGATCAGCGCTACTACGACCTGGCGGTCAAGCAGTGGGAATTCATCGACTCGAAGATCATCGACGCGGAATTCGGCGGCTGGTACCCGGTCGTGGACGCGGACGGCGGCAACCCGCGCGGGCTGGATAATCGGTTCTCGCAGGTCTCGCACGGTCTGGAAAAGGCCCACCTCTGGAAAACGGCCTACCACGAAGTTCGCGCGCTGCTCAATGCGTCGGACATGCTGGAGAAGTGCATTAAGAAGTAAACCCCAGAAGGTTTTCAGAAAAGACGGACCGAGTCCCGGTCCAAGTTAAAGCGAATCGGAGACCGCTCATTCTTTGGGCGGTCTCCTTTCATACTACAGTACAAGCCGTTCGGCGCACGACTGTTCGTCCCCGATCAACTCGAGGGCCTGTATGCTTCCCCATCAGGACGGAAGAAAAAACCGTTCTTGTGGGGCCGTTACGGTCAACGCACCTCTTTTCAGCCTTCCCGGTTTGAAGTGTCGGAATCATCAGGCCGCAGGATGCCTTTCTGAATATGCGTTTGTACCCAATAGTAGGGTGGTCGTGAAGTTTCCTCCATTCCCCATTTCCGAAGACGGCGCTGGTACAGCGTGTTCAGGCGTTTACACTCAGCGTCCGCTTCCTCTTCTGTCAACACGACCTTGATCGCGTGCCAGATGTTTTGTGGATCGGAAAGGTCGGAAATCTCACTCGGTTGGTCGTACCGCACGATGACGTAAACGAAGTCGTAACGTTTGTTGGGGGCATTCATGGCCGGTAAAGTGTTTTAGTTTTAATTGTTCGGAATCCTGTTGCAAAGCCTGGGAAGGCGTTTCCCACGAGTCAAGATTCAGGCAAGTCATACAAAAAAACGGGAGCCTCGGAAAATCGGGATTCCCGCAATTCATTTAATCTCAAAATCGATCTCAATCAAACCGGGAGCTGGACCCCATGATCTGATTGATGAATTCCTGGTTCGACTTGCGCTTGCCGAGCTTCTGCGTCAGCTGCTCCATCGCGTCGATCGGGTTCATGCTGGCGAGCGTCCGGCGGAGGAGCGTCACGGCATGCAGCACGTCCGGCGGAAGGAGTTTTTCTTCGCGGCGCGTGCCCGACATGCTGATGTCCATCGCGGGCCAGATGCGGCGGTCGGCCAGCTTCCGGTCCAGAACCAGCTCCATGTTGCCCGTTCCTTTGAACTCCTGGAAAATCAGCTCGTCCATACGCGAGCCCGTGTCGATCAGGGCGGTCCCGATGATCGTCAGCGAGCCGCCTTCTTCGAACTGGCGCGCCGTGGCGAAGAGCTTCTTCGGAATGTCCATCGCCTTGATGTCCACGCCGCCGCTCATCGTTCTTCCAGTATTGCCGACCCACTTGTTGAACGCACGCGCAAGCCTCGTAATTGAGTCGAGAAGCAGGAAAACGTGCTCGCCTTTTTCGGCCAGACGCTTGCAGCGCTCGATGATGAGCTGGGAGAGACGCACGTGGCTTTCAATGTCGCGGTCCAGACTGCTGGCGACTACTTCACCCTTCACGGCCCGACGCATGTCGGTGACTTCTTCGGGACGTTCGTCGATCAGAAGAACAAAGAGTTTCACTTCCGGGTAATTCTGAGAAATCGCGGCGCTGATCTGCTGCATTAGAATCGTTTTGCCGGTACGCGGCGGAGCCACGATCAAGGCACGCTGGCCGCGGCCCAGAGGCGTCAGAAGGTCCATCACGCGGGTGCTGATCGGTTCCTGACCGGTTTCCAGCTTGTACCACGTGTCGGGAGTGATGGCCGTCAGTTCATCGAAGGGACGGACTTTCAGGTATTCTTCCGGCGCTTCGCCTTCCACTGTGAGCAATTCTTTCAGACGCGGCCCCTGATTCTTACGGCCGGGGATCATTGTTCCCGTGCAAAAGACGCCTTCACGAAGACCAAAATGTTCAATGAGATTTCCCGGAACAAACGGGTCGATTAATTGGCGCGTGTAGGTCACCGCCGGGTCACGCAGGAATCCGTAGCCATTCGGATGAAGCTCGAGGATCCCGGAAATATTGATTTCGTTGACTTCTTCCCCATTCTCCGCTTTGAAGGGGTCGGCGGCAATGATCGGGTCGTTGCTCGTCCGCATTTTGTTCATTCTTGGGCGCATTGCCCGGCCGGTGCGGAAGTTGCTGCTGTAGCCGCCATAGGAACGTTCGCCGTAACCTCCGCGATTGCCATAATCGCCGCCGCGGTCTCCTCCGTAGTTTCCTCCGCGGTTTCCGTAGTTCTGCCGGTAGTTCCCGCCGCCGTAATTGCCGCGTCCGCCGTAGCCGCCGCGGTCGCCGTAATTGCCGCGTTCACCGTAGTTCTGGCGGTCCCCGTAATTGCCACGATCGCCGTAGTTCGGTTCATTGTAACCGCCGCGGTCGCCGTAATTTCCCCGGTCAGCATAATCGTACGCGTTACGATCAAAGCCGCGGTCGCTGTAGCCGCCTCGGGATTCCCCAAAATCAGAGCGGTCATCGTAATCATCCCGGTCATCCGCGAACTTGCGATTTCCCAGACCGAGCGCGTCTATGACCTCTTTCCCGTCATTTTCACTTCCGAAGGAGGAATAATTCCGGTTTTCTTCAACGTCTCCGTAGCCATAAGAAGCCCCATCGCCTGAAGCGAACTGACTACGGGAGGACCCAACTACTTTTTTTCTAATCATGTTTTTGTCAGGTTGTCCAAATCAAAGGACGAATTGAGATTGAAAGTAATCAAGAATGAAGAGCATTGAGCCAGTGCCGAATGCTGCAGAAATTCTTTAAATGAAATCCTTAAATGAATGAAAGTTTAGCAGCACGAATCAAGGCTGCGAATGAAAAAAATCCTGAAGCGGTGTGTCTGCCTGAAAAATCAATCGGAAAAAACGAGAGGTTCTTTCCATGAAACGATCATTCGTCTAATTATACGGATTGATCAAAATAAATGGGCTTGCGACCGCAGAAGGAGAACACTTCAGAGAAACACAGAACGAAAGAAAAAGCCTGTTGCTTCAAAGAAGTGGCAGTATTATAGCAAATTAAAATTTTTTGTCAATAGGTCTTTTTGAATTTTTTAAAAAAAAGTGCAAATTTGAATTCTTTGTGAAAAGATGGAACATTTGGGGGACTAAATGTTGGTTTTGTCGAACAAACATCAGTCCCCCAAAAAGGACCATAATTAATCATGGTTTTAGTCAAACTGGCGTTTCTTTAGTCCAGAATCTCAAAGACCGGCTTTTTCTCCGTCGAGCGGAAGCGCAGTTCGGCCCAGACGCCCCAGTCGCCCGCCGTGTTTTTGCCAGGATTGCTCTCAAGGCGGAGGTGGATCTTTTTGCCGGCCCAGGGGCGCAGATCGGCGGAAATCGGCTTCCACTCGTGCCCCGGAACGTGGGTTTCGGCGGCTTTCTGCCACTCGGCCGCGGGGGAGTCCACCTCCTTGACGTAAACCTGGTAGAGGATCCCGTCGCCCAGATCGGAGCCGTCCTTTTTGCCGACCGTGGCCTCGAAAAAGACCGGTTCGGGGAAATCCCGCGCCAGGTCGAATTCCCAGACGCTGAAGACCGTCCCGGATCCCTTCATGTACGGCGGATGGGTGAAGAAGCCGGACTTGGAAACTCCGCCGCAGACCTGATTGTTCTGGATGGTCCACGACGCGCCGGTTTCCCCGTGGTTGGTCGGTTCCGGGTCTTTTCCGTTGATCTGCTGGTACGCCACGCCGGAATCCATCGGGAATCCAAACGAGTTGAAGTCGCGGAAGAATCGGGTCTTGAATTCGACTTTCTGCATGAAATCGCCGCTCGAGACCGTGACGTTCAGCGTGCCGTCCAGCGGGGTTTCGGGCGTGGCGTTCTGCGCGGCTTCGGAGGTCGGGAGGACCGTCGTGAAAACCGCGTCGGCCTCGCCGTCCACCGTCACTTTCTCGCCGTTAAACTCCACCGTCAGCGGGTACTGCGGGAAATTTTGTTTCACGTGAAACGTGGTTTTTTCCGCGTCGGCCTTCGCGGAAACCTGGGCGAGAGGACGGGTGCAGAATTCCAGCCGGTTCGGGCCGTGCGTGAACCAGACGCGCCGGTGAGGCGGAAGGTCGGCCGGGATCGTGAATTTCTCCGGGCCGTCCGGGGTCTGGATCTCGACGGTCTCCCCCGCCAAAACTTCCCAGCGGTCGCATTTCAGCGGCTCCGGTGCGGTTTGAGCCGCGCCGTCGGCGAGCTCCACGAGGTACGAAAACGCGCCGTCCACGGGCTTCACGTAAATGTAGCCGTTCACCAGGTCAAATTCGGCCGGGCCGATTTCCTCGTTTTCGTGGTTCAGGGCCGTGACCTTGGCGACCGGCGGGAGTTTGAAGCCCATCTGCACGCCTTCAAGCATCAGAATTTCCCAGTGCTTTTCATCGACTTTCCGGCAAAGGCCGCAGCCGGAGCCGATCGCCTTTTCAAAGCGCTGCATGGAGCCGCGGCCGTCGAGGAAAACGTACTCGGGGGACTCGGCGTAGTCGCACCGTTTGCCGGCGCGCAGGCCCGAGAAAGTGTAAACCGTTCCGTCGGCCGTCCAGCCGGTGTAACCGTTGGGCGGAAGATCGACTTTGCGTCCGTCGAAGTCGCAGACCATCGGCTCGGTCATGCTTCCGTTCGCGCAGATCACGGTCCCGTCGGCGTACTTCACGACGACTTGCGAGCGGTCGGAGACACCGGACGCGATCGCCTCGGAGACCTTCATCAGGCGGCCGTCAGCGGCGCAGTACAAAATCTGGTCGGCGCTCACCTGCGTGTAGCGGCTTTGCAGCTGCTGGGCGTTGAAGTAGCCGCGCATGGCGACGCGCATCCCGTACTGGGTCGCGAGGAAGCCCTGATGGCCGAAAGCCATGGACGCACAGAAGAACCGGTCAGACGGAACGTCTTGGGTCTCCGGCGTGTCGTGCTTCGGTTCCGACTTTTGCGGGTAGAACATTCCGGGGTTTCCCATCCCGAAGTTGCAGCATTTGTCGTGCATGTTGCGCAGGTCGTGGTTCACGATCCACGGGTTTTCGGCGGGTCTGTAGCCCTGATCCTGCGCGTAGTTTCCGTCGGTCAGGCCGCAGTACGGGAAGTGGTAGTTCCCCTCGGAATAGACCGGCCCGCCCCACGCGGCTTTCTGCAGGAGCATGATCTCGCCGTAAGCGTAAAAGACCGCGGCCTGCGTGCCGGCGCCGGGGACTCGCGCGTCGTAGTCGGTGCGTTCCGACGAAGAAACCGCCGTGTGGACGTCACAGTACGCGGTGCGGAAGTGGAATTTTTCCTGGTTGATCGGGGAAAGCTTTTCGCAGTACTCGACCGCCCACGTCGGTTTCGGGGCGTAGCAGCGCGCCCAAGCGGTCTGGAACTGATCATCGCTGGTGCGCGACGGCATGTCGGTGCTCCAGTACTCGTTCACCGGCGCGAAGTCCGTGAAATTATTGTACGGGCCGTACACGAAACCGAGCTCCAGGTTCACGTAGTCGGAGTACGCGCGCAGGTTCGGGTCGCCGCCCTTCGCTGGCGCGGAGCGGGTGCGGAACGTGAAACTCTCGCCGCCGTCACGGAAGCAGACCTCATGGTCGTTGATCACGAGTTCGCGGATCCCGTGGCGCCAAATGTCGAAGCAGTGCTTCTTGTTCGTCTCACGGTCGGGGTTGGAGTAAATGACGATCCAGTGCTTTTTGCCCGCGATGTGCTTCCACGGGGAGGTCGGGTTGGGCAGATACGGGAGCACTTCTTCAAAGTCCGGGCTGACGGTCAGGAAGAAGCGCTCGTAGCACGGGTTCCGCATCCCGTCCGTCTTGGGGAGGTACCGCACGCCGCCGTTGAATTTGGCGGTTTGGTTGGCCTTCATGATTCCCGATTCGCCGTAGATTTTGCTCGCGTTATTTAAATACCAGTCCGTGTTTCCCATGAGGAAAAGGGCGGGGCTGGCGGACGCTTTCCCGTCGCTTTTGCTCTCCGTGTACTTGGGCGTGAAGCAGACCGCCGAGGGCCGGTTCGGGCCGGAGTAGGCGTAGGAGTAGTACGGGATCTTGAAGACTTTCACGTTTTCGAGGCCCAGCGTTTTCAGCGCGCCGTACTCGATGGTGGAAACGTTGGGCGAGTCCAGACCCGCGCCGGATTCCGTCTCGATGAGGAGCGATTTCCCCTGGATCGAGAAGGAATATTTCACCTCGGCGGACGTTTCGGCGGGTTCGCCTTCCGCGGGGGTTTGGGCCGGATTGGGGGCGGTCAGGAGCCAGACGGTTTCGAGTTTCTTGCCTTTGAGTTCCTGCGAGAGGAGTTTCCACGAGGTCACTTTCCACGCGAGAGCCAGCGGTTTCGTCGGATTCGCCAGTTCCGTCACGCCGCCGTTCGTCAGCGGGAAGAACGGCTCGGACCCGTTCCACGAGGCGGAAACGCACGACCACGGGTTCTGGTCCGGCTGGAACGCGATGCGGTATTCGAGCTGACCGTCGGCCGCGGAGTACTGGAAACGCCACGCCGGGGTTTGCGCCGCATCGGAAGCGGGGCCCGCGTCGTTCTGGAAACCCGCCTCTTTATTCACCGGCTGAATGGTTTCGGGCCGGGTCGGGAACGGAAGCGTACCTTCCCCCGTGTTCACGCCCTGGATCTGCTGCGGAATGACCACGCCGCGCTTTGGTCTCGGTTTGAACGTCAGCGGCTTTTGAATGTCTTTGCGGATCGCGAAACCGTCGAAGCAGATCATGCGGTCCTGCGTGTTGCCGCACCCTTCCACGCGGAAGCCGTTGAACACGGCGCCGGGCGTCTGAAGGTCCGCCAGCTGCTCGGGGGTGAGGCGGCGGAAGAGGAGGAACCACTCTTTCCAGTTCACCGTTCCGAGACGGACCGGGACGGTTTTCTCGCCGTTTTCGGTCGGGACGGAGAATAAAGCGTGGATCGTGACCGACGGCGTGTCGGGGTGGCTCTCCCACATCCAGTTGTTCCCGTAAACCCAGACGGAAACCGCGTCAAAGTCCCCGGAGAGCGGGATCGGCTTTGACGGCCGGATGACGATCTCGGAGGCCTTTTTTTCCGGGTCCGTGTCCTTGCGGTAGGTGAGTTTTCCGACCTTCTCGCCCCAGAGTTTTTGCTCGTTGGTCAGCTCAAAAGACGCGATGGTCCCGTTCGTTTCGACGGTCCATTCGCCCGACTCGAAATCTTCGAGCGGCGGCACTTCGTCCTGGAAGCGGCCGGCCCAGTCCATTTCGTACGGACGTTTCCCCTCGGCAAAGAGCAGGGGAGCGGCGGCGGTGAGGAAGAACAAGAGGGGGAAGAATGATTTTTTCATGGTTCAACCTTTGGGTGAGTGGGAGGGGAGGGGAAAGGAGTAAAGGAATTAACTTGACCGGCGGGACGCCGGCCCTCCGAATCGACTAAATCTCCAAAAAGCGCATCTGCTTTTCCAAAATCAGAAGCGCGAGGATCAAGTACGTGTGGTTTTTGCCTGAATTGTGGCTTTGTACGACGTCCGAAATCGTGTCCGGGTTGAAGATCCCGCGGTCGCTCAGGCCGTCTTTCAGAAGGAGTTCGCTGACGAGCGGTTTCAGCTCGCGGCGGAGCCAGAGGCCCATTTTCTCGTACGGCTGGTAGCCTTTCACGCCCAGTTTGGCGAGGATGCGGTGCTTCAGACTCGCGAATTTCTGGAAGATCGCCGGGGCACCGATGTACGTGCCCGTGTTCACGTTTTTGACCTTCAGGAAGTCGCGGCGCCACTTCTTCAGGAGGAAATGCTGGATCGTTTCGCCCATCCGGAAGCGCGAGGGAAGGCGGAAAAGCGCCTCCTCCAGTTCCCGGTTGAGGAACGGCAGGCGGACGTTCACGAACGAGTCGAATTTTCGCATCGAAAGGGGAATTTCCCGGAAGACCCGCTGGGCGAGGTAGAGCCGCCAGACCGCATTTTCGCGTTCCGAATCGCCGCCTACTTCATCCAGCGCGGCATTGAGCGACTGGCGGGCCATTTCCGTACATTCCGGACGTGAAATCCCGTGCAAAAGGTCCGTTTTTACGCCGTCGAGCATGAACGCCTGCAGGTGCTGAAACGCCCAGATCTTCGGCGAAAGCGTTCCGTTTGCCATCGACTTGCGGTCCGCTTCTTTCATCGAAAAAGCGTACGCCTTGGTCATGTGGAACAGTTCGCCGGCGTGCCCGCGCAGGAGGGTTCTGAGGCCCTTTTCGCGGTAGAAATTCAGCGTCGGGATCACGATGCTCGAGGAGAGGTACTGACCGTCGGTCAGACGCACCATTTCGGTGAGCGCGTCGTCGTAATTCTCGAGGAAATCCGTGTTCAGCTCGTAGTTGAAATGATTCGTTCCGGCTCGCTCCGCCAACGCCGTGGCGAGTCGATGGTCGGCGCTTCCCGGAACGCCCAGCGCCACGGAAGTCATTTTTTTCTGAAGTTCCTTGGGGATCATCCCCAAAACGGAGCGCGCGTCCAGACCGCCCGAGAGCGAAATTCCCAGCCCGGTTTCTTCGTCGTTTTCGGAGAGCGGGAAGCCTTGCGTCTGAGCCAGGACCGAGTTTCGAAACGCCTCGGCGACCTCCTCGACGGAGCTTTCGGAGTTTTCGGCGTCCAGTGAACCAATCGGGAACGTGAAGTAACGGTCCTTCGTCAGTTTCCCGGTCTCCGCCTCCCACGTGTAAAATCCGGCCGGGGGAAGGAGTTCCACCCCCTCGACGCTCGTGCGTTCGCGCAAATACTGGCCCCACGTGAAGAAATCGACCAGCGCCTCACGGTCCAGCGACCGGCTCACGTCCGGGCACTGCAAAAGCGTTTTGATCTGCGGCGCGAAGAGGAAACCGTCGGCCGTCCGGGTCCAGTAAAGCGGGCGGGTCCCGAAAAGGTCGCAAAAAAGCGTCAATTTGCGAGTCGCTGAGTCCCAAACCGCGGCCTGGAAACGGCCGTTTACCGTCGCGAGGAACGACTTGCCGCCGGTCAGAAAACCATCGAGCAGAAACGCCGCGGGGGAAACATCGGCAGGCGCATTGAAAATCTCGCCGTAAAACACGATGGTGGAGGTCTCGTGCGTCACGCAGTTCCCCAGCCCCGGCAGACCGCACGCCGCCAGATTCTGACTGGAAACGGCGGTTTCATACCACGGATGTAGCCGCGCGAAACGAAGCATTTGAGGAAAAACGCCGGGCGCTTTGGGGGAGCCAACAAAACCTAAAATTCCTGCCATGATGTTGAGCCTTTGGGGGTTGACGCGAATCGGCGGCGAGCCGGATCATTTCATCATTTACTTGTACTTTTCCTCCCGTTCCCGGGTTGGTTTTTTCGCCTCGTAATTGGCCTTTTCGGTGAGGAGGGACTCGCGAGTCCCGGAATCTCCTTCCGCTTTCTTGATCCCTTCGTCGATGGTTTTCAGGGCCTTTTCAAAATCGCCGACCTCGGCGTAGGCGGCGGCCAGTGTGCTGATGTTGGTCGGCGTCGGGGAGGTGTTCACGGCCTTCTGCGCCAGCTCGACCGCCCTTTTCCCGTCACGGACGGAGTCGTCCGGTGAGGTCGCGAGCAGCCACGCCAGATTATTCAGGATCAAAACGTCCGAATCGTCCAGCTTCATGAATTTCTCGTAGTAAGCTTTCGCTTCGGGGTGTTTCCCGGCCATCAGGTACCAGTTCGCGATGAACTGGATCACGAATTTTTGGGTTTCCGTGAGTTCCTTCTTTTTCTTCTCGTCGTCCTTTGAAATGGAGCTCAGCGCTTTTTCCACGGCTTTTTCAGCCTCCAGCCCCATTTTCAGACTGGTCTCGTAGTCTTTTTTCTGAATGAAAACGAGGGCTTTCTGAATGATGAGTTCCGCATCTTCCGGCTTTTCCTTTAATCGTGCGTCGATCGTGCTCAGAGCCTCATCAAACCGATCCAGCTCCAGAAGCGTCGCGATTTTCAAGTCCCACGCCTGCCGTGTGAAACCGTTTACGGAAAGCGCTTCCGAAAAATCTTCCAGCGCTTTTTCCAGATTTTTGACCTCTAAAAAGAGCTGACCGCGCAAAATGTACAAATTGGCATCAAGTGAATTTCTTTCCAGAAGCTGGTCCAGGATTTTAATTCCATCTTCAAATCTTCCTTTGGAGACCAGGGCCTGGAGCCTCAACCGTAAAAGCGCCTCGTTTTCCGGGGCGGCTTTCAAAAGCGGCTCCGTTTCTTTCAGAACGTCGTCCCACCGTTTTTGCTCGGAGAGAAGTTCCACCCGAAATCCCTGAAGTTTGAAAATCGCGGCGGCTTTTTCCTCCTCGCGCTTCTTCACCCATGCGGCTGAACCAGGGGTTTCTTCCGAATCGGCGTTTGGGGCGTCCTGAGAGTTTTCCGCCTCGGAGGATTCATTGACGCTTTCCTCGTCCTCTTCGTCTTCCTCATCGGCAGAGGCTCGGGGAACGTTTACATCGAGATTTTTCAGCTCCTCAATCTGGCCGTCCAGAAGTTTCAGGGCTTCGTCGTACTTTTTCGCATGAATGTAAAGCAGGAGTTTCGTGTCCTGAACCTGCTCATTGAGCTTGGGGTTTACCTCCGCGGCCTTTTCCAGATCGGCCACGGCCTTTTCCGGGGCGGAATCCACGAACGTAATGGCGCGGGCCATCAGGGACTTCGCCAGAAGTTCCGGGTACGCGTAATCCTCCCCGATTTTCAGAGCGTATTCAATTCCCCGATCCAGAAATTCTCTCGCTTTGGGGTCCGTAATGACCACGTTCTGGGACTTTTCGCTTTCCTCTCCGGGATTGACGTAATGGGTCATCCACGCGTTGCAGAGGTTCAGGGTTGGTTCCTGAGGCGACCAGAGCAAAGCCTTTTCCAGATTTTCCAGGATCTTTTCCGGAATGGATTTGAGCTGGATCTGCTGTTCCGGGGTCAAAGAACCAAAACGGTTCGAGAGAAAAACGGCGTGCTGAATGACGGCATGAAGTATTATTTCGCGGACAAAATCCTGGTTTTCGCCTTCTTCCGAGCGCTTTTCCATCTCGAAGCCCATCTGGATGAAATTTTGAAGTTCATCCAACGTTTCGACCGTCAAGCGGGCGAGAATCAGTTCCTCCGGGAAATGGCTCGGCTTGATTTTCGGAAGACGCTTCATCGTGGCCTTCCACGGAAAGTCCCCTTTCAGGTTCCAGTTCGGCGAAACCGGTTCCGGCTTCAGGTTTTTCAGTGATTCAAGCTGGAATTCCGCGTCTTTGCGGGAAATGGGGCCAAAAAGAACGCAAACCGGCGAGACCGGAAGCGTTTGCTCGGAAAGAAACGTCAGTTTGCCCGTTTCTGGATGAATTTTGAAGAGCGTGACGTTTTTGGAGTCCTGATTCGCGGCGATGAGGAAATTCCCGGTCGGCGAGACGGCGAAATGGCGGGGGTTTTTCCCGTGGACCGGCACGACTTCGCGCAAAATCAGCGATCCGTCCATGGTGACTTTGAAGCATGCGATGCTTTCATGGCCGCGATTCGAAACGTAGAGAAATTTCCCGTCGGGCGTGCAGGCGATTTCGGCCGGATAGTTCGGCGTTTCGGATTTTGAGTCTGGAGGAAGTGTGGAAATGGTCTGGAACGCTTCCAGCGCGCCATTTTTGCGAACGTGGAAACCCGTCACGGTGCTCCCCAGCTCGTTGGCGGAGTAAACGGTTTTTTTGTCGGGCAGGAAGCAGAGGTGACGCGGACCGCTTCCCGCTTCGCACTGCGCAAATGGCGGATCGTTAGGCGTGAAATCGCTTTTTGCGGAGTCCAGCTCGTAAATCATGATCCGATCCGTGCCGAGGTCCGGGACGTAAAACCGGTTTCCGGCCCCGAATTTCACGCTGTGCGGGTGGGCTTTTTCCTGGCGTTTCTCGTTGGGGCCTTTGCCCTCGAGCTCCTGGCGCTGGGTTTCGGCTTTCAGCGAGTGGTCCTCATTCAACGAGAAAAGGGTGAAATCCGACGAGGAATAATTCGCCGTCAAAATGTTTTTGACCGAAGGATCCAGCGCGAGGTGGCAGACAGATTTCCCAAAACCGGAAAGGGAATTCAACTCGGTCAGTTTGGGAGACTTGGCCGTTTGGTTCAGGTCCGAAACGCTGAACGCGGCCAGCGAGTCGTATTTCTCGCCGCAAACAGCATACAAAAACTGAAAATCCGGCGTGAAAATCAGAAAGCCCGGGTTGGAAACTTCCGCTGCACGTTCCGGTTTGGAAAGCGTTTCGGAGCGTTCGTTCAGGACGGAAGTGTAAATTCCCCGCTCTGCCGAGCCAGCGTCGTAGGAGCCGAAAAACACGCGGAACTCTTCTGCCGCCGCGGGGAGCGCCGCGATCAATAAAGCCCAGCCCAAAAAGAAAGACGATAAAATGCCGTTTTGTTTCATTATAAGGAAATCTCCCAATGGATTGATATTTAAACAATCGGTTTCCATTAATTATAGAAGTTTTAGGATTTTATGCAAGGGTGGGAACCTGGGAATTTTGGAGATTTTTTCAGGAATCACCAGATTAATCAGGAATTTAAAGAAAACGAGGGCCGACCTGAAGCGAAGCCGGCCCTTTTTTCAGAAATTTTTGACGATTTACGGTGAAATCGTTCTTCCTGGAAATGTTACATTCTTGCGGCGATGATCAACCCGATCCCGGCCACGAAGCAGAGGAACATCACGAAAAGGAGTTTTCCCGTGCCTTTCGGAGCTTCCCGGAACTCGCGCCAGATAAACACGCCCCAAATCGCGGCGACCAGCGTCGCGCCCTGACCCAGACCGTAGGAAATGGCGGGGGAAGCCACGCCCGAGGCGATCACGTTCAGTGTCATGCCGACGGCCCAAATCGCTCCGCCGATCCAGCCCCAGAAATGTTCCTTGAAGGAGCCGCGGAAGAACGCAAACGGTGAAACCGGCTCACCGACGAACGGCTTGAGCTGGAAGAACGTCACGACGAGGAAACTGCTGAGGAAAATTCCCAGAGCGAAAACGACGTTTGCAGTGTACGGCGTCAGTTTTCCGGCCTGAAGTACCGCATCGGGCTGGTTGAGATTCGCGTAAGTGAGCGCCACTTGGGTCGCGGTAGCCTCCTCAGTTCCCGGAATCTCCACTTTCGCCAGCGACGCCGCGACGAAGTAGTAGAAAGTGCTCATCAAAACGCCGCAAATGAGCGCCAGGATCAAACCTTTGGCTTTGCTTGCGCCCGTCTGTTCCGGCTTGGGGAGTTTCCCGTACGCCAGGGCGTTGATCACGATCGCAAGCGCCACCAGTCCCACGCCGCCGGCCAGCAGAGCCGGATTTCCGGCCTGGTCCGCGAAGTAGTTCAGCGCCACACCGAGGATCAGCGCCAGACCGATTCCGACCGGAAAAGCGACGGCCATCCCGGAAATCGCGATCGCGGCGACGAGCAGCAGGTTTGCGATGTTGAAAACGACGCCACCCAGGAAGGCCGAGCCGAGCGCGTTCGGGGAGGCCTGCTGAAGGTCAGCGATGAACGAACGCCCCAGATCGCTTCCATTTGAGCCGAGCGTGAACGCGAAAACCAGGGCCGTGATCAGGACGCCCAGTACGTAGTCCCAGTAAAAAAGTTCAAAACGCCAGGTTTTGCCGGCGGCCTTTTGGGCATTTCCCCACGATCCCCAGCAGAGCATCGTGATGAAACAAAAAAGGACGGCGATCGAGTAGCTTTCAAGTAAAAACATAAAATGACTCCATGATGAATGGAAGGAATTCTGACGGAAAACCTCAAAAAAAAGAATCTGGTCCCCCAGATTCTTTTCTGTTTGTCCGACTGACGATTGGTGATGATTTATCCCGGCAAAGGCTCACTCGCCGGATTCTTCCACGGCTTTCAAATGAACCAGAGGGGAACTTCCGGGAATAAACGGCTCAATGTAGTGTGAACCGCTTGAGTAGCTTGGAAAGGTGTATAAAATCGAATCACCCGGCCCATCGTAAGAGACGCGAACCTCTATGGACGGTGAAACAATATAGGATTTATTATTATGAAGGATCGCACCCGCGACTTCACATGATTCAATGATTAATGCATCACGAATGACCGCGACTCCTCCTGTTATGCCAATTAGCAAAAGTGAGAATAAAAGAATCCATTCAAAAGTGATGACGCCTTTCCTCTTTTTCCTCATCGTTAAACTCCCAAGATGAAAATTTAAAAACTAAATTTACGTTTCTTCTCCTCATTATCGTATAATTCCCAGATTTTTTTTAGAGATATTGACGAGTACCTGTTATTAGCTTTGTACGGATTATGAGGTTTAAGACTTTACCTTGCCGGAACACCGTCGTCCCACGGCATTCCGGAAGGTCTTTTCAAAAAGAAGGAAAAAATCAGGCCAAATCGCGGTCTTCGAACAAAATCAACGCAAGGAAAAGGGCCGCCAGAGAGTAAAGGAAACAGTACGCCAGCGCCCCGAGCAGGTACTGCGTCGAAACGACCGCACCGCCCCCCACCGTCGTTTCCAGATTGAAGTACGTCAGGACCGGCAGGACCGCCGAGAGCAGATTCCCAAGAAAACCGACTATCTGGAACTGGCCTATGGCGGATTTCACCATCTGCGGGATCAAATGCCCCAGTGCGTAGATCGTCGTGCAGAGGATCAGGTTCGGGACCATCGGCAGACGGGTTGCCAGGGCGACGGTCACGGCCGTCATCATCACGATTTCCATGAACGAAAGGGCCAGCCCCGGTACGGTCGTCTGCATCGATTCGATGCACGCATCGGTCAGCGGCTCCTCTTTGCATTGTTCCCGGGCGTCGTGGACCATTTTGAACGCGCACGTCGGCATGAAAAGCGTACTCAACGCGGTGAAGAAAATCGAAACCCCCAGAATGATCCCGAGGAATTTCCCGATGAGGAACTGACGGCGGCTGATTGGCTTGGAAAGAAGCGTCAGGGCCGTTTTTTCCTCGATTTCTTCAGAAATGGCCGCGCCGGCAGACCAGACCGCCAGAAGGATCCCGAGGACTTTAATGATGGTCATGCTTTGGGACTTCATGATCTTCACGTCTTCACCCAGCGTATTGTAGGGGACCCACGGGAAAATCAGGACCGCCATCACGCCGATGATCATGAGGATCGTGAAGATCGGCTGCTTCATCACGCTCTTGGCAGTGTTTCCTGCAATCGCCGAAAGACCCACCATCGCGCGGGGAAACGGAAGTTTCAGCAGAAGCCAGATCACCAGCGGGACCGCAAGCGCGCCGAGCAGATAAAGCCCCACGAAAGAGAACGTCCTGAAATTGAACCAAATCCAGTGATTCACGGCGAAAATCGGCGAAAAAGTAAGGTCCGGCATTTTTGTCTTTCTGAGTAGCTTCTGATGAATGAACGTCTCCACGTAAAAACTGATTCTAATATTTTACCCAAATCTCAAAAAAATGCAAGGGAGAAAAATCAGTATTGACAAAAAATTCCAATAAAAATAAAATGTCAGCGAAGAAAATTGCAGAATTTTATTTCCCGGAAACCTGCTCATGATGAAATTCGTTTCAAACCTGATTTTTGCGCTCGTTTTCATTTCCTTCCTGGCCACGGTTTTGGTCTGGGCCGATTCTCCGAAGGAAACAGTGCTTTACGCCTCACAGGCGCCGCTTTTGGAGCAGAATCCCGGTGCGGAGCCGATCCCGGATCCTCCCGCGGCGGTTCCTACGGCGCAGGTTTCCAAGCGGTACGTCGCGCTGCTGAACGGTTCCATCCTCTTCGGTGACCTGAAGCTCATCGGCGACCAGTACGAAATCACGACCGAAACGGGCACGGTGGTCATTCCGCAGAACCGCGTCTCCCAGATCGCGGAGTCGCTGCGTCAGATTTACGATTTTCGTGCCTCGCAGGTTTTCGTGAACGATCTGGAAAAACGGTGCGATCTGCTCCGCTGGTGCTTCCAGTACGAACTGGCGGATGAGGCGGAAGAGCAGCTGGCCCTTTTGAAAAAGTACGCGCCGGAGCATCCCATGTGCGAGGTTTTCGAGCGCAGAATGACGTTTCTGAAAAACAAAAAGGAGCGTGAATCGCTCGCAGCCGAAACGCCTCAAGAGGATTCGGCCGAAGACTCTGCGGAGACGCAAACCGGCCCGACCTATGCGGAATTGCAGCGTTTTGCCGCGTCGATCCCGGATGAATCCATTGAGATTTTCCGGAAGAAAGTCCAGCCGATCCTCCAGCGCAGCTGCATGACGGCAGACTGCCACGGCCCGAACACGGAAACGCCGTACCGTCTGCTGCGGATCCACGCCAAAATGGGGCGCGGGGAGATCCTGCAAAACCTTTACGCTTCCGTCCAGCAGATCAACCTCGCGCGGCCGGAGCAAAGCCCGCTTTTGCGCAAACCGGTGACCCCGCACGGGAACGACGGCCGGACGGTTTTCCTGAATCAGGACTACGCCACGTACCAGATCCTCATCGCGTGGACGTACCTCGTCGCCCGGAACCAGTACGTGATCCCGCGGGACCGTCTGCTTCCGCCTCAGCCTGGCGCACCGGTTTTCACGCCGACCCAGCGCGGGCTGGTACGGGTTTCGAGTCATGCCGCTCCGGTTCAGGTCGGCCCCTGCCAGATGTGGGGCGTGGACCCGAGCCTTTACCCGCAGAATCTTTACCCGGAAATGTACCCGCGGAATCCGGCCCCGAACGGTGCGTACGTCGCGGGCGGGGTGGTGGCTCCGGGAGCGCCTGCAGCCCGGCAGGAACCGCAAATCAAACTCGTTCTTTCGAAATCTGAAGAAGACGAAGAGCCGCTTGAGAGTCCGGAAAACGTCGCGGCCAGCGAGCCGGAAGTCCTTCCTGCCGCCGCCGAGACGGACGAGGAAACCGAGTCCGCGGCCGTTCAGCAGGTTTCGGGCGAAGACGAGGAAAAGCCGAAGACCGTGAAGCGGAAGACCAAAACGGACTGGAACGCGGTCGTGAGTTCCTTCGGCGAGGCGCTTGGGGAAATGCCCGCCGAGAAAAAAACGGCTCCGGAACCGGTCCAGAACGAGCCCGAAGAACCGGCGCAGACGGAGCAACCGGAGACTCCGGCCTATTACGCCCCCAGTCAGAATACGGCTCAGGGCGCTTACTACGCGCCGGGCCAGAGCACGAACGAAGGCCCCGTTTACGCCCCGGGCCAAAGCTCCATCAGCCGGGTTTACGCTCCCGGTCAGTCGACTGCGGAGAATTTGCGGCGCGGAAACCCCAACGCGGGCCTGACCGCTTCACCGATCCACGCCCCGGCGCCGCAGTCTCCGGCTGAATTAATGCGTGGACGTGATTCGGTCCAGCACGGCGGCGGCTCGTACACTTACGGCGCCTCCGGCATGAGTGAAGGCTCGAAAGCCGCTCCGGCCCAGACGCGCACGCACGTTTGGGAGCAGATGCTCGAAATGCAGGGTGGTCTGCAGCAGCCCGGGAATGAGTAAGACGACTCACGAAAGGAACTGATCATGGCCCCAAAAACGACCATCGCGCTGATCTACGATTTCGATAAAACCCTCTGCACGCGGGACATGCAGGAGTACGGGTTCATCCCCAATATTGGCGTAAAGGCCAAGGACTTCTGGAAACGCTCGGCGGAACTGACGGCCGAGTTGGGCATGGACTCGATTCTGGCCTACATGTACACGATGGTCCGCTCGGCCCAGGCCGCCAGAAAAGCGATTCGGCGGGAAAATTTCGTCGAGCTCGGCGAGAGCATTGAGTTTTTCCCGGGGGTTCTGGACTGGTTCGCCCGGATGAACGCCTTCGCGAAAGAGCAGAACGTGACGCTGGAGCACTACATCATCTCGTCGGGCCTCTCCGAGATCATCGAAGGCTCGGCCATTTACGGGGAGTTCAAAAAAGTCTTCGCCTGCGAGTTCCACTACGACGAAAACGGCGTGGCGGACTGGCCGCTGATGGCGGTGAACTACACGACCAAGACGCAGTTTCTTTTCCGGATCAACAAGGGGGTGCTCGACCCGTCCGACAATACGACGCTGAACCAGTACGTCGAGGAGGACCAGCGGGCGATTCCGTTCCGGAACATGATCTACTTCGGGGACGGCCTGACCGACGTGCCGTGCATGAAACTGGTGCGCGTCCACGGCGGCAAATCGATCGCGGTCTTTCCCAAAGGGGTGAGACGGGAAGGAAAGGCCAAGGTCGAAAATCTGCTTCTGGAGAAGCGCGTCGATTTCATCGAGTGCGCCAATTACCAAAAGGGGAGCTCATTGGAGAAACTGGTCCAGGAGATCATCGTCCAGATGGCGCTGACGGACCGCCTGATCAAGCGGCACTGCAAGCAGTACGACGAGATCAGCTCCGGAGGGCCGACGTCCCGCCGGTCAAGTTAATAAGATTCGGAGGGCCGGCGTCCCGCCGGTCAAGTTACGGGGACGACGCTTCCAGCGTCGTTAATCCGGAAGGACGGCGGCCCGCCCGGCCGCGAATTTTTGGTGGCAATGATGACCCCGTAAATTACGACGTCTAATCCCATGAAAAATCGACCCGATACCATTTTCCGTCACGGAACCCCAGCGTGTGCCAGTGATTCGTCTCGATGTTCAGCCGGGTCCCCATATACGTTAGAGACCGCAGCGGAACGAGATGGTCATAAAGGGGCGCGGCAAGCCCTTCGTCTGTCAGGATCCCCCACTTTTGACTGTCGGCAAACTGCACGAACACTGCTGCGTGTTTCGTATAAAGCGAATAAATCCGCGAATGGGCGTTCATGAACGGGCCGTAAGTACGGGAATTCCATTCGATCTGAAACGTATTTGAGGGTTCATCGGCCAAAACGTTGAAATCCGGCCAGCTCGCGGAAACATCCCATTTTCCCCGGCTCCAGCGGTGGACGCGGTCTTCTTTCGTCTGCGCGCTGTAAACTTCAAAACTCAATTCCTCGGAGAGCCAGAAAACGTGATGGATCGCGTCGCAATCCTGAAGGATGGTTTGGCCTTCCTCGACCCACGTCAAACGCTGCATCCCATCCGGGTCGGTTTCCAGCCGGACCGTCTGTTCGCCGCTGGGACTCACAAAGGTTCGGCGCCAGTACATCTGCTCAGGCCCAATTTTTCTGACGGTTTTTGAATCGAGGAATTGAACGCGCTCCCCACCGGATTTTTCCAGCACGGCCATGGGAACGGTCCGGTTCTGTCCGGGAACCGGCTCCAGCCAGAAGTCGATCACCTGTTCGTCTTTGGAGGAAGAAACGTTCAGAAAGCGCTCCTTGCCGACCCAGAGAGTCAGCCTCCGCACCGGCTCGTCCAGCATCGGGGAAGTTTCCTCCAGGCAGGAATACTCCGCAAGGATCCGGTCGTCCCACGGATTGGAATACAGCCAAATCCCGGTGGGTTTTCCCTCCTCCTTGCAGGGCCGGAGTTGGCCGTCCACGAGCAGATTTCCCGGAAACAGATCCCCGATCGTGTGCTTCCCATCCGGCGAAACGGCCAGAAAAATCGAATCTTCGTATTCGGAGCGGAAATGTTCGGGAGACGGCAGGCCGTCGATGGGCGTTTCCCTGATCTCGAACGCATAGACTGCGTCCCACAGCAAAAGCGCAAAGGCCGCGATCCAAAAAATGATGTTGATTTTCAGTTTCATGTATTCTTCCGTAAAACCGGGTTTAAATGGTTCATCCGGCATCCGCGTACCGTGTATGGTGTTTTTACCTCACGCGGAGATGCGGAGCCGCGGAGTTTTTTTTGTTGAGAATGCCGGGGGCCGTTAGCCGTTGAAAATTCGCGCCCCTTCTCAAACCCTCCGCGCCTTCGCATCTCCGCGTGAGATCTGAAAGCGGAGTCAGTGATCTTTTTAAGCCGCAAAGGACGCAAAGAGCGCAAAGGGGTTTTCTGTCACCGATCAACACACGGCACATCGCGCTCTTTTAATATTTCTTTGCGTCCTTTGCGTTCTTTGCGGCTTAAAAATTTTTTTGGTTCAATTCAATCATCTTTCTCCGGGAGCCACTGTTGGATCGTCTCGACCGTCCCCGCCGTGGCGCGCAATTCGCGAATGAATTCCGAATAACGTTCCGGCTTCTTTTCCCGAAGGATGGCGCTGACCACCTCGAAACATCGCCACGCCCGGCAGTCGGGGAGCCGGGGCCATTTTCGCAGCGAGCGGAATTCTTCGATGGTTCGGGTGAGCTGGGAATCCATGGATCCATCCCACGAATCCGAGAGCAGTACTTTTTTGATGGCCTCATCCCACTCGAGGGAAAGAGCGTACAGTTTCAGCATTTCGAGCGTTTGCGCCCGGACTTCTTCGGTAAAACGCGGGGAATCGAAGCCGCGAACCTGGTCGGCAAGCTCGTCAAGTTCACTCTTCGAAAGATTTCGGACTTCCCCCAAAGGCGGTGATGGCCGCAGGTAACCGTCCACCGCCCACCAAAAGGTTTGCGCGTCGAGAACCTGGTTCTTCAGAGCGGCTTCCAGCCGGGTCCTGATTCTTTCCTCGAGCGGCTGGTGCGAAATCATATCTTCGTAAAATTGGGTGCGCCCCCAATCCAGATATTGCAGCGCGCGAGCCTGAAACTTGGCGGGCAGGACCGCGAATTGGATTTCCTCCTCCTCGGGATCCGGGAACAGGTACTGGCACAAATTCCCGCCGTTGGGCAGAGCAATCGTATAACACCGATACCGGAATTTCCTGACGACAAAAAGTTTCAACGCCTCGTCCACCTGTTCCGGCGTAATATCGGGCCGTTCCAGTATCCGCGTGAGGACCGCCAGACTGTATCGCTCGTCTCTGGCCACCTGTTCCTGATACAGAAACCCCGCCCAAAACAGAAGATCGCTGCGCTCGGATTCGATTACCTTCTGAGCGCCTTTGATTTTCGCGGCATTACCGAGACTTTGCAGTCCGTCTTTCTGAAGGCAGGAAAACAGATCGTCCAGCGACGCCGATTCCGGCACCGCCTCCGGTCGGCGCAGCGTTTCGACGGCCTCCATGACATCCTTCGGAGGCTCCGCCGCCCAAAGCGCAAAGCCGGGGAACAGGGTTAAGGCCAGGAGTAAAAAAGATTTCAGATTCATGAGTTTTTCCTATTGGTTTGATTCTCAGTGGGTCAGCGCCTCGAAAACCGCCTGACGATCATGGACGCCAGTTTCACGATTCCTGCCAATGTCATCAAAAGAGTGAGCGACGTCGCGGAACCGAGCAAAAAATAAATGCCGTACAGTAAAACGAGGACCACCAGCCCGAGGAATTCCGGCACGGAGTGCACCGCCGTCAGACCAAACCCCAGCATGACACACTGGGTGAGCAGGGAATTGAAAACTCCGTGAAGCAGTACAAACGGGTAGATCCGTTCTTCGCAGGCGGCCTGAAGCGTCTCGCCCGAGCGAAAGCCGATAAAATACAAAAACGGGAACTGGACGAAACCAACCGTCAGCCACACCATGGGAAACGCGAAGTCGTTCAGGTCGTCGATGAAAAGGTCCGGTGGGGTAAACCACGCGATGGCACCGATCGCCATTGCCGAGAAGAACATGCACAGCCCGTCCATCCAGCCAAATGTCACGCGTGTGGGCGCCTCCCGCCAGGCGTTGAAGCACTCTTTTCGTTTCTTGGGTGAGAACCCGGTCAACCAAAGCCAGTAATAATTAAAAAGAATCAGAAGAAGGGCAAATTTTTCTTTTTGGGTATAGGGCGCGAGGACAAACGGGACGACGAAAGAAATCCCGGCGCATATCAGCATCACCGCCCAAAGGGAACGGCCTGCCAAGTCGCAAAGAAACTCTCCCGACCCCCAAAGGAAATGACCTTCCAGACCGCTGACAGATTCTCCTAACCACCAGGCAAAGACAATAATTCCTACGTACGCAAAAAGAGCGAACGGGAAGAAAAACAGCGCGCCTCGCCAGATCAGTACCCCGACGTTAAAAAGTCTCGGGAATATGCGGGTTTTTAAGATTTCGTTCATGATGTATCGGGTTTCCCTTCCTGCGGTTCACGGCATTTAAACGGCCGCGGACCGTTTTATAAACTCAACATTTTCCGGAATTCCTCATCTCCGTAGTCATTCTCCCAGCGCAGCATGAACTCGCGGGTCGCTTCATTCGGGGCGCAGTCCAACGCGCTTTTGCCCTGTTTGTCCTTGAGGTGAATGTCGGCCCCCGCCCGCAGAAGGGTCAAAAGGACTTCCTGAGAAACGGGGTGGTTGTGCGGTTTGTAGTGATTCCCTTCGAAAAGGATATGCAGAGGCGTTTTCCCGTCTTCGTCCTGAATGTTCACCTCCGCGCCGTTCATAAGCAGCAACTGGGTCATTTGCAGCTGCTCCAGATCGAAAGATTCCGTATGGTAATATAAAGCATGGTGGAGCGGTGTCCTGCCATGC
The DNA here is from genome assembly GCA_017447865.1 of Thermoguttaceae bacterium. Classification (GTDB taxonomy): domain Bacteria; phylum Planctomycetota; class Planctomycetia; order Pirellulales; family Thermoguttaceae; genus RGIG3701. Next base: position 29,521 of record JAFSMO010000046.1, read on the forward strand.
TTCGTCTGAGCGTTCACATCCGCGCCGCGCCGGATCAGACTTGCGGCCTGTTCGATGGAGGCCTGATGAAGACATGTGGAACCGTCGGGATACCGTGTCCGCGGGCTGTCGTTCGCGTTTTCGGTGAATAAAAAGACGCACCCGTGGCAAACCAGTATCATCAGGGCGTAAATCAACCCGTCGCAGAAAAAAATGAATAAACGTTCCATTTCGATCTCTCTTTTTACATTAATTCTCAATCCGCGCCGCCCGGATGCGTAATTCCGGCCTTCGGCCTCCATTACCGCCTACCATTTCGCCCGCATCATTCCGCTCCGAGTCCGAGCAGGAACTGCATGCAGTCGGGGTTTTCGGCTCGCGAGGCAGCATGGAGGACCGTTCGTCCGTTGCAGTCGCGGCCGTTAGGGTCGGCGCCCTGGCTGACGAGGTACCGCACGACCGGCAAATGTCCCCGGCTTGCGGCGGCGTACAGGGGCGGGCCGTACAGGAAAACCGCCTCGCAGACCGGCTTTCTTGCATCGGCCAGCGGCGCGCTCCAGCGGCCCCCTTCCGAGTTGACGTCGGCCCCCGCCTCGACCAGCAGACGCACGATTTCCAGATCGCCCTGCCACGCGGCCCGTTCCAGAGCGGTCAGCCTCGCGGCCCCTTGCGCCCGTGGGTCGAGCCCGGCTTCCAGAAGAAACGCGACGAGTTCGGGCGACCCGCTCTCTGCCGCGTGATGGAGGAGCGTGTTCCCGTCCGGGTCCAGGATCCCCGGCGAGAGGTGAAACGTTTCGAGCAGGAAGCGCACCAGCGCGGTATTTCCCGACTGGGCGGCAAAAAAGACGCACAAATTCTGCGGGTCCGGCCCCTCTGCGGGGACGGCGCTTCCAGCGTCGTCGATCTGGAGTTCCGGCTCATCCGCAAAAGTGAGTTCGGGTTCCACCTCTTTAAAAGAGAAATCCTCGTCGGCAAACGTGAGTTCCGGCTCCTCCTTCGGGTTGGAGTCCTCAGCAAAAGTCCATTCTTCGTCCATCATCGTGGGGCCTTTAATCAGGCGAGCGGGGGCAGTTATGCCCCCGTATAAAAGGGTGAATTTCTGATTTCGTGGGTGGCGTTTTTACGGGGGCATTACTGCCCCCGCTCGCCAATCAGTTTTTTTTCGGGGGCATAACTGCCCCCGCTCGCCAATCGGTTTTTGGGGGTCCCCGGTCTCTCCGCACCACTTCACTATTATACCCATCCCCACTCAACATTTCAACCGGGGGGGGGGAGTTTTTTCCCGATTTTCGATTTTTTCTCGGTTTTTTTCCAAAAAAGGGTTGAAATTTTCGTCTTTTGGTGTATTCTATAGGATGATTAGAGGCAGACTTTCCTTCAAGACCTGATTTGGAGTCCTTTTCGATGATGAAGACCAAGATTTTCAACCTGTGCCCGGCGTTCGTGCTGGGGTTTGCTGCATTACTGGCCGCCGTGGGGGCCGTTCGGGCGGATGAGACGCTCGACGCTGCCGCCAAGAAGGGGATCGACTACCTGCGCACCGTGCAGGCGGAGGACGGCTCCTTCAGCAGTCAGATGGGCACCGGCCTGACCAGCATCGCGATCCTTGGAATGCTCGGGAACGGTCTGCCGATCGATGATCCCATGCTCGCCAAAGCGATCGACTACCTCAAGTCCCAGGCCCAGCCCGACGGCGCGATCGTGAACCCGGGGATGGGTTTCGGGAACTACGAAACGAGCATCGGCGTCTGTGCGCTGGCGAAGGCGAAGAAGGCCGGCCGCACGGATCTGGACGAGATTTTGAAGTACGCGGAACGTTACATCCGCAAGTACCAGTGGGACGAATCGGAAGGCCTTGACCCGTCCGACATCAAATACGGCGGCTCGGGCTACGGCGGCAAAATGTCCCGGCCGGACCTTTCCAACACGGGGTTCATGCTCGAGGCCCTGCACGAACTGGGCGCGGGGCCGGACGATGAGGCCGTGAAGAAAGCGACCATTTTCGTCTCGCGCTGCCAGGGGCTGGAGTCCGAGCACAATGCGCTCCCCTTCGCCAAGAACAGCGATGGCGGCTTCGTGTACGTGATCGACTCGCAGGACCCTAAAGCCGAGGGGCCGATGGGGCGTTCCAAAGAGTCGCTCAGCACGTACGGCTCGATGACGTACACCGGGTTCAAGAGCCTGATCTACGCCGGCCTGACGAAAGAAGACCAGCGCGTCCAGACCGCTCTGGCGTGGCTGACCCAGCGGTACAGCGTGACGGAAAATCCCGGCCAGGGTGACGCCGGTCTGTACTACTACTATATGTGCATGACCAAGGCGCTGCTGGCCTACGGCGCGGACACGATCGCCGACGCGAACGGCACGGAACACAACTGGCGGCAGGAAATCGTCACGGAACTGGTCAAACGCCAGGCCGAGGACGGGTCCTGGGCCAACACGAACCGCCGCTGGATGGAGAACAGTCCGGTCCTGGTGACGGGCTACGCCCTGATGGTGCTCGGAAATTGCAGACAGTAAATCGATTTCATTCGTTTTGAATATTATAAATATTGGACTGAAAAAATGATTAAGACGAATCGCATTTTAGCCGTTTTGATTTTGGCTTCCTTCGTGATCGGCTCCGCCGCGAGCGGGCAAGTGACGATCGACGCGGATAATCCGTTGACGATCACGCCATCAACGCTTCCTTCTGGGACCGTGACGTTTGACAGCGGAAAGCTCACGGTCTCGGGCGGCGAGACGACACTCCCCAACGCGGTGATCATAGGCGGAACTAACGAGATCGCATCCAGTTCCCGACTGATCCTGACCGGGCCAATTACGGGCGACGGCTCCATCACGAAGACCGGCGGCGAGCAGCTGCACTTCTTCGGCGATGCGTCTGATTTTTCCGGCAAGGTGACGATTTCGTCCAGCTGGATCAATTTCCGTACGCCCCTGGGCGCGAGTCCGAAAGCCACGTACGAATTGGGCACGTCAGGCACCGGCTTCGTCTTCTCGACCACCAGCGACGGCACGAACGTTTTTCCGATGGGGATGATCACCTCGACGAACTCGGGGGCGGTCATACGAGTCAGCACCGGAATGCCGAAAGACGCGACGCTCCAGGTTGGCGGCGAGGCCATGACCGGGACCTACACGGGGTCTTTCTCGGATGATGGGGGCAAGAAGATCAACCTCGAAAAGGTCGGCTCCGGCACGTGGACCATTTCAAAAGCCCAGTCCTTCTCCGGCACCACGACGCTGAAGGAAGGTACGCTGGCCATTCAGAACAGTTACACCTCCCCGATCACGGTCGAGGCTGGGACCCTCCAGCTCGGTAACACGGCAGGGAACGCGACGATCTCGAAGATCACGCTCCAGGGCGGGACCGTTTCCTCGACGGCGTCCATGAAGGCCGTGACGATCAGCCAGCTCAACTTCGCAGGCGGCAAGATTTCCGGCTCCAACTTCGTGCTGGGCGGCGTCGATTTTGCCGCGGGGACGAGTTCCACCATTCAGCTCACCGGGACGATCAACGTCACCGGCCCGATCACCGGCTCGGGGACCGTCACCTACGAGGCGAATAACTCCGCCAATAATCAGCTCCATTTCTCCGGCAGCGCGAACACCGAAGGGAAAGTTTTCTCCGGGACCATCATCGCCAATAAAGGCGGCTACGTCGCGTTCCGTACGCCGGACTCGACCAGCGCCTCGGCCACATACAAGTCCACCAACGGCGGGAATTTCGTCTTCCTGGCCACGGGCGATACTGCGACGTTCAAGTTCGGCGAGCTGACCTCCACGGGGAACTGCGAGGTGCGTACGCTCAACGCCAACACCTGCCCGAACATCACGCTGGAAGTCGGCGGACGGAACACGAACGCGGAGTTCAACGGGCTCATCAAGGACAATCCGAACAGTTCCGCCAACAAACCTTCAGAGGGGATCAAAGAGCAGATCGCCCTGACGAAAGTCGGTACCGGCACGTGGACCATTACGGCCAATCAGGATTTCACCGGCCCGACCAACGTGAACGGCGGAACGCTCACCATTAATGGAAACTACAAATCTTCGGTTGACGTGAACAACGGCGGGACGCTCGCCGGATCCGGCAATTTCCAGGATGGAGTGGAAGTCAAGATCAACGAGGGCGGGACCCTCAAACGGAGCATGGGCCAGGCCGTGATCCTCAATGGCGGGACTTACACCGGAACCGATTTCGCGCTTCAGGGCGTTGAGGTGGCGGACGGCGTGACCTCCTACGCGACCCCGAGCGGGAAACTCTACATTCGCGGGAGCCTCTCCGGGGCCGGGACGCTCAGTACCAATGGGCACGGGAGCATCGGAAACCAGCTCTGGCTCGAGGGCGACAATACGGCCTTTGAAGGAACCATCATTTCCGACAATAAATCGTACGTCGGGCTGAAAAACGGCGCGTCCACGAGTGCGCTGGCCAAGTACGTGGTCACGAATGCCGCAACGGACCCCTCCCTGATCGCGAACTGCGGCGGCTTCTGCTTCATTTCCGAGGCGACCGATTCGGGCATTTTCGAATTGGGTGAACTTTCCGGAAACGGCGAATTCCGCGCGGCAGCGGCGAACCAAAATACCAACATCACTCTGAAAGTCGGAAACGCCACGCCCGCCGGCGAGAACGCGACGTTCTCAGGCTGGATCTACGGCAACCGGCCGAGTGACCCCGCCGTGACCCTTTCCGTCGTGAAAGAGGGCGCTGGTTCCTGGACCCTTACCGGCAGGGACACTTTTTCGGGCACGACGACCGTTTCCGCCGGAAAACTGATCATCGGCTCGACCGGTGAAGTCACCGCCACCCAGGCCGTGACCGTGGAAGACGGCGCGGAACTCGTGGTCAACGGGACGCTCACCTCCACCGGCGGGATCACGCTCGCCAACGGTTCCACGCTGAGCGGCATGGGAAGGATCAACGCGCCGATCACCCTGACGGGAAGCGCCTCCTACGCGCTTGACCTGAACGACTCGACGATCCGGGAAAGCGTTCTGAACGGCGAGATCCTGGAACTGGTCGGCGACATTACCGGTCCGCTGACGCTGGATCTGATCGGAAGTGAAGAGACGATGCAGGAAGTTGAAGAGGCTCTGGGCGGTGACCCGGTGATGTTCGACGTGCTGAAGATCCTCACGAGCGAGGCGCTGATCACCTCCCTGAATAACATGGCCTCCGGCAACTATTCCCTCGTCACGACCCCCATCGCAGGCGGTTACATGCTGAGCATCATGGGAGCTTCGGAAGGCGGCGCCGTGCCGGAACCCTCCGCGTGGCTCCTGCTCCTGATGGGAGTTTTGGGGAGCGCCGCGGCTTTCCGTCCGAAGGGAAAACGGGCCTGAGCCGATTGACCCGATGAAGTGCGGAACCATTTTTCCGCCCGAAATGAATTGAGCGTTTGCTCTCGTTAAACTTTAAGGCTTCATCACGATCGTGGGGAGCCTTTCCTTTATTCCTCACACGAAACCGCGCCCGATGCCTTTCCTTTCCCAGACTACAGACATCCTTCAGACCACCTCGACGCAGCAGCTTCAGCAGATGCGCCAGATTCAGGCCATGACGATTCTGCAGCTTCAGCGTCAGGACCTTGAAACGTTCCTGGAGCAGAAGTACGAGGAAAATCCGTGCCTGGAGATCAAGGAAAATACGGCGGAACCGGCGGAGTTCTCCGAGAAAAAGGAGGAACGCCGGGACGAGGATTCGGACCGCTTCGCCCGACTGGACGAAATGCGGGACGATATTTCGTACTACGATGAACAGTACGGCCGCCCGTCGCGCTCGGCGCAGGAGGAAATAAGCGACCGGCATCAGGAATTCATCGAGAATATTCCGGCGAATCCGCAGACCCTCCCGGAATTTCTGCACGATCAACTCTCCGTTCTCCCGCTGACGGAAGCGCAGGTGCAGGACGTGGACCGGGTCATTTACGCGCTGGACGAGCAGGGCTTTCTCGTTACGCCGATCGAGGACCTTTTTGGCCTGGAACCGAAAGTGCTGGAACGTGGTCGGGCGGCGTTGAAAATCGTTCAATCGCTCGAACCGACGGGCGTTGGGGCGCAGAGTCTGAAAGAGTGCCTCCTCCTTCAGATCGACGCGAAGCTGAAGCAGATGGAAGCCGATCCCACGGAGGAGCAGGGCGAGGACGATGAGGAGGAAATTCCGGACTACGCCGCCATGTGGATCCTGCTCACGCGGTACTCGAAAGAACTGGAAGCGAACCGACTGCCCAAAATCGCGAACGAAACGGGCTGGGGCATGGAAAAGATCTACAAAGTCCTGCGCCAGATGCGGCGTTTGAACCCCAATCCGGGCAGGGATTTCAGTCCCCGCGGCACCGCCGTCAAACCGGATCTATACTGCGCGAAAAACGAAAAAGGGGAGTGGTACGTGACGCTCGACGAGCACGGTCTGCCGGAATTCACCATCAACACTCAATTGGGGAAACGCTGCGCCACGGACTCGGAGCGGGAATTCGTTCACAAAAAACTCAACGCGGCCCGGTGGCTTCTGGATGCGCTCGAGCAGCGGCGCGAAACGCTTCTGGCCGTTGGAAACGCGCTGGTTCAGGCGCAGTCGGAATTCCTCGAAAAAGGCCCCCGGTTTCTGAAGCCCCTGACGGAAAAGCAGCTCGCCGAGACGATCGGGCGCCACCCCTCGACGGTCAGCCGGGCGGTGCGGGAGAAGTGGATCCAGACGCCGCGCGGGCTTTTCCCGCTTTCCGACTTTTTCAGCGCGAGCGTGGCGCCGTCGCAGACCCAGGCCCAGGCTGCGGCCGAAGGAACCGACGAGGAAAGCGCCTCCCGCGACGCGGTGCAGCACGAGCTTCTGGCGTTGATCGATGGAGAGGACAAACAAAACCCCCTTTCGGACGATCAGCTGGCGGGAATGCTCAACGTCGCCCGCACGACGATCAATAAATACCGGAAAGAGCTGAATATTCCCAGCTCCCGGAAACGTAAAATTTACACCTGAATCCAGAGAAAACCCATGACCAACGAAAACGTTCTCGTCATTCCGACTTCCTTCTTCCACCAGCTCGGCTACTTCCAGGGCTTCACCTCGGACGTCGCGCGGTACATTCCGCAGATCCTTGACGAAGCGGTCGTCCGTTTCCGCTTCCGGCCGGATACGGAGGGGGATCCGGCGTTCAAACAGCTGATCCCGTACATGCTCTTCCGCTGGATCTCGCCGGAGGGAAAGACCATGATCTTCCGCTACACGCGAGGCTCGGGAATGGGTGAGGGGCGGCTCCATCTCAAGCACAGCGTCGGCGTTGGCGGCCATCTTTCCGACGTGGACTGTGCCGGGGCCGAGAATAATTCGGCCGTTTATCACACGGGAATGATGCGCGAGCGCGGCGAGGAAGTGCGCATTGAGACCGAGATCCTCAAGGAGACCATCGTCGGCCTGATCAATGACGATTCGAACGACGTCGGAAAGGTTCACCTTGGCGTCGTGCACATGATCGACGTCGCGGAGCCGAAGGTTTTCCCGAATGAGGACGAGGTTTTGGAAACGGGATTCTATCCGGTCGAGGAACTCTTGAAGGACCTGGAAGGCTACGAGTCGTGGTCGGCCCTCACTCTCACGGCTTTGTTTAAATGACGCTTTCGGCGCAAATGGAAGGCGGTAATGGAGGCCGGAGGCCGGAATTACGCGCCGGGTTACACCACTACGGACGACGGGAGGCGGTAATGGAGGCCGGAGGCCGGAATTACGCGCCGGTTAAATGGCCACGGCCCCCAAAAAAACGCGTAATTCCGCGCTTCGCGCTCCATTACCGCCTCCCATTTATGCGTAATTCCGCGCTACGCGCTCCATTACCGCCTCCCATTTCAAATCCACACTCCACACTCCTAACTCCTAACTCTTCCATCCTCCTTTCCAAAATTTGACCGAACTCCCCCCTTGACTTTACGCGCAGGAGTGGTACAATAAGGAATAGTTCAATCCAAATTTTGTATGAATTGAAAGGATTTAAAGTGCTTAACGCGGTTGAAAAGGCGGACGTCCTCATCGAGGCGCTGCATTGGATTCGCGAATTTCGCGATAAAATATTTGTGATCAAGCTCGGGGGGAGTTTGATGACCAACCCCCTTGCAATGTCGCACCTTCTCGAAGACGTGGTTTTCCTCGAAACGGTCGGGATCAAACCGATTGTGGTCCACGGCGGCGGGCCGGCCATTAACCGCGCCATGCTCGAGGCGGGGCTTCAGTCCCGGTTTGTGCTCGGGCGGCGTTACACGTGCGAAAAGACGCTCGAAGTGGTCGAGAAGATCCTCGCAACCGAAGTGAACGAGTCGCTCGTGGAGCAGATCACGATCCTCGGCGGGAAGGCCCAGTCTCTCAATTTCAAAACGAAGTGCATCGCGTTCGGCGAGCCGCTCAAGCTCAAGGACGACGAGGGGAATCTGCTCGATCTGGGTTTCGTTGGGACCGTGACGCGGATCGATAAAGAAACGATTTTGGACCTTCTGAATCAGGGCACGATCCCGGTCATTCCGTCGATGTGCCTGACCGACGATGGGCAGAAACTCAACGTGAACGCCGACACGGTGGCGATGGTCATCGCGCAGGAATTCAAGGCGGAAAAACTCGTTTACCTGAGCGACATCAACGGTGTTCTGGCGGACCGCGACGATCCGGAATCGCTCATCCCGACGCTGACGGTGGAAATGGCGCAAGACCTCTTCAAAAAGGGCGTGATCCAGGGCGGCATGATCCCGAAAGTTCAGGCGTGCCTTGAAACCGTGGAAAAAGGCGTGAAGAAGGTCCATATCGTGGACGGCCGCGAGCGCCACTCGCTCCTGCTCGAGATCTTCACGACCGGCGGCGTCGGTACGGAGATCGTGCGTTCAAGGAGAAAAAAATAAACGTGTCAACCCCCAAAAACAAGAAAGCCTCAAAAAATCATTTTCATTTAAATACTCATGACTACTTTTGAAACCTTTGAAAAATACGTCATTCCGAATTACACGCGCTACCCCGTCACGCTCGTTAAGGGCGAAGATTCCTGGATCTGGGACGAAAACGGCAAGAAATATTTGGATTTCTTCCCCGGTTGGGGCTGCGGCATGCTGGGCCACTGCCCGAAATACGTCGTGGAGGCCGTGCAGAAGCAGGTCGCCACGCTGATCCACATTCCGAACTCGTGGTACTCGCGCGAGCAGGGCGAGTGGGCGCGCCTCCTTTCCGAGCGCAGTTTCGGTGGGAAGTGCTTCTTCTGCAACTCGGGCACGGAAGCGAACGAAGCCGCCATCAAGCTCGCCCGCATGTACGGAAACGAGAGCAAACGCTACAAGATCGTGACGTTCTTCAACGGTTTCCACGGCCGGACGATGGGCTCCGTCGCGGCGACCGCCCAGCCGAAGTACCAGCAGGGACTCGGCCCGCTGCTCCCGGGTTTCGTTTACGCGCCGTACGGCGATCTGGACGCGGTGAAGGAAATCGTCGAAAATGACGACGAGATCGTTTCCATCATGCTCGAGCCGATCCAGGGCGAAGGCGGCGTGAACGTTCCGCCGCGGGAATTCCTCGTCGGGCTGCGCGAACTGTGCGACAAAAAGGACATTTTGCTCCACTTCGATGAAGTCCAGACCGGCTGCGGCCGAACCGGCGAGTGGTTCGCGTACCAGCTCTTCGGCGTGACGCCGGACCTCATGACGCTCGCCAAGACCATCTGCGGCGGGATCGCCGGGGCGGCGCTGGTCACGAAGAAGGAATTCGCACCGTACCTGCGTCCGGGAATGCACGCCGCCACGTTCGGCGGAAACCCGGTCGCTGCCGCGGCGGGAATCGCGACGATCCACCAGATCGAAGAGCAGAATCTGCTCGAAAACGCGAAGAAGAACTTCGAAATTTTCCGGAAGCGTTTCCTCGACCTGAAAGAAAAGACCGACGTCATTACGGACGTGCGCGGCTGCGGGGCGATGATCGGCGTCGAGTTGAATATTAACGGCACGCAGATCGTTCAGAAGTGCATGGAAAACGGCCTTTTGATCAACTGTACTCACGGCACGGTCCTGCGTCTGCTCCCGGCCATCACGCTCACTGAAGACTTGGTGAATCAGGGTTGCGACGTGATGAGCGACGTGATTTTGAGCCTTTAGTGAATTTTTTGCGCGTTTTTCCTCTCAGTGCGGAAAAATGGTGGGTTAATTCCTCGAAAGAGCCGAAAAAAGAAATATTCCTCCGTTTTTTGAGGGATCAATTCCAAAAAGCAAACCGCGGAAGGGGCGTTTTTCGCTCCGGGAACGCGGCCAAGATGGAGGGCGTACTTCCGTCCCTCCAATATTTATTTTAAACTTCCAATTCAACGAAAGGGACTGCAATGCGTCACCTACTTACCCTGAAAGATCTGAGTACCAGCGAGATCGAAGAAATCCTCGCGATCGGGAAAACCCTGAAAGAGGATATGAAGCGCGGCATTCGTGAACCGCTTTACCCGAACTGCGTCATGGGAATGATTTTCCAGAAACAGTCTCTTCGTACGCGCGTCAGTTTTGAAACGCTCATGACACATTTGGGCGGCCATGCGATTTACCTCGCCGGCGACGTTGATTTCGGAAAGCGTGAACCGATCCGCGATTTCGCCCGCGTGATGAGCGAAATGGTCGATCTGGTCATGATCCGGGCCAAGCATCACGAGGACGTCGTCGAGTTCGCCCGTTACGCCTCCGTTCCGGTCATTAATGGCCTGACGGACTACTGCCACCCGTGCCAGGCGCTGGCCGACATCATGACGCTGCGCGAGTTGATCGGCGATACGACGGGCAAGAAATTCGCCTGGGTCGGGGACGCGAACAACGTGGCGCTCAGTCTGGCATTCATCTGCGGAAAACTCGGGATGAAATTTTCCATGGCGACGCCGAAAGCATACCAGTTCAACGACTCGATCATGCAGCAGATCCGCGAAAACGCGCCGGACGCCGACTTCGAAGTGACGGAAGACCCGGTCAAAGCGGTCGAGGACGCGGTGGCGGTTTATACGGACGTCTGGGTCAGCATGGGCCAGGAAGACGAAAAGGTCCAGCGCGAACGTGATTTTGCCGCCTACCAGGTGAATTCCGAGCTGATGCGGCACTGCCCGCAGGCGTACTTCATGCATTGCCTCCCGGCCCGCCGCGGGTTTGAGGTGACGCCGGAAGTGATCGATGGTCCTCAGAGCGCCATCATTCAGGAGGCGGGAAACCGGCTGCACGCCCAAAAAGGCGCGGTGATCTGGCTGCTTCGCCAGCTGGGGAAGTAAAACGTAAAACGTAAAACGCCTTGATAGCGGAATGGTTTTCTCAGGCGGTTTCGTGAGATTTTGCCGTCGGCCGGCTTTTGAAAATGGACTGAAGGAGTGTTCGCGTTCCGGTTTGTGCCGGGGAACGCAGCACTCCTGATTCGTATTTCCTCCGTGGAAGGGGTGAAATGATGTTTGACGAAGAACCCTCCGCCGAAAAGAAATCAGAGCATTCCTCCAATCGGGTCGAGCGAATTTTGACCATTTTAAAGACCCTTCAGGATCGCTGGTGCTCGCAGGAGGAACTTCTGAAACTTCATCCGGACTATTCGAAACGGACGTTTTACCGGGATTTGGAGGACATTCGGCAGTTTTTCGGAAACGCGATCCAAACGAATAAAGACGGCCAGTTTCGTTTTATCCCTGATGGGACGATCTATTTCCGCTCTCTCGATTTGACGTACATTGAGGCGCTTTCTCTTTACCTGCTTTGCCAGCTTGGTTACGGTTCGGAACGCGCGATTCCCTATTTGGAAACGGCCACGGCCGCGATGCAGAAACTGAGGTGCCTTGGTTACGGCCTCTTTGATGAAGACATTAGCGAGCACGCCCGAATGCTTCACATGGAACTGGCTCCTTGCGTGTATCGTACGAACGGTCAGATTTTCACAGCGCTTTTGCAAGCTCAGCATACGCATCATTCCGTGAAACTGGTTTACGACAGTATTTTCGATGGCGGGAAAATTCAGACGTTTGTCGAGCCGTACCTGGTCCACTTCATGCGGCGCGCGTGGTATGTGACGGGCCGTTCCTCTTTTCACAGTCATGAGATTCGATCTTTCCACCTTGAACGCATCATTTCGCTGGAAATTCAGGGGAACCTGAAGTTTTTCACTCCGGAAAACTGGGACTACAACATGTACCGGGGGAATGCGTGGAATATGATCCGCGGCCCGGAGGACCTGGAGATTCATCTGCACTTTACGAGAAAAGTCGCCCGGAATGTTTCGGCCGTCAACTGGCATAAAACGCAAAATATCAAGAGAAATGACGACGGGTCGATCGAGTTTTTCGTTAAAGTCGCCGGCACGATGGAAATTGTATGGTGGATCCTTGGCTACGGGCCGGAAGTGGAAGTCATGGAGCCGGAATCCCTCCGCCGGGAAGTTCGCGAAAAGATCAAAGGGATGAGCCGCATTTACGAAAACGACCCGATCAATCCACCCGCATCTGAACTCCAGACTTGATCCCGCCCGCCAGGATATTTCCCTCTGACGTCCACTCGATCGGCAGGAAAATGGTTTCGTTTTCGGGCGTCTGGATTTCGGCGAGGCTCACCTCAAAAAGCGGAATGATTTTTTGCAAAGTTCCGTCGGAAAGCGAGTAAACGTCCACGGAGATCTGTGCGTTTTTCCCGAGCCGAAGCGTGGGAATGTACACGCGCTCGGCGTCCGCCAGCGGGTTTCCGATGAACGCCGAATTCACGGAATTTGGGGCCTTCATCCAGACCAGCTGCCCGCCGCGGGAAAGGTCCAAGACCACGAGGAACGGCTGCGGGCGCACCTCGCGTTCCTCCTCCGGCCAAACGGAAACTCTGGTTCCAAGCCGCGCGATCAGGAAGTTCTGGTCCGGCGAGAACGTCAGGAATTGCGGCGTTTCCTCGTTTTCCACGTCCAAATCGCGGTTCCGGTCGGGGAAAAGCATTCCGCGCTGCTCCTCCGGAAGCGGGTCCTCGAAGACGGTTTCCCCTTCGGGCGAGACGATTCGCGTCATGGAAACCCGCCATTGGGGGGCCTTTTTCTGGTCTTCTGCTTCTTCGGCCGGGAGATTTTGCTCTGGACTTTCATCTGGAACGGCCTTTTGGGCGGCTGTGTGGAAACCAATGAGCGTTTCGACCGACGGGATTTCCTTCAAAAAGAACGTTTTCGGGCGGAGTTCCGTCCCATCATAGTGAACCTGAAGCTCCTTTTGCCAAAATGCGGCCGCACTGCTTGCGTTTCCGGTCTGCCAGGCGTTTTGCGCGAGCAGTTCCCAAAATTCGGCCTCGTAGGAAGAAAACGGGTTTTCCCGGATCAGGCGTTTCAGATCCTCCGGCGTGGGCAAATCTTTCGATTTTCGGATGGAATTCAGGACCGCTTCCACGTTTTCATCGACCCAGGCCCGCCAGGCGAGGAGCGTTTCAGGCGGAAGCGCTTTCAAAAAATCCCGGATCCTTTCTGAAACTTTGTGCCGTGGATCTTGATACGACTGGGTCTTCGTGGGTCCAACCCACGTGGAAATGTTTTCCATATTGGCGGGGGGAAGAATGTACTCCTCTTTTTCCCGCAGGAATTTTTCGGATTTCATGACGAGAAAACCGCGAAAAACTTCAAAAGAGGCCCGTGGATTTTCGGCGCCGTTTTGCAGTTCATTGAAGGTTTCTTCCAGAAGCGTCTCCTCTTCCGGCGTGAGTTCAGGCAAAAAGACGGTCTGGAATTCAGTCGGCTCAAATATTTTTTCATTTTCCGCCCCGCAAACGGTTACAGGAGCGAAAATCAGCCCCAAAATCACCCCAAAAAGCAAAATCTGGCGCGCGTTCATTCCCGGTCTCTTCCCTTCTGGCGGTCATCTGAATGTTGGGTCGCCCGGTAACGCTTCAGAAACATTTCGATGTGGTACAAAACGTAAGGATTTTGCCGCACGATCAGCGTCGCGGAGGGCACGTCGAAGTAAATGGCCCCGGCCCCGCCCTTGCGCATCCAGGAATTCGGCTCGATCGTGTCGCAGATCCCGTTCAATACGGTCCCGGCGGCTCCCGGGTTGGTGATGAGGTCCCCGACCGGGAAGAAATCCACGAGCATTTTGCGCTGGGCTTCGTCGTGAGTCGTCAGGAAAAACTCCTTCGCGCCGACCGGGTAGCAGAGAAGCGGAACGTTTTTCAAAATCGTCCCCACGGCTTCTTCCATCGTGATCCCTTCGAACCGGTAAATGCACGGCATATCCAGGATGGATTTCGGAAGGTCGGGTTTCTTCCCCTCAAAATCCGGAACGTCCGCGTCCTGAAGCACGCTCGTGATCGGGACCCTCGCGATCGCTTCCTCGTCGAAAATGATTTTGGAGCCGGCGCAGCGCATGACTTCCTGAAGGGCCTGGCGGAGTGTGGTGCCGTCGCTCAAATCGCAGTCGATCGGCGTGAACCGCGCCCTTTCGGAGACTTTGTAGCGCTCGAGCGGCTCGCCGTCGCAAATCTCCGTTCCGTCGTAAAGTTTCATTCGGCGCTGGGACGGATTCGTCGGCATCGTCCGGGTTTCCATGTTCCGCGCAAGCCGGATTTTATCGAAAAAGAGTTCTACTTCCTGAATGACCGACGGGAACTGCTGCGAAATGGTGACCCGGGCTTTCGCGACGTTCGGCGCCAGGCGCCCCGGCCCGTTTGCGTCTTCCCAAAGCGCCGGGTGAACAAACTGCGGAATCAGCCGCTCCAGCTCGGTCAGCCCCGACTTTCCGGCGGTCGCGGCATTGAGCGTCGCGGCCAAATCTTCCAGGTTCAGGACGTACTTTTCCGGTTTTTCGCCCTTTTCGGCGGCGAGACGCGCAATATTGGCGGCCTCCCAGCCTCCAACTTTCAGAGCCAAACCAGCGGGAATGACGCCGAGATTCACGGAATAGAGCCCCGTATCGAGCGCCTCGCGCAGGGTGGTCCCTTCCAGTTTCAGCGTGACGGGCATTTCCATCGAAACGCCGAGCGTCTGTAGCTTCTGCCAGTCCGCGGCAAGCCGTTCGCCGCTCATTTGCGTGGCCATTTGAAGGAGCGCCGTCACGGGCCTCTTCTGAATGGAAATGGATTCCAGCGGGATCGCGAGTTTCCCAGCGGCTTCCGTGGGTAAATACTCGATGGCCGGCGCTTTGACGCGGAATGCTTGAAGTTCCGGCGCGGTGGGAGTTTCCTCCACGACTTCGTCCGTCGGAGTTTTCACGTTCACCGGCTCCTCAGTATCGGCCTTTTTTTCAGCCCCGGCTTTTTCGCCCAAGTCGTTTTCAGGCTTTTCTGCTTCGCGGGTCACTTCGTCAAAATCGAGGACGGGGTCCCCGGAGTACGACCGCTTCCGCTTTTTTCGCGAAAATTGAAGCGCGTCCGGATCTTCTTCACCCGGAGCGTCTTCCGCTTCGATTTCAGCGTTTTCGTCGTCTGCTTCTTTGAACTCCGAAGAATCCGGCGTCTCGGCCGTTTCGGGAACTTCAGGTGAAGGAAGGAGTTCCTCATCAGTCTTGGACTCCGTGGGAACGTCAGACGATTCTTTCGCTTCTTTTTCCGGAAGAGTCCCCGTGAGTTTTTTCCCCATGGAACTTTGCATTAGTCCCGAAATCTGGCCGTCTTCAGGTTCGTCTTCTTCCGGATCATCTGAAGTTTCCATTTTGTTCCCAGCCTCTTCCGTTTCCTCCGGGGATTCGGTGGCTTCCGGAGTTGGAGTTTCGGGGGCGGGTTCTTCGGCTTTTGATGTTTCGGCTTTTGTTTCTGCCGTGGCTTTTCCCGTTTCCGTTTTCTCAACGGTGGGAAGCTCCAAATTCCGTGCCGAGGTTTTCGAGGTGGAAGGTTTCAGCATGAAAAACAAAACGATCGCGCAAAGGAAAATTCCAGCGGCGATCCCTGCAGAAAGAAGAACGAGATGGGTGGAGTTGATCGTTGTACCGACTTCGCCTTCAAACTGAAATTCTTCGTCGGACGTCAGATCGTCCTCATCACTCATCGGCTTCGAAAAGACCGGCGGCTGCGGCGGGACTGGAATGGGGGGAATTGGCGGCGGGACCGGAGGAACGGGTTTTGCCGAAGCGGGGACTTCGCTCGAAGCAGGATTATCAGAAACGGGTGAAGATTCGGAAACCGGCGCGGAATCAAGATCAGAGTCGGACTCAGGCGCGGGATCTGTTTCAGAAACCGCCTCGTTTTTTTCAGGAGTTCGTTCCACCATCACCATGCTGCCGCATTTCGGGCACGGAATGATTTGACCGATCCGGGACTCGTCGAAAAACCGGATCCGGGCGCCGCAGGTGGTACACTGAACGAAAAAAAGAGGCGTTTTCATAAAAAATCAAGACCGGTTAAGCGTCCATTTAAAATGAACATCAGCGGCGCAAAACTGCATCCGCTGACGTTTCACTTGAATTTCCCATCGAAGGCCCCGAAAGGAACCGCTCCGGGAAACACGCAGGCGGGCCCTTTTCGGAAATTCAGCAGCGAATTACGGCAAAAATCTGAAAATCACTCCGGTGCATTTTCCGAAACCGGTTTCGGCGGGGCCACGGGACCGAGGAAACTGTGGAAATTGTCGTGTCCCAGCTTCGGCCAGCCGGACTCGCAAAGATCTTCCGACTCGCAGCGAACGCCGACCAGCACGTCGTCATCAAGCGCGAAACCCAAAAGGTTCGGCGCGAGGATCGTTCCGGCGGAACGGATCCCGGCCTCGAATTTAACGGACCATTTGCGGTCGCCGCGGGAGTTCAGGGCGTAGAGCCAGCCCGCGTTATTGCCGAAGTAAACCGTTCCATCGTCGCCGATGCACGGCGTGGACTCGATCATGTCGTCGGTCTCGTACTGCCACTTGATCTTGTGGGTCAAGCCGTCCACGCAAACCATGTAGCCCTTCGCGCCCTGGCGGGTCGAAAGACTCGCACCGACGTAAATGTTCCCCTTCGAGTCGATCACCGGCGAGCCGAGCAGCTGGCCCGGCATGTAGCACGTCCAGGCGATTTCACCCGTGGAGGTGAAACCGAGGAGTTTCTCGGCGCGCGTGGCCACGACGATGATTCCGTCCTGCCCGATGGCGGGCGAGGAGTTCAGGAAACCGCCGGCGTAACCGATTTCTTTGCCCTGATCCCAGAGGGAACGTCCGCCCGCATCGTCGAGGTCGATCGCGAACAGGTAGCCGTCCTCCGAGCCGATGTACAGGACGCCGCCCGCGATGACGCCCGCGGAGTCCAGCTTGGCGCGGGAGCGGAAGTACATACGCGAGTCCTTCTGCCCCTGGGAATTGACGCGAATCAGGCCGCCGTTGTAGCCGCTGATGAGCGTATTGCCCCACCCATCCACGACCGGGGCCGCATAACCGAGCGGTTCACCGACCTGGACTGGGCGGTACGACTGCTTGCCGTCTTTCGTCACGATGTGCAAGTAGCCGTCCATTGCGTGCAGGTGGTAGTCGCCGTTCTGGTCCACCACGATGGGGCCCGGAACGTGGGACTGGATCATGTATTCCCACACGATTTCAGGTTCCGGCCGCGAAATGTCGAGGCAGTAAAGTTTCCCCTGCGAAACCATGACCATGCGGCCTTTATCGTCAATGACCGGTGCGTGGCGCATTGGACGGGCGTCGCACGTGAACGGCGGCTGCTCCGGGAAACCCCAGTAGCACCGTTCCGGACGGTCCATTTCAGGACGAATTTTCGGCCGGGCTTCCGGCGGTTTGTAGCGGTACTCAGGCTCCGCGTTTTTCTGACGCTGGACCACCTGACGCACGCGGATCCCTTTCTGTTCCTGCGGTGGAGCTTTCGGAGCTTCCTGCGGCGGAGCCTGACGCTGGACCGGACGCGGAGCGACTTGCGCCGATGGACGTTTTACCGGGGCGGCCGTCGGACGGGGGGCTCCCTGCGGCGGAGCAGGACGCGGCGGAATCTGCGATGTGGGCTTTTGAACGAGTCCCGGCTTCGGAACCGGCTGCTTCGCGACGGGTTTCGGTGCGGCTGGTGCTTCAGGGGCCTGCGGTGGGGCCGCTGGCTTTTGCGTCAGCTGAACCGGAGGCTGAGCCGGTGGCGTGGGAGGTGCTGCTGGCGCGGCCGGTGGTTCCGGCTGCGGCGCAGGAGCCGGAGCAGGAGCCTGATTCATGGGCTGATTCATGCCCTGATTCATGGGCTGGTTCATGCCCTGATTCATGGGCTGGTTCATGCCCTGATTCATCGGCTGATTCATGCCTTGGTTCATGGGCTGATTCATGCCCTGATTCATCGGCTGATTCATGCCCTGATTCATCGGCTGATTCATGCCTTGGTTCATGGGCTGATTCATGCCCTGATTCATCGGCTGATTCATGCCCTGATTCATGGGCTGGTTCATGCCCTGGTTCAAGGGCTGATTCATGCCTTGATTCATCGGCTGGTTCATGCCCTGCTGGTTTTGGCCGAAACCGGAGTTTTGCTGGAAACCTCCGTTCATTCCCTGATTCATCGGGGCATTCATGCCGGACTGCTGGTTAAAACCGGGACGCTGGCCGAAGCCGCCGTTCATTCCCTGGTTCATGCCGGCGTTCATCCCTTGATTCATGCCAGACTGCTGGCCGAAACCACCCTGCTGGAAACCGCCGGTGGGCTGCGTCTGGCCGAAACCCGGGCGCTGCTGAAAGCCCTGGTTCATGCCGGAATTCATCGGCTGATTCATGCCCTGATTCATGCCGGAGTTCATGCCGGAGTTCATGCCGGGCTGCTGACCAAAACCGCCCTGCTGGGGACGGAAACCACCGGGCATTGCGCCGCCCATCCGGTTCATGTTTCCGGAGATCGCGCCGCCGGGCATTCCTCCACCGGGGATTGCACCACCGGGAATTCCACCGCCATAATTAGGCTGGCCGGGACGCTGGAAACCACCCATTCCGGACTGCTGCTGAAAACCGCCGGCTTGCTGGCCGTAACCGCCGCTCATTCCACCCTGCTGACCAAAACCACCGGGCTGCTGGCCAAATCCCCCTTGCTGACCGAAACCACCCTGAGGCGCGCCAAAGCCACCGCCTTGAGGCTGGAATCCGCCGGGCTGCTGGGGCCGGAAACCGCCCTGCTGCCCCATTCCGGGATTCATGCCGTAACCACCGCCGACTCCATTATCGCCCAGCGAGCGAAAGAGTCCAATCCCCTGTGACCCGCACTGCGGGCAGCGAAACGGTTCCGTCGGCTGCGTCAGCGTGCAGCCACATTTTGTGCATTGAAAGGTTTTCATTTCGTTTATAAATTAATTATTTCAGGGTAAAAATCATTCGTAATTTGAGGTTTTATTCCACGTCCACAAGCGCTTTGGAGTAAACGGAACCATTGCCGCGAAGCACGACCCAGCCATGCACGCGGGCGATGGTCGCGCCGCGGTTGACCGCGTTGTGTCGGGTAGAATCGAAACGCTGCCCCGGCATCACCAACTCGATCCGGTTCGGGAGGCCGGCACTTTCGCAGAGGTACTGCGCCCAATTCGCCAGAACGCCTTCAAACTGTTCCATGTTGTACCCTGGGATCGCATTGGCCCAGCGGTAAAACGCCTCGCCGACGTCTTTCAGAAGAAGCACCATTTTTTCCGGGTTGGAGGACTGGAACATCATCAGGATCCCGCCAAAGTAGCAGCTTGAGGGGTCATGCGCCAGAATCCCCTGAAGGAGGTACTGGCGTTCATTTTCGATCGAAAGATCCAGCGCCATTTCGCCGAAGAACGCTTTGTCAAGCTGCGCCAGATCCGTGGAAAGACGCATCGGCTGCGGCTGCGGCGCGGATTGCTGCGAAGGAGCGGAATTCATCAGATCGTCTGCCGGTTCCTCGGTCTGCATCTGGGCGGGTTCCTGCGCCGTGGCGGGTTCCGAAGCAGAAGCCTGCGCCGGCGCCGCACCGGCCGGAAGGTTTTTCAAAAGCTCTTCCAAAGCGTCAAAACGGCGATTCAGGGCCGGGACCATCTGCTGATCGAGGTACTGCCCCAGCATGTTCAGGTTTTCCATCAGGGGCTGAAGCTGAGCCGAGGTCGGAGCGCCTCCACCCATTCCAGAAACGGGACCGGCCGGGGCCGAAAAACCGTTTTCCTCCCGCTTGAGGAGGTAGTCGGTGATCTGGCGCTGGGATTCGGAAATCGCGCGGTAAAGTTCCGCCAGGGAGACGGACGACGTTTTGGACGTTTCGGAAGATGAGGCCTGAGCCGGTTTCGGGGCCGGGTCTTCAGGGGCGTTTTCGGGTTTTTTCGTTAAAAATGACATAAAATTCTCCAGGGGAAATCACTCATTAACTCAAATCTCAAGTGAAAAAGCGAAGGAGTTCGTAATTCCGGAGCGCGCTCCTTCCCGACCGCGCCCCGGATCCGCTTTTTTCTCAAACCGCTCCGCCGAGTTCGATATTATCGAGCCCTCCGGTGTCGAGGTAGTAGCGCTCGTCGGCCAGGGTACGCCACGCGAAGAAGACGTTTTCGTCCAGGACCGCGTCCTCACCGGCGACTACGCCACTGACGTTTTCGACCTGGAGGTACTCGTCCCGCTCGCCGTCCGCCTTCACGCGCTTGATCTTCACCACGACGTTTGTGCGGCCGATCCGGTCTCCAACGTCCATCTTGATCACGTAGATCGGCGAGGCCTGAGCCGTTTCGATGGAGCTCATTTTTCGGCCGATGATCACGCGCTGGGAACTGGTCGTGAACTCGGTGATCTCTTCACGCGAGCCGGAGCCTTCTTCTGCCGGGGAGAAAAGAATTCGTTCCGGACGGATGCCGCTCGTGGAGTCGCTCATGACGCCCCAGTAGTACGTGTTTTCCTGAACGCGCTCTTCCATTTCAAACTTGAACTGTGGGAGCATGCCATTCGTTGCCATGAAGTTGATCGCGGCGCCGACGACCACCGGGCTTTTCGGGTCGATGATGATCCCCGGGAGGCGGCCGTTTTCGTCCTGGTACGGGTACCAGTTGCCCGCGTAGTGGTGGAACATCGGCAGGATGCGCGACGGCGGGAGAGGCAGGTACATGCGCACCAGTTTCTGAATGAAGCCGAGTTTGGACGGCTGACCCGCCAGAAGCACCGCGTCCACGTTGAAGTCGATGCAGCGTTTGCAGAAGTCGAAGATCAACTCGTCGAACACTTCGATCACCACGTCCTCGAATTCCTGCGGGTGGTAGTACAATTCCATGTCCTGCTGGAGATTGTAGTAGCCCGGGCCGCGCAGTTTGTCGAAGATGCGCTGGAGCGACTCGAGGATGGCCGGGTCGATCAGTTCCGGGTCCATGTGGTTCACCGGCTCGTCCGTGATGCCGTCGGTCGCCAGGGTCATGTACTTCTGGGCCATCGGAATGAACAGGCGGTTCATCCACGTGATACGATGCCCGCGGAACTCACGGTTACGCGGCACTTCGGGGCCGAAGAGGAGTTTCACGTCTTCTTCGTCCATCGCCAGTGCGTCGGCAAAGGCCGGCAGAATGATGCGCTCAAGCAGACGCTTGGCGAGCTGGTCGCCGGCGAGCGAAATGCCGTCCTGGTGGAGGACTTTGCCGCGGATGCTGTCGTCGATCTTCGACTCGAATTTGTAGCTGGCGATCATCAGGTCGGATGTACCGCCGCCGATGTCGATGCAGGCCAGACGGACTTCGTGGTTTTTCTCGCCGAATTCTTCTTTCTGGGAGGCTCCGCCGCGCATGGCGCCCATCCTGCGGCGGGAGGCCGGGGAACCGAGCATCGGGGCCGCCGGAGCTTCCTCTTCCTTTTTCTTGTCCGGATTGCCGCGTTCCTGGTGCAAGGACTCGAACCAGATGCGCGGGTCCTGACCCAGCAGACGCAGCTCGCTCCAGATGTACGTCAGGTGCACGGCGCTCGCTTCGTCGATCGAAAGGTTCAAAAGCGGCTTCACGTGCTGGTGACGGCCGAGCGTCATGTTGAAGATCTCGATCGCTTTCTGGACCTGCTTCTGAAGGCGCTCTTTTTCCTCGAAGATCATACCGCTCGGGTAGGTGAGCGTCAGGGTGCGGATCTCACGCGCACGGCCGGCGTCGCCCGACTGCATGCGGTACGCGATCGAGTTCACGTAGGTGTACGCCTGAGCCAGAAGCTCGTAAATGGCGCCCGTCATCATGGCGCGCGGGGCGTGACGCGGTTTCAGCGGCGTTTCCGGTGCGAAATCCTGCGGTTTGACGCCCGTTTCCTTGAGCAGGAAGTCGTTATCGTCCTCGTGGATGTACTTCAGCATGGCGCCGCGAAGCGTTCCGCAGTACGTGTGCGACTGCTCGCGGTCGTACGGGTCGGCCATGTGCCAGTTCGCCCCTTCGAGCCAGCTGGAATCGTCCGCCCACAAGTAACGCTTCGGGGAGCTGACGCCCGTGCGAATGTCGTCGTCCGTCGCGATGACCTGCAGAACGTCGTCCGCTTCCTTGCCCATTCGGACCATGGAAACGTCCTCGAAAATATCCGGACGGCGCGCGACTTCCACTTTGTTCGTGCGGACCGAAGCGCCGGATTTCCCGAAGCCGAACCAGCCGCTCTTTTTGCCGCCTTCATCGACCTGCTGGAACTCGATTTTGCGCATCATCTGCGGCGCGAGGTACGGCGTGTTGCACCAGTGTGTCTTGGAGGAGAACCAGCGGGCGCCGGGATTGCGGCGGTACTGCCCCTCATCGTCCCACGCGTCCAGATGGTAGCGGTTCGTCAGCTCGAACGGAAGCATCTGCGGGGTCTGGGAGATTTCCCCCACCACTTCCAGAAGCAGCGCGCCGGTTCGGCTGTTTCCGAAGTCCACGACCATGTGGACGTGCTTCGCGTCACCCGCCACGGCCGCGGCCGGACGAATGCAGATCTCCACCATCGGCACGCCGCGCAGGGGCTGACCGTTCAGGTCCTGAATGTTTTCCAGATTAATGATGAAGTCGCCCGTGAGCGAGTTCACGTCGCAGAAGTAACCGATCTCCGCGTCACCGCACGTCGTATCGACCGCGAGGTACAGACGGGAAGTGGTTCCCTGAATGATCTGCCACTGAATATACGGGTAAATCTGTGCCGTGGATTCGGGCTGCTGGTCACGTTTTTTCTTTGTATTCTGTTCCTGCTCTTCAGCCATACCGCACTGGGTACGCTGCCAGCCGTTACCGATTTGACTTACGTTATAACGCGCACCACCTTTGAGCGGGACGCAAATGACCTGAACTCCAGTATTGGCGAAAAGAATGTGCATTTTGGTTCTCGGGGTTAAGTATTAAAATTGGGTTTGAACGGTTAATTAATTATTTGTCTTTCATCTGCGCCAGGATCCTCTCGAACGGTTCAAGGATCTGGATCAGCTCGGCATTTCCCGGCGGGATCTGAATGTGATCGCCGGCGCCAAGGGCCAAAGCCTCCGGAAGACGCTCGCACCAGCGCTTCACGAACGAAGCAGTCTGGCCGTAATTGCCGTAGTATTCCAGCGGCTTTTCGTGCGGCTCGCGTTCGTCTTCGTCCGCTTCGATCTGCGGAGGTGCAATCGAGGCCTGCGACGGACCCGGGTTCATGATGTAGTCGTCCATGATCATCTTCACGTACTTGCGGCGGGCGTAACGGCGGGCCGCTTCATCACGCGTTTTCAGGTTGCAGACCGGGTTCAGTGCGTCGATCAGATTGTCCACGCAGTGGGTGCTGGTCAGGTAGTCACGGACGTAACGAACGAACGTGTTCAGGTCATCGCCCGAAAGCCACGGCGCGCCCCGGTCGTTCGCCTTCGTGTACTGCTCCCAACGCTTCGGGACCTGCTTGGTCGCCCATTCGTGCAGGAAGTCGCGCAGGGATTTCGGGAGCGGGTCGCCGAAACGCTTGCCCGTGTCCGTGCAGTCGGCCAAAGCCCAGCTTTCGCCTTCCGGCACGCTGAGGGTTTCCTGCAGGGCGTAAACGCGTTCGTACACGCGCTCCGGATCGTCTGTGAGCCAGTTCACCACCTTCTCGGCGGCGCGGACGCGCTTTTCGCGGTCCACGTTGGCGTCCGGGTCAACGACCCAGTCGCGGGCCAGAACGAGCAGGCGGTTCAGAATGTCGTTGATCTCCTTCTCGAGCTGGTTCTGCTTGTCGGTCGAGGTCGTGACGGCGCGGATCCCGGCGCTGATGAGCGAAAGTCCGCCGTCGCCGTCGGTCATGGCCGCCTTCCACTTCATTTCCGGATTGGCCGTGTATTCCTGCACGCGTTCGGATTCCAGGAAGGCTTTCCCGGCGCGGACCCACTTTTCCGGGTCGTCCTTTTGCCGCTGCTCCTCGTCCGTGTCCCACGTTCCGGGGTAACGGATCGGGTAGGTGTTCGTGAAGGCCTTGCCACGACCGCCGAAGTCCGTCATGACCGGCCCCAGCGTATCGACCAGCTGACCGAGACGCTGCTGGTAGAGCCCCTTGTCCGCGTATTCCTGGCGGTTACGGAACTCTTCGTCGATCCCCGTCATACCAATGAACAGAGCGGGCAGTTCGTCCGTGACCTTGCTCGGCCAGTACTTCTCGCCGTAACGGGCGCGGCCCCATTTGTCGATGTGGTGCTTCATCTGGGACGTCACTTCCAGGTTTCCACCACGGCTGAGCAGGATCAGCGTCTGGATCTGGAGCTCATCGGTGAAACGCTCGAAGAGGTACGCCACCTTACCACGTTTCACGATTTCCATCTGCTCTTCGAGCTTGTCGGCTTCGGTTCGTTTGCCCTGTTCAGCCCCCTGACGGCCGGCGCGCATGCCCGGAATGTCGAGGAAGTCCATCTGCTCGATCACTTTTCGCCAGTCGTCGTTCAGACGGTGCGGCAAAATCGGGAGGACCAGCTCGAGCATGGCGGCCTGGATCGTTTCCAGGTCTTCATCTCCGTTGCCGCTTCCGGGCGTGTATTCGAGCACGTACCACTCCTTGCGCTGGCGCAGGTGGAAGTCGGCCCAGTCGACGCGTGTGAAGCAGAGCGAGTTTTTACGCTCGTGGACCTTGGAACGCTGGGAGTCGAGCAGGAAGCGGACGCCCGCCCAGTGGACCAGGATCGCGGGTTCCGGCGAGCTGGAGAGTTTTTCGAGGAATTTATTAATGCGGATGAATAGACCGGTCAAAGACGGCCAGCCGCCCCAGAAGATCTCGCCGCAGGCCTTGATGTAGCCTTCGTCGGAAAGCATGTAACGGCTCAGGAGCGCGGAAAGGATCGCTTCTTTCGTCGGGAATCCGCGGCGGTCCACCGTGCGCATGTAAGAGTACGCGTCGATGATGTCCATACGCCAGCGGCGGTCAACGCTCGTGCCGGGGTGCTGACGCGACATGTCTTCGAGCATTTTGTCGAGGTGAGCCTCATCCCACGCGAAATCCGGGCTGCGGCATTCCACCTGGAAACCACGCGCCAAAACGCGGATCCACTCGACGCGGGTCAGCGCCTTCACCATGACCGGGTACTCGGGCGAAACGCTTTCGGAAATTCGGTCCTTCGTGGTGAATCGGGTCACCAAAGCGGTCGCTTCGTTGGAGCCGGACTGCGGGTTTAAGTCGGTGTTGAACGAGAGGTCCTTGTAGTAGGCCGGCTCGCCGTGGGCTTCGTCACGCCCCAGCGGACTGTACGCTTCGCTCTGCGCGCGGAGCACCTGACCCATGAAAAGGCTTTTTCCTACCTGCGACGGACCGTAAACGGCGGCCGCGACCGGCACTTTGGAGGAAGTGTACAAACTGCTCGCCTGACGGCGCAGCTGAAGAATTTCGAACTCGTCACTCTCAGGAATCGGAAGCAAATCTACTTTGCGGCGGTCCGCATTAAATTCAGCGAGCCAGTCACAAATCTCGGTTGCAAGTCGGTCCACCTGGTCAGCCTGGCGGATGATCTGACGATCGCGTTCATCTGGAAATCCCATGGTTCTCTCGTTGGTTAAAAATAAAAAAAAGGATGAAATGAGTAAATATTGTATTATTCGAATGAACGACGAACGACGAATCGGAGAGAAAATCCTGATTCGTCATTCATCCTTCATTTTCGGTTTTCTAATTGACGTTCTGAAGCATACGCCCCTGACGGAGGAGCCGGAACGTCACCGGGTACTGCTGAATGTTATTCTGCCCCTTGGTGCGAGACTCGATGATCAGGCGGTAAACGTGGTCATTATCGAACCGACCGTCAAGCTGCGCGCTTTCGATCGAAATGACCTGACCGTCCGCGTCCGTTCTGGCCGGCTGCCACGCTTCAGGCGGGGCCGTGCCTTCCTGGTAAACCCGGTACTCCAGCTCGCCTTCCTGGTTGCTCGCCAGGACGTTGAACCGGACGGAGAATTCGCCCGTCACCGTGTTATCGCTCGCCAGTTCGTTTTCGACCTTGAGGTAGCGCTCGCCGATGACCGTCACGTCCGCGTAGAGCTCGTTCCCGAGGTAGGACCCCCAGACCTGCGTTTTGCCCGGGCCGACCGCCTGGAAGCGGCCGTTTCCGAGGTTCGCGAGGACCGACGGGTCGGTCGATTCAATGTCCGCCGCCACCGGTCGTTCAACGCCGTTTTCAAGCGACGTGACCGTGAAGGTCGGGGTCTGCTCGCCGTCCTTGATCGTCAGCGTTTGCGGCGTGATCTTCAGGTTCAGGCGCTGCGTCACCGTGACCGGCAGCGTCGTGGTCAGGCCGTTGTACGGACCGTTCGGGTCCACTGATTCCACGACGAGCGTCACCGAACCCGGCGCGTTGCCGTGAATGTGATTGTTCGCGTCCACCGAAACGATCGAATTGTCCGCCGGAGGCTGGATCTTGAAGAGCGTCTCGACCGGCATCATGCCGTTATTCGTGCTGACCTGAGCGGCATCGATCACGCCATCATTTCCGGCCACGATGAAGAGCGTGCCCGGGAAGACGTTGAACGATGCACCGTCCACGACCGCGTCACCGACGTTGATCTGGAGCGGAATCGCGGAAGTGAGCGTTCCCAGCGTCGCGTTCACGTTCACCGTGCCGCGCTTTTCGCCGACCGGTTTCACGAGGAAGCGCCCGTCTTCACCGCGGGTCAATTCCGCAGTCGCCGTCGATTTCGCAAATTCGAGCTTCAGGGCCGGATCCGTCGAAACGTTGCGCCCGAGACGCCCGTCCGCCAGTTCCTCGAAGACCTCGACCGCGACGGCCGTGCCCGTTTTGGAAAGACGGAGCGTCGAATCCATGAAGCGCAGACCGACAGGCGTGCCGTTTACGTAGCCGTCCGTCGCGACGAACGGGGCCTCAACGTTTTCGCCGAAGATCTCACGGCTCGTGATCCCAACGACGCCGCCGTCGAGCACCGTGTCCGCGGGACGGTAAACCACCGCCGCGTTCGGATCGACGTAGGCCGATTCAACGCTCGTCGGAATCGTGCCGGCCGGAACGACGTCCAGAACGCCTTCCGAGACCATTCCGGCAAAGCGGGCGATCACCGTCGTGCGTCCAACAGAACGACCGAAGACCAGACCGTTCTGAACCACCGCGATGTCCGGATCCTTCGTCGTGAGTTCCAGGCCCGTGGCGGGCTGGATCACGTAGAGTTTTCCGCCTCGCGTGGCAGTGACCTGGTACGCGCGGCCTTCACCCACGGCCACCGTGGCGGTCGGCGGGTCGATCATCAGATCCGCGTACGGATTATCCGTGACCGTGACCGGGACCTGAGATTTGATCTGGCCCTTCCAGTCAATATTAATATTGGCCTGACCCGCGGCGCGGGCTTCGACCTGCGTAATGCCGTTCATGGCGACCGCCGGGCCGTCCGATGCGACTTTCAGCTCGGGCTGGTCGAACATGCGGCGCAGACCACTGGCGCTTCGGCCCTGAATGAAGAGGTTCGATTTGTCGCCGGTGGACATTTGGATCAGCGCGGGTTCCACCGCCAGCTCGGTGATCGGGTTGGAATCGACCGTCACCACGCAGGCTTCCGAGGCTCGGCCCGGAACGTCCGGGATCTGGGCGGAAATGGCCGCGGTTCCCGGTTTCTTCGCGCAGAGCCACAGGCCACGGACTTCCACGACGTCGGGAGCACTGCTCTTGAAGACCGCGCTGTTCGTGCGTTCCAGACGGATCCCGCCGTCCGTGACCGCGAAGACGCTCGGGTCGATCATCTGGCCGACGGAGAGCGTAATGACGCCCGGTTCCACGATGACTTTTCCGTCCGTGCGCAGAGCCTGGATCGTGGCCGCGTCCACGCCGCCAACGACGGCGCGCATGACCGCCTTCTTGTCACCCATCGTGAAGATCACGTCGGTCGCGCCCGGAGTCTTGCCGACCAGCGCGTGGCGGGACGGATCGTAGGCGCAGATTTCCGGAACGAGCGGCGTCACGGTGCACTGCATACTGAAGTCGACGTTTCCGCGGATCAGCGCAAAGTCTTTTCCGACCAGGCGGCTTTCGCCGACCATCATCTTGATCACGTTATCGGTCGGGCCGAGTTTTTCGTCGATCGTCGCGACCACGTCCACTTCGGCCGGAGCGCTCGTCACGCCGTTGAGCGTGGCGGTGATTTCCGCTTTGCCCAGAGCCTTGGCGGCGGTGACGGGCCCTTGCGGGACCGCGATGTCCGGCGCGCTCGATTTCCACTCAATGTTCCCCATGCCGGTCAAAACGCCGACCGATTTTCCTTCTTTGAAGCCGTGAAGCTTGAACGTTACCGTTTCGCCCGGCATCATGCGGATGCTCTTGTCCGGTTCGAGGCGCAGCTCGTCAATATCGACGTCCTCCGTGACGTTCAGCGTGATTTTCGTCGTTTCCGTCTCGGCGCCTTCGTACTCGGCGATGTACGTGACCTTTCCTTTGCTCACGGCCACGAGTTCACCATTGGAGGGCGTGACGGCCTTCGGATCGCCGGCGATGGCGTGCATCGTCGCGTCCTTCGTCACGATCCGGACGAAGCCGTCCGGATATTCCGCCTCGACGTCGTAATTCGTGTAAACGGCGCCGACCGGAACGTTGACTTCCTCACCGTCGTCGCTGACGATCCGCAAAGCGCTCGGCTGACCTTCACGAAGCGGCGGGCGCTCGCCCTCGACCGTCGTATCGACCGGCTGGGTCCAGAACGTCACGAGACGGTCGCCGACCTGAGCGGTCAGGAAGATCGGGTCGCCGGCTTTCAGCGCGGTCAGGACCGGAGCGTTCCACAGAACGCGGCCGTCCACGAAATTGGGAGTCCAGAAGACGTTCGGCGCCAGTTCGCGCACGTCGCCTTTTTCCATCCAGATCTCGTAGCCCTGCGACTGACCGATCGGGAGGAACTGCCCGCCGGGCTGACGCTCCACCACGAGCTTGACCGCCGGGTCAGCCGGGTTCAGTTTCGGCTCCGCGACCGTGACGTGGCACGCGGCCGTTTTGTTCGCGAATTTAGCCGTCAGGGTGAACGCCTGCGTTCCGTCGTCCGGAGCGGTCACGAACGGGCGGATCCCGTCCTGAGCCGGCGTCCAGAGCACATTGCGCGGAACGTCCCAACGCACGAATTCCGGCGCGACTTCCGTGAATTCATCCGATCCGACGAGTTTTTCCTCGACCTTCAGCGCGAGCGTCTGGCCCGGCGCGAGGGTCACTTCGGACGGGATCACGCGGAGTTCTTCCGTTTCCTGCTTGCCGACCGAGACCACCGCGATCGCGGGCTTCTTCAGGTACGGCAGGAAACTCGCCGTGATGCGGAACGGGTCGGCCTCTCTGAGTCCCGTGAGGCTGGCCGCGTGGCGGATCACCGCGTCTGGTCTTTCGATCGCGCAGTAAACGCCCGGCGAGTTCATCGGAACGTCCCACTGGGAATCCGTCACGACGACGGCCTGCGGTCTTGGCGCGGGTTTCTCCTCGGCGGGAGCCTCAGCGTTTTCGCCTTCAGCGGGTTTTTCAGCGTCGGCCGCGTTTTCGCCCTCGGCTGGTTTCTCAGCGTCTGCAGGTTTTTCAGGCTCGGCCGGTTTTTCGGCTTCCGCCGGTTTTGTGTCGGCGTCGGGCGCGTCGCTAAACGCCACTTTCGGGTCGGTGACTTTCAGACGAAGCTGGAACGGAGCCGTTTCGCCGACCGCCAGATCCAGCTCGGACGGCGCCCAGTACATTTCGAGGTGGCGCGGATGAACGACCGTCAGATCGACCGCGGCCGGATTGGCGGAGGCCGGGTGAGACGCGCTCAGCGTGGCTTTGCCCTGCAGCACGGCACGGTACACACCGTCCTTTTCACTCAGGATCGCGACTTTATCCGCTGCGGAGGTTTCGAATTTTGCAAGTCCCGGAACGAGTTCCACGTCGCCGTCGTCCAGACGGCCGGTCAGGACCGCTTTGCCCGGCTCGCCTTCGATGCGCAGCGTGCGGTCCACGTGAAGCTGGAGTTCCACGTCAGCCGCTTCCACGGTCGTGACGCTCACCGGAGCGGATTCTTTCGTGCAGTAGCTTCCCTTGACCTGGAACGGCCCGGCGCCTTCCGCCATGGCCATCGCGCGGCCGGCTTCGAAGCGCAGACCGGATTCTTCTTCCGGTTCCGGAGAAATCGTCCACGCGATGCGCGTGCGGTCGACGAAAGCGGTCACGCCGTCGCCGTAGGTCGCGATCCCGGAGAAAGATTTGCAGAGACCGAGCGGAAGTTTGACTTCTTTTTCGGGCCGGATCTCAAATTTGAGCGGCGGAATGTTCACGGCTACTTCCGCGGCGGCTTTCGTGGCCTGATGCGCGTAAACGACCGTTTCCGGCGTGGTGGTTCCGCTGCGGCCGGTCACCGATTTCTGGATCGGATGCACCGTCGCGATCGCTTCGTCCGGTTTCGCCATCAGGTCCGTCGCGTCGTTGGCGAGGATGAAGAAATCGGGACCGCTCTGGGCGATCATGAGCACCTGCGAGGCGTGGTCCTGCGGGACGTTCAGACGCGGCGGCAGAACGTAAAGCGCGTCCGTTTTCGCGGCCGAAACCTGCACCGGGACGGAAACTTCAGACGAGCCGTCCGTGAATGTGACCTGAGCCTCACCCGCCTTGCGGCCGATCAGCTCGAAGTTTTTCGTGACTTCCACGACCTGCGGGTTGGAACTGACCGCTTGGACCGTGGAGAGGTCGGCGGAAATGACGGAAAGCGGGAGTTTCTGGTCCACGTACAGCGTTTCCGTTTCGGTTTCCGCTTTCTTGATTTTATCTTTGGAGAAGACGCGCAGTTTTACGAGTTTTTCCGTCGGGGCGACCGTGAACGCGGCGCTCGCGTCGAGCTTCTTCGTGCCGGCGGCGTACGTAACGGCCAGATTCCCCTGGCCCGGCGCGCCGGTTTCCAGCCACGCGCCGCGGTAGGTCAGGGCGTTGGCGGGAGTCACTTTCCACGAAAGTTTCGAGGAACCGGTCAAATCGTACGATTTTTTGTCGGCGGTCTTCCCGACCACGCGGTAATTGACGAAGCTGGCGGGCTGGAGTTTCCCCTCGTTCGGAAGTTCCACCGCGATCTCGGTGAATTCGGGGGCTTTCGCGACGGTCAGGCTCAGAACGGCTTCTTTGGCTTTCGAGTCGCCCGGGGCTTTGTAGCTCGCCTTCAGCTCGGCTTTTCCGGTCGATTTCGCTTCGAGGAAGCCTTCATTGAAGTAAACCGGCGAGGCGGCGGGGATCTGCCACTTGGAGGACTGGGTTAAATCGACGGTCTTTCCTTTCGGGCCGTATTTCCCGAGCAGACGGACGCGCGCGGTCGTTCCGACGGCCATTTCCGTGTCCTTGCCGTCCAGCTCGATCCAGACGGATTCCGGAGCGGCGGGGGCCGTGACCGTCAGTTTCACGGACTTGCGGCGCAGGCCGGTCTGGAACTTGATTTTCGTCTCGCCCGGGGTCAGCGCGAGAACCTGATGGGCGCCGGTTTTGGCCCCGTTTTCGAGGAATGCAGCCACGTGCGGGTCTTCACTCCCACGCAGGACCGTATTCGTTACGTCTTTGGAAAGGAGCAGGCCGAAACCATCCAGACCGGGGGTTTGCACCTGGTAATCGACGAAAGTGCCCGTGGCCGTTTCGACCACTCCGGGCTTTACGAGCAGCGTGAACTGGTTCCAGATGACCCAGCCGAGAAGGAGAAGGAAGAGGATGAGCGAGCCGTAAAAGTTCCGCTTCCGGCGCGCCGCTTCGAGTGCCTTGCGCTTTGCCGTCGGGACTTTCGCGCAGATCGGGCACTGGGGTTTGGTCTTCGGGAGGCGCAGGTAGAGCTGCATGCACTCCGGATCGTCGCAAATCATCGGAATTCCGACTTCCTGGGACTTCGGCAAGTAGCCGGGGATCCAGATGAGGCGCCAGAATCCGCCGCCGTCCTGATACTTGAAGAAGTAGTACGTGCGGTCCGGGCGTTTCGTATTTTCCACCAGATCGTGGAATTCCTCGCTCAGACGCTGGTACAGGATTTTTTCGGTCGTGGAAGAGGGGCGGATCGCGTCAAAACGAAGCTGAAGACGTTCAATTTCGCTGGCCAAAAGCTCCTTCAGGTCCTCGTTCGTGACGGGCTGCACGTCGTCGATCTCTTCAAGACGCGCACCCTGATCGTTTCGCAAATAGTACTGAATGATCTCGCAGTTTTCGTCGACCCATTCCGGCTCCGGAGTCATTCCGCGGAACCAGCGGAAGAGGATGCGGTCGTTGGCGTTCGTCGGGTCGATGAGAGGGCAGCCGGGTTCCAGGGCCACGGGCTGGAAGAACTTTCCATTCTCAGAAAGGTTAATACGTAAAAAAGCTTTGGCCATAATTTAATCCATTAATTTAAAATGAGTATATTGCTAGCAAAATTCGTTATTATTACAAGCATACACCAAAGCATTGAAAAATCAAGAAGCCCCTGCTTAATTTTTTGGAATTTTTCCAAAATTTTTTAAGAAAAGAGGTTTTCAGGGAGGCAAATCGGGAAAATTGACCAAATTTTGACGGAAGCGGAGAGTTTTCAGGAGATTCCTTTCCCTCTTGACTTTTTCCAAAAACGCAATATAATACTCTCGCATTTAATTAATTCCCCGACCCTGTTTTTCACCCCAGGAAGCTGAACACAAAATGAAGAAAACAAATCGCCCGGTGTGGCAGTACGATGAACTGAAAATCAACTCGACCATCGATTACACGATGGCGGCGGAGGCGGCCCGGTACGAGGAACGCCACGGTACCGTCCGGAAGATCGAGGCCGAAAACCGGAATATTCTGGAACGTCTGGAAACCCTGATCCCCGGCGGGCTGGCAAAGGCCAGGATCCTTGAGATCGGCACGGGAACCGGCGCGTTCGCCCGGACTGCGGCCCCGAAATGCGCGTGGGTCACGGCTCTGGACGCTGCGGAGGCGATGCTGGCCGTGGCGAAGGAAAAGGCCGCGCCGCTGGGACTCCAAAATCTGGAGTGGGTCCATGCCGGTTTTTTGACCTTTGACTTCCCGGAAAACGCGTACGATGCGGTGGTCACGAGCCTGGCGCTTCACCATCTGCCGGACGTCTGGAAGGGGGAGGCCCTCGTCAATATTCGCCGGACGCTCAAACCCGGCGGCGTGCTCATCCTCGTGGACGTCACGTTCCCGTGGGACTGCGGAGAAATGGCAAAATGCGAGCCGGTTTTCCTGGATAAAATTGCGAGCGAGGACATGAAACGGCCGTTCATCGGGCACATTTCGAAAGAGTACAGCACGTTCAGCTGGATCATGGCCGCCCTGATTGAGCACGCGGGCATGAAACTGCTGGAACGCTCCAAATTCAGCACCGTTGCGGAGATTTTCGTCGCGAGAAAATAAACTCCGGAAGGATGGCGAATGGAAGGCGGTAATGGAGCGCGGAGCGCGGAATTACGCGCTTTTAAATACGGAGGGCCGGCGTCCTCGCCGGTCAAGTTAATAAAAGGCTTAAAACCTCTAACTTGACCGGCGGGACGCCGGCCCTCCGGATCTTACTCACCAATCGTTCTCAGTCTTTCCCCCACGGGTGACGGCGGCCCTGAACGCGGCCGGGGAGGCTCTGGAGACGGATGAAGCCTTCCGCGTCGTCCTGATTGTAGCTTCCGCCGCCTTCCATAGTCGCGATCCCTTCGTCGTACAGCGAGTTCGGGCTGAAGCGTTCCGCCACGTCGATGTTCCCTTTGTAAAGCAAAAGTTTCACCGAGCCGGTCACCACTTTCTGCGCCTGGCGAATGAACGCAAGCAGCGCGTCCATCTTCGCGTGGTACCAGAAGCCGTAGTAGATCATTTCGGCCACTTCCGGCGCCAGACGGTCACGCAGGTGCGTCAGGTCGCGGTCCATGCAGAGGCTTTCAAGCTGGCGGTGCGCCGTGTAGAGGAGCGTCATGCCGGGGGACTCGTAAACGCCGCGGGACTTCATCCCCACGAAGCGGTTTTCCACCATGTCGATGCGCCCGACGCCGTTGCGGCCGGCGATCTCGTTCGCCTTGCGGATGATCTCCGCCGGGGAGAGTTTCTCGCCATTGATCGCGACCGGATTGCCTTCCACGAACTCGATCGTGACTTCTTCTTCCTGATCCGGAGCTTCTTTCGGAGAAACGCCCATTCCGAAATCGACGAGCTTCACGCCGCAGACGTTCAGGTCTTCAAGCTGGCCAGCCTCGTAACTGATGTGGAAGCAGTTTTCGTCCGAGCTGTACGGCTTGCTGACGCTGGCTTTCACCGGAATGTTTTTCTCGGCGCAGTACGCGATCATCTGCGACCGGCCCGGGAATTTGTCGCGGAATTTCTTCAGACGCCACGGAGCGATCACCGTGATCTCCGGGTCGAGCGCCTCAGCGGCGATCTGGAAGCGGCACTGGTCGTTTCCTTTGCCCGTTGCGCCGTGAACGAAGTACTTGGCGCCGACTTCATGAGCGACCCGCAGGCACGCGCGGGCGATGATCGGACGGGCGATGGAAGTCCCAAGGAGGTAAATCCCCTCGTATTTCGCCTGCCACTGGATCATCGGGAACGCGAAATCGCGGCAGCACTCGTCGCGGACGTCCACGACGCGGGCCGACTTCGCGCCGATTTTCAGCGCTTTCTCGATGATCGCCTGGCGGTCTTCGCACGGCTGACCAACATCAACGTACACGCAGTGCACTTCAAAGCCTTCGTCCATCAGCCAGCCAACGAGGACCGAAGTGTCCAGTCCGCCGGAATACGCCAACACACAGGATTTCATGGTTTTTGATCCTTCCATAAAATGTGACCGAAAATGATAGAAAAATATCAATTAACTATTATGGCACGTTCCGCTTTTTTTGCAAGGGGGAGGGGAAAATTTTTTGCGGACTTTTCGGCCATAAAAAAAGAATCGCCGGACAGACCAGCGATTCCGAGGTTTTTAAATCGGTTTTGAGCCGTTTTTGAGGGAGAATTTAACGGTCGTACCCGCTCATTTCCCCAAATAAAGTTTCAGCAGAGTACGCACCCGGTCAAACTCCGGCCGTGCGGTGAGTTCCGCGTATTTCGGGTCAGCGGCCACTTTTTCTAGGCGGTCGTAAAGCGACTGAAGATTCGGCGTCACCTCCGTGCTTCCCGGCGTCAGCGCTTCGGGCGGAAGGGCGAGCCATTTCTGCCATTCCGGCTCCAGAATCTTCATCAGATTCTCATGAGCCGGGACCAAAAGCACGCGCGCTGCCTCACGATCGGTCATAGGCTTATCCGCAGGCGGGGCAGGCAGGGGGTCAGATGACGACGGCAGCTGAGAGTCCGCAGAATTCGGGGTGTCAAGCGTTTCCGGAGCTGGTGCAACGGGAGCAACCACCGCGTTCGGATCTTCGTTCTGCTCATCTTTTTTCACGTAGCTGGCCGTGAGTTCGACCACCCTTCGGGCCGGGTCGGGGATTCCGTCCGCGTAGAAGTTCCGATTCGTCTTTTCATCAATTTTCAGAACGCAGCCGTCCACCGCCACGCCGAGGAACAGACCGCGGGAGCGGGAGTAGGAGTAAAGCTCCGAGTTGAACTCGTAGTTGGTGCTGGCCAACGCCTGGCGCCCGACCGGGCCCGCGGCGACCGACGCATCCGCGCCGATGGTGAAATCGCCGTCCAGCGCCGCCTTGACACTGCGCGGCGTGCAGAAGATCAGAATGACGTCGGCCGACTGGATCCCGGCCTGAAAACCAATGCTTCCGCCGCTCATTCGGAGGAAACGGGGAGCTTCCCACTTCCCCTCACTGTTTTTCACGATGAAGATCCCGTACCCGTGTTGGCCGCCAATGACGAAGCTTCCCTTGATCAATCCCGGGAAAATCGCGACTCCATCCGCTTTTTCGAAAAGGGCTTCCGGGATCGAGTTGGCCGGGATCTCCATGATCTCTTTCAGGCAGCGGTACGCGTCGTTCAGCGTCGTTTCTTCACGATTCGCAGGCTTGGCAAGAAGCTGCGCCTGAACCGGGGCGGTGAGGGCGAGCAGGAGCAACCCCACAAAAAGGGAAAAATAGGATTTCATCTGGAATTCCTTTCCGGAATGAAAAAGTTGGTTTTCAGGAAAATCAGGGAAAACACGCACTGCGAGCGAATCATTCCAAATTCTTTTCCGCTGCGTTGCGGTCCCGATTGTAGAAAAGCACCATCGAGATCAAAACGAGCAGGGCGGAGCCGACATAAACCCACGCGAGCATCGAAAGGCCCGGGCCGAAATCGCCTTCGTACTGTTTCTCGAGGATGGCCAGGATCCACGGCGAGAAGGAACCGAGGACGAACGCGATCGCGAACATGAGCCCCGTGGCGGTCGAGCGGTACTTCGGCTCGATCACGTCAAAAAGGGACGCGACCAGGTTCGAGTCGTAGATCCCGCGGAAGAAACCGAAACCGGCAAGCGCGACGTACACGAGGATCAGGTTCTCCGTGGCGCCCATCCAGTAAATGAACGGCGCCCCGAGCAGAAGTCCCCAGAACTCGGTCTGCATGCGGATGTTCCGGACCTTCGACGCCAGGTAGTCGGAAACGCCCGCGGCGAGGAAGACGCTCATGTACGCCAGGAGGTGATGCCAGAACGTCGCGTTGAAGCCCGCGACCGTGCCGCTGACGTTAAAATGCTCCTTCAGGTAGGTCGGCATCCAGGTCAGGAACCCGACGTTCACGAAGCACATTCCGGCAAACGCCAGCGAGAGCAGGTAAAACGTGGGCCGGGAAAGGACCGCCGCGCACGCGTGGCCCACGGAGATTTTTTCGGCCTGGACCGGCACGATTTCGGTTTGTGGGTCCAGTGCCGCCTTTTCCTGAGCCATGCGCAGAGCGTCCGCTTTATCGTTCCGGAAGAGGAAGTAAATGATCGCGGCCCAAACGATCCCGATGGTACCGAAAATGCAGAACGCAGCGCGCCAGCCGTAGGTGAAGCCGACCCACGCGGAGAGGCTTCCGCCGAACACGACGCCCGTGTAGTTTGCCGTCTGGTGGATCGCCATGGCGGTGGCGCGGGTTTTGTCGTGGTAAAGCGCGATCAGCGAGTTGGCCGCCGGGTAGTAGAACGCCTCACCGATGCCCGTCGCGATGCTGCGCATGGCGATGAGGATTAGAAGCGAAAGCGTCGCGGCGCTGCACCAAGTGTAAACGCCGCCGGGGAGGTTGGCCGTGATCCATTCCGAGTTCGGAACGATGCCCGTCGCGAGGGTCCCGAGGCTGAAGACCGTCAGGCTCAGGAAAACGACCATTTTTTTGCGGATCTTGTCGCCGGCGAAACCCGCGAACGGAACGAAGATCCCGTAGAAAATGGTGAACCAGGTCGCGACTTTGCCGAGCGTCACTTTATCGAAGCCCAGGCCGCCTTCCGTGATCGGCGCGCCGATGAGCGGCAGCACGTTATTGAAAAGCTGGCGGTCGCCCTGATTCAGGAAGAAGGCGAGCCAGAGGAAGATCAGCATGTACCACTTGTAGTAGCGCGGGATCGGATTGGAGTTTGATTCGGTATTCATGGCAGGAAATGGGAAAAAGGGGGTTCCTCGGAAACGTTTTCTTGACTTTGCTTCACTTTACGCTGGGTTACGCCGGTTTACTTCTTGAGCCACGGCGGATCGACCGGCAGGTACGTGTTGAACTCGTCCAGAAGCTGCTGCTGGTACTCGCCCGCGAAGGTCCCGTTGAAGAAGCGGTCAAGGCCTTCGTCGTACAGACGCTTCCAGCTCGCCTCTTCCGCGCCCGGGTTGATCGGGTAGAAGAGCGTATTGTTCGCCTTCGCGGCTTTGTAATCGCCGGGGGCGTCGCCGACCATCAGCACGTGGTTCGGCGCGTATTTCACGGCATTCTGAAGCACTTCTTTCTTCGTGCCGTACTCCTGGCCGCAGATTTCCGTGACGTACTGCTCAATATTGTGCTCGCGCCACTCGCGGACCAGCGCCTCGTTCGGGGTCTGGCTCACGACGAGCGTGTCGGCCAGCGCCTGCATTTTCTGGAGGCACTCGCGGACGAACGGGAACGGCGGGACGCCGTACACCATGTTCGTGACCGTCTCGTTCACGGCCAGCGACCACGCCAGAACGTTTTCCATTTCGGGGGACGGATTCCGCTTCACTTCCTCGATCAGCGCGGGATTCCCGAGTTTGGTCTCCCGGGCGACCCAGTCTTTCAGCGCCTGCGGAACGACGATTTTCACGCCGCGGGCCTGCACTTCGGGGCGGCTGGCGGTCCATTCAAGCTCCTCGATGAGGGCCGGGAACCGGTTGATCCCGCGGCTCTGACTGTAGAGGTTCACGAATTCGCACGCCTCACGAGCGTATTTGCTGACGCCCTGAAGCCCGAAATACTTGATCGTGTTGGGGGTGAAGCACTCTTTCTGCTTGATTTCCATCGTGTCGAAAATGCAGCCGTCCGAGTCCAGACCGATGAAAAACTCTTTTGTGGGTTTTAAGTCGTACATGATTCAGTCTTTAAAAGGGTTGAGTTTGGGTTTTCCGTGAGAATAAATATTTCCTTAATTATAGCAGAAAAAAATCCTTTGAACAGAGGGCGGGAGAAAAAAATTTAAATTTTGTGGGGGGCCTTTCTTAAATTTCGGTTTTGTGATAAAATCGGGATTGGCGTGAATCCGCGCCCCGCTTTTTTTCAGCTTTTTACCCGCCTTTTACTTCAGGAGATTTTATGAAACGCTTCCTTTGGACGCTCTGCGTGCTCTTCTGCTTCGCGGTTTCGCTTCGCGCGGCGGAGTTTTCCTTTTTGTATGACGGCCAGCCGCAGGATCTGAGCCGGTTCCAGGTCCAGACCCGGCAGGAGGGCGAGGTCGTGACCGAAACGTTCACCGCCCCGGACGGAAAACTGCAAATCGAGGTCAAAACCCGCAAGTACGCGGATTTTCCGGTTCGGGACTGGACCATTCGGCTCCGGAACCTCTCGGCGGCCGAATCGACCGGGATCGTTTCCGATTTCCAGTCGCTCGACCTGAATGTTCCGGTGCAGGGGGACGCGGAACTCCGGGGTTTCCTGGGCTCGACCAACAGGCCGGAGGATTTTTCCGCTTTCCGCGAAACGCTGGAGGCCGGGAAGAACCGCGTGTTCATGAACGAGGGCGGTCGGTCGTCGGACCCGTTTTTCCCGTTCCTGGAGCTTTGCGTGAACGACCGGAACGGCTTCATTTTCGCCCCGGCGTGGACGGGCGGCTGGAAGGCCGAGTTCGTCAATGACGGCCAGCGGGTGAACGTGAAAGCCGGGCTGATCGCGACGAATTTCAGGCTTTTGCCCTCCGAATCGGTGAAACTCCCCGGAATGGCGGTTTTTTGCCGGGAAGATCAGCCGCGCGCGGCGTTCCAGACGCTCATTCACCGCTTCATGCTGGTGCACCGGGTCCCGCGGGACCGTGAGGGAAAGATCCTTCCGCCCATCACTCCCGTCACGGCGGGCGGCGGGAACAAAACCCCCGAAATGATGCAAAAAGTGCTGGACTGGGCGGTGCAAAACGCGCTCCCGTTCGATACTTACTGGGTCGATGCCGGCTGGTACGGGCCGCCGCACGAGGACGAGCACTACACGAACTGCGGCCCGAACTGGTGGAAGTACGTCGGCGACTGGCGCGTGAACACGACGACGCACCCGACGGGCGACCTGAGGCCGATCTCCGACGCGGCGCATCGGGCCGGGATGAAGTTCCTCCTCTGGTTCGAGCCGGAGCGGGTCCAAGTCAACGAGATCGAAGTGGCCCCCGGCGTCGTCTGGAAGAATCCGATCCTCGAGGAGCATCCGGATTTCGTCAACGAAAACCTTTTCGACTACGGAAACCCGGCGGCGCTGAAGTGGATGCAGGAAACGATTTACGGGATCATCGGGAAAAACGGCGTGGACATTTACCGCCAGGACTTCAATACTTCGCCGGGCGGCGTCTGGCGCATGCTCGACCAGAAGGACCCCGAGCGTGTGGGGATCGCCGAGATGAAGCACATTGAGGGGCTTTACCGCTTCCTCGACGAGATGCGCGAGCGGTTCCCGAACATCGCACAGGAAAACTGCTCGTCCGGCGGCCGGCGCATCGATTACGAGATGATCTCCCGCGCCCAGGTTTACTGCCGGAGCGACTATTTCATCGGCCGGAAACCCGGCGACCTGGCGTTCATTCAGGGCCAGAACGCGACGCGGAACACGCTGGCGTTCCTGCCGTTCCAGGGGGGCGAGGGAAACGGAGTCCCGATCGGCGACGTGTACGCGATGCTGAGCGTCTTCGCGCCGGGAACGGTTTGCACTCCGACCGACTTTGACGGTGCGCTGGTCAAACGGGAATTTTCGGCGGATGAGACGCACTGGTTCCAGAAAATCTACGGGCTTCTGGACCGCATCAAGCCGTACTGGAGCGCGGACTTCTACCCGCTGACGGAGGACGCGACCACGTCCAACGCCGAGTGGTGCGCGTGGCAGCTCGACGACCCGGCGACGGAGTCTGGCGTGGTTCAGGTTTTCCGCCGCGCGGAAGCCCCGGACGAAAGCCGGGTTTTGGAGCTTCAAAGCATCGACCCGGCCGGGCGCTACGAGCTTGAAAACTACGCGGGCGAAGTGAAGGAAGTGGGCGGCGCGGAACTGCAGAAGTGGACCGTGACGCTCCCCCAGCGCGGCGCGGAGCTGATTTTCTACAAAAAGAAGAAGTAGGCGGGGGCATTAAGAGTCCGTGGACGCGGCCGCCACTCGGGGAGCCGCGTTCACGGAGTTTTCAGTTTCTGGTTTTCAGTTTTCAGTTTAGAATTCCGTGGCTTCTTCCGGTTTTTCTTCTTCCGGTTTTTCTTTTCCGAAGACCCCAGCGCAGTAAACCACGACGCTCGTCACGACCGGCCAGAAAAGCGACGCGCTCAGTGGAGCGGCCAGGTACTCGCAGATGAAGAACGCCGCAATCCCCAGGATCACCGAAAGGTTCGCGATCACGACGCCGCACCGTTTAAATGCGGGCAAAAGGCCGAAGATCAACGGGACGGAGATCGGTCCGAGGAGGCCCGAGAACCACTTGACCACGAGCCCCACGATCCCGCCGAAGACCGAATTGTTCAGCGAGATCAGAATCACCGCGGCGGCGAAAAGGAACGAAACGGTCCGAGCGAACCACATCGGGGTCTGGCCCTCCGCGTCGAGGAGCTTTTTGGAAAAGTGCGGCGCAATGTCCCGTGAGATCACGCCGGCCACCGCGTTGCAGTCGCCCGCGATCGTCGAAATGCTGGCCGCGAACATGGAGGCGAGGACGATCCCGACGAAGCCGTGCGGGAGGAACGCAAGCGCGAGTTGAGTGTAAACCGTTTTCTGAGCCGCTGTATCCAGACCCGGGATGATGATTGGCGCGGCCCACATCGGGGCGAAAATGACCAGCGGCCAAATGATGTACAAGCAGCCGGAAAGCCACGCGGTCCGTCGGGCGTGCGCGCCTGAAGGGGCGGCCATGAAACGCAGGCCCGCGCTCCAGTTTCCGCCGGTGGTCCCGAAGAAGATCGCCAGTCCGAAACCGATGGCGAAGAAAAGATTGCACTCCTCACTCAGCGCGGTGAAGTGCCCCTGAAGCGCCTCCGTGTGCCACATCGTGAAGTAGTTCACGCCGTAATTCGTCACGAGTTCCCGCAGGACGAAAACGAACATGAAGATCCCGCCCAGAAGCTGAACGAGGAACTGAAAAACGTCGTTTCGTGTGCTGGCGAAGAAGCCGCCCAGCGTATTGTAGATCAGCGTCACGGTGCCGGTCAGCAGGACCCCGTACACGAACGAAAGCCCCGTAAAACCCTGGAGGATCAGCGCCATCGCGACGGTTTTCCCGGCCAGGTCGAGGAGTTTCAGAAAAACGCCGGACCAGACGATGATCTGCTGCGTGCTCAGGCCGTAGCGGATGGTCAGGTACTCGGTGGGGGACTGCACGCCGAACTTTTCGCGGACTTCCGACCATTTCGGGGCGATGAGCCAGCCGCAAACGAAGCAGGAAATGGCAAAACCGAGTGCCCACCAGACGTAAGTCGAAAAACCATCCCGGTAGTTGTACATGGCCCAGGCGGTGAAAATGACCGCGCTGTAGCCGCCGACGTGATGCGAGATCCCGCCGATCCACCACGGCAGTTTTCCGCCGCCGACGAAAAAGTCGCCGCTCTTGCGCACTTTGAAAATGGAATAAACGCCAATCCCGATGAGCGTCAGGAAAAAGAGCGCGATCATTAACCAATCAAGCTGGGACATTTAAAACTCCTTAAAAATGCAAACGGTTTTTTATTCTTAATCTTCAAAATTCCTCAACGGGTTCAGGGCGAACCACCGTAAGCTTCCGCTTCCGAGGGATTTCACGGTGATTTGGGCTGTGCCGTTGGAAAGGAGCGAGGCGGTGGGGACCGTCAGGCTGAACCGGCCGAGAAAATCTTCGCCGTGAGATTCGATCTTCACCACTTCAAACCGCAGCGTGACGGAACCGTCGTCGGACTTCCACTCCGCGCTTTTCGCGCCGGCTTCCGGAAGGTCGAAACGCAGGACCGGGCGGTCGTTCACCGAGAGTTCAAACCCTTCGGTGGCCGGCTGAGAGATCCACCCCAGACCGCCGGCGAAGAGGAACGTCGTGGTCGGCGCGCCCGGCGTGGCTGTCGGATTGGTCTGCCACGTGACCAGGTCCCCGGCTTCTTTCTGCCGCGCGATGAACATCGGGGCGTTCGGCGAGTAGTACGCTTTGCCGGACGTGCAATGCGGCGCGTTGAGCACTTTCCGGAAACCGAGCGTCAACCCCTCCGGGAGCGCGTTTTTCGGCACGAGGAACTCCACAGGCCACACTGGAATCGACGCTTTGGCCTCTTTTTCTGGAACGGGGCGGAGCATTTCCCGAACGAGCCACGTGTTGAGCGGGTTTTTCTTCGCGCCGTCCGAGAAATGGTTCAGGCCGGAAACCGTCAGAAGGCCGGAGCCGACGCGGACCCGGAAGACGAGCGGCGTGTTCTGGACCAGCACGAGGCTCGGCAGAGCGCGGATCAGCGTCTGCGGCGCGGCTGGAGCGGCTTCCGCCTTGAATTTGTTCGCGCCGTCCAAAAGCTCGCACCACGCGCCGTCGCACCAGTGGTCCCGCGTCACGGCGTCGGTCAGCGGGTCCGAATAAACGAACGTCCCGCAGTGGTTTTGGCTTTCCGAGTCGCCCGCCTTCCACCACGTTTGCTTGTACGTGATCCGGATCGAGTCGAGATTTTCCAGGTCGCCCAGCAGGACGCACCGCGCGCCGCGGTTTACCGCCTCGGCAATTTCCGGATTCAGCCAGCTCACGACGTAAACCGCGTCGGTTGGAAGCGTCTTTTCGTTCTGCGCGTCGCCCGATTCCGGAATGGGCTGGAGGTTCCAGTCGGGGAAAAGGTCGCGGATCATTTCGTCGGCGTAAATTGCCGGGGCGATCGTGGCGTCCGGCCGGATCTCTGCCGGGAAGAACCAGCTGGTCCAGAAGTTCTGGTTGATCGGCGCGTTCGCGGTCAGCGAAACGGCGATTTTTACCTGCTCGGGCTTTTCCAGCGCCGGGACCGGGAGCGTGACCTCGCCGATCGTCGAGACTTCACCGATCGGCGCGTCTTTCACCGGGAATTTCCGGATTTCTTTCCGGTTTCCGAGCGTGATTTCCGCGGTGAACTCGCCGTTGAGCGGAGCCTCCGAGAAATTCGAAACGCGGAATTTCAGCGTCATCGTCTCGCCGGAGCGGTACGTGCGTTCCAGACCGTCCGCCAAAAGGACGACCGGCGCGTTGACCATCCGGACCTCATCGGGCCGGACCGATTTGGGACGGAAGAAAAGGTCCACCAGACCGTTCGAGGTGGTCCAGTAGTCCTGGATCAGCCACCAGTGGTAGCCGGAAATCGTCGGGTTTTTGCGGAGGGTCTCAAGCCCCGATTTGTGCAGGAAGAAGTACAAACGCTCGGACGCAAGCGCCCACGCTTCCACTTCATTCAGAAGACCCAGCTCCTCGAGTTTCGCCTTTCCGTTGACCATCCAGAACGGTTTGAACGCGGTCCCCTCAAAAAGGTCGATCTGGTCCGGCCGCGAAAACGTCAGGAAATTCCCCATTTCGTGCGCGATCACGGGCTTTCCGAGGTCTTCCAGGTCGAATTTCTGCAGGTTCGTGACCGGGTTGGACCATTCGTCGAACAGAACGGAGTGGAAATCGGTGGTTTCGCGTCCCGCCCGGGCAAGTTTCGGCCAGTCGCCGTCCAGGTCCATGAACGGCCGGGTCGGGTCCAGACGCTTTGCAGTTTCCCACGACTGCGTCCTCAAGTCCATTTCGTCCCACGGCGGGCCCATGTTCAGCTCATTCCCGAAAACCCACGCGAAAATGCACGGGTGGTTTCTGTACTCGCGGATCACCTGGCCGAAACGCTCGATCATCGTCGCGTTGGCGACTTCCTTCGGAAGGTTTTCGGGGTTTCCGTTCTTCCAGAGGCTCCCCCAGCCCGGGAGCTGCGCCGGGTAACCGATCAGAAATTCCGCGTTGGGGAGGATCCCGATCTCGTCGCACGCCTCGTAATATTCGTGCGGGAGGACCGTGCTGTGGTGGCGCACGTGGTTGAAGCCGAACGATTTGATGATCCGCAGGCGGCGCAAGTACATTTTCTTGTCGCACGACATCGAGTACTCGACCGGGTAAATGTGATCGT
Organism: Thermoguttaceae bacterium; assembly: GCA_017447865.1. Lineage (GTDB taxonomy): Bacteria > Planctomycetota > Planctomycetia > Pirellulales > Thermoguttaceae > RGIG3701. Next base: position 74,357 of record JAFSMO010000046.1, read on the forward strand.
CGCCGTAGCCGCGCAGGAAGAAACGCTTCCCGTTGAGCAGGATCTTCGAGCCGTCAAAACGGATCTCGCGCATCCCGAAGCGGGTTTCCAGCGAGTCGGTTTCCTGGCCGTCTTTCAGAAGCGTGACGCGGGCGACGTAGAGATTCGGCGAATCGGGCGTCCAGAGTTTCGCGCCGGGGATCGGGACCGTGACCGCGGCGGTTTGGTTTTCGCCGAGGCTTTCCTGAATGGAACGCTCCACGGCCGCAGTGGCGCTTTGCGCCTTGGGCAACTCGAAGACTTCCACCTTCACGGCGTCCGCCAGACTCCCGCCGACCAGCTCAAACTCGACGGCGATTTCCGACTTCTGAATGTCCGGCTTGATGAAAACGTCCTTTAAATACTCCGCCGACCGGGCCTCCAGCCACGCGTGGCCCCAGATCCCGCCCCAGACGATCAGCATGTAGTCGTTCAGCTGGGCCGCGCCGAGCAGGGGGTCGATCCCCCACCGCTGGCGGGAGTCCACGTCGATTTCCAGCAGGGCGTTCTTCCCGGGCTCCAGAGCGCCGGTGAGGTCCCATTCGTGCGAGCCGATGCAGCCGACCGCTTCCTTTCCGACGGGTTTTCCGTCCACGCGGACCGTGGCGTAGCGCGAAATGCCGCCCAAAACCAGAAAAACGGAGCGGCCTTTCCACGATTCCGGCACGGAAATGACCCGGTGGTAGTGTCCCACGCCGATGTAGTTGAACCGGACTTTCTCGTTTTCCGGCCCGAAGCCCTGATTATTCCAGATCCCCGGGACCTGAATCTTCCCGGTCTGCGCGGCATAGGAACCGTCGGGGTACGAGTCGGTCGCAAATTCCCACTCACCATCGAGCGAAACGGTTTCCCGAGCACAGAGCGAAGCGCTTAACGCGGAGAGGGTCAGGAAAAAGGCGGGGAGGAAAAGCAGCCAGCGGAATGAACGTTTCATTTTTTTGTCCTTTAATTCAGTCGTTTTTTCATTTTCCAGGGAAAGGAGTTAAATCTTCTGATTAGGGGTTTCGTCTTTCGTTTCCTCGATCCATTTTTTCGAGTACTCCACCGCCTCCAGCCCTTTATTGCAGAGCGGCGTACAGTGGAAGATCGTTCCTTCGATCTCGCCCTTGCGGAAAAGCTCAAGCGCAAAATCGAGCTGGTACTTCATGAACTCCAGGTCGATTGGCTGACGGCCGCCGAAGTCCCACATGTAGAGGCCCAAAAGCGTGCGTTTGTTTGGGCACATCTCGCGAAAAGTCCGGAAGTTTTCGCGCAGCTTCATCACGTCTTTTCCGGTCCACGTCCAGAACGACGTGAGCTCCGCCTGGTTGAGCATCGGCACGATCGACGGCCGGAGCTGGTGCGAGTAAAGCACGATCGCCAGGTCCACCGCGTTGGGACGGTCGGCCTGCGGTTTGAGTTCCTCGTGCAGCGCGCGGATCTCGTCGTAAGAAAGCAGGGCCGGACACGTGGCGATCTCGCCCGCCTCGGTCTGGACCTTCAGATCCTCCCCGCCGCGGAAGAAATCATCGAGGTAAACCCCGGTCAAATTCGGCATTTCGTTGAAGAGCGAAAACACGTAATTCTTCTGACTCACGTACGAGTCGTGCGACCCCATGGCGATCGTCCACGCGATGCGCTTCACGTCGCGGAACTGGGAGCGGTACTCCTCGCCCGGATGGCCGGGGCGAATTACGCAGACGTTGGGAATATTCATGTACCGGATCGCTTCCGCCATCGTAATTTTGGGACTGAGCGGAATATTGTACACGCCGTTCGGACCGTCGTACTGGCCGGAATCGTGGCCCCACATCCAGTGGCGGTCGGAGAATTTGGCCGCGTACGGGATCCGTCCTGCGCCGGTCGTCGCTTCGGCCCGGGAGACGAAAAGGTTGGAGCAAAGAGTCAGGCCAAGCCCGAAGCCGGCCGTGGTTTGAAGAAAGTTTCTGCGGTTCATGATTTCTCCTTTAGAATGGGTGGGAGGAAAGGAAGGTTTCAGGAATTAAAATATTCAAGGGAAGGAGGCGCCTATTTGTCGTCTGGCGGTTTCCAGGAACGTCAGACCTTTTCGCGGGCGTTTAGCGAAACACGAAAATTCCGATCACGGGGATCAGAATAAACACGCAAACGCCCCACATGATCACGTAAATGCGATGCTGACCCAGGATCGGGCTGAGCCGTTCTGTCAGGAAAACCGGAAACCGGAGGGCCGGGATCGGGTACAAAAGGCCGACGCCAATCGCGTTGAACAGGAAATGCACGAGCGCGATCGCCATCGCAGAAAGTCCGGCCGGAGTTCCAAGGAAGGCCATGGCCGCCAGAATGCCCGTAATGGGCGTTCCAAGTTTCGCGCCGAGAATGAGCGGGTACGCCGTCCTAATTTTCAAAATGTTCGACGAAACCAGCGGAACGCACAGCGACGTGGTGATCCCCGACGACTGAATGATCATCGTGACGATCCAGCCAATAAAAAGGCCGAGGAAACCGTTTTTGGAAAGGACCGCGTTGATCCACGCCTCCACTTTGTCCGCCATCAGGATCTTCATGTTTTTGGTCATGTTGATCAAAGCGAAGAACAAAATGAAGAGGCCCAAAATCCCCATCAGGATCGCACAGGCGGTTTTGGAAAACTGAAGCAGATCAATGAACAGGAAATGGACCAGTTTTACGGGCAATTCCACCAGTACAGGGAGCGGGTTGCACAGCCACGAGCCTGACGATCCCGCCGCGGCTTCTCCCGCCGTTTCTGCGGCTTCGGACGCGGAACCCCCCAATTGAACCAGCAGACCGGCGAGCCACATCGCGGCGCGGCTCATAAAGTGGAACGAAAATTCCAGAGAGAGGCAAACTGTCGCGGTGATGATGCTGTACCAGTCCTGAATAAATGGAACGCCGTACCCGCGGATGAACGCTTTTTTGTCCGTGATGTTTCCGAGGGAAACCACCATGCTCGTGATGGACGCGCCAATATTCGCCCCAATGACGACCGGCACGGCGCTTTCGATCGGAATGACATTCATCGCGACCAGAGCCACCACGAGACTGGTCGTGGCCGAGGAACTGTTCATCAGCGCCGTGGCGAAAATCCCGATACAAAGACCCACGAAGGGATTCTGCATCCCGGAAAACAAAGCATCAACGGAGGCTTTATACTCATTCCGAAGCAAATCCGTGGAAGCGCCAAACATTTTGACGGAACACAGGAAAAGGTAAATCAGAAGGAGAAAAAGCAGGGAACGAAGCCAGATTTCCAACCGGCTCAGTGCGCTTGAGTCAACGTGATTACTCATAATTTCCGGACGCGTAACGTGACGCCCTCCCTAAGTTCAATTCATGGACGATTCCATTATAACAAAAAAGAACGGGAAAAAAAGGGGGGGCTTTTTTCTCCCGCGGGCCGGAAAATCTATGGGGACAGAAAAACGTTGAGCCAGTTCACTGCCGCGCCTCCCGGTACGGGTTTTCCGGTTTCGGAAAGATTCGTCGTTTCCAAAACCAGTTCTTTGGCATTTTCCACCTTCACCAGAACAAGCTCCGGTCCGGAATCCGGTTCCAGGATCTGCTCGGCAGCCGTTTTCCCATCCACCAGAATTCGGCATCTCACTCTTGGAACGGCCAAGGCTCGATCCGAATCGGCCAGAACCGGCAGAACCCCAAAATGTCGAAAATCCCCTTCAAGATTCCATTTCAGCGACGTCCCCGCCGTCATCCCCAGGCCGTGACGCCAGATTTTCCCGCTGGAGTGAAGCCGCTTTCCATCGGGTTCCGCCCCGGCTTTCCAGGACGGCCAAATCTCACGACCGCGGGTTTTCGCCTCTGCGGGTTTCAGCTCGTCGAGCCAGCAGCGCTCCTCGATTTTTTCCGCCGCGGAGGTCAGAGACTCATTGAAAAATTTCTGGGATTTTTGAGGTGATTCCACGTAAACAATTTGATCTGGCGGGATTTCCTGAAAATTGAACCGGTTTTCATTCGTCTGGAATCGTATGAGTGAACCATCGGCCAGCCCAAACCAGAAAAACTTCTGGGCGGCAGGAGCAGGCTTCGACTTGAGATGCAGCGTCCCGGAAAAAAACAGAGCGGCCAGCTGATCCATCGCGACGTGCATCTGGCGGAGTTCAGGAAGCAGTTCCTCCGAAACTCCAGACGCCAGTTCCCGGGTTTGAAACGTCACCGTGTTCTCTTCAAAAGTCAGAAATTCACCGAAAATTCTTTCGCCGGTCTTGAAAATCAGAACGTCTTCCTCAAAATGCGCCTCGCGCAGTTCGGTCAGAAAACGTTCCTGCGTGCCCGTTGGAACCCCGGGAAAAAGGATTCCAGCCGCGTCGTCCAGAGGAAAATCCAGCGCTCCGAGGTTGATCGTTTCCCACTCGATTACCTCGGAGTCCTGTGCTTTGGAATCCTGCCCGTTTTTCATTTTGGGAGCCTCGCCAGCCCAGGCACTTCCATCCGTCAAAACAAGAGTGAAATCGGTCAAAGAAAATTCAGCCGGCGCGCCCCAGCAAAGAAATGAGGAAAATTCAATCTGGAAACTGTTTCCCTGCTGCTTGAAAAACATCTGATCGGATTGGGGGTCCCATCTGTCAAACGTAACGTCGAAGACCATCCCTTCCGACGTAAAAAAGGTTCCGGCCGGTCGCTCGTCCTGGGCCAAGGAAAAAAGACTCCAGGAGGATACAAAGAACCAGGAGCAAAAAATAAAATAAAAAACTTTGCCCATTTTCTTCTTTTTTTTATGGAATTAGTTGCAAATCTGAAGTTTTGAGTTATAATTAATATATGGTACTGGAACGAATCGCGGAACGACCACTTACCAAATCGATTTTACCCCAATCTTCGAAATTTGCAAGCGTTTTCCGAAGATTTTCCTGAAATTTTTGTTCATTTCCTTCACTTTCCACGGGATCCTGAAATGCGCGCTTTATTATTACAAGTCATCGTCATCCTGATTCTGCTCCTTACGGGTTTTGTACTGTTTAAAAAGTGGGGCCTCTCTGATTCAAAAGAACTGGGACGTCTCCAGTCGGAACTTCAGTCGCTGAACTCGAAAAACGAGGAACTTTCCAAGCTCAATCAAAAACTTGAGACGGAAAACGACCAGTTGAAACTTGCGAACCGTTTTTTGAAAACCGATCATCGAAAGGCCAGAATTGAAGTCCTGGAGCAGAAAACGGCAGAGGGGACGGATGGTCAGCCCCCGCGTATTCTGGAAACGAAAATCCGTTTCACCGAGTTTGACCCGGTTACGGGGGCGATCATCGCGAAACCGCAGGAATTTACCGTTGCAGGCGATATGGTTTACGTTTCGGCGCTGGTCGTCAAATTCGATGATATTTTCGTGGAAACGTCAGATCCCCTGAAGAATTGCTCACTCGTTTCGTTCCAGCGGATCTTTGGTGAGAATCAGCCGCCTTCCGAAGGGTTCCGGATTGACGCAGAAGATCGTATTCCTTCGGTATATTCCAGTGGGAATGAAAATGAGGAAGCCAAGGCGATTGAAAAGAAGATTTGGGATCATTTCTGGGAATTTTCCAACAGTCCGGAAGCCCAGAAAGAGATGGGGATCCGCGCGATCCACGGCGAAGCGCCCTTCCAGCGCCTTGAACCTGGAAGAATCTACAATTTGTATCTTCGTGCAAGCGACGGTCTGACTTTCACTGTTCAGTGAGCCACTCCTTTTCAAAAAAATGAAATCTGGTATAATGGGGGCCTGTATTTCAAATGGGGCCCTCATTTAATAATTAATAAAGGAAAATAAAATGGCAGAAAATCTTCCCGGAAATGTGAAGGTCGTTGAGGCCGGTGGTCAGAAAGACCGGATGATGGATCCGCGAATGTGGAACGGTATGCGTCTCCCCCCCTTTATGAAACTCCTCGCCCGTAACGGGTTTCTGATCAATCCCATCCGCTGGCCAATGGCCGCAATCAACATTTTTGCGGGCTGCGTCTGCTCGACCTTGACCTTTAGCCAGCACCTTCAGCTCGGTTCTGCCGTTGAAAAGACGGAGATTCAAAAGGATCCCATTTTCATCGTGGGCCACTGGCGTTCCGGAACCACCATGCTTCACGAGATTCTGATGCGTGACCCGCAATTCTCGTGTCCATATACTTTCGCGTGCTTTGCCCCTGATTTCTTTTTGACCTCGCGCAAGCTCATCACGTCGATTCTTCGCCTGCCGGAAAAGCGCCCGATGGATAATATGGCGTTCGGGTGGGACACGCCGCAGGAGGATGAATTCGCACTGCTCGCGATGGGGCTTCCGTCGCCGTACGTTCACCTCGCGTTTCCGAACAATATGAAGTGGAAAGGGCGTCAGGAGCGGATCCTGGACTGCCTCGACCTGAACCTCACCGAAAAAGAACTGGCGAAGTGGAAGAACGGTCTGATCTGGTTCATTAAGGCGCTGACTTATCACGACGGCCGCCAGTTGGTCATGAAGTCTCCGACGCATACGGCCCGGGTGGGGATCCTGCGCGAAATGTTCCCGAACGCGAAGTTCATCCACATTTCACGCAGTCCGTACACGCTGTACGCTTCGACGATCAACCTCTGGAAGCGCTTCCTCGCCCGCGACGCGTTCCAGTTCTCGAACGGCGCGTACCTGGAGGAACTGGTTTTCATGTCGCTCATCCGCATGTACGAGGCGTATTTCCGCGACACGCAGAACATTCCGGCCGAAAACCTGATCGAGATCCGCTACGAGGACCTCTGCGCCGACAAAGTGGGCACGATGGAAAAGGTTTACGCCCAGTTGAACCTCGGAGATTTCGAGAAAATGCGCCCGGGTCTGGAACGGTACGCCGAGGAGCACAAAAACTACAAAAAGAACAAATTCGAGATCGACGACGAACTGCGCGCCCGCATTTCGGAGCGGTGGAAACTTTACATCGACCGGTTTGGTGAATGAGTCCGGGGCTTGACGCGGTTTGAACCATGAACATTTTGAACTTCCAGCAGTCCCTCGACCTTTTCGACCGGGAGAAAACTCCGCTTCACGATCTTGGGATCCGGGCGGACGAACTGCGTCAGGAAAAGTGCGGCAATACGGTCTTCTTCAACGTGAACGCCCACATTAATCCGACGAACGTCTGCCAGTACCGCTGCGCTCTTTGCGCGTTCAGCACGGACCCCGGCACGCCCCGCGCCTACCGGATGAGCATGGACGAAATTCTCGCCAAAGCGCAGGAAGCGGCCGACGCGCGCTGCTCGGAGCTGCACATCGTCAGCGGCGTGGACCCGGAACTCCCGTACGAGTGGTACGTGGATCTGGTCCGGACGATCCATCAGGCGTTCCCCCAGCTCGAGATCAAGGCCTTCACGGCCGTGGAGATCGCGTGGATGGCGGAGATCAGCGGGAAATCTTTCTCGGACGTTCTGACCGACCTGCGTCTTGCCGGGCTTCTGACCCTTCCCGGCGGCGGGGCGGAAATTCTGGTCGATGACGTGCGCAGGATCATCTGTAAAAAGAAGCCCATGACCGAAACGTGGCTGGAGGTGCATCGCACGGCGCACCGTCTGGGGATCCCCTCGACTGCCACGATCCTGTACGGCCACATCGAAACGATGGCGCAGCGGGTCGAGCACCTGATGAAACTCCGCGCGCTTCAGGACGAGACGGGCGGCTTTATGGCGCTCATCCCGCTCGCGTTTCATCCCGGCCGCACGCCGCTTCTGGAGCTTGGGACCGTTTCGGACCGCAAAACGACGGCGGAAGACGATTTGCGGATGATCGCCGCCGCGCGTCTGATCCTGCATAATTTCCCGCACATCAAGGCGTACTGGATCTCGCTGGGGATCCAGACCGCGCAGATCGCGCTGGCGTACGGGGCGAGCGACCTGGACGGGACGGTGCGTCAGGAAAAGGTCCACCACGACGCGGGTTCGCAGGCGCCGGAGTGCCTGAGCGTGGAAGAAATTCAGCGCCTGATCCGCGAGGCTGGCCGCGTCCCGGTGGAAAGAGATTCGATCTACCGGCCCAGAGGCGCGGAGAGTTTTGGTTAATACGGAGGGCCGGCGGCCCGCCGTCCGCGGCCGGCTCGGCCGCCCCCAACCGCTTTAGCGGTTGAATGTTAATAGCCGTGGGTGAAACCCACGGAATTATGAGGCATCTTGATTGGAAACTAAAACAGGACGAAAGCCAAGAATGGCGCTTTGGAGGTCAGGCGCACTCGAGCAGCGGCACGCCGACCGGCAACTCTCGGCGGGATAGAACCAGCAGCTGCCGCGAAACACTCGGAACCAGGACTCGGCGGTGTTTTCTGGGTCGCACTCTGGTGACTTGGCGTAAAATTCTTTATCATACCAATCTGCACACCATTCCCACACGTTACCGTGCATATCGTAAAAGCCCCAGGCGTTTGGCTTCTTCTGAGCTACTTCGTGGGTCGTGCCCCCTGAATTTTTTTCGTACCACGCCATCTCATCAAGGTCCCCGGCGTAATCGCTCGTGGTGCCCGCGCGGCAGGCGTATTCCCACTGCGCTTCCGTAGGAAGCAGGACTTGCTGGCCGAGTTTCTGACTTAATTTCAGACAGAATTCCTGGCACTCGTCCCAGTTCACATAATACATCGGATAATTCGGACCTTTCCCATACAGGGGCCAACTTTTGTCTGCCTTGTCCCGCTGCTGCTCTATTGACTGGCCCATCACGCTCTGCCACATTGCCTGCGTGACTTGCGTTTCCAGCATCCAGAAGCCCTTCGTCAGCTTTACCTTGTGCAGAAGTTCATCCTGATTGATTAAATCCCGCTCTGTTTTGGTATCCGGTTTTCCGATGGCCCACTCGACCCAAGTTCGTTGGATTTTAACTTTCCGGGTTTCATATCTGGGTTCAGCCCCCATCATAAACTCGCCCGGCGGACACCAACGAAAGGCGTACTCTATCCCGTCCACCGTCAGAACCTTACGCTCACCCGCTTTTAACGATGGCGCTGGAAGTGCCGGTCCCATAGTGTTTTGCGCCTCGCATGGGCATACAAAAGAGAGCAGCAAAAACACTAAAAAATAGGAAATCCCCACTTTTTTCATGGGTTTGAGCCTTAAAATGAAACGCGTGTCCCCGTAATCCGTGGGTTTCACCCACGGCTATTAACATTCAACCGCTAAAGCGGTTGGTGCGGCTGGGCCGCACCGCCGTCCCTCCGTATTAATTATTTCTCCAGCGGCAGGATCGTGACGCGGCGGAATTCAAGACCCGCGTACTCGGATTGGATCTGGATCTTGCCCTTGGCCGGCTTTACGTTGTACGCCCGGTTCGCGACCACGCCGTTCACGATGTTCGTGATCGTGTCGCCGTCGCAGATGATCTCCAGCGTGTTCCACTCTCCGACCAGATTATCAAGGTCTTTCTCACCGCGGAAGCCCTTTTTGTCTTCCCAGTTCGGGTCGCGGCCCCACCAGTCGATGCGGCCGCCGTTGATCGTGTACGGCTTGCCGTTCGGGTCGTAGATCCCGCAGTTGTGGCGGCTTTTCTCGTCTTTGATGTTGCACGTGATGGAGAATTCGTCCGTGTGATTCCCCACGACGATGAAGTCGCCGGTGCCGCCCTCGATGATGTTGCACTCGATCGAGTACATCCAGGTCTTGCCCCAGGCGCCATCTTCGCCGACGGAGTGAACGAGGATCCCGCAGTCGCGTGTGTTGTTCTCGCGGGGAGGATTGGCCACGCCGGTGAAGCGGTACTCAACGATGAGGCGGTAGTTCTCGAACTCCTCGTTCGTCGTGATGCAGCCCATCTTCTCGCCGGAGATGCAGATCTTGCCGTCTTTGACCGTGAAAACGCCGGTCGGGTCGTTATTCTTGCCCTGGCCCTGGACGAACGTGTACCAGTTGGTCAGGTCCTTGCCGTTGAACAGTTCGCGGGCCGAGGCGAAATTAAGCGCAAAAAACAGAATGGTCAGTGTGGTGATTAATCTTTTCATGGGTCGAAATTTGAAAAAAAGGTTGGGGAGGCATGGGTTTCGGGCGAATAAAACGTTTTATTCAGTTTTCCCATGATTCATGATGAAAATGAGGTTCACGAACGCTTCCTGAACGCGGGCGTTCTGGACCGGTGACGTCAGAAAAACGCGGTGCTTGCCGTTCTCGCACGGGGTGAATTTCGTCACGCCGTTTTCCAGGACCGTGACTTTTCCCGGCTCGGAAAGGGTGAAGTAGTCGCGCCCTTTTTCCGGACGCAGCACGAAAAGGACGCTCGTCAGGTCCCAGCACGGCCGCGCGTGCGTCGGCGGCATTTTGTTCGACGCGCACCACGCGACGTACGAGTCCCAGAGGAAATTCGGCGACGGGTGGCTCAGGTCGTTTTCCAGCCCGCAGACCGAGAGGCGGATCGCGTCGCCGGTCTCGTAGCCGCTGAAAACGATCTCGCCGGGCCATTCGGCGCAGACTTTCTGCGCGGCGGGGAGGTCCATGATGATGTTATGCTCCCGGTGGGAAGCGTATTTCGGATCCTGGAACCCGAACGCGCCGCCCATGACGGAAAGAAGCCGGACCTTTTTTTCGGCCAGTTCCCGACCCGAAAGCGGGGAAATGTCGTCCGGGCCGGAGGCGAGCAGGGCCGCGGCGTTCGTGGACTCGCCGACCTGGATCCAGACGATGGAGTGGTCTTTCGCGTCTGCGAGGATCTTCCGCTGGAGGCGCAAAGTATTTTCGCACGTGTACGGCGTGACGGGGTAACGCGGCGTCCCGTCCGGGTTTTTCAGGGCCAAAGTCTGGTCCGAGTACGCCCCGCGGTTCGTGTTCAGCGGACAGTTGGCGTCCCAGCCGATCGGAACGTCGGGGTGGCCGAACGCGAGATTCTGCGCCCGAACGTAGTCGGCGGAGTTCCCCCGGCTGCGGGAGATCGTGACGGCCAGAAGGTCGCATTTCCCGCGGTCCGCCATCAGATGCAGGATCCCCAGCGCGAACGCATCGTCAATGTCCCCGCCGATGTCCGTGTCGAAAATCACCGGGACCGGCTCCGTGGCGGCGTCGCGCACATCGAGCAGGTCTTCCGCCTGAACGGGTACCAGGGCGGAAAAGGAAAGAAGCAAAGCGAAAATGAAAAGGAAGCGCGTCATGGAATTTTTGGATCGTAAAAGGTGAATTAAAGGTGGAACCAGCCCCCTTTGGGCTTCAAAAGTTCTTCCAGGCGTTCGATGGGAAGGCCCACGACGTTGGACTCCGTGCCGGAGAGAATGTGGAGCCAGGCAATTCCGTCCTGGTAGCCAAACGCGCCGGCTTTGCCCTGCCACTGGTTCGAGTCGAGGTACGCCTGCAGGTCTTCGTCCGAAAGCTGGTCCATCACGAGCCGCGTGACGACCGATTCCACGAGCGTCGCGTCCGGAAGTGCCGGGTTGAGGAGGCAAAGGCCCGAAATGACCTCGTGCTCACTGCCGGAAAGGAGGCGCAGCATCCGCTCAGCGTCCGCCCGGTCGGAGGGTTTTCCGAGGATCTCACCGGCACAAACCGCCACCGTGTCGCAGCCGATCACGACCAAGTCTTCCTCCGGGAAGCGCCGCGCCACGTTTTGGGCCTTGAGCAGCGCCTCACGGCTGACGTAATCGGCCGGAGACTTGAATTTTGCGGGGTCGTACGGCGTTTCGACGTTTCCATCGGCCGGAAGCACCTGAAAGCAAAATCCCGCCTGGGTCATTAACTCCCGCCGCCGCGGCGAGTTGCTTGCGAGGATGATTTTTCTGTTCTGGAATGGATTCATGATTTTTGAAAAGTAGTCAGCCCTCCACTTCGTTTCGCGTCGGCATGGACTGCTGGGCGCCGAGTTTCGTGACGCTCAGACCGGCGGCGCGGCTTGCGAAACGGGCGGCCTCGACGAGCGTTTTGCCCTCGGCCAGCGCACAGGCCAGCGCGCCGCTGAAGCAGTCGCCCGCCGCGGTGGAATCGACCGCCTCGACCTGGATCGCCGGGACGTGGACCGGTTCGCCCGTGCCGTCGCTGACCAGAACGCCCTCTTTTCCGAGCGTGATGATCACCTGCTTCACGCCGCGCTGGTGCAGATTTTCGACCGCCCGGGCCGCACTGGAGCGGTCCGTCACTTCGATCCCCGTGATGTAGGAGGCCTCGGTCTCATTCGGTTTCAGAAGCGTCAGGCGGGCGAGCAGCTCGTCCGGAAGGCCCTCTTTCGGCGCCGGGGCCGGGTCGAGGATCAGCGGAATATTGAACTTTTCGGCCAGCTCGGCCGTGTGGAGGAGCGTCGCCATCGGGGTTTCCAGCTGAACGACCAAAATGTCCGCGCCGGAAATCAGACCGAACTTTTCCTCCGCCTCGTCCACGTCGGCCGGGGAGAGGTTTTCGTTCGCGCCGGAAGCGACCGAGATCGAGTTTTCCGCGTTTTCATCAACGAGGATCAGGGCGATGCCCGTCGCGGCGTCCGGGTCGGCTTTGACACACGAAACGTCGATCCCCTCGGCGGCGAGACCATTTCGGGCCTGCTCGCCAAAAACGTCGGCGCCTACCCGGGCGATCATGGCGACGTTTCCGCCCAGGCGTGCGGCCGCGACGGCCTGATTCGCGCCTTTCCCGCCCGCGTTGCAGACGAATTTCCCGCCGATGACCGTTTCACCGGGGCGCGGGATCGTTCGGGACTTGATCACCATGTCGGTGTTGGAGCTTCCAATGACGACGATTTTTGCCATGATGTTTTTTCCTCCAGCAAAGGTTGAAAGGGCGGCCGTTCAGGCTGCGCGTGCATTTTCTTTCATTTCTCCTCATTTTACCCTTTCATTCCTTTTTATTCAAGGAGGGGGAAAGACCTTTTCGGAAATTTCGGGATTTTTTTCCAAATTCCCCCGGGGTCTCTTGCAGAAAAAAGGATTTTTCGTATAATGAATGAAACAAGCGAAACAGAGAGGACCGGGAACCGTGGGAGCTGGAGCCAGTTTCCGCTTTTTCTGCCGTCACTCTCGTAAAATCCTGACTTAACCTAACCCAAGGAGAAAATCATGAACCTTTCCCGCCGTTCTTTCCTGAAGCAGAGCGCGCTGGCGCTCGCCGCCACGAACGTCGCCATGCCGGCTTTCTGTGAGTCGAAAAACCCGAACGAAAAGCTGAACCTCGCGTTCGTCGGCGTTTGGGGCCAGGCCCGTGAGACCATGGCGAACATGAGAAGCGAAAACATTTACGCCCTTTGCGATGTGGACGCCCGCCGCCTCGGAATGGCCGCTGAAGTTTACAAAGGCGCGAAGCATTACGCCGACTACCGCAAAATGTACGAGGAACTCGCGAATGAGATCGACGCGGTGATCGTTTCCACGCCGGACCACTCGCACGCCCCGGCCAGTGTGCAGGCGATGAAAATGAAGAAGCACTGCTACTGCGAAAAACCGCTGGCGCACGAAGTCTTCGAGGCCCGCCGCATGGCGCAGATCGCCGCGGAAAACCACCTCGCCACCCAGCTCGGGACCCAGCCGAATGCGTACAATAATTACTACGAAGCGGAAGAACTCGTGAAATCCGGCGCGATCGGAAAGGTGAAAGCCGTTCACGTCTGGACCTGCACCGGGAACACCACGGGCTACGTCAAGGGCGTCGGCGGAAACGTGGACGTTGGAATGCCGCTGGGCTGCGGCTGGGGTCAGGATCCTTCCCAGACTCAACCCCCGGAACAGCCGGTTCCCGCCGGTCTGGACTGGGATCTTTGGGTCGGTCCGGCCAAAAAACTCCCGTACAACGAAGTGTACGTCCCGGCCAACTGGCGCCGCTGGTGGAACTTCGGCTCCGGCCAGCTCGGTGATTTCGGCTGCCACTACATGAACCTCCCGATCCGTACGCTCTCGCTCCTGAACGCGAAGACGGTCAAGACGCAGGGCCCGGCGGTGAACAAATGGGCGTGCCCGGAATGGCTGCGCGTCGAGTACACGTTCCACTCCGCGAACGAGTGGGCGGCTCCGGGGATCACCCTGAACTGGTACGACGGCGCGAAGATCCCCGAAATGGAAGCGATCTGCGCCGAGCACAAGATCCCGTACCGCGGAAATGGTATTCTGTTCATCGGGACCGAAGGCGATCTGTACGCGAACTATAACGAGCACATTTTGTACCCGGAAGAGAAGTACGCGGACTTCAAAGCGCCGGATCCGTTCATCCCGCGCTCCATCGGCCACTACAAGGAATTCCTCGAAGCGATCAAGCAGAATAATCCGAAGCTTGCCCGCTGCGCGTTCAGCTACGGCGGGCGCCTGACGGAAACGGTCCTTCTGGGCGTCGTTTCGTACCGTTCCGGCACGTCGTTCGAGTGGGATCCCGCCAATTTCCGGACAGATTCGCCGGAAGCGAACGAATTCCTGCAGCGCGTTTACCGCGAAGGCTGGAGCCTGTAATTTCAAGGACGCGGCGGGGCGTGACGATCGCTCCGCCTCAGTTTGAACCTCACCTTAATTCCCGGCGTTCCCTTGCGGAACGCTGGTTTTTTCCGGGGCTTCCGTTCAGGCGGGGCTCCCGGAACCGTTTCCTCCTTTCATTTCCTTCCATTCCATTTCACTTCTTTTTAGGACCCCTCCCATGAAAAAATGGTTTCTTGCTCTGGCGTCGCTCCTTCTGGTGTGCGTCAGTCCGGCTTTTGCCGATCCCGCTTCCCACGAGTACAATATTTCCCCCGTTCCATTCACCCAGGTCGAAGTCCCGGACGGCTTTTGGAGGCCGCGTCTGGACGCCGTGCGCCAGGAAACGATCCCATTCTCGTTCCAGAAGTGCGAGGAAACCGGTCGAATCAGCAATTTCGCGAAGGCCGGCGGGCTGATGGAAGGGAAATTCCAGGGGATCTATTTCGACGACTCGGACCTTTACAAAGTGATCGAAGGAGCCGCGTACGTGCTGGCGCTTCAGAAAGATGAAAAACTGGACGCGTACCTGGACGAGATCATCGCGAAAATCGCCGCGGCGCAGGAACCGGACGGCTACTTGTACACGTCGCGAACGATTTACCAGAAGGCCAAGAATAAGGAGGGCCAGTACGTCCCGCCGGGAGGTGAAAAACGCTGGAGCGCCACCGGAGGCCATGAACTTTACTGCGTCGGCCATCTGTACGAGGCGGCGTACGCCCACTACCTCGCGACCGGGAAGCGGAATCTGCTCGACGTCGCGCTCAAGTCGGCGGACCTGATCTGCGAAACGTTCGGCGACGGGAAATTCCAGAACTGGCCGCCGGGGCACCAGGAAATTGAAATCGGACTTTCCAAGCTCTACCGCCTGACCGGCGAGAAGAAATATTTGGACGCGGCCAAGCACTTCCTCGATCTGCGCGGACGGAATGAAGGCCGGACGTACCCGATGTACGGGACGTACAATCAGGACCACCAGCCGGTCGTCGAGCAGAAAGAGGCGGTCGGTCACGCCGTGCGCGCGTGCTACATGTACTGCGGCATGGCGGACGTCGCGGCCCTGACCGGCGATAAAGCGTACACCGACGCGATCCTCGCCATCTGGAAGGACGTGGTCGAGCGGAAACTCTACATCACCGGCGGCGTCGGCGCTTTGCCCCACGGCGAAGCGTTTGGCCCGGCCTATTTCCTCCCCAACGACACGGCATACTGTGAGACCTGCGCGCAGATCGCCGCAGTTTTCTGGGCGCACCGCATGTTCCTCGACTCGGGAAAAGCCGAGTACTATGACGTCCTGGAGAAGATCCTCTACAATGCGTTGCTCTCGGGGATCAATCTCGAAGGGAACCGCTTCTTCTACCCGAACGTTCTGGAAGTTCCGGTCGGCGGGAGAGAGCGCAGCCCGTGGTTCGGGTGCTCCTGCTGCCCGAGCAACCTCTGCCGGTTCCTCGCCTCGATGCCGGGGTACATTTACGCGGTGAAAAACGACGCGGTGTACGTGAACCTTTTCACCAACTCGAAAACCACCCTCGACGCGCAGGTGGACGGGAAGCCCGCGAAGGTGACGCTCGAACAGAAGACCAACTATCCGTGGGACGGAAAAATTGCCGTCACGACGCAGACCCCGGGGCGGTACACTCTGAAACTCCGCGTCCCGGGCTGGGCGCAGGGAGTCGTGACGCCCGGCGAGGAAAGACTCTACTCGTTCGTCGAAAAGGAAACGCCGGCGTGGTCCGCCTCGCTAAACGGCGAAGCGATCGAAACGCCGGAACTGGTGGATGGTTTCCTGACGCTGACCCGTGACTGGAAGGCGGGCGAAACGGTCACGCTTGACTTCCCGATGCCGGTCCGCCGGGTCATCGCCGACGAACGGGTGGAAGCCGACCGCGGCAAAGTGGCGATCCAGCGCGGCCCGATCGTTTTCTGCGTCGAGCAGCAGGACACCGACACGAAATCGCTCGCGGCCCTTCAGCTCGACGACGAGTCGCCGATCTCGGAAAAGTGGGAACCGGAGGAACTCGGTGGAATCATGACGCTCAGCGTTCCGGTTTCCGAGTATTTCCAGGCTCAGGCCGAAACGGACCCGGACGACACGAAAACGATGATGCGCAGCACGAGCATCCGGATGATCCCGTACTACGCCTGGGCGCACCGCGAGCCGCGTCAGATGACGGTCTGGCTTGCGCGTAAGGAAAGCGCCGTCAAGCCGCTGAGCGTTCTTTCGGGCGCGGAGATCGTGACCTCGGATTTCGTGAGAGACCCGGATTTCATGCGTGACGGCAAGGTCCCGTCGGACCCGAAAGACCGGAACCACCCGCGGATGCACTGGTGGCCGCAGCTCGGCACGAGCCTCTTCATGGAGTACCACTTCCCGGCCGTCGTGAGGCTGAAGAGCACGCGCATTTTCTGGTTCGACGATCGGGACTACGGCCACTGCCGCGTGCCGGAATCGTGGAAGCTTTTCTACCAGACCTCCGACGGAAAATGGGAGCCGGTCCCGAACCCGAGCGGTTTCGGCGTGGAGTACTTCAAGTGGAACGAAACGACGTTTGACGAGATTTCCACCACGGCGCTGCGCGTTGAGATCCAGTCCCAGAAAAACTGGGCCGGCGGCGTGTACGAGTGGGAAGTGAAGTAGAACGGTGCTTTTCCCCCGGTCAGAGTATCGTGTAGGGAGAATATGAAGAGGTTATGGGAGTATTCTTCCTGCACGACGAAATAGATTATACTGGTGAGTATGGTTCTGGATTTATCCCTTCGTCCCCAATAGCTGTCCCATTCTCACCCTTTGCCGAGCAGAAGAGACTCGTTGCCCGGTTGGAAGAATTGTTACCCCTAAGTAATAAACTGAAACGAGGTGTAAAATGCGAATAATTGGACATGGCACTGAAACCTATCTTTATTTAAGTGGATTATCCACTTTAAAAGAGATCCCTCTGCGTGATGGCATTGTTCTCGCTCCAGTAATGTCAGATTTTCATTATGGAAAAGTCTCGAAGCTACTGGAAAATGATGTTGATTTTGCTGTTGCAGCGGTGAGTGCAAGAAATATAGGATCTCAACTTCGGATTAGTGCTTCAGATGCGAAGCAATTAGCAATGAGTGCCTGGAATGCAGGGTGGGATTGTATTTTGCTTGGAGCGATATTTCATTGCGAAGTTATGGGAAATATACAATGTGACAAGCCGGTAGAAGATTTGGCGAATGCAACATCTGTAAATGTGACAAATCATGCTTTTCGAGCGGTGCTTTCAAAGCCTTATCAATTAACCGATGATGATGAAAACTGGATTGCCGCCCACTATGCTAAAGCATATAAGTTACTTGATAATGATGCTTTCCGTACCGCAGTCCACGCGATGGCTAGTTACAAATGGCACTCAATGCCGAGAGTTCAACTGGCAATATTATGGTCAGGAATAGAAGCGTTGTTTGAAGTTCGTTGGGATATCCGTTCTCGTTTAAGCTCGTATGTCGCTAATTATTTGGCGGGAGGTGATACAGAAAAAGTACAGGAAATCATTGATAGGGTAAAAAAATTATATAATACTCGCTGTGAAGCCGTACACGGAAGTAGGATCAAAGGTGATGTAGGGGAGCTGATTGCAAAGTCTGCCCATCTTCTTAACCTTATTATAAGACGATGTGCAGAATATGGCAGCTTGCCGGATACGGAATAACTTGTTTTCCATGTTCTTATGGTACTGCTGAATCTTGAACCACTCTTAACGTATCCTACTGTTTCTACTTTGCGACTTGCTAAAATAAAAGAAAAAGACCACACCAAAGGCCTCTGCCAATGATGTGGTCTTGAAGTTTTACGAAGCGGAGGACATGGGATTCGAACCCACAACCGGTAAAACCGGCAACTGATTTCGAGTCAGTCTGCTAGCCATTCGCGTATCCTCCCCAAATGACTCCCCAATTATAACAGATTCGATTTTTTCCGCAAGGGGGGGAGCCATGAAAAGGAGGAAAATCTATTTCATGCTTTCCGGCTGGGCATTTCTCCACGCCAGTTCACGGATTTTCGTGGTGTAAAAATCAGGATTGGCGCGGAATTTCTCGAGGTTTTCTGCGGAAGAGAAAACAAAATTCTGCTCCTCATAACGCACGCCGAATCGGCGGTCCCCTTCCACTTTCCGGGAGGATTCGGCCAGAATCACGACGTCGCAGCCGCCTGAGACCAGAGCGTAGTAACGCGGATTCTGAAGGAACTTTTCCTTTTCACCCTCAGAAGCGAAGCAGTACTGCGCGCTTTCAAAATCGGCGGTGAGGTTTTCATTTCCGGGGACCCAGCGGTTTTCATCCACCAGCGCGACCGGGCTGAAACCTTCCAGAACCGGCTTCGTTTCCTGCGAGAAACTGGTCGGATTGATGCTCGGACGAGGATTCGTGTTTTCCCGGGCGTTCACTACAAGAGAGTCGGAAGCCGCGATCACGTGATCGATCGAGCTTTCCAGAACATTTTTACGTTGAATTTCCTGTTTGGTGCTCAACGCCATCAGGTCCAGTTCCTCGCCAAGCGGCAGAGTTTCTTTCAGCGTCCCGGCTTTTGCGGGAGCCGCGGGTGACGAAAGCGCGAAAAGGTCATGCTCTTCGACCGCATTTTCCTGCTTTGCGGAATCCTCCTGCGGAGCCGGCGGATCCAGGGCTGGCATTTCCAGCGCCGCGGTCATTTCGGGACTCGGCTCTTTGGGCTGCGCGGGAGCCTGGGGTTTCGCGTGGGCCTGGGCGAGCTGGAGTTTCTTCTGCCAGTTCGGGCCGACCGGTTTGTTCATCGGCGGAAGTTTGACCTGATTTGCCGCGGCCGTCAGGAATTCACTGTAGTTCCAAACCTCCTGACGCCCTAAACTGTGCGTAATGTATTTTCCGTCCGCCGAAACAATGACGTCGGCCGGGAAAGACGCGATTCCCAGACGGGAGCAAAGATCCGGATTTTCATGGCCGTTCAGTTTGACCATCACGAAATACGAGCCAGCCAGTTTCTGGATCTGCGCCTGAGTGAAAACCTGATGTTCCATCCAGTTGCACGGACCGCAGTTTTCAATATAAAAGTGGATCAGCATCGGGCGCCCCAAAGAAGAAGCGGCCTTGCTGGCTTCTTTCAGGTCCTGGAACCAGTAGCACAGAATTTCCGGGAGTTTCTCAGGCGCAGGGGCAACGGGAGCCGCCGCGGGATCCGTGCGCAAGGCCAGATTCAGCCCGGCCGGTTTGGTTTCTGAACCCTTGGGATTTTCCGCGGTTTTGGGGGTGGCGGCCGAAGCGGTCTGGGGTGCCGACTTCACTCCTGATTGGGGGGCGTTTTGGGGGGGAACTGCAGGAGTTTGAACCGCAGCAGGAACTTCGACCGGTTCCGAATACTGGATGGAGTCGGAGTAAGAGAACTCCATGGGGTCCGAGTAACCGGAGTACATCTGACTGTTACGGACTCGACCGCGGCGGCCGACGGCGAAAGCGGAGTCCGTACAGAAAAAGGTTTCAAAACCAAAAGCGAGAATCGCGCACCCGAAAATGCACGCGAAACGGCATCCCAACCGACTGGAAAATTTGAACATTTGGCCCCCCAGTGTTTGAAAAACACATCCCTTGAATTCAGAAACTGAAACGTATTGTTTTGGGATATCGGAACCTTTAGGATTTAAGCCCAAAAACTTTTCAAATTCACGTCTGAGCCAATTAAACGGTCTGTTCCAGTAAACCTTCGGAATCCTAACTTGACGGTCCACCGATTTGTCTGGATTTTAGGGTTTGGAATGATTTTTTTGGCCTAAGTGACTTTTCCATAAAACGAGACCAGAGAGCCTGAACGGATTTCTGGTGTGGTTCGTCTGCCGGGGCGGGGTTTTGAGACCTTGGGACCCCCGGAGATTTATGCGATTAAATTTCTCCTCTCCCCTTGCGAAAATTTTGATTTTATGCTATTATATAGCAAATCGAACGAGACGAAATCAACAGAAAGGTTTTAATATGCCCGCGAATTTGACCCCCACGTATTTGAAGGCGGAACAGGCGTACCGCCAAGCCCAGTCGCTGGAGGAGGAATACCGCTGCCTGCAGGTCATGCTTCAGGAAATCCCGAAGCACAAAGGGACGGACCACCTTCAAGCCTCCCTGAAAGCCAAGATCGCCAAGACCAAAAAAGACATGGAGCTCGAAAAATCGAGCGGGAAAAAGAGCGGGCTGAGCATCCGGATCCCGCGTCAGGGGGCCGGCACGGTGGTGCTCCTCGGCGGGACCAACGCGGGAAAAAGCCAGTTAATGGCCAGCATGACGAACGCCAAGCCGAAAGTCGCGCCGCACCCGTTCACGACGCAGCTCCCGCAGCCGGGCATGATGCCGTGGGAGGACGTGCTGGTGCAGATGATCGACACGCCGCCGATCACGCCCGATTTTCTGGAGCCGAGCACGTACGGCTTCATTCGCAGCGCCGATCTGGCCCTTCTGATGCTCGATCTGGGGGACGATGACGGCGTGGAAAACTGCCTCGCGGTGATGGAGCGGCTCAATGCGACCCGGACCCGGCTCGGAAAAGAGTCGTGCCTCGATGAAGACGACATTGGGCTCTCCTACACGCAGACGTTTCTCGTCCCGAACAAGATCGACGTCCCCGGCGCGATGGACCGGCTGGAGATTTTCCACGACTTGGCCGATTTCCAGTTCCCGGAATTTCCGATCAGCGCGACGGAACTGACCGGCGTGGAGGAACTGCGGAACGCGATTTACCACGCCTTGCACGTCGTGCGCGTCTATACGAAACTCCCGACTTCCAAGACCGCCGACATGGATCGGCCCTTCACCCTGCGCGAGGGGAGCACGCTGCTCGATCTAGCCGGGCTGATCCACAAAGATTACATCGAAAAGCTCAAATTCGCCCGGATTTGGGGTTCTGCGGTTCATGACGGCACGCCGATGAAGGGGGATTACGTTTTGAACGACTGCGACATTTGCGAGCTGCACTGCTGAAACATAGGGAAAAGGGCTCCGTAATGCGTTCCAGGTTTTGTAAATTCGTGCTTCCTTTTCTCCTCATCGAGCTGCTGGCTTTCCTCTTTGCCTCGGAGGTGAATCTTCAGGCGCGGTGGTTTGGGGCGCTCGTCGGGCTTGTGGCCGGGCTGGTCCTTTGGCTGATTCGCCGCCCCGCGTGGCGGTTTACGTTTTGGGCCGGCTATTTGTCCGGGACGATTTGCGATTTTTTGTATCTCATCGTTTTCGGCTCGACGTACCACTGCCTGCTCCTGATCCTCTGGGGCGGTTTGGTGGCCGTTCTTTTGAAAAACTCGGGGGAAAACCGTTTTTCCTGGGTTCGTGGTCTCATCGCTCTGGGCATTCTGATCGTCACCGCGTACTTTGCCCTGCCGGACCTGCAGATCGAGCGCCGGGAGATTCCGGAGGGGATTTACGTTTACGCGAATGACGTCGTGTATAATATTCCAGTCCTGAACCTCATTTCGTCCCGGTTTGGGGTCATGGTACACACGGGGATCTGTTACGTGACGCGCGACCCGGACAGTTTCGACCGTCAGCGTCTTGCGGCCGGACTTCCCAAACTGGATTTCGAACCCATCGGTTACGGTTACAGCATTAGCGATTTGAACCTGGAGGTCCGAGACCGGGACAGTTTCGCGAATTATGCCAGCCGAACGGAACTGGACGTTCAATCCTTTCCGTTTGACCTGGAGCACATGGGATACTACCTCGAGGGGCGTTCCGTGAATGACCTCCCGAAGCCTTCCATTCGATTCGTGCCGCTTAACGTCCCCAACCCTCGCGAGGCCTGGAATCGGATCCTGAAGTTCCGCAAGCAAATCAACGCCCAGTACCCGGATGGTTTCATTTACAGTCCGATCGCTTATGACGGTCATTTTGTGCGCCTGTATAATTGTAACACGCTTACGGTTGGGATCGCGGATGAATTTCTGGACCGCGGCAAAGAAGCGGAAGTCCTCACGAACCTCCCTTTGAATGTCGGTCGTCAGAAAATCGAGGACGGGCGCCGCCTGATGAAAGACTACAGAGAAGACGATTTCCAGAGCCGGATCAATCAGGAGCGTGAGTTCTGGAAATCGCAGCCGTTCTTCAAGCAGTACTGGCTTCACCTGCTTCTGCTCAGAAAGTTCCCCAGCGACGAAACCCCTGACAAAACCCCCTGACGTCCACGCGAGAAATTGAATGTTTGATCCCGAAAATCCCCGCTACTCCCGAATTCTGCGCTTCGTTGGCGAGGCCGGCCTGAACCGCCTTCACGCCTCGCGGGTGGTCGTCGTGGGGCTTGGAGCCGTGGGAAGCTACGCCGTTGAGGGCCTCGCCAGAGCCGGCGTCGGGCACTTGCGGCTCGTCGATTTCGACCTCATTGCCCCGTCGAATATCAACCGTCAGCTTTACGCCCTGGAGAGCACCATCAACCGGCCCAAGTGCGAGGTCGCGCGGGATCGGGTCCGGGACATTAATCCCGACTGCGAGGTGGAGGCCCTTCGGACGTTCGTTCACGCCGACACGATGGAGGAAATTTTCGGTGGCATCCAGCCGGATTTCGTCGTGGACGCGATCGACTCGCTGAACCCGAAAGTTGAACTGATCGCGTGGCTCATGGCGCACGAGATCCCGTTCATTTCCAGCATGGGCGCGGCTTTGCGTTCCGACCCGACCCAGATCCGGATCGGGCCTCTGAAGAAAATCGCGGGGGATCCGCTGGCCAAGATGGTAAAAAAGCGTTTCCGAAAGCGTGGTCTTCCGATGAAATGCCTGTGCGTGTACTCGACGGAGGACATTTCGTCGGTCCGGCGGGCCTGCCTCGGTGACCCGGACGAAGACCCCACGATCGAGCGCAAGGGCCGCGTCCGGCACGTGCTTGGAAGCCTCCCGACGATCACCGGGATTTTTGGCCTGACGATCGCGAATTATGTGATCCACCGGCTGATTGAGGAGAAAACGCCTTGACTTTTTCTCCGCGTGTGTTATAATATATAAAATGGTCTGAAATTAAGAAAACTGGGATTTTAACTCACTTCCATGCCGCGTCGTTTTACCAAAACCGGCTTTTCGAGCCTCGAGGTCAAGTGCCTCCTTTTGTTCAGCGTCTTCCTCATCGGCGTCATGACGGTGAGTTTTCTGCTGTACTGGTACGTCACGGAGTCCGTCGTGGCCCAGCGCGACCCGGACACGGCACGCCTTCTGGCCGATCGCGCGCTTCTGATCAAGCACTGGGGGAAGCTGGAATCCAAGAAGGAGTTCCTCTGGATCGTGAACCAGCTCACGGACCAGCTCTCGGAGCAGCAGTACGAGTGGCGCATGGTCTCACCGGACTCTCCAGAAGCCGAAAAAGACGTTTATGTGCGGAAACTGATCGCTCGAGCTGAGGAACATCCGGAAACCCCGGTTGAACCGGTTGGACGACTCGTCAGGGACAAATATTTGTACTATAAACCGGTGTATGCCGAACAGACGTGCCTGGATCTGTGCCATAATGACCTGGACGCGGTAAAACGTTTGGAAGAGGACGATTCCCAGCCCGGCCGAATGCTTCAGGTGGGCGATCTGATGACCGTCCTCTGTGTGCAAATCCCCAACGGACCGACCCAGGCCACGATGACGTGGTTTTGGAACATGCTCCTGACGGTGGCCGTCCTGACGGTTTTCCTCGGAATTTTCGTTTTTTACCTGACGATTCGCTACGTCATCATCCGGCCTTTGCACCACCTGAGGGAGGTGAGTACCGCCATCGCCCACGGCAATATGGAGGTCCGGGCCAAAATTCATACCGGGGACGAATTTGAGTCACTCGGACGGGCGTTCAACCGAATGCTCCACGGGTTGATCACTTCCCAGCGTGAATTGCGTGTCGCGAACAAAGATCGAGACCGAAAAATCGAGGAATTGGGCCAGGCGAATATGCAGCTCAAAGAGTTGAACCGAATCAAGAGCGATTTCCTCGCGACGATGAGTCATGAACTGCGTACACCGCTGAACAGTATTTTGGGCTTCAGTGAAGTTTTGGGCGGGATCCAGTCGCTGGACGCGAAGCAGAAACGTTACGTCCACAATATTCAGAACTCCGGCCGGCTCCTGCTTGGGATGATCAACGACGTTCTGGACCTCGCCAAGATGGAAAGCGGTCAGGCTCAGGTCCATCTCACGGATTTTTCTCTGGAGTACATCATTTCCGCCCAGTGCGACCTGGCGCGCCCGCTGGCGGAAAAAAAGAATATTTCGCTTTCGTATGAAGTCCCGAAAAACCTTCCGATGGTTCATCTGGATCAGAACCGCTTCCAGCAAATCCTGACGAATCTCCTCTCCAACGCGATCAAATTCACGCCGGAAGGTGGGGTGGTGAAGGTCCTCGTGACCCCGGAAACCGATCCGGAATCGGGAGAACTGAACCCGGAAACGGCCTTTTTCCGCATGGCGGTGAGCGATACGGGGGTCGGAATGACCGAAGAGGACATGAAAAACATTTTCGAGAAATTCCGCCAGGGGACCTCGGCGACGGGTGAGAACATGATGACGCGCGAGTACTCCGGCTCGGGCCTGGGGCTTTCGATCGTGAAGGAGATTTGCCACCTGCTTCATGGTGAAATTTCCGTGGCCAGCACTCCGGGCGTTGGCTCCACGTTTACCGTTCATCTTCCGTGGAAGGTGAAAGACTCGAGCGAGCGAGAGGAAGAGATTTACTTTTAGACCAGAAACGATTTTCATTCAAAACCATGGCCGACCTGACCGAAAGCATCAAAAACCTGACCACGCTGTTCCAGAAACTCCCCGGAGTGGGGAAGAAGACCGCGGAGCGCTTCGCGTATCACGTCCTGATCGCCAAAAACGAGGACATTTTGGGGCTTGCCGACGCGATCCGTGAGGTGAAAACGAATATTCGCTACTGCGAGCAGTGCTACAATCTCTCGGTGGATGAACTCTGCGACGTATGCCGGGACCCGGGCCGGGATCACTCGCAAATTTGCGTGGTGGAGCAGCCGCGGGATCTGGTCGCGCTCGAACAGACCGGCGTTTTTCACGGTCTGTACCACGTTCTGCTCGGCCGACTCTCCCCGACGGATAACATCGGGCCGGACGATTTGACGATCGCCGCGTTGGAGAAACGGGTCGCCTCGGGCGAGGTGAAAGAGATCATCATGGGGACCAACCCGAACATTGAGGGGGACGCGACGGCGTTCTACATCACGCGCCTCCTGCACGAGTACCCGGTCAAAATTACGCGTCTGGCCCGCGGCGTCACGTCGGGAAGCGTCCTGGAGTTCGTGAATAAAGACATTTTGCGCGACGCTCTGGAAGGCCGGCAGAATTACGGGAATTAGAAAAAAGAAACCGCGGGGCCAGTCTGATTCCGGGGGGGGCTTGCGTCTTTTTGATTTTTAGGGTAAAATAAAGTTTTCGTTTTCCAGAATATTTTACCATCCCCCCCAGGAAACCCGATGGACGCACTGCAGACTCTCGTTCAGGAAAAGATCACCCGCTCCCAAAACTGGTTTTTCGCCCGTCAAAATCCGGACGGCCACTGGCGCGCCGAGCTGGAAGGGGACGCGCTGCTTCAGGGCGAACTGATCATCATCCTCGCGTTTCTCGGGAAAGAGGACTCGCCGCTGGCGAAGCGTCTGGCGCAGCAGCTCATCAATACGCAGGCCCCGGACGGCGGCTGGCCGATGTTTCCGGGCGGGAAAAGCACGGTCCCGAACACGGTGAAGGCGTATTTCGCACTCAAACTGACGGGCCACCCGCTTTCTGCTGACTACATGCAGCGGGCGCGCCGGTGCATCCTCTCGATGGGCGGGGCCGACAAAGTGAACAGTTTCACGCGGTTTTACCTCGCTTTGCTTGGTCAGATCCCGTACTCCATCTGCCCCGCGGTCCCGCCGGAAATGGTGATGCTTCCGCGCTGGTTCCCGATCAACATTTACGCGATGAGCGCCTGGACGCGGACGATCGTCCTGCCGCTTTCCATCGTCTCGGCCCTGCGACCCGTGCGGAAGATTCCGGTTGAACGCGGGATCCGTGAGCTTTTTATCGAGAAACCGGAAAATTGGGGTCCACTCCGCGCGCCGGGCAAGCCGGAACATCCGGGACTTTTCAGCTGGGACTCGTTTTTCCGCGTGATGGACCGGGCGTTGAAATTTTACCAGAATCTCCCGTGGAAGCCGACCCGCCGGATGGCGCTGAAGCGGGCGGAGCGCTGGGTTTGGGACCACTGCCAGAACAGTGACGGGCCGGGCGCGATCCAGCCGCCGATCATGTGGGGCCTCGTCGCGATGAAGGCCCTGGGCTACGGCGACGACCACGAGAAAACGCGTTACTTCTGGGACCAGCTCATGAATCTCGTGATCGACTGCCCGGAAGAAGGGACCGCGCGCTGCGAGCCGTGCCTTTCGCCGGTCTGGGACTCGATCATCACGATGCGGGCGCTGGCGGCGGGCGGCGTTCGGGCCGACTCGGATCCGAGGGCGCGAAAAGCCGTGGATTGGGTGCTCGACCATCAGATCCACGTGAAGGGGGACTGGAGCCTGAACGTCAAGGCGAAGCCCTGTATGTGGTGCTTCGAGTACCGGAACGATTTCTACCCGGACTGCGACGATACGGCGATGGCGATCATGGCCCTGCGGAACATGGTGCCGGAGCGGGGGGCGGACCCGCGCGTGGACGAGGCGATCGACGGCGCGCTGGCGTGGCTTCGGGCGATGCAGAACTCCGACGGCGGCTGGGGCGCGTTCGACCGGAACAATAATAAGGAGTTCCTCACCCAGGTCCCCTTTGCGGACCATAACGCGATGACCGACCCGAGCACGCCGGACCTGACGGCCAGGATCCTCGAGTGCTTTGGGACGCTCGGCTTCCGTGTGGGGCAGGGGGATCGGAACCTCGACCGGACGATCGAATACATCCGCAAGAATCAGCGCGCCGACGGAAGCTGGTTTGGCCGCTGGGGCGCGAATTACATTTACGGGACCGGCGAGATCCTGGCCGGAATGGCGGCCGTAGGCGTTCCGAAAGACGACGAGATGGTCCGCGCCGGGATCAACTGGCTTCTGGCGCACCAGCAGCCGTGCGGCGGGTGGGGCGAGACGCTTCAGTCGTACGAGGACGTTTCCCTGCGCGGGACCGGAACCGTCACGCCGAGCCAGACCGCCTGGGCGCTTCTCGGGCTGATCGGTTTCGGAATGGCGGACGACCCGGCAGTTCGTGCGGGGATCCTGTGGCTTGCGGAGAATCAGCGGGAAGATGGCGGCTGGGAGCAGACCGTCTTCACCGGAACGGGCTTCCCGGCCGTTTTTTACCTGCGCTACCATTTTTACCATCAGTACTTCCCGCTCATGGCGATTTCCAAATGGCTGAAAAACGTCAGTGAGCCGAACCAGTAAAATCCTTTGTAGATTTGTAAGCCTACCAGAAAAGAAACCTGAAAGGAAAATCTCATGTACATCATCGCGTTTTTATGCCTGTTTACGGCGGCGTGTGTGTGGCTGGTTGGAACCCGGTCGTGGAAGGCGGAATTTCAGCCGGTTTCCTGGCGTGAGTTCCTGGCTGCGCTTTGCGGCGCGGCGGCGTTCATCTATTTCGTGTACAACTGCAGGATCACGTATCGGACCGTTCACGCCGGGAGCGCCGTTTTTCTGGCCCTCATGATCCCGGTTTTTGTACTGGGCGGAAGTTCACGAAAGAACTGGAAGCTTCTGCTCGCGCTGAGCCTGATGCTCGCTTTCTCCGCGTTTCGGATCCTTTGCATCGGCTGCGTGGACGGCAATGTGACGGAGCTCTGCGCTTTGCTCCTCGTTTTTGTTTTGGCGGCGGTCTGCTGCGAAACGCCCATGAAACGCGAGGTTTTGTCCCGGTATTTCTTCTCGTCGGTCTGGCGTGCTGTGCCTCGCGGATTGAGGAATTTCCAGTTCGTTTTGCACCTCCCGCAGTTTAATCTTTTCTCACGGGTCGGCTGCGCGGCAGTTTTGGTCCCAGCGTTCCTCGTGCTGGTTTTTGGGACGATTTTTGCGCTTGCGAACCCGGCGATACTGGAGTGGTTTAGGGCGATTTTCACCTGGCTCGACCACATTCTGAAGCACTTTGATGAATTCATCCGTTGGCTGCTGGACCAGCATATTTGGCGCCAAGTGTTCGTTTTCCTCGTCGCCTTCTGCGGCCTGTGCGGTTTACTGGCTCCGAGGATCTGGACGCCCGCTCCGTCTTGTTCCCAATTCCCGGAATTGGAGCTTAAGCCAGAGTCCGCCCCCGTGACGCCCGCGCACATCGCGATGTACTGGAACTCGCTGTTCGCGCTCATCATTCTGTTTGCCGTGGAGCTGACTTACGAGTTTTCCTCGCTTCTGACGTGGAAGATCCCGGAAGGCTTCGATTATGGACGGTACTGCCACGAAGGCGCGTTCTGGCTCACGATGGCGCTCGGGCTCGCGACGCTGGTCCTTGCGGGAATTTTCCGCCAGAAAGTCTGCAAGCATGAGAAAATCAACTCGCTGAAACGCCTGGCGTTCATCTGGATCGCGGAAAACGCTCTGCTGGCCGTGACGATCTATATTCGGCTCGGGATCTACGTCCATCGCAGCGGCCTGACCTGCCTGCGCGTCGTGGGTTTCTTCGGGACGACGGCCGTCGCGGTGGGGATCGTCTGGATGGCTCTGAAGCTCCGAAAAGACCGCCCCGCCGGCTGGCTCCTGAGCCGCTACACGTGGACCGTCGCCGCGATCATCTGGATTTACTCCGTGCTGCCGGTCGATTTCATCGTCTGGAAGTACAACGTGGCGGCGCTCCAGGCCGGAAATAAAGCGGTGCTCGTTCACGTCACGGATCAGCCCATTTCCGCGGAGGGGCTCATCCCGCTTTTCGACCTGCTGCAGTCTGAAGACGCCGTCGTGCGCAACGGCGTGGCGGCAGTGATTGCAATGGATGAGCCAAAGAAAAACTCGGGAGACTGGCGGAATCATTTTCTGCTGGAAGCCCGGCTTCGCCAACTGTACGAGGACCCGAACAATCAGAAAATTCTGGAAGAGTTTCGTGGGAACGAAAGCGCCTCGGGGGAAATGAGGCAGTACGGCGAGCGGCACTACAGATGATCTGATCTCAACGCAAAGAGCGGCGAATGAAACCTTAACGTTTGATTCGCCGCTCTTCTTTTTTCTTTTAAGCCAGAAGCACGAAGAACATTTACACGAACTCGATTGGGAACGGGTCTTTCGGGTCCGTAATGTGGATCATTTTCTCGCCCGTCAGCAGGGCGTCGAAGGTTTTGCCGACGATTTCCGCCCGCCAGCCCGTCGCCAGCAGGGGGACCTCGTCCGTCCCTTCGAGAAAGCCGAGCCGCCACGCGACCCACTCCCGAACGTCCGACGGAGTCCCGACGAGCGCCGGCGCGAGACCGTGCTGGTGGCAAATCGTTCCCAAAACCGAGAAAAGCAGCGAGCCAAGCACCGTCAGCTTCGCGTAATGGACCGGCTTGTGAGGCGCGGGGCACTGCGATTCCGGGAGCTGAAGCGCCTCGGAAATGCAGCTGGAAATCTCCTCGAGATGATTTTGCAGGTCCGAACGTTCCATTCCGCGGATGTTGCGGATGCTCCGAACGTCGGCGATCTTGCGGCGGGCAAGCTCCAGGATCAGGTCGTCGCGCAGCACGTGGCGTGACGAGCAGTTCCGGGTTTGGGCCACATGGTCCCGCCAGGTCCAAAGGGCTTTCACGATGGCCAATTCCCGGGAGTCCCAGCGCGAACCGTTCAGGATCCTCTGCCAGCGTTCCGGCGAGAGAAGCTGGTAAATCGAGTCCTGCCAGCTCTGAATTTCATCCTGAAACCACCCTAAACGCCCGGTTTCTACGAGTTTTTTGTGCAGAACATCCCGAACCGGATGCAGGTACTGAATGTCGTCCACCGCGTACTCAAGCTGGCGGTCCGTCAGGGGGCGGGATTTCCAGTTCGAGCGGGATTCCGTGCCGGGCGTCTGGACCCCAAGGCATTCAGAAACCACCGTCCCGTAACCGGCGGGGTACTCGTTCTGGACCAGACCGGCCGCGAGCTGCGTGTCGAAAACGTTTTTGGGGAATTTGCCCGTGTGCCACCAGCAGAACTCCAGCTCAAGCCTCCCGGCATGAACGATCGTTTCCTGCGGGCCGTCGGCGATGATCTCCCAGAACGGAGTCATGTCCATGTGGCGGGAAATCGGGTCAAAGATGAAGTGCCCCTCCGGCGTCGCGGCCTGCACAAGGCATAAAAGCGGCCTGTAGTAACGTTCCGCAATGAACTCCGTATCAATGCCGATCCATTCGGTGCTGGCGAAACGCTGGCACCAGGAAGCAAGCTGGGACGAATCGGTGATGAGTTCGAAAGGACAGGACATAGTGAGGGGGAAATGAGGGAAAAACGAATAATGAATAACGAATAACGAATAATGAAGAGAAAGAGTTCGGCCTCCCCATTATTCGTTATTCATTATTCGTTATTCATTACAGGAAAATAAAGGTCATAACAAGCAGGATCGGGAAGAGGATCCCGAGGCTGTAAACCATGTAGCCGAAGAAGCTCGGCATCTTGACGCCTTCTTCTTCCGCGATGGCTTTCACCATGAAGTTCGGGCCGTTGCCGATGTAGGTCATGGCCCCCATAAACACGGCGCCCAGCGAAACGGCCACGAGCAGTTTGCTCGCGCAGCCAGCCTCGGTCGAAATGGCCTCGATCTTCAGCTCGTCCGCCTTCTGTTTCGCGGCGGCTTTCACTTCCGGCGCGGCTTCTTCGGTGAAGGTCACCAGTTTGCCGGCCTTTTCGGCGTCACTCGTCGCGGTCTTGCCGACCGTGCTGAACACGACGTACGTCGGCGCATTGTCGAGGACCGAAGAGAGCGAACCGGTCGCCCAGAAGAACGACTTCGTATTATCGACGCCCATCCCGAGCTCGCCGCCTTTTTCGTTCAGGATCTGGAGCGGGACCTGCATGCAGATGAAGATGCCGAAGAACAGGGCCGCGACTTCGGTGATGGCGCCGAAGTTGAACCGGTTGTTCAGACGGACCTGAGTATTGCCGCAGACCAGCGAGATCCAGACCAGACCGAGCTGGACGATTTCGCGCAGGTACATCGGGGCGTGCCACTCGGTGCCCGGGACGGCTTTGGACGGGTCAAGCATGGCGACGGCCAGAATGACGCAGATCAGAAGCGGAACGTTCGGGAACAGACCGAGGAACTTGAGTTTCCCGGCGTCAATGTCGTCGATCGCAATGTCGAGGCCGGTTTCTTTCGGGTACGCGATGAACGCATCCCAGCAGAAGTAAACGAGCAGCAGCAGAATGTTCGTGAAGAGCCATTCCTTCCACAGGCACATGGTCCACGTGAAACCGACTCCCGCGAGGTAGCCGAGGAAGAGCGGCGGGTCACCCGTCGGCAGCAGACAGCCACCGCAGTTGCAGACGGCAAAGATGAAGAAAATGACCGTGTGAACTTTGTGCTTGCGCTCTTTGTTCGTTTCGAGCAGCGGACGGATTAGAAGCATGGCGGCGCCGGTCGTTCCGATGAAGCTCGCCAGAAACGTGCCGATCGCGATGAAGATCGTGTTGGTGAGCGGTTTCGCCTTGAGGTTTCCTTCAACGCGGATGCCGCCGGCGATCGTGAACAGAGCGAAAAGCAGAACGATGAACGGGATGAACTCGTCGAAAATCGCGTTCGCGAAGATCGTCCACATACGCGCACCGGAGGTCGCTTCGCAGTAATGGGCCGCGGAAAGACCGTGCCAGTGCGAGGCCAAAACGCCCTGGTGGAAGAAACCGTAGTAAATCAGCGTGATGATTCCGAGGAACGCCGCGACGTAGAAGCGGTGCAGATTGCTCTCCCACCACTCTTCCGTGGCCGGGATCAGCGGCAGAACGGCGATCGCCAGAAGAAGGAGAACGAACGGGATCGTCATGAAATACGGAGGAAGGACCGGGGTCCCGTGCGCGTGCTCGTGGCACTCATCGCAGCATTCGCCGTCGTGATGATGGTGGCCCTCATGATCGTGGTCGTGTTCGCAGGCTTCGCCGGGGGCGTGATTGTGGCCCGCGTGGGCGTCTGCTTCTTCAGTCGTGGAGGTGCTTTCCGAGGCCGGAACAGCTTCTTCAACGGCTGGAGCGGCTTCTTCAACGGCCGGAGCGGCTTCTTCAACTGCCGGAGCAGCTTCTTCAACGGCCGGAGCAGCTTCTTCAACTGCCGGAGCAGCTTCTTCAACTGCCGGAGCAGCTTCTTCAACTGCCGGAGCAGCTTCTTCGGCGGCTGGAGCGGCTTCTTCAGCGGCTGGCGCAGCTTCTTCAGCGGCTGGCGCAGCTTCTTCAACGGCTGGCGCAGCTTCTTCAACTGCCGGAGCGGCTTCTTCAACGGCCGGAGCGGCTTCTTCGGCGGCAGTGGCGGGAGTTTCAACAGCGGCTTCCTCATGACCACCGTTGGCTTCCTGAATATACTGAGTCCCTTTCTGCGGGAAACCGAGGCAAAGGGCGATAATATACGCGACGATGATCACCGCGATGGAGACGGACGCAAGTTTGTACGACTTGCTGGGGTCCTTGGCGGCATGAGTCTCTTCACTCATCTTGAACTCCTTGAAAAAATGAACTTCCATAGCCAATCGGGCAAAACAAAAATATTTTTGCTAATTTAAACACATTTTCAGGAAAATTTCAAGCCCCCCCTAGGAAAGATTTTAGAGATTTTTAGAAAATTGGAGGTTTTTTATTCCATTTTGCGCATTTTGTCTGTTTTGCAAAGAGGGCCAAGAAAGAAAAAAACCGAAACGCCAGTGGTATATAACGTTTCGGAGAGTGGAGGATATTCAGGTTTGGCCTGATGTTTTGGTCAGGTTTGGCCTGAAGTATGAAGTGCCGTTTGGCAAATTACAACAAAAACGAGCATTAAAAGCCCGGAAATTGTAAGGGAAAGACCGAATGAGGTCATGGCATGGCTTCCCGATTTGGCAAGGATTGACCACGCCGTCAGGGAACCGCCGCAAAGAACTCCTAAGATTCCAAAGCAGCACGTGTTCATCAGCCAGCCGCCCAGTTTCGGAAGACTCCAAGTCAAGCCGGAGCCTTTCCGGGACATTTTGGCGAATGGGTTTTCCTGATTTTCAACGGAATTTAACGCAAAAATGCTCGAAACCGGAGATTTCTCAACCGTCTGTTCCACCGGAGCAGTGTATTCGGATTTCGTTTCGGAACAAGTCCTCGGTTTGCTTTCGTTTTTAAAGGACGATCCGCAACTGGCAGAAGTGCCGGAATTGTTCCATGAGGACATGAAATCACTAAGCCGATCGGACTGGAAAGAGGGCTCGTCAGTCATTGCAAGCTGTGATTTTTCCTTTGGCCAAAGGTCTGAAAGCTGCAATTCGTCCTCCAGAGTCACGCTCCGGAGCCGCGCTAACAGGTCATTGGATTTCGAAATCGTTTCCATTTTAGTCTCCAGGGGTAAAAATAAACAGATGTCTCTGTTAATTATATCGTCAAAATGGAGTGTTAAAATGAATCAATTATAACGATTTTAACAAAAAAACAGGAATGAGTCCGAATTTGAAACCAGCCCTTGGCAAAAATAAAAAATATTTCTTTAGAGTACCCATTGCAGAAGTTTGATTCTGTGATAAAATATAAAATGACAAAAAACAGTTTGTAATCACAACCAGGGGGTTAAATCATCCCCACAAACTTTTGGAAAACAAAAATGAGAACAGTTATAACCGGGATTGGTGTCATTACTCCTTTAGGAAACAGCCAGGAATCTCTTTGGGAAGGCCTTTACTCCGGTAGAGGTGCCGTCGAAACGCTTCCTGAAGAATGGTCTGCCCTGAACGAAATCATTCATTTTGGCTCGTTCTGCAAAGATTTTAAAGGAGAAATTGACGATTTCGGCGAATTGGAAAAAGAACTGAAACGTAATATCCGCAAAAGTGCGAAAATCATGTGCCGGGAAACCCAGATGGCCGTAGCCACTGCCCAGAAAGCACTGAACCATGCGGGCCTGGCCTTCACTGAGCCGCAGCAGCGTGTTGGTATTATGTTCGGAAGCGATTATATGCTCTCGGACCCCCGGTCAACGTTCGGAGCTTTTGCCGCCTCCCGCGATGAAAACGGGGAATTTACCATCAAAAAAATGGGGACCGAAGGGAAAAAAATGGTCGCGCCGCTCTGGCTGCTGGTTTGGCTCCCGAATATGCCGGCGTGCCACATCTCGATTTTGAACCAGTTCCTCGGCCCGTGTGATTCGCTGACGATGAACGAGGCTGCCGCGAACGCGACGCTGAAATACGCTCATGAGACCATCGCTCGTGGTTGGGCGGATGCAATGGTGGCGGGCGCGACGGGGACCCGAATCCAGGCGATCCGTACCTGGCAGACGGTCATTTCCGAACAGATCGCCCCCAAAGACGCGGATCCGGAAACGGCATCGTGCCCCTTCGACAAACGCCACGCCGGTCAGGTGCTGGGTGAGGGCGCCGGCGCGTTCATTCTGGAGTCGCTCGAATACGCTCAGGCCCGTGGGGCGAAGATCGAGGCGGAATTTCTTGCTGGTGTCGACTCGATGGCCGGAACGCATACGACTGATCCAAACGCGAAATTCAAGCTCGTCCCGGATTATCGTCAGGCGTTCGTGAACGTTTTGAAGAGAGTCTTGGCCGACTCCGGGAAATCCGTCGATGAGATCGGCTTCATTCACGCGCACGGGCTGGGAGTTCCGGAAGTGGACCGGGCGGAAGCGGAAGCGATCCGCGAAGTGTTCGCAGGTCGTTCGACCCCGATCCCGGTCGTGGCGGCAAAGGCCGCGTTCGGAAACCTCGGCGCGGGGTCAGGGGCGGTGGAAATCGCCGCGGGAATCGGGGCGCTGAATCATGGCGTTCTGTTCCCGACTCGGAATTTCCAGGAACCGGCAGAAGGCTGCGAACTGAATATTGTGACCGACACACAGACGCCGGCGGGAGATTGCTTCATCAATCTGAGCACCAACTTCCAGGGCCAGACGTCCGCGGCGTTGATTGGGAAATTCAGAGCGTAATTCGAAAAAGCGAGCGGTGGCAGTGATGCCACCGTTTTTTTAGGTAAGTCCACGGAATGGGAGGCGGTAATGGAGCGCGGAGCGCGGAATTACGCGCCGGATTCCATGGCTGGGAGATTCTGGGAACCTCCCAGCAATTTACCTCGGACTCACTGCGAAACGCAGGCCCGAATGACATCTTCCACGGTTTTGAATTCAGTCTTGGATTTGGCGGCTTTCTCGACCCGCTTTCGGGCTTCGGTTTCCGAGTAGCCAAGGACGAGCAGGGCCTGGAACGCGTCGGCCATGATCCCCTGAGCCGCAGCGGATTGGGCGCCGAAATCACCAGACGCCGGGGCGAGAAGCGCGAATTTGCCGACCTTGCGGCGCAGCTTGGCGATCACCCGTTCAGCCATCGCGGGACCAATCCCCGGCAGCGTGGCGAGCGTCTTGGCGTCCTGCTCCTTGATCGAGTACGCGACCTCCTCCACCGGGTAGATCATCGCGCGCAGGGCCTTCTTCGAGCCAACGCCGTCCACCGAGCAGAAAAGCTCGAAAAACTCGCGCTCCAGCTCGGTCTGGAAGCCGATCAGCTTCGGCGTGAGTTTCCCTTGGGCCGGGTTGCCGTCGAGGTAGAAAATCGTGAAAAACGAGACTTCCTGCCCGACGAGCGTCTGCATCTTGCGGCGCGTGAACTCCGGGATCAGGACCTCGATCTGCAAAAATCCCGCCTGCAGGATCACGTATTCTTCGAAAACTTCTTTGAGTGTGCCGGTTATGCCTGAAATCATCTTGGCGCTCCGCTTTTGGAGTGTGGAGTGTGGAGTTGGAAAAGCCTTCGGCTTTTTATGGGGTGAAGTCTTTCTAAAGCCAGCGTTACGCGCCAGCGTCAACTCCACTCTCCACACTCCACACTCCACCCTTTCCTAAAATTTCACTTTTACGTAGATGGGTCTGTGGTCGGACTGGCTCGGGGCGTCCACGACTTCGGCTTCCAGAACTTCGACGTTGGCGCCGGTTTCTTTCCAGGTCATCACGTAGTCGATCCGGATGGTCGGGTCACTGGCCGGGAAGGTGTACTCGTCGGGGGTGAGGATCCGCCACGTTTTCTGCATTTCCTGGATCGTGGTCGAATTGGGGTACGCGTTGAAGTCCCCCACGATGAAGATCGGCTTGCCGGTGAATTTTTTCGCCTCGGCGTTGATGATCGGCACCGACTCGGCCTGGCTCGCCGCGGTCAGGGAGAAGTGCGTGCAGAAGAAAACGTAGTCCTCAAACTCGAGGACCTGGAGCGTGCGCTGCTCTTCTTTTCCCGGCAGTGGAATATTGTACGCGCGGATCGGCTCGGCTTTCGTCAGCGTTCCGACGCCGTATTTTCCACCCTGGAAGTCGATCGCCGGGGCGAAGTAGGACTTCATCTTGCACAGTTTGCCGAATTCTTCCGGGATGTCGCGCTGGTCGCTGCGGGTCGCGTGCCAGTCCATTTCCTGAATGCCCGCAATATCAGGATCGACGCCCAGAACGATTTTGGCCGGTTCTTCCAGAACGATTTCCGTTCCGGTCAGCAGCTTTCCGTTCCGGATGTTGTAGCTCATAATTTTCAGCTCCGCGGCAGAAAGATCAGCGCAGAGAAAAACCAAAACGGCAAGGAAAACGAGGACTTTTTTCATGGTTGACTCCGTAGGAAGGGGGGAATGAGGGAAAAATGAATAATGAATAACGAATAACGAATAATGAAGGGAATGAGGTTAAATCAAGCGTGAGGGGAGAAAAAAAGACCCGCGTGAAGCCGTGCCTGAAACGGTCAAACTCTTTCTCCTCATTATTCGTTATTCGTTCTTCATTCTTCGTTCCGTATTTTACTCCAACCCGAAAATTTTTTCAAGCTCCCCCCCCTCCCCGCTCTTGCAATAAATTGAAAAAAGAGTAAAATAGAAGGGATTAATACGATTAATTTTGTTTTACGAGTTTTTGAATCCACGGAAAACCAGATCATGACTAAAGTCAAAACCCGTTTCGCCCCGTCACCCACGGGCTATATGCACATCGGAAACCTTCGCACCGCGCTCTACGCCTACCTGACGGCCAAAAGCCAGGGCGGCGATTTCATCCTCCGCATCGAGGACACGGACCAGGACCGCAAGGTCGAAGGCGCCGTTCAGGTCATTTACGACACGCTGAAGATCGCGGGCCTCAAAAACGACGAAGGGCCGGACTGCGGCGGGTCGAACGGGCCGTACGTGCAGTCGGAGCGTTTGCCGATCTACCGCGAGTACGCGCAGAAACTCGTCGATCAGGGCGACGCCTACTACTGCTTCTGCACGAAAGAGCGCCTCGCGCAGCTTCATGAGGAGCAGGAAGATCCCAATTTCAAGGGCCGCCACGGGTACGACGGGCACTGCCGCAATCTCCCGAAGGAAGAGGTGGACGCGCTGCTGGCCGCCGGCACGCCGTACGTGATCCGCCAGAAAGTCCCGCAGACCGGTACCACCGCGTACCACGACGTCGTGTTCGGGGACGTTTCCGTGAATAACGCGGAGCTGCAGGACATCGTGCTGATCAAGGCCGACGGTTTCCCGACGTACAATTTCGCGCACGTCGTGGATGATCACCTGATGGAAGTCACGCACGTGACCCGCGGAAGCGAGTACGTCGCGCAGACCCCGTCCTACATCCTGATCTACCGCGCGTTCGGATGGGAGCACCCGACGTACATTCACCTGCCGCTGATCATGGGGAAGGACGCGGAAGGAAACGTTTCCAAACTTTCGAAGCGTCACGGCGCGGTGAGCTTCCAGGACATGATGCAGGACGGCTACTTGCCCGAGGCCGTGATCAATTACATCGCGCTGCTCGGCTGGAACCCGAAAACGGACGAGGAAATGTTCACGCTCGCCGAGCTGGAAAAGCGCTTCACGCCCGAAGCGATCAACAAATCGCCGGCCATTTTCGACTACGAAAAGCTCCTCTGGTTCAACGGCCAGTACATCCGCAAGCTTTCGCCCGAGGAATTCTACGAAAAAGCGCTTCCGTTCATTCGTCAGGCGGTGAAGAACGAGTCGTACGACTGCCGCAAGATCGCGGCTCTGCTTCAGCAGCGGCTCGAAAAACTGACGCAGATCCCCGGCCAGCTCGGCTTCTTCGACGAACTGCCGGCGTACGAGACCGACATTCACGTGAACAAAAAGAGCAAAGCGACGCTGGAAACCGCTCCCGTGGCCCTGGCGAAGAGCATCGAAACCCTGGAGACGCTCGAAGACTGGACGAACGAAAAGCTCTACTTCGCGCTGAAAGAAGTGGCCGACGGGCTGGGCTTCAAGGCGAACACGGTGATGTGGGCCGTGCGGATCGCTGCGACCGGGACCGTCGTCACCCCCGGCGGCGCGACGGACATTTTGGAGATTTTGGGGAAAGAGGAATCACTCCGGCGCCTGAAGGACGGCTTGAGCCGGTTCTGATTTCGCCCCTGCCGCAGAAAGGTTTTTGATCCATGAAATCATTTTGGAAAAACTTCCGGTTTAACCGGCGCGATTTTATGAAAACCTCCGCCGTGCTGACCGGCGCCGCCCTGGTTTCCCCGCTGAGCGCAGAGGAGGCGGACGCGAACCAGCCGCTCGTCCCGTTTCAGGACGCCGTGCCGTATTCCAGCCCGCGGGACGGCAAAACGTGGTTTCGCGGAAATACGCACATGCACACGTTCCGGAGTGACGGCCGGGCGTTCCCCGACGAAGCCGCCGCGCTTTACAAACGCCTCGGGTACAATTTCGTCGTGCTGACCGACCACAATTCGACGCACGAGGACCCGGACCGCTGGGTTCAGGTCGGGACGCGGAACCTGGCGCCGGAAATGATCGAGCGTCTGGAGAAAAACTTCCCGGACCTGATGCCGGAAAAACGCCTCAACGCGGACGGCGTGCCGCAGTACCGCCTGCGCACGTTCGACGAAATGTCGGCCGAACTGAACGAGCCGGGGAAATTCCTGCTGATGAGCGGGAACGAAGTGAGCGTCCCGGCCAAAAACGGTGACGATTTGCACTGCAACCTGATCAATACGCGCTCCGGCTGCAAGACCGTTTCGCTCGCCAACACGTCGGAGCTTCTGGACTGGATGGTCGAAATCCGCGACCAGCTCGTCGGAAGTTTCAATCCCGAGGCGCTTTTCACGGTGAACCACCCGCTTTGGAAGTACTTCGACGTGGACCCGATGGACCTCGTGCGAATCCCGTCGATCCGCTTCTTCGAGGTGGCGAACGTGGAGGCCCGCCCGCTCTTTCCGGTCCCGCCGAAAGCCTGGACGCACGATAAATTCTGGGACGTGGTGAACGCTTTCCGCGTCGTTCGGGGCCTTCCGCTCCTTTACGGCGTGGGCTCGGACGATACGCACGACTACACGATGTTCTACGACCGCCCGCGTTTCATCGGCTACTCGATGGTTCTGGCCGAAGAACTGAGCGTTCCGGCGCTGATGAAGGCGTTTTACTGCGGAAATTCCTACACTTCGACCGGCCTGACGCTCCGGGACGTGCGTTTCGACGCCGATTCCCGCACTTTGAGCGTGGAAGTCGATCCGGTGCCGGGCTTCGAGTACACGATCCAGTTCATCGGGACGCGCCGCGGCTTCGATCCGAACGTTCAGGAGTGGTTCGAGCATCAGGCCGAGGGCGAAATCCCGCCGTGGCTCATCAAGTCCGGCTTCCGGCCGAAGCGGCGTTTGCCGGTCTACTCCGAAAAAATCGGCGAGGTTTTCCAGGAGACGCAGGGGTTGAAAGCTTCGTACACGCTGAAGCCCGAGGACCTGTACGTCCGCGCGAAGATCTTCACCCAGAAGGCGACGCAGACCGAGGACGAGCACCCCATGACGCCGATTGCGTGGACCCAGCCGATCAAAAACTAAAACCGAAAGCTTTTTCAAAGGAACGAATCATGGCCGCCGAAAACGAATACCAGGTCGTCGCACGCCGCTACCGCCCGCAGAAATTCAGCGAGCTGGTCGGCCAGGAGCATATTGCCCGGGCTTTGAGCAATGCGATCCAGAACAATCGGATCGGCCATGCGTACCTTTTCACAGGTGCACGAGGCGTGGGGAAAACCTCCACCGCCCGCATTTTCGCCAAGTCGCTGAACTGCATTCACGGCCCGACCTCCGACCCGTGCGGTCAGTGCGAGATCTGCGAGGCGATCACGGCGGGCGAGGACCTCGACGTCATTGAAATCGACGGCGCGAGCAACCGCGGGATCGATCAGGTCCGGACGATCATCCAGAACGTGAACGTCCGCCCATCGCGCGCCCGGTTCAAAATCTACATCATCGACGAAGTTCACATGCTGACGGACGAAGCGTTCAACGCTTTGCTGAAAACGCTCGAAGAGCCGCCGGAGCACGTGAAGTTCATCTTTTGCACGACCGAAGTCAACAAGATCCCAATCACGATTTTGTCCCGGTGCCAGCGTTTCGATTTTGCGGGGATCAGCATCCCGGAAATCGCGCGGCGGCTTCAGCTCATCGTCGATTCGGAAGGGCTGAACGCGGAGCCGGAGGCGATCAACCTCCTCGCGCGGCGGGCGAACGGCTCGATGCGTGACGGCCAGTCGCTGCTGGAGCAGCTTCTGGCGTTCACGTCGGGGACCATCACGCTTCAGGACGTTCATCAGCTCCTCGGAACGGCCAAGGATGAAGTTTTGGTCGAGATTCTGCGCGCAGTCTCGCGGAATGAACCGGCAGTGATCCTGCGGACGCTCGACGTGATGTTCCAGCAGGGGACCGACCCGGGCCAGCTTTTGGAGCAGCTTTTCGGCTGCCTGCGCGACCTGATGGCGATTCTGGCCGGCTGCGGGAGTGAAAGTTTCCTTTTCCTGCCGCCCGATCTGGAGGAAGAAGCGCGTGAAATGGCCGGGAAAATGGGCCTCGACGTGATCCTCGCCGCGATGCAGGTCGCCGACCACACGCTCACGCGGATGAAGGTCAGCACGCAGAGCCGCCTTCTGGTCGAAATGGCGTTCATCCGGATCTGCTCGCTCCAGAGCCTCGTCAGTCTGGCGGACGTCGTGACGCACGTGCAGAGCTCGGACTCCCTGAAGCACGAACCCGCGGGAATGATTTCCTCTTCGGAGCCTGAGCAAAAGCCGCAGATCGTGCCTCCGCCGGGAGTGCGCCGTTCCTTCGTGGAAGAGTCGGCCGACGCTCCGATTAAAAAAAAAGATTTGAGTGAGGCTCCGGCCCAGGTTTCGCCGAACGCCCAGAATCCCCCGGCGGCTTCTGCGCCTTCGGTTCCTCCGGTTTCCAAACCGGTCTCGGAGCTGCCCGACGGACCGATGGATTCCACGGAAACCGACCTTCCGACCGATGCTTTCTCGGTTTACCACTCGGAACCGGCAGGAGGAGGGGGATCTCCGCGTTCCGGCGCTCAACCGGACGTTCAGACGGTTTGGAACCGCTTTCTCTCGGCGCTCGAAAAATTCCCTCACGAACATGAAGCCACGATCTCCACTTTGCGGGATCTGAAGGACCTGCAGCTGAGTCCCGACGGTGGGACCGTGACGGTCGTTTACCCGTCCCGCTGCGCGTTCGATCTTCACCAGTTCCAAAGAAATCCGCAGGACGTTACGCGGCTGGAGCAGATGCTCGGCCTGAAGGTAAAACTGACGGTGGAAGAATCTGGCGGCGAAACCTCTGGGGCGCCCAATGGAGGGATGGGCCTGCGCCAGAAGTACGAAAGCCCGCTTCTTTCGGCAGCGGAGAAACTGTTCGGCGCGACGATCCAGCGGGTCGAAAAAAGAAAAAAGCCGTAGCGCGGAGGGCTGCGGCCTGAAATTAAAGGGAAACTCTGGGAATTCTTGAAACTCTAAACTCTCAGGAACGTCTTCGTCCTGTACAAATGCCAGAGGAAGAACCAGAAGAGCAGGGCGGCGCCGAGGGCCTTGACCGTCGGGTACCACGCGCCGAAAAACGGCTCCGTCCCGTACAGAAACGCCTGCGAAATGGCGGCGAATCCGACGAATTTCGGCATCATGTACGCCGTGATCGAGTTCATGCCCGGAACCGTCAGGACGATGCTCCACGCGCGGAAGTTCAGCACGTCGATGATCTCGTAAAAAACGGCCAGCAGGACGATGCTCCAGCCGCTCGCCCACAAAACCATGGTCGGCGTCCAGATGTGCTTCACCAGCGGGCAGTAGAAGCAGGTCCCCTCCGGGACTTTGGACCAGCCCCAGCCGACGATGAGCATGGCGAAGCCGATGATCAGCAGACGCACGAAAATCTGCGTGCCGGAAAGCATTTTGGTGGGGGATTGGACCTCAGCGGGCGGCAGGACTTCCGAGGCGTTTTCCGCCTGGGTCTCGGGCCGGGAAAGGGGATTCCGCCGGATCAGCTCGCCCGAGAAAACGCCGGTCAGAGCCGTGCAGATGAACGTCAGGCTGCTCAGGATCCAGGTGTAACGGTAAGACTCCGAAAACGCCCAGGTCCCGTCTTCATTGAACGAGACGCAGTCGCGCCACGGGCCGAGGACCACGCGGTCCACCCACTCGCAGAGATTGGAGTCGGGGGCGTAACTTCCCGCGCCGTACACGATCCCATCCGCGCCCGTCATGGAGACGAACGCCATCAGGGCCCAGTACGCGAGCATCAAAACGACGCAAATTCCGACCTGAAAACGCACGCGGAAGTGCAAATAGAAAATCGAGGCGAACAGGTAGCCGACCGCGATGGTTTGCAGCGTGTTCGAGAAAAGACGCAGGCCGTGCGACCAGTGGAAGTCGAGGAAATTCCCCTGCATGATCATGCCGAAGATCCACAAAACGACGACGCGGCGCAGGATGCGGAGGTAAATTTTCAGGTAGTTCGGCGAGCCGTCCTGGGTGCGGTATTTCGCGAACTGGAACGGAATGCTCAGCCCCGCGCAGAAAACGAAGAGCGGCATGAGCAGGTCCCAGAGCACGAAACCCTCCCACGGCACGTGACCGAACCAGCCGGAAATCGTAGAGCCGATCCCTTCGCTGGAGAAAAAGTCGGCCAGTGGGCTTTCTTTCCGGACGACCGAGAAAAACGGGCCAAAAATGACCAGCAGGAACATGGTAAAACCACGTAAAGCGTCGATCGACGCCAGGCGTTTGGTGGGGGTGGGCATAAAATGGGGTCCTTCTTGGGGCGGACGGTTTGAAAGTCTGAAACTTTCGGACCGTCCTTAAAAACACTTCAAAATTCTACTCGAACAGACTGTTCACCATTTCGACCAGCTTCGTGCGGATCTTCTCCTCGGCCTTCGGCTCGCAGCAGCTGCTCATCGTGCGCCAGGTCGTGTACCCGCCCAGCTCGAAGTCGGCCTCGGTGGGCAAGTAGCCGGCGTAGTCGTTTGCCAGCGCAATCGTGTAGGTCATCGGAGCCTTGGACGCGGCGCGGATCTTGTGGCCCGTCGCACTGTACACTTCGTTCGGGAGGATCGTGATCCCCACGTCGCCGATCCGGACCGCCTGGAGCGTCAGCGCCCGCTCGGCCGGCCAGGAGTCCATCAGGACCGTGTCCAGTGCGTAAACGTCGGTCATGGTCCGAATCTCCTTCCCTTCGGCTTCGAGGTCCGCGAGGTACTTCTTTGCCTTTTCGACCTGGGCCGGCGTTCCTTTGCGGACTCCGACGGTCAGTTTTTCTTCCGTCATTTTGACCGGGACCCAGTCGGTGAACTGCATCCGTTTGCAGGCCCGTTCCGCTGCGTCGGCGACCGAGTTGGCGACGGTTTCCATCGTGAATTTGCGCGTCTGATTGAACGGGTCGATGCAGTTGCAATCGCCGCTCGTTCCGTTCGTCATGACGGCGAAAAAGTTTTCATCCCCGCCCAGACGTTTGGCCATTTCCGAGCAGAAAACGCCGAAATAGTCCGCCGAAATGTCCGGCGCGCCGGCGTAGTGGGTCGAGTAGTTCGCCATCAGCGCGAGCGGTTTTCCGTCCGGCGACTGGAACGCGACCACGTAAACCGTCGGGTTCGGGATCCCCGTCCGGCAAATAATATTCGCGGTCCCGGGATTCATCTGCGCGATGTTGCATTTCGCTCCGGTGAAATCGGGGTCCACCGTCAAGGCCGTTCCTTCTTTCAGAATGTAGCGGCGGCAGTAAACGTTTTCCGGGTCGAAATCCCTTCCCCACGCGACGCGGGCGTCCTGGCGGTTCTGGTACGCGGCGACGACCGCCTCGACCAGTTTTTCACGGAAGAGGGCCGGGTAGTGCTCGTCCACCGGCGTCCCGAGGAGCGGCATCAGCGATGGGCACGAGTGGCAGTGCGTCGAGGAAACCATGATCCGGTCTTTCCTCAAGGGGACCTTCTTCACGATCTGGTCTTTGGCCCACTCGATCAGCTCGCCGGGAATGACGCAGGCGTCGGCCGTCGCCATGGCGATCTGGGTCTCGCCGTCATCGATCACGATCGCGCGGATGTGGAGCGGGTCGTTCACCTTGCTGCAGTACCAGG
This sequence comes from Thermoguttaceae bacterium, assembly GCA_017447865.1. GTDB lineage: Bacteria > Planctomycetota > Planctomycetia > Pirellulales > Thermoguttaceae > RGIG3701. The sequence continues at coordinate 119,107 of JAFSMO010000046.1, forward strand.
CCGTGAAACCGCCGTTCATCACGCACGGGAACTGGGTCGGGGAGGAATCCACCACGGCCGTTCCGACCTTGAGGAATTGCGGGTGCGCCGGCTCCTCCGCGAAAAGAGAAACCACGAAAGAAAAAAGACTCAGGGCGAAAATCAGAAAATGGGTGGGGCGAAGCATAAAAAACTCCTTGGGTTAAAATGGAAATGGCGGGTGGTTGGGGGCCGCTCGACTTTTCAGCGTCAAAATCGCGGCAGTCTGAATTATAGCATACGGGACCGGAAAAGTCAAGTTTCCGGAAACGTTTTTTCCAAAAATTTTCGGGCGGATCGTCCCTTGACTTTTCGTCCGTTTCTGAGTAGAATGATCAGGTCGTTCCGATCGTCAAGAAAACACCACTGAGGAAGATCCGATGGAATTTCAGCCCCAACCCACCAATGAACCTGAACTGCGCACGGCGCGTCTGACGCTCACTCCCATGACGCCGGGCGAGCTGGAGGAAATGATCGCGAAAACCCGGCGCGAGGTCCCGGAACTGAGCCGGGCGTACGAAGAAATGCTCTCGAACTGCCGGCGCTTTCCGAAAGATTTTTTGTGGAATACTGCCTGGAAAATGGCGCTTTCCAAAGACGGCGCCGAGGTCGGAAACGCGGGCTTCAAAGGGCTTTCCGACTCGGGGGTGGTTGAGATCGGCTACGGGATCGAGGAAGAATTTCAGGGAAAAGGTTTCGCCACGGAAGGGGCCGCGGCCCTTTGCGCCTGGGCTTTGGACCAGCCGGGAATTTCTGCCGTGGAAGCGGAAACGGAGCCGGAAAACCGGGCCTCGAGGCGCGTTCTGGAAAAAATCGGATTCCAACCCACCGGAGAAAACGGAGCCGAAGGCCCGCGTTTCAGGCTGACCCGCTCCACGCTCCCGGACCTTTTGAAACTTTCCGACGAAAATCTCCGCCGTGCGCGAAAAGTCGTTCAGGAGGCGGGGATCCTCCCGGCGTGGGAGAAGATCGGCGCGGTGGTGAACCCGGTCGGGTCGTGCGCGATGGGGCTGATCATGACGCACCGCGACGTGGATTTTCACGTCTATTTGCCGGAGCTGAACGCAGCGCAGAGTTTTCAGGCCATGACCGAAATTTGCTCCCGACCCGGCGTCACGCGGATGGAATTCCGGAATCTGGCGAACACGCCGGAAGAGTGCTTCGAGTTCCACGTCTGGTTTGCGGAAAAACTCCCCGACGGCTCGGAGGAAGAGTGGCAGATCGACCTGATCCAGATCCTGCCCGGCTCGCGGTTCGACGGTTTCTTCGAGCGGGTAGCGCAGCGGGTCCGGGACGTTCTTACGCCGGAAACCCGACTGGCGATTTTGCGGCTGAAATACGAAACGCCGCCTGGCGAGCACATCATGGGGATCGAGTACTACCAGGCGGTTTTGGAAGGCGGCGTCCGTACGTGGGACGAATTCCGTGCGTGGCGTGCGGCCCGCGGCGAGGCGGGGATCATCGAGTGGATGCCGTGAGGCCGTAAAACTCGCTACTTGATCTCCATGCTCAGCGGAACTTCGGACTGATTCTTCTCGATTTTGACGTTCACCGCGCGCTCCAGCAGGAAGGAGTGCGTGTTCCAGTGGAAGGCCGGGAAATCCTGCGTCTTTTCGACCGTATTATTCCGGAACGTCAGCCCGTCGATCGACTTCGCGTAAACGAGCGGGTGGTCGAACGTCTTGAAAACGTTTTCCTCGATCAGGATCGCGTCCGGTTTCCCGCCGTGGAAGTACTTCTGCTGGTCCTTCAGGTTCGGGATCTCCGGGTAGATCGAAATGATCCCGTTCGTGAACTGGAACTGGTTGGTCAGGGCGTTCTGGAAAATATTGGCGCGGATCACCACCTCGCGGCAGGCGCCCGTCTCAAACCAGCCGTTGCAGTCGCCGCAGAGCAGGATCGCCGTCCCGGACGTGTGGTCGAAAAGGTTCTGCTCGATGAGCGTCCGGCGGGGCGTGGAGAAAAGAGCGCCGCGCGCCCGGTTGTTCCGAATCACGTTTTTGCGGAAAATGACCTCCGGGGTCCACGTCAGGTTTTCGATCCCGAACGTTCCCGACTCGGAAATCTCGGCCGGGACCGGCTTCTCGAAACGAATACGGAAGCGCTTCGCGCCCTGATCGACCGGCGCGTCCACGGCCTGGATCTCCGCCACGTGGTTCGACTCGCCCAGAATTTCCATCGTGTTGGAACGGATGAACTGGACCTCATCGCCCGCCTCGCCCCAGAAGAAGCCGTACGCCTGCGGGTGCATGTACGCCGCCTCGAGCGTGGAATCGTCGATCCGCTTTTGGACCTTCAGGTACGTGCCGTGGACGTTGATCGCGTCGTCCATCATCGACTCGTAAAGGCCGTTTTCCGAGAGGATCAGCCCCTTGCAGCCCGAAAAGTGCGTGGCGTCGGCCTGGGTCGTGAAGTACCGCGTGTCGTTTTCCCCGCGCAGGCAGACGGAAAGACCGTTCAGGTGAATGTTTTCGCTGATTTGGGCCAGCACGCCCATCCCTTCGGCGTAGTGGATCTGAATGTTTTCCAGCGTCGTGTTCAGCGCGTGATACACGAAGATCCCGCAGGCCGGGCGACTGTACGGGCGCAGCGTGACGATCGTGCCGGGGACGAGCTTTTCGTTCTTCCAGTTCGGGCAGAAGAAAACGCGCTCGCGCAGCTCCTTCACCTGATTCAGATCGACGCGGACGTCCGACGTGTTGAAGACCAGGTTCCGCTTTTGCGGGTCAAACGCGATGCCAGTCCCGGCGGAGTAGCGCCAATATTCGGGTTTCTCGCCGTAAAACCAGAGCGTGCCGTTTTGGTCCAGCTCGTAGTTCACGTCCGGCGCCAGCTCGACCGTCAGCCCCTCCGGCGTGTTTTCGAGGACCTTGACCTGGCAGATGGCCGGGTGGTCAAAATCGATCTGAAAGTTTTTCAGCGTGCAGTTTTCGCAGTTCTTCAGAACGACCGGGAGCATTTTGCCGTGGAAAACGAACGTTGAGCCGTTCCCGTCGAACGTGACGTTCTTCAGATTCTGGAACGAAAGGCCCACGGACTTCGGGTTTTCCTGGTCGTGATTCGAGACGAAGTGGGTCTGGACCAGCCCTTTCTCGAAGTAAAAGTGGTACATGCCCGTGGGGATCTGCACGACGGTCGGCTCGGCGTTTTCCGAATTGGCCAGCGCGTTGAGCTTTTCCTGAAGGCCGGGGATCTGCGCCTGTGCCGAGGCAAGAAGCAAGAGAAAAATGGAAACGATGGTGAGGAAACGGTTCATCTTTAGTTAGAAGTCAGGAGTTAAAATGAAAGGCGGTAATGGAGGCCGGAGGCCGGAATTACGCGTCGGTAGAAGGGGGGAAGAAGTGAGGAGTTAGGAGTGAGGAGTTAGGAGTTGAAAAGCCTTCGGCTTTTTCGGGATGAAGTCTTTCTACCGGCGACGTTACGCGCCAGCGTCAACTCCACTCTCCACCCTCCACACTTTCGTCACTCTTCCCACGTGGTTTCTTTGCCGCAGCGAGTCGCCAGGTTGCGGTAGAGGTGGTAGTCAATATTTTCATTAACGAACGAGGTGCTCGCGTCCGCCCGGCTGAAATAAGCGCCGCCGGAGTGGTAGCTCCCGAACGCCTGGTAGTTGAATTTACTCGAAGAGGTTGGATTGTTCAGCTTGCACTCCACGACTTTGGCCGAGTAAAACCCACGGTTTCCGCCGGTGTTCAGGCCAACGATCCAGGCCCGCGCGTAGTACGGGTACTTGTTCCAGGAGTTCGTCGTCATCTTCGAAATGTCCGACGCGGGGATCTCGCCGAGCATCAGCGTGTTGCTCGTGCCGTCCACGATGGACCCCATTTTCACGGATTTGAGGACGAAAAAGCACCCGTTGTTCGGAATGTTACCCTCCGCGCATTTGTAAAGCTGGGAATCCGGCGTCGGTTTGTACGTGTTTTTGTCCGCGGCAGGTTTGTTATTATTGTCGCTCGAGGTATGCACGGCCCCGGCGACCCCATTATAAAGCGAGAGCGCGCCACAGTAGTACATTCCCCTGGAAGTGTCCGAATTGACGGCATTCTCCGGGAACGTGGGGCAGATGTACGACCCTATGCGTGTGTACGCAATCGACTTGGTATTGTCCTGGTAGGAGGTGGACATTTTGTTTTCCATGTCGATTTGCTGGTACAGTGCCCCCTGGTCCATGTATGGAAGAATCAGCGTGAAAAGCCCGTAGCCGCCGTAGCCCGGCTGGAAGTAGCTGTACTGTTTGTCCCGAACTCCCGGCGGGAGCTGGTTGTTATTCGACGACGCGTAGTTGTGGCAGGCGAGGGCGATCTGGTGCAGATTGTTCGTGCACTGCGAACACCGCGCCGCCTCACGAGCCATCTGGACCGCCGGAAGCAGCAGACCGACCAGCATGCCAATGATCGCGATGACGACGAGCAGCTCAACGAGCGTGAATCCTTTTTTTCGCATGAGATCCCCCAAATTTAATTTAATGAAACGGGGACGGCTCTGAAGCGTCGTCCCCGAAAATCTTTTCTTACCTTGTACGGAAGTCCTGCCCTACCCGGAACTGCCGGATCGTGCCGGAATCCGGGTCGAACGAGCGCACGATGATGCGCAGGCCGGGAAGGAACGCGGTGGTCGTTGACAAATCGGTTCGTTTGTAAATGTTAGGATTTACGTAAGTATTGTCCTGGGTCGCGGAACCGGTCGAACTGGTTTCCGAAAGGTAGGACCCTGTGTCGTAATAAGCCGTGAAGGAGGAAATGGTTTTGGACTGAACGCTGCCGCCGCTCCCTTTGAAGTAGGTGCCCATGGACGGGATCTCGTTGTAATCTTTGTCGATCGGGTTATAGACCTGAACGCAGAAATTGCAAACGTTGGGGAGCACCATGAACTGCCGGATCTGGTTGTTATTAATATAACTGTTGATCGTGTTCATGATGCGCTTGGTGGGGACTCCCAAAAGGGCCGGGGAGATCATCCGGACGCTCGGCCAGCCCGAGTTCGGGTAGTTCCGGGCAGTTTCCGGAGAGTTCACAAACGGAACGACCACACGGTACAGATCGTACTTGTAAACGAACCAGACGACTTCCGCGTAAGGAGTCTGAAGCGTGCGCGTGGTGTCGTTCGGGTCGGTGAATGTAAACGGGTTCTCACGATTAAAGACCGTGAATGCCGCGTAATGATGTTTGCCGTCGTTCAGAATATCAGCATCGACCAGTACAATACCACCGCGGGACGTTTTATTGCCGTCCGCAAACGTGAGGTTGGAAACGCCGAGGCTTAAGTACCCGTCGTCGGCCTGCGTCGGACGCGGCGGCTGCGGGTTCACGGAAATGTGCGAAAGGTCGTTCTGCAGAAGCATCTGCGTACTTCTGCACCGGTTTTGCAGGTCGATCAGCACGCGAGTGTCCGAGAAACTGGTGTTCACCATCGCGACGATTTGCACCAGGCCGCCGAGCAGCATCAGGCCCAGCGTCGTGGCGATCATGAGTTCGATCAGCGTGAAACCTTTTAATTGTGTACGATGAACGTTCATGTTATTTTGATCCCCAAAAGTTGATAAACTGGTTCATTTCTCACATTTTACCAAAAAACCGGAATAATTTCAAGGAAAACCACCCGCATTTTTGGAAAAAAACTCAAAAATTTCAAAATAAATACGCAAAAACTTCCGCCTTGGTTCCGGCCGGGCCGAAAATCGGAATTTTTTCCCGCGGGGGCTTGAAATATTCCTCTAAAAGGGTAAAATACTCAAAGGTTTAGGCTCTTTTCATCACTGGAGGTTTATATGGCACTCAATATTGCGTGGTTTGACAGTTCGACGGACGATATTTCGGCAAAAATGGCCCAGCTCCGCAAGCAGCTCAGCCCCCGCGGCGACGTCGTGTCCGAGGCGGGAAAGAAGAAAACGATGGAAATTTTCGGCGAGGCCCTCACGCCCCAGCAGGTCGTCGCGAAGATTTGCCGCGATGTGGACGAAAAAGGTCTGGAAGCCGTACTGGACTACTCGAAGCGGATCGACGGCGCGGACCTGAAGCCCGAGGACCTTCGTGTCCCGCTGGAAGAACTGGAACGCGCGCATCGTGAGGCCGATCCGGCCCTGGTCGAGGCGGTGCGGAACATCAAGAAAAATATTGTGGCGTTCCAGTCGGCGCTGCTCCCCGAAGACGTCCGGGTCGAAGTGAATCACGGCTACTTGTGCCAGAAGTACCGCCCCATGAAGCGCATCGGGATCTGCTGCCCGGGCGGCGCGGCGGCGTACCCCTCCACGATCCTCATGACGGCCATCCCCGCCCAGGTCGCGGGCGTCGAGGAGATCGCGGTCGTGGCGCCTCCCACCCCGAACGGCGCGTATAATATTAATATGCTGGCGACCTGCTACGAGATCGGCGTCCGCGAAGTCTATCGTGTTGGCGGCGCGCAGGCCGTCGCGGCCATGGCCTACGGCGTCGAGGGGCTTCCGAAAGTCGATAAAATCGTCGGACCCGGGAACCTTTTCGTCGCGCTGGCGAAAAAACTCGTGTACGGCGACGTCGATATTGACTCGATCGCGGGCCCGTCCGAGGTGGTCGTCATCGTGGACCACACGACCGACACGCGGTTCACGGCCCTGGACCTCATCGCTCAGGCGGAGCACTCGCCCGGGGCCAGCATCCTGATCGGGCACGAGCGCGAAGTGCTTGAAAAAGCGTGCGCGTCGCTCGATGAGGAACTGAACCGCCTGGAGCGCGGGGCGCTTGCCCGCACGGCTCTGGAAACCTACGGGGCGGTGATCCTGGCGAAAGACGAAGACGAAGTCTGCGCCCTGACGGACCAGATCGCGCCGGAGCATTTGCACATCGCGACGGACTCGGCGGCCAGACTCGAAGAAAAGATCAGGAATGCCGGGGCGGTGTTCCTTGGAAACTTCACCCCCGTGGCGTCGGGCGACTACGCGGCCGGCCCCTCGCACGTGCTTCCGACGTCGGGAACGGCCCGCTTTGCGCACGGACTTTGCGCGAACGACTTCCTGCGCTCGCACAGCGTGATCCACCTCGAGCGTGAGGGCCTGAAGGCGATCTCGGAGGAGATCCGCGTCCTGGCCACGAAAGAGGGCCTGACCGCCCACCGTCAGAGCGTGGTGGAGCGCGTGGAGTGAAAATGGAAGGCGGTAATGGAGGCCGCCAGGCCGGAATTACGCGTCAGCGGGGACGGATTTTCGGTGGCATAACTGCCACCGCTCGCCTACGAAAACGCCCAGGCGAGCGGGGTTAGTAATGACCCCGTAAATTCCGGCGCCATTAATACAGAGGGACGGCGGCCCGCCGTCCGCGGCCGTCCCGGCCGCAAATGGTAGGATGCGTGTCGCGGGAGTAAAAATGGAAGGCGGTAATGGAGGCCGAAGGCCGGAATTACGCGTCTTCCGGACCGACGCTGGACGTGATTGGGGGTCAACTTTCGCCCGACGGTTGGGCGCCACTAGAGAAGAAAGGGAAATTTATGTCTCTCACCCTCCGCAAAAACATTTACGCGCTGCTGATCTTCATCTCGCTCGGGCTGATCCTCGGGCGGATCATGGCGGTCAATACCGTGAACAAAATCGACCTGCAGAAGTACAAGCTGAACCAGATCCCCAAGCAGCTCGCGGAGAAGGAGAAACGTTTGCAGGACCTCGGCGAATCTCCCGAGGCGATCGCGGCGGAGCTCGAAAAAACCGAGGCCAAACTCCGGGAAGACGCGCAGCTGTGTGTGCCGTTTTTCAGCGCGAACGACCGGAGCCGATGGTGCACGATCCGCGCGCTGGTCGAGCCGGAAATGCGGGTCCCGGGCGCTCCGTACGCCATTGACCGCGTGCGGCTGCTCAAGAACTGGGACACGATCGACATGGTGAAGCACGACGACCACTACTACTCGAGCAAACCGCCGCTTCTGCCGACCATGATGGCGGGCGTGTACTGGGTCCTTTACCACGGGTTCGGGCTGAACTTCGACCAAAATCTCTACGTGACGTGCATCGTGATCCTGATTTGCGTGAATCTGCCGTTCATGCTCCTTTTCCTCTGGGCGTCCACGCGTCTGGCCGAGCTTTTCGGAAAGACCGATTTCGCGAAGATCTTCATGGTCGCGGCGGCCTGTTTCGCGACGTTTCTCTCGACGTTCTGCGTGACGCTGAATAATCACCTCCCCGCGGCGGCGTGTGCGGCCGTGGTGCTTTACCTCGCGATGGAGATGATTCTGAACGGCGAAAACGGGCGTTTCCGCCACGAAAACTCGTTCCTCATCGGGCTTTTGAGCACGTTTGTCGTCATTAATGAGCTTCCATCACTGAGTTTTCTCGGGGCGATTTTCATCATGCTGGCCCTTTATCTGCCGTGGAAAACGGACTTCCGCCAGGCCGTTCAGCACGTGGTTTTGTGGACGGTCGGCGTTCTGTTCACGCTGGCGCCGATCCTGGCCACGAATTACATCGCGCACGACTCGTTCCGCCCGCCGTACATGCACCGCAAGGCCGGCGATAATTGGTACGAGTACACGTACACGACCGCAAACGGGCGCGAGGTGACGAGCTACTGGCAGGACCCGAAAGGGCTGGACGTCGGCGAGCCGAGCCGGGCGAAATACGCGTTCCACCTCACGTTCGGGCACCACGGCGTTTTTTCGCTCACGCCGATCTGGCTCCTTTCGATGCTCGGCGCGGTGAAACTTCTGCGGAATTCCGACCGCAGGCTCCAGCTTTTCGGCCTGATGGTTTTGGGGCTGACGGTGCTCGTTCTGGCGTTTTACATCATGCGGCCGCTCGGCGACCGGAACTACGGCGGAAATACATGTGGGCCGCGTTGGATGTTCTGGCTGATCCCGATGTGGCTCTGCACGCTTTTCCCGGCCCTCGAGTCCGTGGAGGACCGGCCGTGGGGGCGGCGGCTGGCGCTTCTGCTCCTTTTGCTCTCGGCGGTCTCGGTCAGTTTCCCGACGTGGAACCCGTGGGTCCACCCGTGGCTCTATTAACGGTCGGGCAAGAAAAAAAGAAAGGGAGAAACGCGGGCCGTTTCGGTCCCATTTCTCCCTTTTTTCGTTTGGGGTTTACTTCTTTTTCCGGGTCATTTTCTTCCCGGCCTTTTTCGCCTTTTTCCCGCCACCGGATTTCACTGGGCGCTTTTTAGCGGGCTTTGCCGGTCTGGCCGGGGAATCGATCACGGCGCCCTCACGGCGAGGTTTCCGGCCCGCGCGCGTGTGGATCGTTTCGGTCTCCGCAGAGTCTGAGTCGGCTTTCGCGTGGGAATTTACCAGCTCGAACGTGATCTCCCGTTTGTTCGAGTCCAGATTCGTGATCCTGACGCGGACCCGGTCGCCAAGGCGGAACTGGTTTCCAATGCGGCGGCCGTTGAGCGTCTGGGAGCCCGCGTCGTAGTGGTAGCGGTCCTCCGGAAGCGACTCGACCGAGACCAGCCCGCTGATCGGGTACTGCTCGCACTCGACGAAAAAGCCGTGGTGCGTCACGCCGACGATGCGCGCGTCGAGTTCCACGTCCCCCTTTTCCTCGAAGAACTGGATCATTTTCACGCGGGTCAGTTCGCGCTCCGCGTCCTCCGCGTTGGTTTCGCAGTACGTCAGATGCTTCCCCTCGTCGTAGATCTTGCGGAAGTTCCGCTTGGGGCTTTCGCCGAGGATGAAACTCTCGAGCTGGCGGTGGATCGTCAGGTCGGCGTAGCGGCGGATCGGCGAGGTGAAGTGGCAGTAGCAGTCGCTCGCCAGCGCGTAGTGCCCCTCCTCTTCGGGCGAGTACTCCGCGCGGGTCATGGAGCGCAAAATCGCCTGGTGTACCGCGAATTCGTTGGGCGTTCCGAGCGTCTGCTCAAGGATGCGCTGAAGCTCGAACCGGTCGGTCTTCTGCGCCATCCGGATCCCCAATTCCTCGAGGAAGAGACCCAGCGAGTCGAACTTTTCGAGCGTCGGCGCTTTGTGGATTCGCCGCATGATGCTTGCACCGGCGTGCGTGAGTTCCTGCGCGACCGCTTCGTTCGTCGAGACCATGAACTCCTCGATCATCTGGTGCGACTCGGTATTCTGCTCGCGCCGGACGCCGGTCACTTTTCCGTCACGGTCGAATTCCAGACGGATCTCGGGGAGGTTAATGTCGAGTTTCCCTCTGGCGGTGCGGCGGGCGCGAAGTACTTGGGCGAGCTGGCGGAACTGCGTCAGCGCGTCCTGGACCTTTTTCGGAAGTTCCGAGCAGTCTCCCGCGAAGAAACGGTCCACCTGCTCGTAGTTGAGCCGCGCGTTGGAGCAGATCACCGAGTCGCAGACCTCCACGTCGCTGACCACGCCCCGAGGGGAAATAGTGAGGAACGTCGTTTTCGTGAACCGTAGCCGATCCGGCTGGAGGCTCGCGATCCCGTTGCAGAAGATCTCGGGGAGCATCGGGATCACGTGGTCCGGCAGGTACACGCTGTTCCCGCGGTCGAACGCCTCACGGTCGAGCCGCGAGTCGGGCTGAACGAAGTGCGAAACGTCGGCGATGTGGACGGCGAGCCGCCAGTTCCCGTCACGAAGCACCTCAACGGAGATCGCGTCGTCGAAATCCCTCGCGTCGGCCGGGTCGATCGTGATGGTAAAGAGGTGGGTCAGGACGCGCCGCCCGTCCTCCGTCCACTGAACGTCCGATTTCTCCTCTGAGCAGAATTCCGTGTCGTCGTCGGGCTTGGGCAGAAGATCCTGGTGGGCTTTTTCCCACTGGTCGAAAAGGCTCGCCTGATTGCGCGCCTCGTTCAGAAGCTCTTCGTCAAACTGGTCGTTCAGGTGGTACTGACGAATGACCGCAAGCGTTTCGGTCGCCAGATCGCCGCGCGGGCCAAGGACTTCCGTAATGACCCCCTCGCCGGTACGCCACGGGGCGGGGTAGCTCAAAATCTCGATCACGACTTTGTCGCCAGGCTTGACGGCACGGCCGGCCGCGTCGGTGATCCGGATGGGATCCGCGAAGATTCGGCCATCGACCTCGACCCAGCTTCCGTCGTGGTTTTCCGTGTAGGTTCCGACGAAATTACGATTTTTGCGTTCCAGAATCGCCACGATCTTGCCAGAACGCCCGGATTTCCCACCCTCGCGACCTTTGCGCCATGGTTTTTCGTAGTCGGGAATGACCGCGACAAAGTCCCCCGTCGCGGCGTCCTGGGCTTTTCCCGGCGGGATGAAAATGTCCTCGCGCTCGTCAGAAATATTCACAGAATTCGGGTTCAGCTCCACTTCGTGAACGAAGCCGTAGCCTTCGGGCATGCGCTTAAAGTAGCCGCAGACTTTACGTTCCTCGTCGAAGTCATTGAGCCGCGGAAGAACGACGTGCCCGGCGCCGAACTCGATCAGGCCCTGCTTGTGCATGGTGCGCAGAAGTTTCTGGAAGTCCTTGAAATCTTCCTTCAGGATCCCGATTTGCTGGGCCACGACGAGCATTTTGGTCGGTTCGTACTGCGGACGCGAGATCCATTTGAGGACCGCTTCCCGGGTTTCGGCTTGATTGAGCATGATTTCTCTCCTCTATAAAAACGGCAAGGCAAAGAAGACGTTTAGGGAGTAAAACAGGAACGCGGCGGGAAGCGCTGCGGTGGTTTTTATTTCCGGCGGAGTTTCAGGACTCCCAGAGCGCCCAGGAGGAGCAAAACCCACGTAGCCGGTTCCGGCGTACTGGAGGGATCCTGCCAAGCTTGAGCGAGGAGGCCCGCCAAAACGCCGTCGGTATAAATCGGACTCAGAGAAACGACGCCCTGCCAACTGTCGCTCAGCAGCGAGTTCAGAGGCGCCGGGGCGTTGATCTGGTTCGCGGTCATGACGGTCACGCCATCCACGAGCGCGTCCAGGTCTTCGAAATCGAAATCCAGCATTCCGACCGTCAGGTCCGCGTCGCCGGTAAGCTCCAGAGCGTTGGAATTCCCGTTTTCATCGACGGTCAGAAGCATGCGCGTGCCCTGTTCGCTCGTGAGATTATCGACGGTGAAGCCTTCATAATCGGTCAAATCGACCGTTTTGTCGGCCTTCGCGACGAGCTGGTTGACGGTGATCTGGACGGAATCATTTCCAGCGATCAGTTTTCCTGGCAGCGCTTCGGTCGTGGTGAGGATGAACGAGCCGCCGTTTACGAGTACGTCCCCGGTGAAGTCGTTCAGCGTGTTGGAAAGCGTAACGGTCCCGGTCGTGTTCACGATCAAACCGCCCGTTCCGGTCAGGCGGCCGTTAAAGACCACGTTCCCAGCGCCGGTGACCGTCAGATTGCCGTTCAGGATGGTCGAGCATTCGGCGTACTCGGAAAGTTTCGTCGTGTGATTCGCATCCGTGTAGCCGTCGTATTTGAAGGAGTTGAACGTCGTCGTGGCCCCAGCGTTCAGAAGGTCCAGCGTCCCGCCGTTTGCGGAAACGGTGAAAACGTTGCTCCCCGTTGTGTTCCCGGTGCTGGTGATCTGCACGGTCCCGCCGTCAAGAACGCGGGCAGGGGCTTCGCTGCGGAGGCAGCCGAGGGAGCCGTTGTACGCGCAGAAATTATTGCACTTGAGGACGCCGTCGCCCGAGACCGTGAAATTGGCCGCGCCGTTGCGGTAGGTGGTGGCGAAGATCTGCGCGTTGGGCGAGCTAATATCCAGAACGCCGTCGGTGACCTTGACTTTCAGGTTCCCGCCGATGTCGCCCTTATCGGTCACGACCAGCGTACCGTCGCCGGCTTTGGTGAACGCGCCGATCATTTTCGCGACCGTGACGGTTTTGCCGTCCGCGACGTTCAGCGTGACGATCTTCGCATTGTCTTTGTTCGTCGTGATGGAAACGGCCTTTACGTCGTCGTTAATATTAATCGCGGCGGCGGCGTCCGAGGTCAGCGTCGCGACGGATTCCTGCGTCCAGGGCTGATTCGGCGTTCCTGCCGTGGTTTGAGTTGAGATGGTGCGGGTCCACGCGGCGTCGCCCCAGTTCGCGGCCGTGCCGGAAAGGGTTTGGGCGTATTGGATCTGGAAGGCCGTGGTGGTGGCGCTTCCCGCGGCGTTCAGGATCCCGACTTCCTCAGCGCTCAGCCCGCAGTTATAGACCGAAACGGCGTCCATCTGCCCAGTAATGAAACGGCTATCAGAGGAATTGTAGCAGCCCGCCAGCGAGAAAATGCCGATTTTTCGGGTGGAATCCCATGTTCCCGCCCAGGCCTGGACGCCGTCGATGTAAAGTTTCGCCGCGCCGTCATTGACCGTGAAAACGACGTGCTGGTAATCGGAAAACGGGAGAGTCACCGCGGAATCAAAGGTCTGGTTGCACGAATCCAGACCGGGGATTTTTTCATAATTGGCGGAACCGCCGCCGTTATAGATCGTGTACCCACCCAGTTTGCCGCTGCTGTCACGAAGCTGGAAACGAAGGCCCGCGTAGTCGTTCGCTGTGCCGGTCTGTTGAATGTCGGAAAGCAGGGTCCAGTAGTTTCTCCAGGCATTCGACCCGGAGCCGGTTTTCGTCCAGAGGGAAATGGTGAAATTATTCAGCTGCGCGGAGTCGCCAAAGTCGTAGTAGAATGAATCCTGGTTGCAGTTCAGCGCCTTTCCCGAGCCGTTTGCTGTGTATTCCGCGGAGCCGCGGTTGGTCAGCAGCGTGCGGCCGTTCCCGGAATTGTCCGTGAGTGCGCCGGCGTCGAAATTCCAGTTCGCCATCAAACCGCCATAAACGACGGAGGCCGTGCCGAGGATGCAAACGCTCAAAATGACGCTCAAAAACTGCTTGAAGGAATTCATTTTTTTACCCTTTAAAAACTCTCAAAAAAATTCTGATAAATAAATTATACTCCATTGGGGAGTTTTGTGTGAAAAAAAGCCGAATTTTCACCAAAAAAGTCAAAAAATTTTAACTTTTCCCCCCCTAGCGTCTCCCGGAGTGATGTGGTATAATTCAAAATCATCATTTCCTGCCTTATATACGAAAGGGATTTCCATGAAACGTTTCATCTTGTGCTGCGCGGCCGCTGCCGCGTTCGTGTTCTGCCAGGCTTTTCTTTTCGGCGAGACTGCAAAAAAGAAGCCGGTTCTTGAGCAAATCGCCTCCCAGACCGAGGCGCCGGAAGTCGTAAACCCGTCCTTTGAGGCGGCCAAAAATCCCCAAATGCCCGACGGCTGGTGGGGGTCACCGAAGCATTTCCAGCGTGACGAAACGGTCGCGCGCACCGGTTCCGCCTCGTTCCGCTGGACGAACGATGACCCGAATACTTACGTGCTTTCTTCCTCGTCCCCCAAGAACATGGTCCCTGGAAACGCTTACCTCCTTTCCGGCTGGGTCAAGACCGAGAACGTGAAGGGCGGACGCGCAACCATCTGCGTTGAGTGGAACGGCCCGGACGGGAAATGGGCCGGCGGCGCGTACCTGCAAGGGATCAAAGGGACGAAAGACTGGACGCGGATCCACGAGATCGTCTTCTACCCGATGGACGCGCAGAACCCGCACGTCACCTGCTACGGGACCAAAGAAGCCACCGGGACCGCGTGGTTCGACGATCTGGAACTGGTGCCGTACTTCCCGCCGTGCATCACGCAAATGAGTTTCGACTGCTACCGCGGTCAGACGACCGGCGGCGACGTGAAACTCTTCGTCGGGATCAGCTACCAGAAAGGGGACTTTCTGCCGGAGCTGATGGAGCAGATCGCGCTGGACGTGGAAGGCCAGAAAATCAAGGACTTTGAGTGGAACGAGGACCTGGACGCGCTGGTCTTCACGATTCCGACCGAAAAACTGGCGTTTGGAAAGCACACGGTGACCGTTTCCGTCCCGAATCCGGGCCTGAAGACGAAAGAGACGCGCGAGCTGACGCTGACGAAACTCGAGAAATTCCCGGAACGCAAGTCGTTCATCGACGGCCAGCGCCGCCTGATCGTGGACGGGAAGCCGTTCTTCCCGCTGGGGCTTTACTTCGGCGGAGTGACGCATCAGGACGTTTTGAATCTGGCCGACTCGCCGTTCAACTGCATCATGCCGTACCATCCGATCAGCCGCGAGACGCTGGACGATCTGTACGCGCACGGGATCTCGGTGGTTTACAGCGTGAAGGACTATTACGAAAGTCTTCAGTGCCAGTCGGATGAAGAGGGCCGCGAGAAGACGACCAAGCGCATCAACGACCTGAAGGACCACCCGGCCATCATCGCGTGGTACATTAACGACGAATTGCCGGTCTCCATGCTGGAGCAGCTCTCCGGCCATCGGGACCTTTGCGAGGAACTCGACCCGGGCCGCCCGACGTGGGTCGTGCTTTACCAGGTCGATCAGATCCGCAGCTACGTCCCGACGTTCGACGCAATCGGTACGGACCCCTACCCGATCCCGGAGAAACCGGCAGGCACCGCGTACAAGTGGGCGAAAAAGACGACCGACGGCGCGTTCGGCGTCCGTGCAGACTGGCAGGTCCCGCAGCTCTTCAACTGGGGGAACTACCACAAAAACGAGCTGAGCAAGTACCGCACGCCGACTTACGAGGAAATTCGCGCCATGACGTGGATGAACCTCGCCGGCGGCGCCACGGGGCTCATTTCTTACTCCTACTTCGACCTGGAGCGGAATTTCTCGAATGAAAACCCAACGGCAGAAACGAAAAAAGCCTCGTTCGATCAGTCGTGGGCTAACGTGAAGAAAGTCGGCGAGGAGATCAAGAAGTACGAGAGCGTTTTCCTCTCGGGCGAAACGGCCGAGCCGATCCGGTTCAACGAGGGGAGCGACGAGGCGATCGTCGGCCGCACCTACGCGCTTGACGGGGCGATCTGGCTCCTGACCGTGAACACGGAAACGGAAGCGAAGACCGCCGAATTCACCGTCCCGGCCGGAAAGACGGTCAAAAACGCCGCGGATTGGCCCGGCGCGAAGGTCCAGCAGAACGGCCAGACCGTGAAAATCGAGCTGGACGGCCTGACCCCGGCGTTCCTTCAGATCCAGTGAACAAACCGCGGGAGACCGAGATGAAAAAAGCGTTTTTTACTTTGGTCTTCGTTCTGGCTTTCGCGTTCAGTGCCGTGGCGCAGACTCCTGAAAACGGGGTTTGCGCCCACCGCGGCGCGTCGGTCGAACTCCCGGAAAATTCCCTCCGGGCGTTTGAACGGGCGATCGAACTGGGCGCGGACTGGATCGAAACGGACGTTTGCCTCACCAAAGACGGCGTGGCGGTTTTGAGTCACGACCTTTCCACCGGTCGCCTGTGCAGTCAGGACTTCCGAATCAGCGAGAAAACCTACGCGGAACTCTGCGAGCTGGATCTGGCCGAGAAATTCCGGGCGGCGAGAAATCTGACCTTGGAGCAGTGCCCGAAGCACCAGATCACGCGGCTCGACGAGGCACTGGATCTGATCCTGAAGTACAGGAAAGCGCGTCTGACCCTCCACCTGAAGAGCGGCTGCCTCGCGGAAGCGGCCCGGATCGTGCGGGAGAAAAAGGCGGAAGACTGGATCGGCTTCAACGGTCATGAAAGTCTCCTGATCCCCGCGCGTCAGGAATTTCCGAACGCTCCGCTTTTCTGGGACCGCTACGGGACCGACGTGGACGCGGACATTGAGTTGGGAAAGAAGCTCGGCTTTCGCACGATGATCTTCAATTTCAACGACGTGACGCCGGAAAAAGTCGCGAAGGTCCGCGCGGCCGGTTTCGTGCCGGGGGCCTGGACCGTCAACAGCGAGGCGAAAATGCGCGAAATGATCGACGCCGGGATCGAGCGTTTCTACACGGACGACCCGCGGCTTTTGCTCAAGGTTTGGGGAAAATGAGGGGGTTTCGTTTCTGACCTTTTTTCAAATTCATGCTTCAAATTGGTTCATTAATCCTTTCGACCCCGTTCCTTCAGGCTCCGATGGCGGGGTTTTCCAATGACGCCTGGCGCAGGATCCTCACCCGATTTGGAGGGGTGGGGCTTCTGGCGTCCGAGATGATGCACGCCCGCGGCTCGCTCGAAATGGAACGTCGGCGGAAGGCCCTGCACGGCCGGCTCTTTGGGTTTCCCCTCCGGTCGGAATCGGAATCCGATTTTGGGGCGAAAATTCCTCTTTCGGTCCAGATCTGGGACAATCAGGCGGAACCTCTGGCTGAATTTTCCGCCAAACTGGTGCGAGAGTACGTGGTTCAGGTGATCGACCTGAATTTCGGCTGCCCGGCGCACGACGTCGTTCAAAAGGCCCACTGCGGCTCGTGGCTCCTCCAGTTTCCTGACCAAATGCACGCGCTGGCCCATGCGGTCGTGGAGTCGGTCCGCGAAGCCTCCCGGTCAGTTGGTCTCGCTGAGCCGCTTCCCGTGACGGCCAAAATGCGCCTCGGAATTTCTGCGGACCGTCTGACCTACCGCGAAGCGGCGCAGGCTCTTGAGGCGGCGGGCGTCTCGGCGGTCACCGTCCACGGACGCACGGCGCGCCAGATGTACTCGGGCGAGGCGGACTGGGAGAAGATCGCGGAGGTCAAATCCCTCATCAAGATCCCGGTCATTGGAAACGGCGACGTGCGGACCGCGCCGCAGGCGGTTCACGCCTTGAAAACGTTCGGCGTGGACGGGGTGATGATCGGCCGTGCGGCTCTGAATGAGCCGTGGATCTTCCGCCAGGCCGCCGATCTGCTCGCGGGAGTCCCGGAGAAGGACGCCCTGAAGCGTCCCACGGCCGAGTTTCAGCGTGGGCTGCTTCTGGAGCATTTCGAGTCGCTTTTGGAGGCGCATGAGGAGGCGGAAGCGGTCATGCTGATGCGAAAGTACGCGCCCTGCTACGGCGTGGGGCTGAAAAACGCCCGCAAGTTCCGGATCCAGGTGGTGAAAACCAGCACTGCAGAAGAGTTTCGCCGGGTGGTGAAAGAGTTTTTCCCGACGGAGTAAAATGGGAGGCGGTAATGGAGCGCGGAGCGCGGAATTACGCGTCTGGGCGGCCGGGCCGGCCGCGGACGGCGGGCCGCCGTCCGTCCGTATTAACGCCGCCACGGGAAACGCTCAACTTTATTCTGCTTCCATGAAGACGATCCGGTCCACGTACAGCGCTTCGACCTTCGGATTGTGGCGGTGCGCGAACCAGATGTAAGCGTTCGGCACGAGGTCCACGACGCCCAGATCGACCCACTGGTACTTCGGCCCTTTCAGGTCTTGAACGTTCAGCGCGTGGGTGATGATCCCCTTCTTGCCTTCCACGTCGTAAACGCCGATCTGGCCCGCGAGGCCTTCATCGATCTCGGCGTCCACGCGCATGCTGGCCCAAATGTGGTACTTCCCGACCACTTTCGGGTAGCACTGCGTGTTCCAATCGACTGCCGTCCCCATTCGGGTCGAGGTCCCGTCGATTGTTTCCGGATCGTTCACGCGGACGGCCGCGTTTCTGAAGTTTCCGAACGTTGCGTCATCGACCGCGAACCACGTCGTCGGGTCGGCGTCTTCGCATTCTTTCGGCGGATTTTTACGCACGACTTCGTAGTTTTTCATCCCTTCGAGCTGGTCTTTCAGCAGGGAGGCCTGGCTGATGATGAGCGCTTGGGTCTTCACCTTTTCGCACATCTCGACGAAGTCCCGGCACGCGTCGCCCAGGACCTTCGTCCCTTCGACCGGCGTCCCGGTTTTGCGGGCTTCGCTCATGAGTGGGAACCAGCGGTTGATCCAGACGAGATCGACGCCCATTTTCGCCTTTTTCAGGTGCAGAAACTGCTCGGAATCCTCGCCGTAAACCTCGCGGCTCTTGGCGATGGCCTGGTTCATGAGCTTCGTCGTGCGGTTCAGGGTTTGCAGGTCAAGCCAGTCCTGCGAGCCGTTGTGGAAGCAGCCGATGAACGCGCCGCTCTTGACGGCCTGTTCCGAAAGAACGTCCCAGTACTCCTGAATGAACGGCGTGATCTCCGGGCCGTAAAAACCGTCGCAGAACTCTTTGATCAGCGCGTTTTCGTCGAGGTCCGGCTCCCACATCAGGCGCAGGAGGAGCCAGTTTTTCAGGTCGCAGAAGTCGTCGCCTTCCCCTTCGCAGAAGAGGCCGACCGCCCCGTGCTTCAGGAAGAAACGAAGGTTCGGCGCGAGGACCTTCAGGTTCGGGAACGGCTCGACGTACGCGCGGTAGTTCGTCACGTAGTCCCAGATGAAGAGGTGGTTCGCGATCTTGCTCCACCCGTCAATATCGGCGGCGAATTTCTCGTTCTGCTCCGATTCGAGCGGCTGGCTGAAGGAACATTCGATCGAGCAGAGACGCACCAAAACGTTGTGGCGCGGGCGAACCGTCTTCGGAGGTTTGCGCGACTGCTGGTAGGCGAGCGTCTCGACGAGCACGTCCGGAAATTCCTTTTCAATGTCTTCCGCCACTTTGTTCAGGAACGTGATCAGCGGCCCGGCCTGACTCCCTTCCTGCTCGGCCAGCGCCTTGCATTTTTCGCACTCGCACCAGCCGTGCCAGTCGTTCTGGCTCACGTCGATGAAGCGGGGATCCTTCGCTTTGCGCAGTTCTTCCAGAATGACCCGGGTGTACTCTTTGCGCATTTCGTCGTTGGAGAGGCAGAGCTGCGTGTGCTTCCCGTTGCGTTTTCCATCGATTTCCGAGTACCAATCGGGGTGCTCGTCGAAGTACTTTTCCGGCGGAAGAACGCGGAAGAAAGAGTGGACGAAGTAAATGATGCTGACTCGGCCGCCGTACTCTTCCGAAATGTGGCCGTTCCCTTTCATGCGGGCCGAGAAGATCGGCTTCTGCGCGTTCCGGTGGTACATTTCGCGGGAAATGAGCTGCGGGGCGTACGAAACGCTCAGGTCGTCGGCGACTTCAAGCGTCGGTTTTTTCGGGATGAAAGTGCATTCGGCCGTCCACCAGCGCACCCCCAGCGTGTCCTGGAGGAAGGAGTAAACCGCGTAAAGCGCACCGCGCCG
The DNA here is from genome assembly GCA_017447865.1 of Thermoguttaceae bacterium. Lineage (GTDB taxonomy): Bacteria > Planctomycetota > Planctomycetia > Pirellulales > Thermoguttaceae > RGIG3701. The sequence continues at coordinate 138,938 of JAFSMO010000046.1, forward strand.
CTCGTGGCCTCCGAAGTAGAGGTTCGAGCCGTCCGCACGGATGAAGATCTCGTCGAACTGGAACGGTTTCACGCCGGTTTTTCCGGTTTTTTCGTACTCGGCCGCCATGGCGGTGCCGTTTCCGACGAACATTACGTTCTGCGCGTCGGCGGGGAGGTCGGCCTCGGAAATCGTCGGGAACTCGGCGCCGGTGATGAGATTCAGATGTTCGGCCAGTTCCCGCGCGGCGGTCTTTTCCACGGGCGTGGGGTTGGCCGGGAGGGCGATTTTCCAGCCGGTTTGGCCGTTTTCAGCAAGCCGAAGGGAGCCGGCCTGAGCAAGAGTGACCGCAAGCAAAAGGGTCAGGAAAGTGAAGAACGTACGCATAAGCGCCTCCAGGAGGTAAAAGGGTGGGGGAGGGAAAAATCCGAAAGACTTTCCGGAACGAAATCATTATAGCACCGCGGGAATCGTCTGTCAAGTGTCCCCCTTGATTTTGGCCCCCACTGGCAAAAAAATTTAAAAGTGGTATAATTCGGGAAGATTCAATTTTTCAGACCGTCTCACACTCAAAAGGGGTCCTGTAATGGAAGAGAACAAACCAAAATCCAAGATGAATATTGAGAATCTGCGCCACATTCGCGACGACGTCGAGATGTGTGAGCTGCCGATCCCGGAAGAAGAGATCATCGCGCGGTACGAAAAGCTCTACACCGGCTGCGTGAACGACGTGATGCGCGAAATGTGCCTCACGAACCAGGCGCTTCCGGAAGAGATCGCCCCCCTGCGCGATGACATGGTGCTGGCCGGCTTCGCGTTCACGATCCGCTCGAATGCCGACCCGACCGTTTCGGGCGAGCTGGAACTCCGCGTGAAAATGCTCGACCAGCTCAAGCCGAACATGGTGTGTGTCTGGAACGCGAACGGCGTCGATCACGCGTCCCACTGGGGCGGCGTCATGACCAAAATGTCCATGGCGAAGGGCGTCCGCGGCGCGATCATCGACGGCGGGATCCGCGATACGGGCGACATTTTGTCCCAGAAATTCCGCATCTGGTGCCGCTACCGCACGTCCAACGGGTCACTCTCCCGCGCGAAAATGACGGGGTTCCAGGTCCCGGTCGTTTGTGGAACGGCCCTGATCAAGCCGGGCGACCTGATTTTCGCCGACATCGACGGGGCGGTGGTCGTTCCCCGCAAGATCTGCGTCGCGGTTCTGGAACGGGCCGAGTCGATCGTGCGGAATGAAGACGAATTCAAAGACTGGATCCAGGCGGGCCTTTCGCCGGAAGAAGTTCACGCAAGAGGCGGGTATTTCTGAGATCCGGGATTTACCGGGTTTTACCGGGATTTAAGTCAGAAGGGTGGTCTTTGGGGCCACCCTTTTGTTTGTTGCGGGTATAAAAATCGTTTGCAGCGGGTAAAAAATTTCGATTACAGCGGGCAAAAAGCCCGCCGCTCGCCGTTAGTCCAGCGACACGGGATGGCCGTCGTTCCTGCAGCCGAGGTACGAGTGCATTTCTTTGTCGATCGAGTAGCTGATGCGCTGGACGGAACCGTCGCACATGACCATGCCCCACGTGCCGGCGTGGGCGCTTCCGTACACTCCGGGAGCGTAACCGGCGCGGTCCTGCTGGGGAGGATTGACCACATTGCGGCATGTGTCGCCGTCCATCCCGACGTAGGCCGTCTCATTATCGGCGCCGCCGGTGCAGGTCTCGTAATCGAGCGGGTTGCAGTTCTTCTCGCCGATCAGGTACGTGTTGGACGTTCCGTCGCGGATCTCGCCGATGGTGATCTCCGAGCGGCGGAAAATCACGCCCGTGTAGTAGTTTTTGGGAAGCCACGAGTTATTCGCGTCGAGCGTGGCCACCTGGCCCCACGAGGACGGCTCCCGATTGTCGTACCAGCTGACGTTTCCCCACGTGCTGGCGTAGTCGGTTTTCGCGCCGTTGCTAACCGTGTTGGCGTTCATGGGCGTTCCGGCCGGGTACGCTTTCGCGGCACGGCGGGACGGGCAGTGCAGGAACGGAAGCGCAGTCTGGCAGACCGTCGTGTTCCCCTTTTTCTGCTCGGCGGTCAGTTCGGCCGGTTTCCCGTCCGAGGCGAGCTGGTAGAGCGCGTTCTGCTCCATGAAGGCCAGCAGACTGTACGCCCAGCCGCCGGGCTGATCCTTTCCAAAACCGCGGTCGGCGTCCCCGGCCCACGACCAGAACCAGCCGCCGGAAATGTAGTGGCGCGAGGAACTTTCGCAGTTCATGGCTCCAAGGCCCATCTGCTTGAGATTGTTCCCGCACTGCATCTGGCGCGCGGCCTCACGTGCCTGCTGGACCGCTGGAAGGAGGAGTCCGACCAGCATTCCGATGATTGCGATGACGACCAAAAGTTCTACGAGTGTGAATGCGCGTTTCATTTTATTGCTGACTCTGTACTCTGTATTATGAACTGGAAATAAACGGGATTTTACGGGTTTTCGTTCTTCTTCCTGGCCAGCATGTCGAGCGCCTCGAACAGGACGTCGAAATCCATGTTGACCATCATGCCGCGGGATTCCTCGTGGATCCCCGGACGAACTCCGGCAAGAAATTCCCGGGCGGGGAGCGGATCGGTCCGTTCCCAAAGCATCTGGAGCGTTTCGTCCTGAGTGAAACTGGTGTCAGTGGGGCAGCAGACGCCAATGTGGGGACGCTCCGTGAAGACCCACTGGAGGAATTGTACTTGCGGAAGCGTCGGGTCGGCCAGAAGATTTAGCGCCTCGTCCAGCCGTTCCGTTCGGAATTGGCCTGACGTTAAATGCACGATGACCGGCGAAAGGACTTTATTCTGGCGGGTCTGCTCCCATTCACGAATGATCTCGATCGCGCTGCGGATCCCCGTCACGGGATCGCCTGAGTAGGTCGGCGTGCAGTCCGTGAAGAAAAGTTTCTTGCGCGGAAGGGAAATCAGGCCGCCGATTCCGTTCGGGATCTGGATCATCGTAAGCTCGACCTTGCCGGCCGTTTCCGTCAGGCAATTATCCGGGAGGAACGTCCGTCCCAGGGAGTTCCGGTACGCGGTCATTCGACCGTCACGCTCTTTGCCGTAGGAAACGATCCCCACGTCGTACCGTCCACGGCCGCGGCGGGCGAATTCGCCGAGCATGAAGCGGATTTTGTCCATGCGTTTCGCCCACGTTTCGAGGGCCGGCTTGTACGTCAGGCTCGAAACGGAACGGTCCATCATCAGGATCACCAGCGCCTGGCGCGGCGGGAGATTCGGCGGTTCCGGGACCGATTTATTGGTCGGGAACGGCTGGCAGCGATATTCAAAACCATCCGGAATGATCTCCGCTTTCACTTCAGGGAGATTTCCAACCGACGGAATGTCCGCCAGGGAATCATCCTCATCCGACTCGTGATCAAAGTCCGCAAACAAAGCATCGGAGGAATTCGACGCGGAAAGCAGTCCGGGCATTTGGATTACGTTGTTCGTTTTGGACTGGATCGGCGGGCAGGGCGTAATATTCGGGATCGGAGAAGAATTCGGAACCTCCGCATTGGGTGGAGTCATTTCCGAATCCAAAGGTTTGAACTCCTGCGGCGGCACATCAAACGCGGGAGGATTTTGGGGGTTGAAATCCTTTGGCGGTGTGGCGAGCGTTGGGAAATTTTGGGGGTTGAATTCCAGCGGAGGCACTGCAAACGTGGGTGGATTCTGGGGTTTGAAAGTCTGCGGCGGCGCGGCAAACGCGGGGGAATTCTGAGGTTTGAATTCCTGCGGCGGCGTGGCAAACGTTGGAGGATTCTGAGGTTTGAACTCCTGCGGCGGCGTGGCAAACGCTGGAGGATTTTGGGGCTTGAAATTCTGAGCCTGTGGTTTAAAATCGGGAATTTGTGGGTTGGATTCCGGGTCTGAAACCTGCAATTCGGGATCCTGAGGCTTAAATTTGGCTCCCGCAGCGCGCGCCGGCCGGATGGACTGGTAAACCTTGACGCAGCCGAGCATCCGCACGATGTCGATCATGCGGCCGTTGTAAACCAGCGCCTTTGCACCGGCAGCGGGAAATTCCTGATTCTGGCGCAGTGCCGTGAACATGAAATCGGTCAGGGGGCTGCATGCGTAGAAAAGTTCCTGCACCGCTCCGTAAGGAAGGAACTGGGCGACGGTGGGGTACTTGATGGCCGGGACGTTGGTGTAGGCTCCGACGTGGAACTGCAGCAGCATCGGAAAACCCTGCGGCGTCGAAACCTTGCCGAGAGGAATGACGGCGTTCGAAATGGAATCGTTCGGCTGAAGGTCCGAAAGAAAACTGAAAATCAACGGCGGGATCGCGGGCTCCGTCTGGTTGATCCAATCGGTGAGGATTTGCGCCAAATATTCATAAACGGGCGTATACTGGAGCCTTCCCGCGCCGGGGATCAGGTCGAACCAAACAGGAAATTCCACCGTCATCTGCGTCACCGCCCGCGTGACGGGGTTCACCATGTGCTTCGCCCGGGTCTCGATCCGAACGGGATTTGCAACGAGTTCGTCAGAAGAAACCCATATTTTCCCTGCAAAGGGGCCGCTCCAACGGCTCCCAATGACCGGATTGCCGTCCGCGTCGCGGTGGTAGCCGATGATCGCCACGTCAATCGACGGCATTCCCTCCATCTGCCGGATCGCGGAATTGACGGCGGTGGCAATACTATCCAGCCTGGAGTGCGTTCCCTCTGCGATCCTCGTCTTCATTGAAGGGGATTCTTCAATCAAAAAAACTGCGCACGCTGTGTTCATTTTGTTTCGGTGGTTGATTTCTCAGTGTTTCTTTATGAATTTCGCCACGTCGGCCCGATCCCTGGAGTCTTTCATTGAAAATCATCTTAAACCCGGTGCGGCCTGGGTCCCCATGTTCAGGAACTGGATCAGGCACACCATGTCGGCGTTGAAGGCCATTCCGCGGGCGCCGGGCTGGAGCGGAAAACCTTCCATGACTGCGTGCTGGTAAAAAGTATCGGGCAAAATGCTCGACATTTCGAAAAGGTTGTAGGCCAACTGGTCCGGAAGCCCCGAAGGTGTGGCCGGGAACATAAAGGAATCATTCGCCGCCATGGAAAGGTGGCAGTTGAAAAGGAGGACGTTCCCGTCGTTCGTCGCCAGACTGGTCAAAGCGCGCGCGAACGGAACCGGGTCGCCGTCCTGGGACTCGCCGTCCGTAATGTGGACCACGATCGGCGGGAAACTGTACGGGTGCTCGGAAATCCAGGCCGAAAGCAGTTCATGGGCGTGGTAGAACATGTGGCACATGGGCGTGCCGCCTTCTGCAACCGGGTCCACCCAAATCGGGACTTCGCACGGGATCTGGAACACTTCGCCCGTTTCTTCGTCCGGAATGACCTGCATCCGCTGATCGATCCGGATCGGGTTCATCCCAATGTCGGAAATCGAAACGATCGACCGACCGGTAAAGGGGCCGCGAAGGGCGGACTCAATGATCGGATTTCCGATGGGGTCGGTACGGTAGCCAAAGACTCCAATGTCCATCCAGTCCTTGATTCCCGAGTCGCCGCTGGCGCGAATTGCCATGTTCTGAAGCCATGCGTTCAAAGCCGCGGCAAGCTCATCGCATTTGCGGTTCTGGGAGGCCCCAAGCGGCTCTTCCATCGAATATGACTGGTCTAAAAGGAACAGAAAGCACGCTTTGTTGTGACGACTGATTTCCTGTGAGTACATTACGAAATCCTTGTGAAAAAAGTTTATGAATGAAATTCGTGTTTACTTGTATAATTTACGGATGATGTTCCAGTTTTCGTCCTGGAGTGTCCTTTTGGCGATCGCGATTGGTTCCTTGAGCGAGAAGGAAACCTTCAGACCGGTCCTGCTTTCCCAGTCCCTCAGTTCCTTTTGGATCTCCTCGCACTTTTTCAGGAAACGTTCCCAGAAAATGCGGTTCTGGAAACTGCTCAGAAGCTCATCGCGCGCCTGCAGGTATTCCTTGACGCAGCGCGATTCCAGTGAAGGCCCTGGTTCGGCGAGAAATTCCTTGATCGGCGTCATCCCTTTTGAACCGGTTGGATTCTTGAAGTCTTCGTAGGAGTCGTAAATCTTGTAGCCGATTTTCTTGCCGTTTTCCTCCACGGGTTTGAAGTAGCCGGTGACGGTTTTTCGGCCGGTCAGAACCGCTTCCTGAATGTTTTCATCGGCTGAAACGTCCGCGGGAAGTCTTTCTTTCAGCAGCGCTTCGAGAATCCCCTGGAGTTTTTCCCGGAATTCGATCACACTCGGAAGCGTTTGGGTAGTCCCCATGCTTTTTTTGAGCTGGGAGTTCATTTTTTGAATATTTTCGGCGATTTTCCCGACTTCGTAAAGCCCGTCGGCGAAACTTTGAGGCGGATTTTTCACCAGTGCTGCAATCGCTTCACGAATTTCGTCCGAGTAAAGCTCCTCGACGCTGGCCGTGACCACGTCGTTCATTTTGCTCAGGAAATCACTGCCGAGCGATTCTTTGGTTTCCGAGTCCAGGCGTTTGCCCGCGTCCTTGACTTTTTCGGCCAGTTCTTCCAGCCGGTCGAGCCGGCGCTGGGGCATACTTTCGGCGTTTGCAATCTCGTCGATTTCGTCAATCGCGCGTTTGGCCCGGGCTTTATAGTGGACCTTCTGGACTTTTTCCAGGAATGCGTCATCCGCGATTTCACTGGTGAGGATTTTCGCGCAAAGCTGATTGCATTTGAGGAGTTCACCCGCGTCAAAAAGTTTTTGAGCTTCCAGGAAAGAGGCTTTAAGCTGGTGCATTTCGCGTGCACGCTTGACCCGTTCCGCGGCCAGATCTACCATTTCTTTCAGGTCCGTGGTGATTTCATTGGAATTTTTGGCGAGCGCAGCGTTTGGAAAAGCCTTGGAAAATTCCTCCAGCGAGAAATTAAACTCCCGCGACGCGCCGTTGAGCCGCCCCATCGCTTTGCGGAGGCTTTCAAACGCGGCGCTCGAGATTTGCTCGTTTTCCTCGTTCATCTCCTCGGCGTCCGAAAGAGCCTCGGGCGTGATTTTACGCAACGGGCGCAGCATTTCCAGGAAACTGCTCAGGACGGAGTTCCAGCGCTGGACGTACGCCAGGCTTGCCCGGTATTCGCCGTAGTGAGCCATGTGATTGAGGAATTCTGACTTTTGCGGGTCGAGCGGAAGGATCAGTTGAACGTCCTCCAGCCCCGATTCGAGGGCTTTCGCGACTTTGGTTTCATTGTAACGCCCCGGTTTTCCCGCGTCCACTTCCGCAATCAGTTCCCGATCGTTCGGGGCCGAGCGGGGTGGAACCGCGAAAAAATCCCAAAGGGATGCGCCCGTCAGGACGACCAGCGGAAGCAGTGCAAGGAGGAGTAAAAAAAGCGTGCGGTTTTTCATGGCTTATATTTAAAACGTCGAATCATTTAAAGGTGAAAGGGAAAATATTACCTGGAATTACGGCCCCGGGCCTTTTGTGGAGTGGAAAGCCGGTCCTGTAACGAAGGCTTCGAATTGGTCGTTTCGGAAGTAAACTTTCCGAGGAATTTCCGGCCGAAATGAATCGTAAGCGTGCACTTGCCCGTGATCCGGTCTTCACCCGGATTCAATCTGATCAGGAAGTACGGCGTTACGAACGATTTGTCTTTGGTCAAATCCGGCGAGGAGTTTTGGATCCGGAGGGAAACCAGCACGTAATCCGTCTCGTCGGAAAGAACGATCGGCTCCGTCTCGGAAGAAACGGGTCCTATTTGGCGGTCTCTGGTTTCCGGATTTCCGGGGATGATCTCACGAATTCGTGCCGTGATGTGCAAATTGGCCGGGATGTTTTGCCCGCCGATCTGGAAACGGATGGAATTTTGCTTCTCGTTGCGCCGGGCTACGGCTTTTTCGATGTAAACGTCTTTTCCCTCTTTCAGTTCCTTTTCCGTGGAAGCCGGAGCCATCACGTAAAGACGATCGGTTTCCGGTACGCTGAAGGATTCCTGGAATCCATCTTCCAGACGGTCGTAAACCTGATCGGCCAGTTCCTCCGTGCTTTCCTCGGTTTCCAGGATTTCGTCAGGATTTTCTTCCATTTCCGTGGGGTTGGGCATCGCTGCGTTTTTGTTCAGGAAATTCTGAACTCCCGTGGGAAGCGGCAGATCGTAGAAGAAATTCCCCGAAAAAACGGCCGCGATTTCGGTTCGTGCCGGATCTTCCGCAGGACGGAGGAAGTTGTTCTGCTTACGCCCCTGGAGGCGGCGAATGATTTCTTCCTCATTCGGAGTCCAAACGCTTTCTTTGCCGGGGAGGTTTCTGCTTTTCAGTTTGATCTGCTTTTCCAGCCGGCCTTTTCTCTGTTCGGCCACGGTCAAAAGGTCGGCCTGCTTTTCAGGCTGATTTTTAAAGGTTGATTTTCCAACCAGGTCGGCCAAAGTATTGAAATTGGATTTCCTTTGGATCGTTCCGGGACTGCTTTTTTTGCAGAGCGCGACCGTTTGGACGAGCTGAGAATACTGTTCCGTTAGCGTTTTGACCTCGGCTGAAAGCGCGTCGATTTCGTCGTCCGTCTGCTCGTTCTTCTGCACGTGAAGGGTCAGCTGGTCGTCTTCAAGCACGACGTAAACCTTTTTCACGCCCAGTGCTTCCGCGAGTTCCGGCAAGCTGTACCGCACGCCCGGCTCATCGTCCGAGTGCGTCGCAGCGTCTTTTTCCGCGGTCAAAACGTTCTTTCCGGCTTTCGGTGGAACTGCCGGTTTGCTTTCCGCGCTGAGAGGCGCTTCCGTTTCGGATTTGGCGTTCAACTCATTTTCTTCCGGAATTGGCGCGGTGACGCAATTCGACTCGCCGAACGGAAACGCGGTCCCTTCGAAGAGGACGTAGCCGCGTTCCAGTTTCAGATTGGCGACTTGAGGCTCGTTGGTGAACCAGCGATCGGTCGACTTGCGCGTTCGCAGTGCCGTGTAATCCGGGTCCAATTTGGAGGATGAGGTGGGTGCGAGTTCCAGCTTCACGAAGCGGCAGAAGCCGTCCTGATTCAGCTTTTTGTCCCATTTTTCCATTTGGGCCGGGTCGGTCGGCAAAAAAGTCTTTCCGCGAATGGGCTGCTCTTCCTGCGCGGCCTCGTCATCGGGGCCGTTTTCATCGGAATTCGCGTCGGGATCTTCGTCATTTTCGGCGCTTTCATCTTCGTCGGAAACTTCCGCGTCGGCGAGCTGGGCCGTTTCATCGTCCGTTTCCGGAAGGTACGTGGTTTCTTCCGTTCGGCCGGATTTTCGTGAAACGCCCGATTTGGTTTCGCTGGATTCCGTTTCGTCAGTGGGTTTCAGGTCCTCTTTGGCCACGGAAGATTCGGAGGTTTTCTTTTTCTTGCCGGTGCTTTTTTTCTCCTTTTTAGCGGAGGAAGAAGGAGTTTCTTCGGCATTCTGGTCCCCATTTCCCTCAACCGCCAATTGGAGAGGCTGGTCTGCCGCGGGCTTCTCTTTCTTGCCGGAAGTCAGGGAGAATAAAAGCAGCAGTGCGACCAAAAGGCCGAGCCCGATCCCGCCCGCGATCGCTAAAATAAGGGGTTTGCCTCCCAATGAAACTCCGCCGGACTTCCACTCCTTCGTCTGGAGGTAAAACTTCAGCTTCTTCTGGAGCAGTTCGTGGGATTTGTTTTTGGCCGGAAGGAAATCGGCGCCGTACCACTGGCGGAAGAGAAGCGGCAAAATCGCGAGTTCCTGCTCCACCATGCGGTTGCGCTGCGCATTATTAATTTTCCCGATTTTGGCGAATTCGGACGTCGCAGGCCCTCCGCAGGCCGCTAGGAATCGCGTATCGTCGAAAACCTCGTACGTCGCCTGAGCCAGCGCCTCGCACGCTTGATCCAGCACGCGGAACTGGAATTTTTTGCCGGGCTGAGCCTGGAAATTCACGACGCCCTGAACGGATTTCCGGAGGGTTTGCCACCGTTTGATGCGCGGAAGAAGCCGCTCGGGCAAAATGTCCTGAATGTCGAATAAAATCTCGAGTTTTCCGCAGATCTCGGCCGGTTTCAGGAAAATCCTTTCTTCCAGTTTCGCGAATTTTTCGCCCAGGAAGAGCGAGTCGCCGGGGTAGTTCAGGAAAAACCAGTTTCCGAACTCGCGGTAAATCTGGCCAAAGAGGGATTCCGGGACTTTCTGGATGAACTGGTCCAAACGTTTCCGGATGGCCATCACGTTTTCGTTGAGCGCTCCATCACGCTCCACGAGCCGGGAAACGCCCAGCGTGTACGCCAGGACCATTTCCTTCTGGAACGGTACGACCGCCGCGCTGTTGAAAACGTCCCATAAAACGTCGTGCGGGAGTCGGATGAGCGTTTCCGGCAGAACGTTGGCGTTCGGGACCGGTGGCTTTTGAATGGAACTCTGGGATTGCAGGGATTCGACCGAAATTTTCCAGAGGAACTCGCAGTCCTTCGGCATGGTGCGGAGCTGGAAGAACCACTTTTCGAGGAGTTTTCCTTTGTACTCGTCGCTGGCCTGCGAGGAATTGAGCCATCTGGCGAGGAATTCCATCGGCAGACTGTCGGTCAGGTATTTGACCGCGTTCTGGACGTTCGGGATATTGCCGCCCGTTCCCAAAAGTTCGAGCAGAAGAAGCTGACCGGGCGTCCCGATGATGTTTTTCAGCGTCTTTTCCGCCTCGGGGAGCGGCTGGGCCATGATTTTGGTCAGGCCGTCCGCGATCCGGCGCTTCAGGAGCGTCACGGCGGTGCGGCTCGTCGAAAGCGGAAGGCTCGAAAGTTTTTCCGGGAGCGGCTTTTTGCGGGAAACGGTCGATTCTTCGTCCCGCATGATCTGGTGGTAAATATTTTCCACGTCCATCAGCGCCTTCAGGTCGTTCATCGTCGTGATCCCGACGGAATTGAACGTCGAGCAGAACGTCTTGACCTGCGTCAGGCCCCCCGCGAGGAACTGCTTCCAGATGTGCGAAACGTACGAAGTCGTCAGCTCCGCGGCGTCGAAATTGGACGTTCGGCCATTCCACGTGTTCAGGACGAAGGATCGGCTGTGGTACACCGCGTCGTTCAGGTCGTTCTGCTCGGGCGACTGGAACGTCGTCGCAGCGAGTTTCGTGACCAAACGATCCGGAATCGGTTCGTAAGTCGAAAAGCTCTGCGTGCGGAAAAGTACTTGCGGGAAAAACTGACCGATCCCGTAAAAGAGGAGCGCGGCCATGGACGGCTCCACGACGAGCAGGAGGTTTTCTCCCGGCATGTCACGAGTCAGAAGGGATCCGTAAAGGATGGTTTTGAAAATTTGCTGCCGCTCGGTGAGAAGCATTTTCCGCCAGCGTTCCGGGATGATTTGTTTCGGGTCGTAAAAGGTTCCGCCCGATTCCGTGGTCAGGAAAGAGGCCAAAACCCGATCATCGATGGCCGGCGCATTATTCCCCAGAACTTCCTGAAGGGAATCAAACGGCTCAAGGTCGTGAGGAAACCATTCCTCTTCCTTGCTTACCCAACCGGCCGCGTCCCAAAGCTGGAGGCCCGTGTGTGCCGTTAATGTGGAGGCCCCGGCCGGCTGCGTTTGCCCGGGAGTCGGGATCGGCTGCAGGGAGGAAACGGACGACGCGGGCGGATTGGGAGGCGTGGGCGGAACGGAGCCTAAACCTGATTTTACTGCCGACGCGGTGAATTTTTCCAGTTTTTTATCGTCTCCGGCCAGAACGTGGCAGAAGTAGGAACCGATTCGCCCCGCCGTGTCCTTCGGCCGGTACGCGAGCTGCATCAGAACGGGGCCAAAGTCCGTTTCGGGGAGAAAAACGAGACGTTTGGGCGAATTCGCGTCCGTTCCGGTTTCCTTTTCCTGGGCCGAAGTGTCGGTCGGGAGGTAGTAGTAAACGTAATGCTCCAGACGGCGGAAAATTTCGCGCAGAGCCGGCCCCTGAACCGAAGAGGAACGTACGCTGTAGCCAAGCGGATGCGGACCCACCTCGCCTGACTTCCGTTCCAGCGCGGAGGAAGCGTACGTGCAGTGCGTAAAGTAAAACTGGTGAATCATGTTTCGCCCCAACTTTTTAATTATGAATTACGAATTTTGAATTATGAATTGTTTTTTCGTGTGGGAGTGAAAATTTCTAATTCATAATTCATCATTCTTAATTCATAATTAATTTATTTCTTCCACTTAAACCACGATTTCTTCTTGATGTCCAGGTTTCCGAGGACCAGCGGCTGAGTGTAAAAACGCTGGAATCCCGTGTCGATGATGCCCCAAACGATGACCTGCATACCGTTCCAGGCCGGGTCGGGGGTCAGAGTGAAAAAACTGCCGCTTTTTTCCCACTGGGAACGCGAGATCTCCGCCTGAAAAACGAGTGAAATGTCTTCCGGCCGGTCCGTATCCAGAAGTTTTCCGCCGGAAACGCCCAGAACGCACGCATTTCCGAAACGGGGGTGCATCCAGTTCCAGCGGACGGAAACGGTTCCATCTTCTTCGTTCAGGAGGCTCGCACGTCCGAAAACGGGCCTCAGACCGTTGGCTTCTCTCGGAAGGATGTGGTTTTCGATCCATGGAGCCATTTGCGGGAAAATTTCGCGGTAAATTTCCGGGTCCTTGATGAGCGCGTTTGCGTCAAACGCCTCGATGAAGAGTTTAGCGTCGTTGGCGTTCATCGCGCCGATCATCCCCTCCGAGTGCGTCCACTGTTCCTGACGGACTTTGACCTTGGTCGCCAGCGGCCCCGGGAGCGGGTAGTGGGCCAGGAGAGGATCGTTCAAAATGGTATTCACCTGTTCCGGAAGATCGGCTTCCAGCGCTTCCTCGAGCATTTCCAGCTTGACCCGACGACGGAGCGCAATGTCGTACAAACGCTCGTACTTGCGGACCTGAGTGCACCCTTCAAAGAGTTTGACGTCCCAAACCGACAAAATCTTCTGGTCCAGCTGGTCCAGCGGCGTGGTTTTGCGGAAACTTTCCAGGACTTTGATCCTCGGAGCACGCATCACGGCGAGTTCCGCCCGAATTTTCTGTTCGTCCTTGAGGAGGCTCTGGAGCTTGTTCTTGCGGACGTTCGCCCACGCTTCCGCGATTTCGATCTCGTTCGGATCCGGCCGGTTGAGTTTCGTCAGAAAAGCGTCCATGATCGCGATGACCTTCTGCGCTTGAAGGACCCGTGCACGGCCGGCGTATTCGTAATCCGGCGGTAAAAGCGCCCCTTGAGTCGCGATGGAACGTTCGCCGGAAAGCGCCCGATTCTCCTTTGCCAGACGCATCATCCTGTAGATCCGGTCCACGGTGAGGATTCGCTTTCGGGCCTCCAGCACTTTCGTCTGCTGGTCCGGAGGGATGGGAAAAGTCTGGAGGAATTTATCGTTGCAAACCCGCGCGATCACCCGGTCCGCCTTTTCATTGACTTCCCACTGGATGTTCTGGAAATCCTTGAGGGCTTTCTCTTTCCACGCCTCCTCGTAGGCTTTTTCCACGAGCGGTTTCACCTCGGTCGGGATCTCGGAAAGCTGCAGCTCTTTCAAAACCGCGACGGCGTCGGCCCACTGTTCCGACTTCAGGTACGGCATCGCCCGACGGATCGGACTGATGAGCAGGGCCAGAGAGGGAACTTCATCCATCGGCCCCAAGGCCTGGCGGAGCAGGATCTCCGTCAATTCGCGAACGTCTTCATCCGGCGACTTGCGCAGATCGGCGATCAGTTCGCTGTCCTGCGACTCCAGGATGTCTTCCTTGCGGAACATCATTTTGTCATAGGACGTTTGGATCACGTATTTGTTCCAGAGCGTCGTGTCAGCGGCCAGCGCGCGCAGGGAAAGGTAGATCATCAGGGCCGAAAAACGGTCCAGCGTCGGCGTCAGCAGCGTATCGCCGTTGCGGTCCGGGTGCTGGTACGGCTCTACGCCGATTTCCAGATTGCGCCGTCCGACCAGAGCCGGGACGCACATGCAGTCGTAGTCCACCAGTTTCATCTGGCCTTCAGCCGTCACCAGAATATTCGCCTGCTGGTAGTCGCCGTGAGCTATCCCTGCGTCTTCCATCTCCGCGACGATTTTCGCCCAAACGTCCGCCGCGATGCGGATCGCTTTGGCGTTTCCGGCTCGCGCCTGACCATCGACCCACTGGAAGAGCGTGTGCCCCTCCACCCAGTCCATGATGACCAGCGGGTACCACTTTCCGTCCGTGGAGCGGATCGCGCTGTCCCGGTACTCGAAATTGACGAGGCATTTGACCGGGTGCTCGCGCAGATACTGGCTGATGATCTCGTACCGCTCACGCCGTTCGGACGACTCCGACGAAAAAACACGCACCGCCCGATTTTCCCCATTTTCGAGCGTTGCTTTATAAACGACCGCAAATGCCCCCGCCCACGGTTTCGGCTGGCCCTGCGCGTTGCGCAAAATCTGGGCGTTTTTAAAAACCGGGTCCTTAAACGCCACGCGGGGCGTTTGGAGCATCGTACTAAAATGAGAAGAAAGCGGCCAAGCCATAAATTATCCTTCTAATTATGAATTATGAATTAAGAATTATGAATTGTGAATTGGATGCGTGGCTGAAAGCGCGTAATTCATAATTCATAATTCGTAATTCTTAATTATTTCGCGTCCAGTGTTGGGTAACCGCTCATTTCGAGCAGCCAGGCAAGCGGTTCGACCAGCCCGAACGGGGCGATGGTACGCAGACGCAGGTCCGCCTCGCCCACGCCGTCCAGCCCGACCGGAGTCAGCGGGAAAAATTTGTAACGGCCGCCGAACAGGTCGTTAATTTGCGACTCCATGTCCCAGTCGGGCCAAATCCTTTTGCGCAGCTCGTCGGTCAGTTCGCTGCGGCGGTCGATCACTTCTTTGTTCAGCGCGATCCCCGTCGGGTCGATCTTTCCAAGCGCTTCATAGAAGCGGATCGCCTCGCTTTCCGCCTCGGCCCCCAGCGACTTCACGAGCGGCAAAAGGTCGATTTTCGTCAGGCAGACCGCGATCGGAAGGCGCAGCGACTCGTTTTTGCGCAAACCTTTGATGGACTTCAGGTCCTTGCGGAAACGTTTAAGTGCCTCCGCCTGCGGCTGCCACGGGTACGTCGGGTCCATGAAGAAGAGGAACCCCTCGCTCTTCAGCGCGCGCTCACGGCGGTAGTCGTCGCTCGGTGCGTCGGTCGTGATTTCGCCGGAATAGTCGAAAATGTCCGCCAGGATCTCCGTTCTGCCGAGCGGGTCTTTGTCCTTGTACCGCAGAACGAGCGGGAGCGGAATGCTGTCGCGCTGGGTCGCAGCCGTTCCGATGCGGTAGTTCATGATTTCATCCACGCGGCGGTCCATTTCCTCCGTGACGCTCGACGGCACACACGAAAAACCGAGTTTGGGGTAGTACCGGTTCGCGATCTCCCAGTAAAGCATCGTGAGCCAGTGCGTCTTGCCCACCTGCGGGATCCCAAGCGTCGGGAAGGAAAGTTTTGTGAGCGACGCCAGGGCTCTGGGGAAGCGGTAGCCGCAAATCTCGTACGGATTTTCCTGAACCACTTTCGTGCAGATGATGTTTTTCGATTTCGTATTATTGGGCGGCATCTGGATCCCGTTTTCGTCACACGGTTCCATCGTATTTTCGGAAAGGCAGTGCGGGCAGGTGTTTTGCGTCCTGCGAAGCCGGGCGTGAACATCGCTCCAAAAACACGCGATCCCCAGGAAAGTCGCGATGACCAGCATGCTGCCGAGGAGGAAACGCACCAGGTGCTTGATCCGGAGGAAGAAAAGCGTATCGCCCGAAAGCGCGGCCATTTCCCGGTCAATTTCGAGGAGTTTTTCGCCATCCTCCGTGATTTTGGCGTTGATTTCCTGAAGGAGGAGGCTCTGCGTGACGATTTCCTCCACGCTGTCCCTCCAGGTCTGCCACGCCCCCACGAATTTCGTGGAGTCGCTCAGCTTTTTAACGCCCATTTTCTGCCAGTTCCCACGCGCGGACTTGAGGTCTTTTTCCTCCTTTTGAATGCGGACCTGAAGCCCTTTGGCCTCTTTTTCCAGGTCGTTGGTCAGATTCGTGTAAACCGCGTGCGGCGCCGTCGTGCGGAACGTCAGGTCAAGCATGGCGCGATAAATCGTTTCCCCCATGAGGAAAGAAACCAGCGTCAGAGCGACCAGCCCAACAAAACAGACCATCAAAACCTGGGCGAGTTTCATCTGCCTTGCGCGCCCGCCATTGAGCCAGCGGCGGATCTCGTGACGGCGGTCATGCCAGGCCGCGGCGACCAGAGCACCGAACGCAAAGACGCCCAGCAGCCAGAACCAGCGTTTATCCATGCTGAACATGGAGGCGATCTGCGTGACGATGTGGCGGTTGGATTTCAGCTCGAACTGCAAATATTCGCGTTCCACCAGCGTTTGATGGAGGTCCTGCCAGGTTTCGAGGCTTTTTTGCGTTCCATTCGTCAGGCCATCCTGAATTCCTTTCAAAGTTTCCAGTGCCGGAGTGGTTCCCTCCTCCATGATTTTCGTGATTTCCGGGATGTATTTTTCCAGGTCCGCTTCTTTCATCGCGCCGAGCTGCTTCAGGAATGAAGTGTAAGCCCCGTGCTCCCCGGTGGCCTCGTTCAGGAAAAGGTTTTCCTGCTTCAGGAACTTGAATCTCGCGCGCTTCCCGATCGTGTCGCAGAACGCCTGGATGTACTTCTCCGAAACCTCATGCGCGGCTTTCGTCAGTTCCGGGGACAGTTCGAGCGTTTCGACGGCTTTCAGGTGAATATCGGTGACCTGATTTTCGCCAAACGCTTCATTTTCGGCTTTTTCCCGTTCCGTAAGCGGCGCTTTTTCCGCAGCGGCTTCAGCACCAGGTTCTGCTCCGGGTGCTGCGGGCGCAGCCTGATCCGCCTGGGCTGCTGGCTCCGCTGGCGCCTCATCTTCCGCGTAAAGTGCGGAGGGAGTGCCGCCGGAGTACAGACCGAACAAAATCAGGATCAATATTTCACACAAAAAAGGAGGAAGTTTCGTCATAAAATGCATATATAAAAGGCGAAATTGGAAATCAGTACATTAATCGAGGCGGAAAATATTTTCTCAATATTTATATGGTATTCAATTTGCAAAAAAAGTCAAATCCTCCGGGGTGGTTTTTGCCCCATTTTTTTAAAAAAAGTGAAAATTTTTGTCAAAAAAGAGGCTTTTGGTAAAATATTAGGGTAGTTTGGGCAAAGAACCGCTTCTCTGGGGGATTGATAAAAATCGCGTTTCCTGTGCTTCTTTTTCTTTACAGGAGCTTCCTTTCTGAGAAAAAAATTCATCCCCCCCCTTTTTTTGCCCGGTCGATTGTGATAAAATAGGAAAGTCGTTTTTTTCCTTCCACTTCCCACTTTTTTCAAAAGGGTTTTTTACGATGAAAAAATTACTTCTTGTTTCGGCTGTGGCCGTTCTGTTAGGTGCGATCCCGTTCCTTTCCGCCGATGAGTGGAAAAGCGGCATCGAGTGGGTCGAACCGCCGGTTGTGGACCCGGGGCCGGAAACCGCTCCCGCCAACGTTCCGTCCGACGCGATCGTTCTGTTCGACGGCAAATCCATGGATGCCTGGGAAAACGGCGAGAACTGGCCCATCAAGGACGGCGCCGTTTATTCCGGCAAAGGCGTGGTCCGGACCAAGCAGCACTTTGGTTCCGTCCAGCTTCACGTTGAATTTGCCACGCCTTCCGAGGTGAAAGGCGAAGGCCAGGGCCGCGGAAACAGCGGCGTCTTCTGGGGCCCCTACGAAGTCCAGGTCCTTGACTCTTACATCAACACGACGTACTACGACGGCCAGTGCGGCTCCATCTACAAAGAAAACCCGCCGGCGGTGAACTGCTGCCGCAAACCGGGGGAATGGCAGACGTACGACATCATTTTCATGCGCCCCGAATTCAACGAAAAAGGGGAACTGGTGCGCCCGATGTACGTGACGGTCTTCCAGAACGGGATCCTCGTTCAGAACCACCTCCAGGTGAAAGGCGAGACGTACTACCACCTGAAGCACTTCTACACGGCTCACCCGGCCAAGATGCCGATTAGTCTGCAGGACCACGGCAATCCGGTGCGCTTCCGCAACATCTGGGTCCGCGAGATCTCCGATTCCCCGGTCCAGCCGGTCAAACCGGACTCTCCGGTGAAACCGTTCGACGTTTTCGGCCCGCAGGACTGAGAGACGCCGTGGGGATTGCGCTGAAGAAGAGAGCGTAAAAAAGCGTAAAAAAGGGGGGGAACGTTCACGCCGCACGTGCGTGTGCATCCTCCCCGTTTTTCTTTTCTGATTGGCCGGAAACCCGGTTTTATTCGATCTCGAACCCGGCCTCTTCGACCGTTTTTTTGACTTCTTCCGGGTCGGCGGGTCCAAAAACCTCGGCCCGACCCGTGGCCAAATCGACCGTCACGTCCTCAACTCCCGGCACGGCGCGGATCGATTTTTCGACGAAATTCCGGCAGTGGCTGCACGTCATGCCGGTCACCTGGTAGGTGCGCGAGTTTCCGGTTTCATTTTCTTTCATTTCTTCGTTTTCCTTTCGGTTTCTGAATCGTTCCAAAATCAAAGAGTTCACTAAAAGCCCGACCAGAAGGACGGCGCTGAGGATCTTCACCCACGCCCAAACGCCGTCCTCGTGACCACCGCAGCAGGCCGGCCGCAGCGTGGCACTCAGGGTGAACCACTCCCGCGGGCAGAATGAATCGATGCACAGACCGGTCAGAAGCGCTCCGGCCAGGATCGTGGCGAGGTAGATCACCAGCGTCTTGCGTCCGAGGACTTTTCCCACGATGAGCATGGCGCCGAGGTTCGTGGCAGGCCCTGCCATCAGAAGCACGAAAGCGGCCCCGGGCGAAAAACCTTTGGCCATCAGCGCGGCCGCGATGGGGATCGAGCCGGTCGCGCAGACGTACATCGGGCACGCCAAAAGCAGGACCGCGAACATTCCGAGCCACGGGCGCGTCTCCAGACCGGCGAAAAGCCCGTCCGGCACGAGGACCGTGATTCCTGCGGCCAAAATCAGGCCGATCGTCAGCCACTTTCCAATGTCGCCGAGCATTTCGACGAACGCGTAGCGGAAGCACTCGCGGACTTTTCCGAACGGCGTGAGTTTCGGTCCGTCGGCCTCCGGAGGCGTTTCACCCGTGATTTTCGGCTCGTCTTTTTCGGTCCTCCAGTTGACGAAAATGCCGCCGGCCAGACCGGTGATCAGGGCCGCGATCGGGCGAATGAGCGCAAAAGGAAGGCCCATGAGCGACCACGTGGCCAGAATGGAATCTACGCCGGTTTGTGGGGTGGAGATCAAAAACGAGACGGACGCGCCGCGTGAAGCGCCGTCTTTTCGCAGTCCCATTGCCGTCGGAATGACGCCGCAAGAACAAAGGGGCAGAGGAATGCCGAGCATGGCGCCCCAAAAGACGGAGCGGACTCCGCCGCCGCTCAAAAACCGCCTGAAAAGGGTCTTCGGGACGAAAACGTGCAAAAGCCCCGCAGCAAAAAAGCCCAATAAGATCCACGGAGCCATCTCAAGAAGAAGGTCCACCAGCGCGTCAAGAAAATTCATGATCGTGTTCCTTTCGTTTAAAATGCGGCTGAAGCAAGATCCTGCCCGGGCCGCTGAACTGCCGAACGATTACGTGTTTCTCCAACGAATCTGGCGAGTTGGCCTCCTTCCGATCAAATTACAGAAAAATGAGCATCACGCAAATGACGTGGCAAACGCTTCCGCCCAGCACGAAAAAGTGCCAGGTGGGGTGCATCCACGGGAACTTCTGGAGCGCGTAAAACACGAATCCGACCGTGTAGGCCAGTCCTCCCGAAAGCAGAAGCCAAAACTCGGCGGGGGTGAACGTCGCCACGACTTCATGAAAGTGGGAAATGACGAGCCAGCCCATCAAAAGGTAAAGCACCTGCGCGAACGTGTGCGCTTTGCGTCCCCAAATGATTTGCGCGAGGATCCCAACGGCCGCGAGTGACCAGACCTCGATGCAAAGGCGCGGGCCGATCGTTTCGTAAAACTGGGAAAGACAGAAAACCGAGTAACTGCCGGCGATCAGCACGAAAATGGCGGCGTGGTCCATCTGCTGAAGGACTCTTTTCGCGGCGCCATCCGGGAACGAGTGGTAAAGCGTGCTCATCAGGTACAGAAAAATCAGTGAGATCCCGAATAAAAAGGCTCCAAACGTCGCGGCGGTCCCTTTGGCGAACAGGACGAGGATCGGAAGGACTCCCAACGAAAGAAGCGCTCCGATCCCGTGAGAGACCGCGTTGGTGATTTCTTCTGCCACGGACGGCGCGGGAACGGTTTTTGAGTGGTTCATCGTAAAGCTCCTTTGGTTTATTTTTCTTCATTTTGCCATAAAATCGAAAAAAAATCAACCACACTAAAAGGGGTTTTACACTAATTTTACGATGTAAACAAAACTTTTACATTTTAGCAAAAAAAGAGGAGCGCCGTTTTTTACGCTCCTCCTTTTCATTTTCTGGAGGTCATTTTTTCTTCAGGATTCCCAGAAGCGTGCGTTCCAAGCACTTCCCGAGCGTGCGGATCACCGAGTCGGTCACTTTTTCCGAGGTGGTCTTCTTCGGACGGCCGCGTTTGGCCGGGGTTTCCTTTGGCTCCGGGGCTTTCTTTGAAGTCGGGGCCGATTTAGGCGCTGGAGGCTGCTTCGACCGCGGCATCTGAGGCATTTGACGCTGGCCCGACGGAATGCGTGGACGCGGAGTCGGTGCGTAATCATAGTCGTAGTCATAGTCCTGCTGGGACGGTTTGACCCGCCGCATTTCCTCCTGGTGACGCGCTTCCTCCTCGGCCGCAGGATCACTCTCGGAACCGATCATTTCGTAGGCGGAATACCGGTCTACCGTCTGCGAGTAGCGGCGGAAGAACGGATTGTTTCGCGTCAGTTCCATGCGGAGTTTTTCATCCGCCTCGCCCAGATACGTGGCCGGAGGAAGAATTTTGGCCATTTCCACGATCTCCGGCCGCCCTTTTTCGTCCAGGAAGGAAACGACCGCCTCGCCCGTTCCGAGTTCCGAAATGGCGGTTTCCGTATCAAATGCCGGGTTTTTGCGGAAGGAGGACGCCGCCGACTTGAGGCTTTTCTGCTCCGCCGGCGTGTAGGCGCGCAGTGCGTGCTGGATGCGGTTTCCGAGCTGGGCCAGAACCGAGTCCGGAATGTCGGACGGCTTCTGCGAGATGAAGAAAACGCCGACCCCTTTGGAGCGGATCAGGCGGACGACCTGTTCGACCTTCTGAACCAGGACTTTCGGCGCGTCGGTGAAAAGGAGGTGAGCCTCGTCGAAGAAAAAGACCATCTTCGGTTTGTCCAGGTCCCCGGTTTCCGGCAGGCGTTCGAACAGCTCGCCGAGCATCCAGAGGAGGAACGTCGCGTAAAGGACCGGCTTCCGGTAAAGTTCCACCGCGTGCAGAATATTCACGTAGCCGCGGCCGTCCGAGGTGCACTGAATCCAGTCCTCGAGCTGGAGGTCCGGCTCGCCGAAGAACATTTCACCGCCCGCGGTCTCGACCTGGAGCAGGGCGCGCTGGATGGCGCCGACGCTCTGCTTGGTAATATTGCCGTATTTCAGCGTGTACTCCTGATTCCGGTTTCCGATGTAAATCAGCATGGAGCGCAGGTCTTTCCAGTCGATGAGGTACTTCCCCTCGTCGTCGGCGATCTTGAAGACGAGGTTTAGAACGCCTTCCTGGACCTGGGTCAATTCGAGAAGCCGGGAGAGAAGCATCGGGCCCATCTCGCTGATCGTCGTGCGGACGGGGATCCCGTGTTTGGCGTAAACGTCCCAAAACCGCACCGGGCAGGCGTGAAAACTGAAGTTGGAAACGCCGAGCTGGGTCAGGCGCTGAGTCATTTTTTCGGTCGCGTCGCCGGGCTGACACATGCCGGAAACGTCGCCTTTGACGTCGGCCAGAAAGACCGGGACGCCCATGTCGCTGAAGGACTCGGCCAGAACTTTCAGCGTGACGGTTTTACCGGTGCCCGTCGCGCCGGCGATCAGGCCGTGACGGTTGGCCATGCGGGGATTGAGGAATAAACGTTTGCCTTCGGCCGTGACGCCGACGAGAATTTTGTCTTCGGTGAACATGAAGTACCTTCCGGGTGGTTGAAATTAAAGGAAACGTCTTTATTCTAGCACATTTTGCGCGGCGGGTAAAGGGGCGAATCGGATTTTTTGGAGAAATATTTCATTTTTTTCGGGATTTAGGGGACGACGCTTCCAGCGTCGTCGATTCGGAGGGCCGGCGTCCCGCCGGTCAAGTTAATAACCGGTGAAGTGGGAAATACTGTGGCATGACTGCTACCACTTGCAAAACGACTCTGGCGAGCGGGGTCAGTAATGACCCCGTAAATTGTGGCGTGATTAACTTGACCGGCGCGGACGCCGGCCCTCCGGATC
>JAFSMO010000047.1 GCA_017447865.1 Thermoguttaceae bacterium
AGCCGCGACGACGCCGCGACCGCCCTCGGGCACGCTTCGACGAACACCACGCAGATCTACGACCACTCCGAGGTGGAAAAGGCCCTACGGTTCGTAAGGGAGCGAGACAAAACCTGCGGCGGCGCGATCGCGGGACTGATCAACCAGTTTGAATGACGCGGGATTCGGACCAAAAACCCCGGTTTTAGAGCAGAAAAAAACGCTCCGAAACCGGGGTTTTTTGTCAAAATATGCCGAAAATTGAAACACCCGCATTAATACCGCTTTTTTCGTGATTTTCCAGCGAAAAGACGCCGGAAATAATTGACATTTACCAGATTTATGGTATAATGGGCCTATTCTCAAAAGCAGGAACGCAGAGCCGAAAGAGCAAGGAGGAAACATGGCCCAAATTCTGAGTTTTAGCGGCGGGAAGGATTCGACCGCCATGCTCCACAAAATGCTGGAAAAGGGGGAGCAGATCGACGAAATTCTCTTTTTTGATACCTCATGGGAATGGCCGCAAATGTACGAGCACCTCGCCCTGGTCGAGGAAAAAACCGGTCGGAAAATCACCCGGCTCCGCCCGGAAAAGCCGTTCGATTATTTCGCCTTCGAAAGGCTCCCAGAGCGCACGAAACGCATCTACAAGGGCTACGGCTGGCCGAGCATAAAGGGACGGTGGTGTACCCGATTGAAGCAGGAAACCTTGGACCGTTACATCAAGGCCCATTACGACCTCACCGACCTGGTGCAGTGCGTGGGTTTCGCGGTCGGAGAGGAACGCAGGATCCGAGGACGGATGGCAGGCCCTCAGTTCCGGTTTCCGCTGATCGAGATGAACCTCGACGAATGGGCCTGCAAGGATTACTGCTACGAGCTGGGCTACCATTGGGGCGGGCTTTACGATTATTTCAACCGAGTCTCCTGCTTCTGCTGCCCGCTCCAGAGCAAGCGCGAGCAGTTCGTGAAGAAAAGGCACTTCCCCGAAATTTGGGAACGGCTGCGGGCGATGGATCGCCGGATCCAGCAGAACTGCGCCGAGTTCGGACGCTGCCCGGGGATGCGATTCACCGCACGGGAAACCTTCTTGCAGATCGATTCTTCAATACCAGACTCGAGCCATTGACCGCCGCCAGGAATCTAAAGACCGGGGAAAAACCCCGGTTTTTTTATGGAATTTGCGCCCCGCCGATCGTGGAAATGAAGCCGCAGTTCCCCCTACTTTTCACGATCGGCCCCGGCGGTTCGCGCCGGATCTACAGCCCCCCCCGCCGAAGTTTCAAAACGCCCCCGCCCCTCTTCCAAAAAAAACCAGTGCAAAAACATTATTTTTTAGGTTTTTTTCTTGTTTTTTCCATAAAAAAGCGGGGCTCCCCCTTGCTATTTCTAAGAAAAAGAGTAAAGTAGACGATGTAATAATTAAGGAAAGGGGAAACGAAAAAGCCCCGCAAACAACCACCCAAAACCAATTTTTTCAGAGGAGAAAAAAACCATGATCACGAACCTCAACAAAGAAACCATGAAGTACTTCGAAACCGAAGCCCTCGAGCATTTCGGCAAGGTCATCGGAAAAACCCGGATCGAGCTTTCCGCGGATTTCGTGATGAACGCCATCGGAAAGAAGGTCGAGTTCACCACCAGCGAAAAAGGCCGCCGCAGCGCGACCTACGACGGCGAGAAAATCGGAGTCCGGGACGCGGAAAAAATCATCCGCCGCTTCGCAGGGATCGAGCTCCAGCTTGAAAACGGGAATCTTACCAACTGCCCGGTGAAATACGAGAGAAAGCTCGCCGAGGTCATCTCGGAAATCACCATCGCCCAGGTCGCCGCAAAGCAGGCCGAGCTTGAAAAAGACCCGCTCATCGGGAAAACGGTCCGAGCTACCGAGCAGATCCACGGAGACTGGGATCACCAGGGAGCCAACCGCGGGACGATCATCACGATTGACCGGCGCGAGATCGACGGCTACATCGGGCTGACCCAGAAAAAACGGCGCGAGGTTTTGATCCCGAACCGGGAGTTCAAGGTCATCGAGGTGATTGATCCGGCGGCGCTGGAAGTCACCCAGCCGGAAACCAGTCAACCGGCGGAAATCACTCCTGATAATGAATCCGATCAGCTCTCAATCAATGAGGGCTTTTTTAATGCCCAGACGGAGCGCAAACCGCAAAAGACCCGCCCGATGTACCTCCTGGTCGAGCGCTACACGGTCGGCG
>JAFSMO010000048.1 GCA_017447865.1 Thermoguttaceae bacterium
GTCGTGATATTTGCAGATTTCGGCTCCGATACCGTCTCTGAATCATCCAGTTCAGCGTTCCGTTCTTCCTCAAGTGCTTCCCGCCGTGCCTGTTTCGCAGCTTCCTTTTCTGCCTGTTTCGCATAAAACTCCCGCCGATGATCCTCGCAGCAGAACCACCGGTCGCGCTTCGTTTCGGGAACCTGCACCCAGCCGTTCGTCGAGTCTTCGGCGTACAGCCGTAAAACGGTCGCTTTGCACTCGCAGCACTGGACGACCGTTTTCTCCCGGTACTCTTTCAAAACCGTCGCGACCAGGGACTTCGAGAGACCGACTCTTTGTGCCGCGTCTCGAACCGTGATCTGGGGGTTGTACTTCGCAAGCATTTCAGCCGCCCGTTTCCGGTCGGCCTTCGAGAGCGCTAGCCCCTGTTCACAGTTCGACCGGATGCTTTCGGAAATCATTTCGGCAAGGGTCATTTCGCCATAATCCAAAGCCGGAATGGTTTTCAGCCCCGCCGCCCTCGCCGCGTTCAACCGGTGGTGCCCGTCGATCAGAAAGAATTCCTGAGTCTCAGCGGAAATACAAATTTTGATTGGTGGAAGTGAGACGATGCCGCTTTTATAAATTTCGGTGTACCGTTCGAGTGCATCGTCACTGACCATCGTCCGAACCTGAATGTCCGGGTGAATGTGAATGTAACAAATATCGACCGTAGTCAGTGAAGGAGTTCGTTCCTGGGTACTCATTTCCGGGCCTCCTCCGGGGGAATCATCGCCCAAATATCAACCACTTGTTTCCCGTCCTGGACCCGTCTGGAAACTCCCCAGAGCCTCCCGTTCTGCATGTCATGGATCGACTCGATCTCCGCGCCGTTTTCCCGGAAAAAGATTTCGGGAACTTCATCGTGGGGATTCGGTTGGAGTTTGCCCGTGGAAACGACTCGCAGCCTCCACCCCTTTTCAGCCAGCTCACGAACCTGCTTTTCCGCCGTGAGAGCAAAAACGTTTTCCGGCTTTTCTTCCTGCGCTGCTTCAGTTCCTGCTTCGGCTTCGGGGAGTCGGATCCGCGTTCCGGGTCCCTGAAAAATGTCCTTCAGGATCTTCCGGGTGAAAGGGCTTTTGGAGATGGTTGGAGGAATCGTGACCTGATCGCGCTTTTTCCGCCTGATGCCTTTTGTGGTGAAGTTTGGACTCATGACTTCAGAAATGTGGTAAATTGTATCTTTCATGTTTTTTCTCCTGGGTGATTACCCTGTAAAAGTTGATGAAAAAGGAGAGGGATACATCGGTCGCGGGCGCAGTAATCGCTTAGGACTCGGTGTAAGAACGTTACACTGATCTTTCCCTGTGACAACGAATAAGTGATTTGCTTCGACGGGTAAAGCCGTCAGTGACCTCCGCCTTATCAGAACTCGGAAAAGGGAATCTTCGACTCTTTCCCTGTATGAAATCCTGGGTGGATTTATTCGACCGGCATACCGACCGCCGCCATGCGTGCCTTCCAGCTCGCTGAAATCCGGTTTCGTGTCCGCGGTTTCGACTCCTGTCGGGGAATCCGTTTTTCGAGAAATTCGTCAACGTCTTCCTGCTTGAACCGTAGTCTGGGTTTATGAGAATTCATATTCAGACTGACGTTAAAAGCTCTCAGCTCGCCGCGACGAACCCACTTGTAAACCGACTCCTTATCGACCTGTAAAATTTCTGCAACTTGCTCGACTTTGAGTAACATGGTATAATCCTTTTAAAGGGGGTGTGTTGGATTTAGAGAGTAATTTTACGGCTGGATGAAAAATCGAAGTTTAGACCCCCTTGACAATGCACCAAGATGGTGTATAATCAGAATAAGGGTCGATGACTCTGGATGGGTGTTGCTGAAGTTTTCTCAGGACTAGGGGCAACACTCATTTTTTTTCGACTTTTTTTTCGAGTTCTTCCAACCTATGAAGCAGGTACTGTTGGAACTTGAAATTTTCATCCAGCCGTTTCTCAAAATTTTCGATAACTTCTGTGATTGTCTTTTCGCCGCTCTCGAAAAAGTCTGTCAACAGCTTTTTGATCAGATCATTTACGCTGATCCCCATTTTCTTTGCACATTCCTGTGCTCTCGAATGTAAGGGAACCGGGAGCGAAACTGTAAATCGTTTGACTATTTTGTCGGTCATAAAACCTCCTTTCTGTTTGATTATCACCAATTTACACCGAATTGGTGACTTTGTAAAGGGGGGGAGGGGTGTATTTTTTTAAAAAATTAAAAATTTTTTAAAAATTAGATGAAAATCCCCCTTGAAAATTGTCGTGAGTATCCTATAATTAAAAAGTTCAAACTCGAACTGAGATTTTTTTGAAAAATTTTGAGTTTTTTTGAGAAAATTTCGGACTTGTCGCTGACAAGAAAATGAACAAAAACGAGGTTTTTGGCGGTATTTCAGAAATCGCCGAAATGCGTTTGAATCCGTAAAAAAGGGCATATAAAAGAAACCGCAAAATTATATAATAGCCCTGATAAGGCGGAGGTCCCAAGTTCGAATCTTGGCGTGCCCA
>JAFSMO010000049.1 GCA_017447865.1 Thermoguttaceae bacterium
AAATCGGAATGCTACGACCTCGTGAAGGACGGCCGGATCGATATTCAGGACCTCGTCGTCTTCGCCCAGAACTTCGGCACGGATAACTCGGCCACTGACTTCAACGGTGACAGCAGAGTCGATATTTCGGACCTTGTCGAGATCGCCCGGAACTTCGGAAAGAAGAAGGCGGAGAAATCCACCGAGACCCTGGCCCTGGCTCCGGCTGCGGCTCCTCAGGCGGCGCCTGTGGCAGCTCCGGCGGCAGTCGTGGACGAACCGGTTGCGGCCCCGGCCTTCATCCCCGCTGAGGGCTTGAAGCTTGAAACGGTGGAAGCCAAAGAGGAAACCAACGCGGCCGTGCTTGCTGCGGCTGCTCCGGTTGAGTCCCAGGCGGTTCAGGCCCGTGATTCCATCTTCGCCAGCGACGAAGAGGAAGACGAAGACTGGCTCGAGGACATCTGCTCCGATCTGAAGCAGGACGCCCAGAACCAATTGATCGATGACATGTTCGGTAATAACTGAGCAACCGGGTCAGGAAGCCAAAGGTGTTAGGCGGGCCATTGACAAAAAAATCCTGTCATTGGATAGCACGTGCGTAAAGGTGCATCCTGACGGAACCGGCTGTCAAAAAAAACGGTCCGCAAAGCATCGGCAAGACCCGAGGCGGTAAAAACACCAAAATCCACGCGATCGTGGCAAATGAAAAAGCTGTTATCCTTTTTCATCTTTCACGAGAGACGCGGCAGGTACGTATAGGAACAGAGCATCTTCCAGAGGTCGCTAAAGGAAAGATCATCCCGGTCCTTCCAAAGAACCTGGTCCAGTTCCATGCGTAGAAGGCTCGGCGCCCAGTGCTCAATGATCGTCTCTTTCTGACGCATATTCTGGGCCGCTTTCCGAAGGATCGTCTCGTTGCCGGAGATTTTATGCGTCTCCCACTGAACGTTTTTCAAATCGGTGATTTCAGTCCGGGGGATCAGCAGCCAGCAGTAGGTCTCCTTGATTTGAAGTTCGACCGTATCGTCATGGGTTTTCTGGTTCGTCTCGGCATCTCTTCTCTGCATTGAGTCGAGATTAAGCACATCGGTATCCTTAATAATCGACTGCCACGCGAGGAATTTCCGAACGGCCTCTTTCAGGGATTCCATCCCATTCAGATCAGGGGCGACGAAAACGAGCATATTCCTGTAAATGCGCGGCGACGTTCCCCGTTCGTTCAGGAACTGGTTCACTGCTTGCAATGCAAGTGTTTCGGGTTGACCGTCACGGTGGGTCGCTTTCGGAGAAAGGATGACCACCCGAACCGACTGTTCATCGGGCACGTCCTGCGTGCTGGCGGGGCAGATGTGAACTCCGCTAAACGGCGGCTCTTTGGTACGGGTCTTGAGCCGTTTCTCAAGTTCCATCTCGATTTCGTCTGGTTTGATCATTTTAGCGCGGTCCTCTGCGACCTTGAGAAGCGTCGGGCGCGTGTCGTACCAGAATCGATCTCCAAGCGTGTACAGATGCGAAAGGGTGTTCCGCAGCGAATTCAGTGCGTCATTAAAAACGGCGATATTTTCTCCCGGCTGCACGACTCCCAGCCGTATGCGGGCACTTGAAATTCCGCGATTAAGCTGGTCACGTGTCGTCGGCGCGCTTCCGAGCATAACGGTTCGTGAGACCCGGCGGGAGGCGAGAGATTTACCGTAACGTTCTGTAACCTTGTCCTGTTGATAGGGGACCGAATTACGTCCGTCCACCTGCTTGTCCACGATGGGGTTCCAGCTGTCGTCCAGGTACCGCGTCAATTCGTTCCGGACCGAGGGAACATCCAGTGGCAGCGACCCGGGCATGATCATCGCGTTGGGGTCCTGCGCCATCCAAAGCTCGTGGATCACGGCCGCCATCAGCCGCAGCACGCCGCGCGTACGCTGGAAATGCTCGAGGGTCGCCCAATCTTCGTAGAGCCTTTCAAACATTTCGGGATGGATCGGGTAACACGAGATCATCCGTTCGAGGTACT
Source organism: Thermoguttaceae bacterium (assembly GCA_017447865.1). Lineage (GTDB taxonomy): Bacteria > Planctomycetota > Planctomycetia > Pirellulales > Thermoguttaceae > RGIG3701. Next base: position 1,988 of record JAFSMO010000049.1, read on the forward strand.
CCGCCTCCTTGGCCTCGCCTGGGAACTCGCCGGAGTTGCTCCGGTACATGTCGCTGAACCGGCGGCAAACCATTTCCCGCAGTTCGGGCCTGGCGCAATCAAGAAAGAGCCGGCGGCGCACGACCTCAAACCCCTCATCAGCCGAAACGGGTTTCCAGACCGATTCCATGCGCCCGAACGTGTGCTCGATGGCTTCGAGTGTTTTTTTCCCGCCTTCTCCGCCGATTTCAAAAGTGGATTCCGGGATGGACGCCACGACGAGACTGTTTTTGCTCTGGCACGCGCCCTCCGTGATTTCCTGAATGAACGTGGTGAAATTGTCGAACGTCCCGGCGGGTAGGTCTCGGGCGCCGTAGAGTTTCTTGCCGTAAGCGACCAACTCGTCCATCAGGATCAGGCACGGACCGCAGGCGTCGAACAATTTCCGGAAGACCTCCGAGCCGGGCGAGGCGTGCTTTTTGTCGGAGTCTTTCACGAAGTCGTACAGTTTCGGGTCACCGGCGGCTTCGGCGAGCTGGGCGGCCATTTCGCCCCATAACGTGTTGATCGTGATCCCCGGGAAATTCTGGGGCCTACGCGCCGAGGTAGGGTCCAGGGCCGTCCCGACGAGGACCGCGACGTTGACTTTCGGAAGCGTCCGGACTCCAATTTCATCGAGCACCGCCTTGAGGTTCGGAAGCGACTCCGGCGAGCGTGCGCGCATGGCGTGATAAAGCGCCAGCATCGTATGGGTTTTCCCGCCGCCAAATGCCGTCTTGAGCTGAATGACCGGGTCGCCGTCCATTCCGAGGATCCGCCGGAAACTCTGCACGAGCAGCCCTTTCATCCCTTCGGTGACGTAGGTGCGCTTGAAGAATTCCACCGGGTCGAGATACTCCATGGCCCCTTTTCCCTTGGCCACCTGAGCGAGATCGGCCGCGAACTCGGCGTTCTTGTATCGGCCCTGCGCCACGTCCTGATGAGGGCGGATCACGTCCCGCCAGCTCGGGAGGTCCGAGGTGTTCAGCACGACCTCGGTCCGTTTTTGGATCGCCCGGGAAGACGGCGAAAGGTCCGAATCTTCCTGCGCGTTGAAGTCCCTCAGCAGCGTGCGGATCTCCTCGGTATTTTCGAGATTGAACCCGCCGCAAAGACGCGCGAACGTGTCCAGGGCACGCCACGTGTCGGAGTAGTTAAAATCGTTGGCCCCGATGTGGGAAACCCGATTGCGGACGCTGAGTGCCTCTTTTGCCCAGTTACGGTATTCGATCGGGAGTTTCTTCCGGAAGATAGTCGGCCAGTGAATTTCAAAAAGGACCAGGCAGCGCTGAAGATCGAGCAAGTTCCAAAGTTCCTCTTTCTTTCCAGACTCGGGCAGGTCGCGCTTGCTTTCCTCTTTCAAGGGGTTCAGAACGCCTTTTTGCCACCATTCCTCGCCAAATTCGTTTTCCATCTCCCGCACGAGGTACAGGGCCATACCATCGCGAAGAAAACGCATTCCCTTAATGATAATATCGACGTTATCCATGAGATCTCTCCTTGTATCCTGTTTGGTCTGTTAATTGTCAAAACCTTGCTTCCTCAACCAAATCGCTAAAGGTACAAAGTGCCGTGAGTTGACGATTGGTGAAAAGGCTTGCAAAGGTCGTTAATCCATAAATTGGCGTCCATAAAGCCCGGCGGTCTTCTCCGATTTCGCCTTCTGGAACATTGGCTGGAATATCGACTTCCGCCGCTTGAATATGATGTTCGTTGGGAGAAAAATAAACGCGGCCTTTTTTCCCTTCTGCTACAATCGCTAGTAATTGGGATTTCATTCGATGCTGAACTGCTTCGTTTTTTATGTAATTTGGAGTAGCAGAGGCTCCGCATAATATGCATCGGAAATTTGCTCCGCGTGCCGTCTTGGGGGCTACTGGAATTTGCCTTTGTGAATTTGAAAATGAATTTTTTTATTTTCGAAATCACAAACGGGTTCGATCCAGGCCTCATTCCCCTTCTTTTTCGAAAGAACAAAACTGCTCGCCAGTGGCATCTCGCACCTGCACGCGGGGTTGGGACATTTCACAGTCCGGGACCGTGTTCCGCACTGACGTCACGAGGGACGTACCCCAACGCGCGCTCCTTTTCCATCACGGCGTTCATAGCGATCTTCTCGATCTCCGACCGGTTCAGTGCGAACGTTTCGGGTTTGGCGTCCTGCTCGGCCGACCCTTCCAGACGGTTCAAAAGCCCGGCAGGAATGATCAGCGCCCCACCGATCACATTCGGCGGCAGCGGCGCGATGCGTTTTTCCAGCTCCAGCTCTTTGAGACGCCGCTCCAGACGCTGCTCCAGCTCATCCGCACGGCGTCGGGCGTTTTCCGAGTTGAGCTTTGAGTTCTTCTTGCCTTCTTTTTCCTGATTGCTCAGTTTCCAGGCACGGCCGTCCCAGTAAAGGATCTCTGCCCGGAGCCTCTTTTGGACGGCCTGGGTGATCTTTTCGACCCTTGCGAGCCGGCGGGTGCGGATCTCCTGGCAGTTCTGCGGGACCATTTGCGTGACGGCATGATCCAGCGCGCGCTGTTCGACGTTTTGTGTGAGCCATTCCTGCGTGGCGAGAAAATCCATGATGCCCGGCAGTTCGTGCGGCCTGGTGGACCGGTAATCCAGATACGGCGCGTAACCGGCATTGCGGGCGGTTCCATCCTGCTTCATCTCGACGAAATGTAATTGCCGGGAGATCACACGCTGCCGACAGTCGGAAAGGACGATCCCGTCCTGGATCACGTTCTCGATGTAAAAGAGCAGCCGCGGCTCGGTTCCGGGGTCGTTTTCGTCGATGAAAACCGTTCCGTCTTTCAGGAGGCTCTGGTTTCTCTCCAAGGTTTGCGAAATGACCGCCTGCAGCAGCGGATGGCCCGGACAGATCAATTCCGTTTGAGGACCGGCGTATTTTTTGTCAAAAGTAACCCGCTCGTAATGCGAAACGATCGGCTTGAAGGACGTTCCGGGAACGTGGCAGTTCTTCACGCACTGCGGCACCGCGCGGATCTCCCATCGCCCGTTTTCACGCCGAAGCATACTCCCCCCCAGCTGCTTGAAGGCCTCGATGAAGAAGCTTTCGATGAAGAACGGCTGGAGCTTGTACGCTTCCCGGCGCTCCATTTCCTCGCGGATCTTCGTCACGAGCGAAACGTCCATGAAATCCTCGGTCAGGGCGTTTTCGTTCAGCAGGCGTTCCAGCTCGGCCCGATCCAACGAATTGTCCACCGTCTTTTCAAACTCGCTGACCCGTTTCGGGTCGTTTCCGTAGCGAATCGCCTCGATGAGCAGATCCCGCAGCGGTTTGTTATCGAATGTGAGCTTTCCCAAAATGTCGAAAACCCGGCCGCCCAGCGCCGCGCGTTCTTCCTCCAGCTTGGCGAAAAGCCGCTGGAAAACGTCGCCTTCGCGTGTGTTTTTGGCGACGAGATTCCAGAGATGGCAAACCTCCGTCTGGCCGATTCGGTGAATGCGCCCGAAACGCTGCTCGAGCCGATTCGGATTCCAGGGCAGATCGTAGTTGATCATCAGGTGGGCGCGCTGGAGGTTGATCCCCTCCCCAGCCGCGTCGGTGGCGAGCAGGATCCGGACCTCCGGGTTCTGCTTGAACAGTTCTTCGGCCCGGTGGCGTTCTTCCCGCGGCATTCCCCCGTGAATCGCCGTGACCGCGTCCTGCGAACCGAGCAGCGACGTGAGCTTTTGCGCGAGGTAATTCAGCGTGTCGCGGTGCTCCGTGAAAAGGATCAGTTTTTCGTGGGTCCCATCAGGACACCGCATTTTTTCATCATCCTGCAGCAGCCGGGAAAGTTCGTCCCACTTACGGTCCACGCCGCTCATTCGTACCGCGTTGGCTTGCTCCTCCAGGCCTTTCAGCGTTTGGATTTCCACTTCCAGCTGGGCGAGAGACTGCGCGGCAGAAGCCTGATCCGCCACGTCGGTTTCCAGCTCCTCCATCTCGTCGGACGTAAAATCGTCTTCATCGAAATCGTCCTCACCGAAATTGCCGGTCATTTCCCACATTTCCGGCTGCGCGGAGCGTTTCTGGCGAAACTCCTCCAGCTTTTTTTCCAGGCGTTTACGGCGTCTTCCCAGCGACTGCCAAATGGCTTCGGGCGAAGAGGCCAGACGCCGCTGGAGGATCGTCAGAGCAAATCCGACCGTGCTGCGCCGGCTTCGGTCCAGACCGTCCGCATTATGAAAATCGTTCCGGACGTACTCCGTCACCGCGTCGTACAGTTCGGCCTCAGGCGGGGAAAGGTCGTAATTTACGGTATATGCCAGCCGTTCGGGGAAGAGTTTCGTGCCGTCAAATTTCAGGAGTTCTTCCTTCACCAGCCGGCGCATGATGTCCGAAACGTCGAGCTTTTCGTGAGTCCCATGCTGCGTTCCCTCGAACCGGTCCGGGTCCAGGAGGGAGAGGAAAAGCTGGAAATCCTCCTCTTTTCCGTTGTGCGGCGTGGCCGTCAGAAGGAGAAAATTCCTCGTGATCCCGGAAAGAAGCCGGCCGAGCTGAAACCGGCGGGTGTAGCGGACCTCGTTTCCCCAAACCGAGGCCGACATTTTATGCGCTTCATCCGCTACGATCAGATCCCATTCGGTCACTTGGAGCTTTTGCTGAAGCAGTTCGTTTCGGGCCAGTTTATCGAGCCGGGTGATGCAGAAATTCTTCTCGGAAAAAACGTTTCCACTGATGGCGGACTCCATCGCCTCGTTGGTTAAAATCTCAAACCGAAGGTTGAATTTATGGAAAAGTTCCTCCTGCCACTGTTCCGCCAAATTGCCAGGACAGACGATCAGGCAGCGTCTCAGGTCGCCCCGGATGTACAGTTCCTTCAGAAAAAGCCCCGTCATGATGGTCTTTCCGGCTCCCGGGTCGTCCGCAAGAATAAACCTCAGCGGGAGCTTCGTCAGCATGGTCCCATAAACGGCCGAGATCTGGTGTGGCAGCGGCTCCACCGAAGACGTATGCACCGCCAAATAGGGATCAAAAAGATACGCGAGCCGAATACGCACTGCCTCAGAAACAAGCCGGAAACGATCGCCGTCAGCCTGAAAATTCCACGGCATGGAATTCGATAAGATGGAAAGATCCGGCTCGTCAAAACGGTAGAGCAGTCGTTCGTCAATGTTCCCGTTAGAGCCTCGAAAGGTGATTCTGACCGCGTCGGTCCCGATTCGTTGGATAGTCTCAAGAGTAACAGGTTCGTCGCCTCGAATACCTCCAACACTTTGACGTATTCGGCAGCAACTAACGAATTGACCCTCGATATTGATGCCACTCAAGCCGGCTCTGTGACCATTATCGGCTTGGGTCCACAAAACCTTACCCTTGACGCAAACCAGAAGTGCCGTGTCTTGACGGTTTCCGGTGAAACAACCGTTGCGAACCTTGGCGGCCTGACGATTACGAATGGTAGCGTTGCAAACAAATACGGTGGGGGAATTTACAAGTCCGCAGGAACGCTAACAATTACGAACAGTGTTATTTCAGGAAATACGGCTTCTCATTCTGCTGACTCTTATGGAGGTGGAATTTATAACAACTCTGGTACATTAAAAATTACAAACAGTACAATTTCAAGAAACAGGGTTTCTTGTTCTGCTACTTCTTCTAATGGAGCTTATGGTGGTGGGATTTACGCAAAGTCACTAACAATCATTAATAGTTTAATTTCAGGAAATACCTCTTATTCTTCAAGTTCATCTTACGGAGGTGGTATTTATTCGAGTTCGTTAACTATCTCAAATAGTACGGTTTCAGGAAACTATGCTTCTACAACTTCTTATGCTTCTTACGGTGGCGGAATTTATAGTTCTTCTGGTACATCAATTACGAACTGTACGATTTCAGGAAATGGTAACGGAATCTTCAACAACCAAGGTACATATACTGTAAACAATTCTATTATTGTTGATACTATCTATAAATACGGAGGGACCATCTCTGGCTCAAACAACCTATCCAGCTTCACAGATTGGACATCTGGTTCCAATAATCTTGCTTACGTTTCATCTAACCCCTTGTTTGTTGACAAAGAAAATGATGATTATCACCTTGCAGAGAATTCTCAGGCTATCGACAATGGGGACAATTTTTTAGCAGTGGATGCGAATCATGTTCGTCTTGCTTCAGATCAGGAAGGTAGTCAGCGTGTTATAAATGGTACTGTGGATATTGGAGCGTATGAATATAATATTGGTGAAGTTTCTGCTCCGGTCTTGAACCAGCTGGCCACAAATGGCAAAACGGCTTCTGTCTCGTGGTCCAGTGAGGAGAACGCGGCTGCTTATCAACTTGAATACAAACGTTCCACGCACTCTACATGGACGACCTTGGCTGTCGATGGCTATTCTGCGACTTTTGACGGTGAACGAAACGTAATCTATAATATCCGAGTAAAGGCAATCGGTTCAGGGTTTTATGCTGATTCGGATTACTCCTCAGAGGTATCGGTCCTACTGAATAATGACCCCACTGCTATGGATGACTTTTGGGTTTTGAATGGTCAAAACGTCTACATTCTGGACGTTTTAGCGAATGACTCCGACCAAGACGGTGACACTCTTTCTGTTGTTTCAATAACCCAGCCAACTTACGGTCTAGCGGCTCTTTTTGCTGACGGGAGAATTTTCTATCTTCCGGTCGGAAATGTAACTAGTGACTCGTTCACCTATACAATCGAAGATGAATTTGGCGGGCAGAGCACCGCGACCGTGACCATTACCGGCTCGGGAGATGATCCGACCAATCCGGAAGAAAACGAACAGCCCGTCGCGCAGGATGATTCAGTCAGCGTCAATCAGAACGGTTACGTCTTGATCGACGTTTTGGCGAACGACTCCGACCCGGACGGCGACGCGCTCACGATTTTGAGCACGACCCAACCGACGAACGGAGCCGTCATTATAAGCAAAGACGACAAATTTCTGTACATTTGCAATGGAGCCCCGCTTGACGATTCGTTCACCTACACGGTCTCGGACGGCCGCGGAGGAACGAGTACGGCAACCGTGACGATCACCGCTCCGGCGACCCCGCTGACCGGGTTGACGCTTTCGACGGAGGCTCCGATCGTCGGTACCGAGATCACGACCACACTCGACCCGACGGACGCCACGGCAACTTATCAGTGGTTCGCGAATGAAACGCTCATCGAGGGCGAGGAGGGCTCGTCGTTTACAGTGACGGAAGCCCAAATCGGGCAGACGATCACTTGCGTCGTGACCGGGACGGGCAATTATACCGGGACCGTCAGTGCGACGACGGCGGTCGTTCCTGTTCCGCTTACGGCTTTGGATGTGCCGGCGGAGTTGGCCTTGACGGTGTATAACGCGACTGTCACGGCCTCATGGTCTACAGTCGAGAACGCTTCCAGCTACACGCTCGAATACCGGCCCGAAGGTTCCGAAAACTGGACGGCTTTGCCCGGTCTTCAGGGCACAACCGCGTCGTTTGACGGCGTGCCGGGAACGCTGTACAACGTTCGGGTCAAAGCGAACGGGACTGGCGACTATTCAGATTCGGATTACACCGAGGTCAACACGGACCAACCGACCGGACCGGTCGTCGCGATCAACGCCAACAAGGTCACGGTCAGTTGGGTGGACGAAAGCCCCGCGGCGGACGCTGTGCGGTATCGCGTGGCAGGGACGGCTAAGTGGACGCTGAAGAAACTCAAGGCTGGCATCACGAGCCTCACGTTCAACGGTGCTGTGGGGACCAACTATGAGATCGAGGTTCTGTTAGATCAGCAGGAAACCAACGTTCTGAGCGGCTCCTCGGTCGTGCTGGACCAGCCGAAGTTGAAGGCCGAGAAAGCCGCCATTAAAGACGATACGTTCCAGGTGAACGTCACCAATTACACGGCCAAAAATCTCGCCGCAAACGTCACGCAGGCGATCCTGACGGTCAACGGCACGATGACGACGCTGAACATTGCCGACCAGCAGGGCACCACCGAGCTGGCCAACGGCGGGAACGTCGCGTTCAAGAATGGCCTGTTCACGTTCACCGGGATGAACAGTAACACGGCGTACAAGGTCCAGATTTCCTTCTCTGACGGCCATAGCGTTTCCAAAGCGTCCTCAGCCCTGAGCGTCAAGACTCTCAAGGCCCCGTACCTGGCCCCGGTGCTCACGTCCGCCACGGCCACGAGCAGTACGAGCGTCACGGTCGAGTGGGAAACCGCTTACGGCAAGGGCACCACCGAGGCGGCGCAGTATTACACGGTCCAATACTCGCTCGACGGCAAGAAATGGATAAACGCCACGACCAAGGCAACCGGAAACTCTTTCACAATCCAGAAGCTGAAGCCCGGCACGCAGTACCTGATCGCAGTGATCGCCACCAAGGGCCAGAAGTTTGACGCCTAGGAGCCGAGCAATTCACGGATAGTTACGACTATGGCGTAAGTGTATCATTCTGAGTTGAGTTTAAGCCCGTTCACGAGAAATCGTGAGCGGTTTTTTTTCGGATATATTAGAACGTTTCAAGACTGTTTAAGTAGAATCTCCAAAACTCGATAACGTTTCGTTATTGAGTTTAATCTTTGTTTCACTTCCTGAATGAGAATTCGGATTCCAATACCGTCGCGAATCGCGACGGTATTTTTGTTTATTGCCAAGTGAAGTGCTTGTGTCTTTATGATGTGTTTTGATGAGTTGACCTCTGCGTTACTGCGGTTTGCTTTGGACGATGAATCAAGATTCAGACCTGACCCGTCAATTTGACGGGGCAGCACTCAGGACATTTTGCCCCTGATTTTTGGCATCGGGTTTACGTGGGATGTATATTCCACTGGGTATATATTTTAAGGGCGTCGGGATTCGCGACGCCCTTGTATACTGGTTAATCGGACCTGACCCGGTGAAACCCCGGGGCAGCTTTACCTCCGAGACATAGGCAATTTGTGATTTCCTGTTCAATCGGGACCTGACCCGGAGTTTGGTCATTTGGCTTGAGGGGGCGGCCGCATCGTTCTCAATGGAATCCGGCCAACCGATAATTTTTTATAAATACAAGCAAATTTTTTCTGGGTTGCTGCGTCAGAGAAATATAGTTCGTTTTTCAAAGCCCGGCGGAGGACCCGACGGGGGTGGTGGCGGCTCCAGTGATGGCGCCAGCGGGGGAATTTGTAATGAGTGTAATGAGTCTGTAATGACGATTGTAATGAGTGTTGAACATGCTTTAAGTATCGTATTTTACGGGTTAAAGTGAATTTGTAATGAGTGTAATGACTCTTTTTAGGGGTTAGAAGAAAAAAATAATAATATTTATATTAGGAATAGGAAGAAAAATGACTCATTACAGTCATTACAGTCATTACAAGCTATCGCACCCGCTGTCGTACCACGTAAAAACAAGCACCAAACCCACTTCACCCGAATCTACCCCCACTCATTACATTTTACTATAGGACTCATTACATTCATTACAACAGGGAGACCCTTGCGGGCCTCCCCATCGCTCCAACTTACAAGGCTACTTCACTGTTGTAATCCACACCCGCGTCGAGCTTGAGGATCACACCATCACCACTACCGCCCTTCCGCTCAAGGGCCTTCTCCGCCGCTTCGCGGATGAACTTCTGGTTCTCTTTCCTGTCGTGTGAAAACCGCGCCACAAACCCGCAAACAGTTCGACTGTTACCACCGCCATCGCGCACGGTGTACTGCTTGACGATCTGATACCGCTCTTCCTGGCCCGTAACCGGGTCGGTGAATACGGTATTTTTCAGCGTGGCGTCAACGGTCAATATCTGCCCTGACTTCTTCATGTCCGGGTCGAGCCCGATCACTTCCTTGTACATTGCGGCAAACCGAGTGTCCTTGAAGACGGTCCAACTCGCACCGATCACATTCTCACCCTCTTCTTCACGCCACCGCTTGAAGACGGCCATGATCGGGTTTGATTTCTCACGTGCCGTCTCCAGGAGTGCCTGGGACCTTTCCGAAATCGGGATTTCACCTTTGACGACCCCGTTGCCCGTGTCATCCTGCGTCGCAAATTCCTGAAGCGCGTGAACCACTTCCCAGAGCAACGCGGAGCCGAACTGCGGATCCTGGAACACCGCCTGATTGAACTCACCGCTTGTGAATGGCTTCCGGCTCATGTCGAGTGGAATCAGTCGATCCAGAACCGCGCTGGACGTATCCTGGAAGTTGGGGATATGGTTCGTACACATGAGGATTTTCGGGGTCAGGATGACGGACACTTTCGCCTGTCCCTTACGGTCAACGACGATAGGCTCGCCCGCCGCGACACTCTTGAGGGGGCCACTGTCCGGGATGCGCCCACTACCGATCTCGTCGCAGTACGCGAGGAACGCGCCTTCCCATCCTTCGAGATCGAAACGGCCAGCGTCACCATCGCTGAAGTCCTGGTTCAAGTTAAACACCTTGACGTTATCCATCCCAATGACCGCCTTGTTGATGGCATTGCATATCGTGGACTTCCCGGACCGTGGATTCCCGTAAAGAAGCATCATCTTGCGGAGTTCGCATCCCGGCGTGAGGGCGTAGCCAACGTAAGTCTTGAACGCCTTTCGGTCCGTTTCATCCTCGAAGCCCGCGAACAACGTGTCAACAGCGGGATGGTGTTGTTCTTCGTGCCATGCCGCTTTCAGTCGTGAAACCACAAAATGCTCTGGAGTCGGGTCTTCTCTTTCACCAGTAAAGATGTTCATGTCGCCATTAGCGACCGGAAGCCCACCGCTGTAAAGCTCCGTCACAATCGGGATGCTGGAGTCGTTTCGGAGCTGTTTGAAAGCCTCTCGCGCTGTTTTCATTTGCGTGTCGGCCACAATATCTTTACACGCTTCATGCACCCAGTCTTCATCCACGGCACGGTACGTTCCACTCTGGAAATCCCACCGGCAGAGTTGAATATCGTCGGTCACGGTGTCCACTTTCCGCTTCCATCGTCGGTCACGGTGTAGTGCTCCTTCAGAGCATTGGCGATTTTGAAAGCGACCACCGCCCCCTTATCCGATTTGACGTCCCTCTCCTGGAACCCCCAGTCGTTCAGCCCCAGTTTATCACGCACATACGCCAGTGCCTCCTCAACACCGGCCAGCCGCTTGAGTAGTTCTTCAGCTCCCTTACCGATATTCTGCATATTCGGGGCCGATGAACTGAGCCGGCCCGTGACCGTGAGGGCCCGCAGATTCGAGTGAATTTTCCCGTCTTCCCGAAGATGCTGGTAGTGCCCCCCGTTGAGTTTTTCACGGAGGTTCCCTTCGTCGTCGAGGTCGACTTCGATGGAACTTAAAATCGTCCTCAGAATGCTCCCCAGCTTGCATACATCGCGCAGTAACTGAAGGCCGAAGGCAACATATCCCCCGGCACCATTCGCCGCCAGAACGTCCTCGTGGAGCTTTTGAAGCACCTTTTTGTCTGTGGATGGCGCGGGAGCATCGGCCTTCAAATAAAGCGGCAGGGCCTTCACTTGGGCGTGGTCTTCCCGCGCCTTGTTCCAATCGGCCTTCTGGTATTCCACAGGCCAATCGCGTTCGCTCCGGAGATCATCGCAGAGCTTCTTCCAGTCGTCGCCAGTTTTCGTTGCGTACACGGGCTCCCACGGCTTCATCCCAAGCAAGTGAACCGCCAGGCTCTTGAGACCGTAGCCCTCCTTCACGACCTCGTCTTCAGTTTCGTCTTCATCGTCATCATCGATAAAGGTCTTGGCCTTCGTCCTCCCGATGTCCTCTTTGCAGGCGTGCGCCATTAAAGAAGTGTCCCAACCGCCATCGATTCGTGCGTATTTCAACTCGGACGACGGGGCATAAGAGTCCGTGATTCCATCGATCCCAAGATCGATAAGCCAGGGCAAGTCTGCTCTGAGGAAGTGCCCTCCGACACGCGGAAGCCAGTCGTCGTGCGCGGTCAGCAGACGTTTCAGTTCACAAATCATAGTGTTACGCTCTGATTCGCTTAGTCCTCCAGCTTCCCTGAGCGCGAAGCTGTCAAAAATGACGACTGTGGCCTCGCTAGGTGCGGATGAAAACTGAAGCGTCAACAGTGAAGCACCCGTTTACCCTGCGTTTTATGTGAAGTAAGTTTTTCCCGAAGACCTTACTTCATCCCTGTGATTCACCAGCCAGACGTACTGGATCCCTTGAGATAAATAAGACTTGCCCACTTTCCCCTGTGATTCTTTCCTTATCTTACAGATAACTGCCAAATTTTTTTGTTTTTTTATAAAATTTTCTTAAAAATGCTTGATTTTCCCATTCTCATATTGTATAATAAGCAGATTAATTAATTCCGGGAGTGTTTTCATAAGATAACGCTCCTTAACTTCAACCCCTCTACAGGTGAAAATCTATGTGGTCTAAACGTGACGTAGCCAAGTACCTGAACGTTTCTCTTCGTCAGGTCGATGTTCTCCGTGAAAAACACGGTCTCCCCTTCCGCAAAATCGGCAGTCTGGTTCGGTTCTATCCGGCAGAAGTCGAAGCATGGGCACAACAGAAATAATAAAACGAAACGAAACCAGCCCCGGTTCACCGCCGGGGCTTAACCCATTAATTAAGGACAAAATATGGCAAGCATTACCGCACGAAAAACTAAAAAGAGTACCGTTTACGACATTCAAATCTGCCTCACTCAGACGGACCGGCGCAAGCTCTACGCTTTCACGAATCGCCGCATTGCAGAACGCTTTGGCGAAAAGCTGGAGGATCTGCTCTCCTCGCGGCGCACGGGCCTCCCAAACCGCGAAGTCCAGGAGTGGCTCCTCTCGCTCGCACAAACCGACCCGCAGCGCTACGACAAGCTGGCGTCCTGGGGCCTCGTTGAACACCGAAAAACAAATGGCACCATTCAGGCATTGGCTGCTAAGTACCTGGACGATCCGGACGTCAAAGACACTACCCTCGGAGCTCGGGAAGTAACCTGCAAGCGGCTTATTCGCTTCTTCGGGCCGGACCGTCATGTCAGCACCATCACGGACGATGACGCGAATAAATTTTACTCGTGGCTCCAGAAACATTACGCCGTCGCAACCTATGGCCGGGACATCAAGCGCGTAAAACAGTTCTTTGCGCTCGCCGTCGAGGAGGGGCTGATCCTGCGAAATCCATTCCGTAACATGCGCGGCAGCTCGACGACCGACACGTCCAGGTTCCACTTCGTGAGCATCGAAGACACGATCAAGATCATGGAAGAAATCGACGACCCGCAGCTCCGGCTGGCTTTCGTGCTCGCCCGGTTCGGCGGCTTGCGCATCCCATCGGAACTGCGTTTCATGGAATGGAAAGACATCGACTTGACAAACAACAAGTTTTATGTTAAAATGCCTAAGAAGACGAACAAGCATGAGCAGGCCGCTGGAAACTTCACGACTCGGGCGGTTCCGCTGTTCCCGGAAGTGCGTCAGGCATTCATGGACTACTTTGAAAGCCTCCCGGAAGGATCCCCGCCCCTGATTTTCGGCGGCGTGAAATTCAAATCCCTCCGGAGCAAATTCCAACGAGCGCTGGACCGCGCAGGTATTCCTGTCTGGGAAAAGTTCTTCCAGAACATGCGTTCGACCCGTGAAACGGAACTGGCGGAAAAGTTCCCGCTCCAAGACGTAACTGCCTGGCTCGGAAACTCCCCCGCCGTCGCACAAAAACACTATTTACAAGTAAAATCCAGCAATTTTCAAGTGGCCAGCGAGACCGAAACAATGGGTCATTTCGTAGGTCGCAAGAAAGAGCAGCATTGCAATGCAGAGTGTGAAAAAGTCATGATCGAAAACGGGCATGTTCCCTGTTTTCCGACACCAGATGAACTTTTAAACATTAATCTTCACGACTCTGCAAGTGCAGGAGAAAGCCCTTCCAGCGTCGTCCCCGTAATTCATAATTCAAAATTCATAATTCATAATTGAATTGCAAGGAGATTCTAATGAGATCGATCCCCCCCGTTCTGTTTTCTATCGTCTTCTGCATCACCGCGGCCGTTTCTGCTGCGGAATTGAAACTCACGGCCCCGCCGGACGGCGCGGAGCTTGATACGGTCTCGCCGCTTGAACACGAATTCCTCGAAAGCGACGCCCAGCGCGCCGTCGTCCCGGAGAAGATCCGGATCCGTATCGAAAATTACGACAAAGACCTCGCTGCGTTCAAGGCCGAACAGGAAAAGGCCAAGGCCGAGGGGCGCGAGGTGACGATGCGCGACCCGACCTACTGGGCCGACTTCCGCGGAAATGACTGGTCCGACGACTTCATGAAGCGTTACAAAGCCGAAAATGGCAATTTCCGCCCGCTGACCTGGACGGTCGAGGGGAACGTCACCGACCAGACGGTCCTTTTCTCTGAGACGGAAGATTTCGCCAGGCCGCTGCGCACGTACACGCTCACGAACTCTGCCCGGCCGGAAAACCTCAAACTGGGCGTGAAGTACTACTGGAAAGTCACAGCGAAGGACGAAAATGGCCAGACGGTCGAGTCGGACGTGCGCACGTTCACGACGCTTGACCGGTTCCCGCGCTTCATGAGCAGCGTCTGGATCATGAACTTCCGCGACCTTGGCGGTGGTGTGAACGCGGACGGGAAAAAAGTGCGTCAGGGCCTGGTTTACCGCAGCGCAGCCCTCCACAGGACGGCCCGCACCGAAGACCCCCGGGCGCAGGGCGAGGACGAAATACTTTACTTCTTCCGCGACGTGATCCAGCTCAAGTGCGAGTTTGACCTGCGCGGAGTGGGTGAGACTCAGGCCCGCTGGGACGCTGGCGAGCGGAAGCTGGAACCCGATTTCCGCCGGATCAATTTCCCGATGGGGGCGTATAATTTGAAGTCGGACGGCGTGAAGAAATACCTCGTGGCCATTTTCCACACGATGGCGACCGAGGACATTTACCCGATGTTCTTCCACTGCGCGGGCGGCGCTGACCGAACCGGGACGGTGGGGGTCATGCTCGACGGCGTGATCGGCCGCGACGACCAGACGATCATCGACCAGTACGAACTCACGACCCTTTGCGGGCATACGCGCATGCGCATCTGCCGCCTGCCGGGGATCCTGTTCAGCAACCTGAAGGAGTTTGGCCCGGACGAGCCGATCCGCGTCCAGGTGGTGAAGTACCTGCTGAGCATCGGCGTTCCGCAGGAGGAGATCGACGCGGTGCATAAAAAACTGGTCGAGGAGTGAATTTAAGGCCCCCTCCCCGAGGGGGCTGGCTCGCGAAGCGAGACTGGGGGAGTCAGGTGAAAGCGCCGTCCAACTCCCCCCGGCCCTTCGGGCCACCCCCCTCGAAGATGGGGGCTTTCCATTTAAATCCGGAAATTTCCAAAATATTTTGGATTTTTCCGGATTTTTTTGTTGAAATTTGGCCAGGATGGAGTACAATAATATTCCAGAACAGAATATTAATGTGAATTTTTGCCCCAAAAAGGTTTGAAACCATGCGTTTTTCTATGCTTCGTACCGTCGTTTTCCTGGCAGTTTTATCCCCCGCGGCCCTGTTTGCCGGGTCCGTCTGGAATGGCGGGACGGGAAGTTACACCGACGCGGCCCAATGGAGTGATTACGCCGAAAACGGCAAATGGGTCATTTCCGGCGCCGATAATGAATTCACCACCGACGTGAATGTAACCGGCGGCGTGAATCTCACGGTCACCGGCTCCGGGACGGTCGTGGCGTTCAACACGGTCAGCGGAGCCTCCCGCGTGGAGCAGGGGAGCAACACCACGACCCTGACGATCCAGGACGGCGCGACGGTCAAACTGGCGACGAATTCGCTTTCGATCTCGGACTCCTCCGGCGTCTCCACCGGCTACGTGAACGTGAACGGCGGAACGCTTAATGCAAACGGCAAGGAGATCCGCGTCGGTTTCCATCATCACGGCTACCTGAACGTCACCAACGGCGGCGTGGTCTCGGGCGTCGGGAGTCTGACCGTTGGCGGTCTGGACACGCGCCAGGGGATCGGGCACGTGACCGTCGGCGGCACCGATTCGGATTCGAATACCGGCTCGATCACGGCCACGACCATCAACATGGGCCTGAGCAGCCCCGGCACGACCGAAATGACGGTCAATAACGGTACGGTCTCCGCGACGAATTTTAATTTGGGCCTTAATACCGCGAACTCGGACGGCCAGGTCCACGACGTGACGCTCACCATTAAGGAGAAAGGCACAGTCACGCTTTCCAACTCGTTTTCGGCCGCGAACCACGCCCAGAAGAACGCGCTGATCAATATTGACGGCGGTTTGCTTGCCGCGAACTACGTGAGGATCGGCGATACCGCGGGGACCGCCTCGGCGACCGTCACCAATGGCGGAACCATCCAGGGAAAAGAAGCGGTCATCATCGGAAACGAGACCACCGGATCCGTCACGCTCACCGACGGCGGCAAGATTTTCGGCGGGTACGTCCAGGACGGCGGAACCACCGTTTACAAAAGTCTGTTCCTCGGCGGCTATAACGGCACCGCGACGACCGGATCCGGGACCCTGACCATCACGAACGGCTCGGTCGATGTGAACACGGTCAACCTCGGCCGCCAGGGCGCCGGCACCATCACCATGGACGCGGGAACCTTCACGGCCCACGGCATTTCCTACATCGGCATGGGGGGAGATGGAACGTTCACCCTGAACGGCGGAACCGTTACCATGCAGGAATTGGCTTTCAACCATGAGGGAGGCAAAAGCAACGGAAAACTCACCGTCAACGGAACCGGCGCGACGCTGACCGCTTCGAAACTCACGGTGAGTTCCGCCCAGGGAACCGCCCTGGTCGATATGAAAGCCGGGTCGGCTACGGTATCGGGCGGCACCACGGTCGGCCAAAACGGGACGCTGAACATTTCCGGAGGAACCTTTGCGTCTGGCTGCTCGATCAGCAATAACGGCGTGGTGAACCTCTCCGGCGGAGCCATTACGGGAGCCACGACGGTCGGTCAGAACGGGACGCTGAATATGTCCGGCGGAACCATCAGCGGCAATCTCACGATCGGCCCCGGAACCCTTAACGTGAAGGATTCCACCGCAGAAGCGCCCGCGACCATTGGAAAAGAAACCGTGATCAATGCGACCGGCACGTTGAACATAAACAGCCCGTTGAACTTCAACGTCAACAATTCCATAACGCTGAACGGCACGATGGACATCGGCGAGGGTGGAAATTTCACCGTTGCGACGACGAACCAGGTCTTCCGCGCAGGCCAGGGAAACATGAGCCCAACGCTGAATATTCACGACGGCGGCGTGCTGGAAGTTTCCGGCGGGACCCGCTTCCTGATGGGTGACGCGGCGACCGGCGTGGTCACGATCAACATCGACGGCGAGGGGAGCCTCCTGAAATACACCGGCACCGCGGAGTGTGCCCTTGGTTTCCACGGAACCGGTAAAACGACCCTCTCGAACGGCGGGAAAATCGACACCGTGAACCTTCAGGTCGGCGTGAACAATAATAACAATGCGGGCGTGGTCCCCTCGGAACTCACGATCGTCGGCAAGGGTTCCGCCGTGACCGCCACCGGAACGGTTTCCATCGGTTCTGCCAACCAGAAGGGGATCCTGAACATGTACGCCACCGATGATGGTTTCGGGACCATCACCGCCGGAACGTTCAATCGCTACACCCAGAAGGAAAGTGAGATCAATCTCGGAATCGACCACGGCGTTTTGATGACCGAAAACTACCCGGCGGATGGATACCAGATCGTGAAGGCCACGACGGTGAATAACTGGGCCGTGAACGACTCGAGCGTCTGGGAAACCAACGTCTCCGGCGGAACCGTGACCGCAACGCTGGCCGAAAACAAAAAGGCGGGCGATACGGAAGATGGAACGGTCGAAGTGACGGACGACCTCCAGATCGCCGGCTGGGTGGATTACACGATCCCGGAAGGCTGGAACCTCGCGATGAGCTTCAGCGGCGTGACGGGCGGCGACGAAATGGAAAACCTGGCCAGCTGGATCAACGAGGGGCGTGAGGACGTGGCTTTTACCCCGGCCGGAAACTCGCTGACCCTCTTCGATATGCCGGCCATGAGCGGAGTTTTGGCCTGGGATCTGGCCGGGTTCAACGCTTTGTACGGAGCGAATCTTGCGCTCGAAAGCGTTTCGGTGTACGTTCCCGAACCTTCGGCTTTCCTGCTTTTGCTTCTCGGAGCCTTCGGCTTTCCCGTTTGGAAACGTGTTTTCGCGCGCCGTTGATCGGAGCTTTGAATTCCTTATTAATTACCAACGATTAAGCATTTTTTTGATCGAGAGAATAATATGCGCAAGACCCAAATCCCATTTTTGTTTTTCCTGCTCCTGACGTTTGGTCTGAGTCCTGTTTTTGCGGTGGATATAACGGAGGAGGCGGATCCGTACGTTCTGACGGCGAGCGGTACGGACGCAAACGCCTACACGGCGACGGCTCCGCACGTCCTGAAAGTCACTGGTGCGGCCGCAAACTTTACGCTGAGCGGGGAAATCAGCGGTCCCATCCGTCTGGTCGTGGAGTATAACTCGGGGGCTTCGTTTAACAATACGGCACGCCTGATGCTCACGAACGCTTCCAATTCCTTCACAGGCGGGATCCAGCTCACTTCCGGCACGATGCGCGTTACGAATATGGGGGCCTTGGCGGGGAACCAGCTCGACTTTAACGGTGGCGTCCTCATGGTCGCGGACAACGTCTCGACGTTCGAAGGGAATATTACCCTGGCCGCGGGAAGCTGGGGCGGGCTGCGAACGGGCGTGAACACCACGTTCTCCGGCGTGATTTCCGGTGAAGGCGATTTGGTCGTCGTGACGGAAAACGGCGCCCAGACGATCCTCACGGGCGAGAACACCTACACGGGCGTGACGTCGGTCGGAACCGTCCAGGGCGGCGCGAACACGGCCGGTGTTTTGGTCCTCGGCGCGGATAATACGCTCCCCGCTACGACCGTTTTGGAAATCGGAACCTCACAAAACGCCACGTACACGTACACGAACAATTCCCGCGCGGAGGTCCAGCTCAACGGAAAGACCAACACCGTGGCGGGCCTTTATGGAAACGCGACCGCGAACCTCATCGGCAGCGGCACGCTGAATATTAACGTCCCGGACGGTCAGTCGTACGAGTACAAAGGAAAATTCACCACGTCCCCGTCCATCGGGATCGGCGGCGCTGGCACGCAGATTTTCTCGAATACCGGGGCGGTCACGCTCGGGACCGTCACGCTTACGTCCGGCGCGCTGAACTTTACCAACGCTCCGGAAGCCACGGTCACGCTCGGCGCTCTGGCGGTGGGTGAAGGCACGATGGACCTCAATGGCCGCCCCATGACCGTCCCGGCAAACAAGATCACCGGCGGCGGGAACGCGGCCAAAGTCACCAACTCGGCCGAAACGGCTTCAACCGTCACGCTGACCTACACCGCGGACACGAATCAGGACATTTCGTTCCTCACGGGCAACATTCACGTCATTGCGGACGGTTCTGCCGGCGCGCGCCTGAATCTGACCCGCAAGGCGCAGACCTTCACGGGCGGGTTCACGGTGAAAGGCGGAGTCGCTCGTTCGGTCGATGCCGGAGACTGGGATGGAAGCCTTTTGGGCGCAGTCCCTGAAGAATTCGTCGCGGACGCGATCATTCTGGACGGCGGGACCCTTCAGAACCAGAACGGAAACATCACGATCCCGGCCACGCAGGGGATCACCGTCACGGAAAACGGCGGCAGCATGCGGATCGGCTTCCAGAGCACCCAGGCGGCATTTTTGAACTCCGTCATTTCCGGGGATGGCTGGTTTGGCGTGAGCTGCGACGGTGAGGGCGTCGTGAATCTCAACGCGCAAAACACGTACACCGGCGAGACGCGCATCGGGACCAAAATGAACGCTCACGCGACGGGTACCGGAGCGGTGCTTGGAACGAACGTGGACGGCGCGCTTCCCCAAACGACCGACGTCGTTTTCGGAAACACCGGCGCGAATTTGCGGCTTTACGGCACCACGCAGTCGATCGGTGCTCTGATCAGCCGGGCCGACTGCGACCCCGCGCAGATCGCTGGTGAGGCGGCCGACATGGGCGTGATCTCCACCACGGAAACCTCTTTGCTGACGATCGGAAACCAGAACGCCAGCGGGATCTACACCGGCCGGATCCATAACGTTTCGACGGACACCACGAAGACCGTCCAACTGACGAAAGTCGGCACCGGCACGCAGACCCTCGGCGGAACGCTCGAAAACACGAAGACCGACCTGATCCTTCAGGACGGCACGGTCGAGCTGGATAAATCGGCCGACAAATACGCCGTCCGCAATGCCACGGTCTCCGGCGGCACGCTGAAACTGACCGGCACCGGAACGGATCAGATCGGCGGGACCCTCACGATGGAAAAGAGCACCGGGACGCGCGCAGTCCTGGACCTGAACGGAAAGACGGAAACCGTTTCCACCTTGACCCTTCCGGAGACAAATGCCGCAGCGGGTGAAACGCTCCCGCTGATCCAGATGAACGGCGGCTCACTGACCGCCACGCTTCCGTCGCCGACCGGCTCGGAACTGCCCGTTTACGCGAACGTGACCAACGATTCCGAAGACCTCTCCGTTTTCTCCCTGAGCGTCCCGGGCACCTCGCGCTGGGGCATTGGCATGACCGGGAACATTCAGTTCGTCAAGCAGGGCGGCGGCCGGCTTTACTCGGGCCTCGGGAAAAACTACACGGGTGGAACGGTGATCGAGGCCGGAATTTTCTATTCCGACGGCGGAAACACCGGCTCCGGCGCGATCGAATTCAAAAACGGCGCGACGCTGATGAACGGCGGCACGACGACTTTCGCAAACGACCTGGTCCTGACCGGGAACGGAAACCTGCGCGCCGGCGGCGGTTCCACCGGGACCGTCCTGACGTTCAACGGCGAAATCTCCGGCGATGGCAAACTGACGTTCAATAATGCCGAGGGCAACGGTGGGAATTTCGTCCTCGCGGGCGAAAACACGTACACCGGCGGCACGGAAATGCTCGGCTCCGGCGCGAACGGCGCGGGTTACAACGTCACGCTGGGCAGCAGCAGCGCCCTTGGAACCGGTCCTCTGACCGTGAACGGCGCGAGCACGTCCCCTTACGGCCTGGTCCTCGATACCACGTCGGGAAACCTTGATGTGGCGAACCAGATCGTCGTGAACTCGGGGAAAACCCTCGAGATCACCAAGACGGGTGACGATGAGGCGGCCCTTTCCGGGAAGGTCAGCGGCGCGGGCAATCTGGACGTTAACAGCGTGAGGTTCAATCTGGATCTGGATAAACTGATCGCGGAAGGTTCCTCCGTGCTTTGGGACTTCACCGGCTCGGGGAAATTCGAGGGCGTGACCTTCAACGTGATCACGGAGGATCCTGAAATGTACGACGGAAAAATCATCAAACTCGCCGAGGAAGAAGCCATCCTCGAAGGGATCGAGCTCGCGGGCGTCTATTTCGAGGAAGCCGGCGGGGACATTTGGGACTTCGGCCTTGACGCCGTAGGAAACCTCTGGATGAGCCTGAAAGGGGAAAGTGGCGGCGGCGTTCCGGAACCCGCCACTTGGGCGCTTTTGCTCCTCGGTATGCTGGGGCTTTGCGTGAAGTACCGCCGGTCGTAAAATCATAAAAATCTTTCAGAACGGCGCGGACGTTTAGTTGGACCCAACGAGAAATCACCCCATGGCAGAAAACGCACTCACCCAGGCAGCAATCGGTTTTTTAACGGTCGTGGACGAACCGGCCCACGGACTATTCGGCGGATACTTGATCCTGAACCCGGCGGGCCGCCCCGTGGAATTCCACTGCACCGCACCGGTGAAGCCGAACCGGGCGCAGGAGATCCTCTACGGCACGACGCTCCAGCCGTACCTCTACGGCGAGCAGATCGCCCGCGCCCTGATCGAGAAATCGAAGATTCTGCCGCGGGTCGTCTGCTTCGATCAGGCCTGCGCGATGTGCGTCCGTCCGATCGTCTCGGTCCCTGCGATCCTCGTCGAGCCGGCGGAGGGCGCCGAGTCGGTGCCGGACTCGCAGATTTTGTGGCAGAAAAAGCAGATCCTTTCCGCCCTTCCTGACCAGCCCGGCGACATTCCGGCCGTGCGGAAGGTTCTGGCGGAGCTCGTGATCGAGTTCGACTTCATGGAACCGTTCGAGCGGATCCGGAGCGCCATTTCCGAGGCGCAGAAGGGGATTTGATCCAGCTCCCTTGATTCCGAAATTCATTAATATTCTGATGCACTGAGGGAGGTCGGTCGATCTTCCTCCCGTTTTCATTTTTCAGGAGATTTTTCATGAAACGCACCTTCCTTTCCATTCTCGCGTTTACCGCGTCCACCCTTTTCCTTGCCGGCGCTCTGCATGCGGCGGGCCTGATTTTCGCCGATGACGGCCGCGTCGGGTACGAAGAAAACCCGAAGCAGTGGTGGAGCGAATACGTGGTCCACGACATTCGCCGCCCGGTTCCGAAGAAAGTCGAAGTCGATCCGGCCAACATCAAGTTCCTCCCGCCTCCTCCGGACGCGAAAGTCCTCTTTGACGGCAAAAACCTCGACCAGTGGCAGCCGACCAAGTGGATCGTGACTGAAGACGGTCTTCTCGAGTGCACCGAAGGCCCGGTCACGACGAAAGACGAGTTCGGCGACTTCCAGCTCCACCTCGAGTTCAAATCCCCGAAAGACTTCGAAGGTCCGTGGGGGAACTGCGGCAATAACGGCGTGCTGATTTTCGATAATGTGGAGATCCAGATCTTCGATAATTGCACGCGGAACACGTACCCGGACGGCTGGTGCGGCTCGGTTTACGGCCAGAACCCGCCGCTGGTGAACGCCTGCATTCCGGTCGGGAACTGGAACACGTACGACATTTTCTTCAAGGCTCCGACCTGGACGGAAGACGGCAAAGAGAAGGAGCCGGCCCGCGTGACGATCATGCATAACGGCGTGATGATCCAGAACAGCACGGTCATTTACGGCGGCACGGGCCACGGCACGCTTCCGACCCCGTTCAATGGCCGCACGAAGGGCCACATTTCGTTCTCCGGCCACGGCTGCCCGGTCCAGTTCCGCAACGTCTGGATCCGCGCGGAGGAGTGATCCCGGCGAGAATCGCAAATAAAGGTTGTCAATGAAGAAGGAAAGAGGCGCTTCCCGTTTCAGTGAAACAGGCGGCGCCTCTGTTTTTAGCGGCTTAGCCCTCTAATCGATCACCATAAGGCAAAGCCTTGATGTAATCTTCCATAAACTGCCAATCTGGATTTCCAGAGGAATCGACAGGGAGTTTAATAATGGATTTGCCAAATTTTTTAACATCGTGAGGCTTGCGACCATAACTCCATCTATATTTATCTTTCATAATGATTGTACATAAGAAAGACGCAATATAAGGATTCATCTCATGATGCCTGAGATAAAATGCAGTGATATCATGACTACAGGTAAATTGTTCGGGCTGATAAAATGCATTGCATACTGAACCATTTACGGTTACTGCAATACAATTTCCATCATACATCTTTTTAGCAAGAGTCCAATCTTCACCACCAACCTTGTCCCATTGTTTAATATCTTCAATACTATAGAACTCCGTAACACCATTGTTGCTTTCAGTTGAAGCAAGAAACGGTATATTACCTTCGGTTGAATGTTCAGGCTTTTTATTGTAAAAACCTCCACGAAGTTTGAAAACATCGTTTAATGTAAATTCTTTCCAATCCTTCACATGCAAATCAGGAGCGTGCCCGCTTTTGATCTTTGTGGTTAGCGGCTTATGATGAAGTGACTTGATATAATTTTCCATAAACTGCCAATCGGGAACATATCCATCGTCAGAATATTTATGAGAAGTATCTATAATTGGGGTTCCGTCTGCATTATGCTGAATAGGGAGACAAATTTCTGTTATTCTCATATTATTCAAAGTCCATTTACGACCATACGAAAACCTGTATTTTTCCTTTCGTATAGTTGCGGCCATAAACAGACCAATGGACTCATTAAAACCATCGAATGTCGAATACAAAGCATTAACATCATCTGTTGCCCAATAAGGCTTAGGCTGATAAAATGCTTCGCCAACCGAACCATTATAACTCAAAGAAATAGTATTACCATCATGTATTGGCTTCTGTGCAATATGGTTTGATACACCATTGTTTGAATCAATGGCTCCGATATAAGGTATATTTCCGTCTTCTTGGTCTTCTGCAGTCAACCTCTTACCTTTCTTAATATTAAATAAACGACCAAGAGTAAATCTTTTCCAGTTTTCAAGATCAAGCTTCATAAATCTTACCCTCCTTAACAAGATAGGCAAGATAATTATTGAGCGTCTGTTGAAAATCCGCTTCGCATAGTTTACTGTAATCTGTCTTCATAAAGGCTTCGCAAAGCCATTCGTCATCGCCGGTAACTACTTGCATAGCGGAAATACCATCCTCCACAGTCTTATTTCGGAACAAGTCAAGCCATTTTTCCTCTATAGGTTTCCATAAGCTGTTATTATCCTTGTCAAACTGTTCGATTCGACCAAGGTATTTCTTTTTCTTATGGCCGTCATCCTTGTAATACCCGAAAAATGTCTTACAGATAGTTCCGTCAGGATTCTTGTGTGGTTTCCCAAGAGTAAACACCATACAACACGCGATAGCAGTGGATCCTGGATAAAAAATCTCGTTAGGAAGCGTGAATACGGCCTCAAGGGTATTGTCCTCAAGGAGTTGTTTCTTCATCGTAGCAATATAATTACTCGTGCCGATCGCGGCTTGGACCGGCAAAAGAATCGCGATTTTGACTTCTTTTCTTGATTTTCCCTTCGCCGATCTTTTCTCATTCATTCGTTTAATAACATCTGAGATGAATTTCAGGAATACCATGCCTTTGGTCGGATCTTCTTTAGAATCCTTTTTCCAATCCTTTTTATATGTCTCTGGAATATTAATTGGTTTAGCGTTGAAGGGTGGATTCATCAAGATAATATCGGGATTTGCGTTAATGATGAATTTCTCACTATAAAATAGGTTATCCTTTATAATATTAGAATTTCCATCTCCATGAATTAACATATTGGTAGTGGCCAAGCCAAACGCTTGTCCCTCGATTTCAATTCCATAGATATTTTTTTGGGTGACGGTTTGACGTTTTTTTTCTTTTATGTCTGGGGGGTAGTTTTTTTGGTTTATATCTGAGAGCTCAAGTACCATTCCCTGGACTAGAAACGCGCCGGAGCCGCACGTTCCATCAAACAGTCGTTTGGTATGATCTACTCCCGTTACACGGCACATAAAATGAGTGATGTGGTCGGGAGTAAATGCCTGGTTTTTATCATCCTTGCCGGTGTATTTGTTGAACGCGACAAAGAACAGATTCAGAATATCCTGGCCTTCGGGACTGTCGGTATTAATAAACCTATAAATATTCCATAAAATCTCATCAAGAATATCTACCCAGTCTTTAGTTTTCAGCTTTTCTACTTTTTGATTAGTAAGTACGTTCTTCTGAAGGAGTGTAATTTTTTCCGCTTTTTGTTTGTCAATTTGTTTATTTAACTCGTCAATTTTTTCTTTGGTTTGTTTTTTGGGGGATTTATTGAGTTTATCGTCAAGTGCCTTTTTTGCTCGTTTTGCAGAGTTTTCAAGTAAACCGGTAAGTGCTGTTTCAATGCCTTTGCGAATTTCTTTTTCTTCAAGTGTTTCCCAATAACTTCTTAAAGCGAATCGTGTTTCTTCGGTAATCTGAAAAAAGTCTTTCTTTTTGAGAATATCGTTAATATAAAGAATCGCGGTTCCGACAAACTGGGAACGTAATTTTTCATCAATATCTTTTTTGTGGAGCGTTTGATTTAAGGCGTAGGTATTTTTCAGTACCTGCTCCCGGTCATTCTGTCTACTGCTCTCGCGGAACAGGCCTTCGTAATGCGCCATGGTATCCAAGACCGTTTCTTCTGTCAGCAAGTGCTCGTCAGCGACAGCCCATTTCCAGACCCGGATTTGATCATTATTCGTATTGGCCAGAATCGCGATAATTTTTTTACTGTTATGTACGGCCTGTTCTTCTTTAAGATATTCTCTTAACTGGTCTTCGTCCTTGGCCGTATAATCCTGCTTCGTTTCCACAAGAATGACCACGTCATTATGCTTAAACCGGATGTCCAGTTTATAATGTTCTGGGGTATATCCGAGTGCATCGACAAGTTTCTTTTTGCTGCCCGCCGCCTTAACGTAGGAATATTCATCATTCTCGATATTAGAGGTCTTATATTCCTGGCCGATTTGGGTTACGATAGAGTGTCTTTCCATGTCTGCTTCCTTGTAAATGCACTTTTGGCATAATCTCGAGATACACTTCAAGCCAATGTGCGACTTTATATACAAGAAGTCTCACTTATCAATTAGAATTTTGGCGGCCGTTTATCTTGAGATGATGCGTATTTGCGTCATCCATGACATTTGCGATAATAGATAAAATGAATAATTTTGTCAAGAGAAATATAAAAAAATGTTCAAAAATGGGCGCGGCGAGAACATTGACAACCTTCTTTTCCAAAAAAACGGGAACGCGGCGCACTCGACCACGTTCCCGTTTTTTAGTGTGGAGTGTGGAGGGTGGAGAGTGGAGTTGACGCTTCGCGTAACGTTGGTTTCAGAAAGAGTTCAACCCATAAAAAGCCGAAGGCTTTTCTAACTCCACACTCCACACTCCACACTCAATTTCACCCCGGGGGCCAGCCGAAGGGACGTCCGCCGAGGAGGTGGAAATGAAGGTGCGGCACCGTCTGGCACGCGTTCTGGCCGTTATTCGTCACGACGCGGAAACCGTCCGTGAGGCCCTCATCCTTCGCGATCTTCTGGATCACGAGGAAAATGTGCCCAACGAGCATCTGGTCTTCTTCGGTCAGGGCATCGACGGCGGTGATCTCTTTCTTCGGGATCACCAGAATATGCGTGGGCGCCTGGGGCGAAATGTCACGAAACGCCAGGCACTGATCGTCTTCGTACACGATGTCGGCCGGGATCTCGTGGTCAATGATTTTCTTGAAAATGGTCATGGGATCTTCCTTTGCTTGAAGTGAGTCGGATCGGGTTCAAACTTCACTCCCGGATTTTACCGCATCTTTTGGAAAAAATCAAGGGGGCCGGATTCCAAAATTTTCATTTTGTGGTAAAATAAAGGCTTGAATCGTTCAGAGTCCCGGGAAATGCCGACCCGTGTTTCCCTCACTTTCAGAAAAGGAACCCAACATGAAATCCCAGTTTACAGACGAAGCCCTCGCCCAGATCCAGGCCTGCGGAGCCATCGCGGTCCTCGTGATCGACGACGCTGCCAATGCCGTCCCGACCGCTAAAGCACTCATGGACGGCGGGATCAACGCGATCGAACTGACGCTCCGGACCCCCGCGGCTCTGGACGCTCTGGCGAACATCCGCCGCGAAATTCCCGAAATGCTCGCCGGCGTCGGCACGATTTTGACCCCGGAGCAGGTTCAGAAGGTCGCGGAAGCGAAAGCCGCCTTCGGCGTGGCGCCGGGGCTGAATGAAAAGGTCGTTCTGGCTGCGCAGGCCGCGGGCCTTCCGTTCGCGCCGGGGATCATGACGCCGAGCGAGATCGAAAAGGCGGTCGAGCTGGGCTGCCGTGAGCTGAAACTCTTCCCGGCCGAGCCGTGCGGCGGGATGAAGTACCTGAAGGCGGTTTCGGCTCCGTACGCGCATTTGGGGCTGAAGTACCTGCCGCTGGGCGGTCTGTCGCTCGAGAACATCGGCCCGTACGTGGAAAGCCCGCTGCTGCTGGCCCTCGGCGGCTCGTGGATCGCCAAACGCGACCTGATCCAGAAGCAGGACTGGGCCACGATCCGCGCCAACGCCCAGGCGACGAGAGAGAAGATCGACGGGATCAGAGGGAAGTAGTTGCCAGTTTAGAACGCGTGGAGACGATGTTTTGGGATTGGGCCGGTGAGACTCCGGCCTTTTACCTGGAGCAGATCTTCTTCAGATCTTCTTTAAAAATCCAAAAATTTTTAATTTTTTTAGATTTTGGGTATTGACTTTCTTCCCCATTGCCGTATAATAATAATGAACCGCTGAAAGGGCGAATGCCTCGTAGGTGGTGTTTTTTTATAGATTTATCGTGGATACACGACTAAACCATACTCATTGCTGCGGCTGGCTTCAAGATTTAACACGCCCTGTTGTTTTAAGGTTTCCAGGACACGAGTGCTAAAGTTTTCTTCAATAACCTTTGCGACACGATTGGGTAAAGGCTGCTTCTTCTGGATCGTACGGTAGTATAAATATACAAAACTGGAAACGAAATCACAGATCTGAATAAAATACGATTCCTTGGAGTCTTTTTCCAGAATGTCTTCAATCAAACCTTTTATACGATTGTTATAATACCCACCATAATTTGAAGGAGTTGGATTAAAAGCGCGGATTTGACGAGCGGTTTTTCGCATTGGCGCTAAACGACCTTTATCCGTTATAATGAGGTATTGCCACTGAGAATTGCTATCTTTGTCGATACGTTGAATATTGTATTTTAAAGCATTTTCAAGTACCTGATAATTTTCATTATAAAAATTAGTTTTGTCAATAACGACATTAATAATTTTAATTTTGAGGGATGCAATGCATTTGGTAAAATCAATCAGTATTTGCTTTCTTTGTTCTGTTGTCCAGCCGTAAGGCCGATATAATCCTTTATCACGAAGAAAATGGGCCGTGTGCATTTCTTGTGAAACATGAAAACCATATTCTTCCTTGAGTCTTTGACGAAACTTTTTGACGGTTTCAAAATTGTCCTGCCAATCCTCTGTTTTCATGTACAAACTTGTCAGAACAAAGGTATCACTGGATTCTGATGTGCAACCATCATCTCCGGTTTCATCGAAATAGGCTATATATGCGCTCATGTGTAAAATTATTGAATAACGTATTGGTTACAACCCCCAACTGCCAAAGCATCGTCATCAGCCCCTGGATCGGGGGTTTCGTGCTGACCAGTCCGTGCAGGGTTCAAAGCCGCAGTGCATCATGCAGTTCGTGCAGCGGGACCGAGGGTGGGGATGGATTCCCGTTCGAGAGCACTTTGCGGCTTCAAAGTGAGTCTTTTTCGGCTTCGGCAGTTTTTTCTTTCAGCGTTTTTTCCAACGTAACAAACGCGGGAATGAAACTGTCACGGATAAGGTGGACCATTTCATTGACCTCGTCCTCATTATAGACATGGATCGCCAAATTTCTCTTTTTGAGCATCGTGAGCCATAAAGCCTCATCGTCAAAAAGCCCGAATTTATAGCCCGCCTGTAAAATGTCTCTTGGAGATCCGCCTCTGAAATCGGTTACCCCCTGTAACTGCAATACTTCCTGCATCGCTTTCCAGGACAGTTCAAACGTCAGATCGTACTGGCCGATGATACCAGTCCTGTAGATCTCATTATTCTCCGCTTCCGAAAAATCTGCGTTTTTCAGAACCTTCAGGCAGTTTGAATAGTTTTCAAGTTTTTTCATAAATCACCACTCCGTCTCTCTCGATTTCTTTTTGAAGTTCCTCGCTGATTCGATGGTCGAGGTCAACCACGTCAAACATCAGAAGGGTTTGGGCCTCTTCCTCCATGTCAAATCGAAAATCGCGAATATTTCCGCCTGAAACGGCAAGATCCACGTCACTTCTTTCCCGGTTTGTGCCTCGTGCCCGCGAGCCGAAAAGGATGACCTTTTTGATTCCGTGGATCTCGGCGTATTTGATTATTTCACGTTCTACGTGCTCCGGAAGGTTATATTTCATGTCTGATTGCTCCTTTAAAAAACCCCCAACTGCCAAAGCATCGTCCGCAGGCCCTGGATCGGGTTTTTCGTGCTGACCAGGACCGCGCCGGGTTCAAAACCGCAGTGCATCATGCAGTTCGCGCAGCGGGGGTCGGTGCCGGTGGGGCCGAGGGACTGCCAGTCGGTCTTTTCCAGAAGTTCGCGGTAGGTGGTGTAATGGGCGTCGGTCAGCAAATAGCACGGGCCTTTCCAGCCGCAAACGTTTCGGGTGGGATTGGCCCACGCGGCGCACGGGAGCTGGCGGCGGCCGGTCAGGAAGTCCATGTACAGCGGCGTCGTGCCGAGTTTCTTCCCCTTCAGGCGTTTTTCCAGCTCGCGGAAGCGGGCCTGCGTCTCTTCGCGGTGGAGGAACATCGCCTCCTGAGACGCCGCGTCGAACGTTTCGTAAGAGTAGGCCGGGGCGAGCATCATGCTGCAAACGCCGAGCGACTCCAGCAGCGTGCAGAGCTCGACGATCTCGTCCATCGACGACTCGCGGTAGAGCGTCGTGTTGGTGCAGACCTGGAACCCGGCGGCGACGGCGGCCTTCAGCCCCTCAACGGCCGCGGCCCAAACGCCGGTGCGCGAAGTGGAAGCGTCGTGGTTCTTTTCCATCCCGTCGAGGTGCACGTTAATGAAAAACCGGCTCGTCGGCTTGAACGTCCCGTCCTCGATGTGCTTTTTGAGCATCAGGCCGTTCGTACACAAATAGACGTGACGTTTCTGCTCGAAAACAGCCCGGCGGACCACTTCGCCGATTTCTGGATAGATGAGCGGTTCCCCGCCGCAGATGCTCACGACCGGGGCGCCGCATTCGTTCATGGCGTCGAGGCACTCGTCCGCGGTGAGCATTTCGGTCATGTGGTCGGTATACTCGCGGATCCTCCCGCAGCCGGCACAGTGCAGATTGCACTTGAAAAGCGGCTCGAGCATCAAAACGAGCGGGTATTTCTTCACTCCCCGCAGGCTTTGCGAGAGAATGTAACGGGTCATCGACGTCGTGAGCGAAAGTGGAAAACGCATAAATTAATTATGAATGAAGAATTATGAATTATGAATTGGGAAAAACGATACTCCATCATAACAGGAAATTCAGTTTCGTCAAGAGTTCGGGGACTTTTTTTGAGAAAATTTCCCGAAAATCCGGGTGAGGGGGGCTTGAAAGGGCGCGGGGAATGAACTATACTGAGAGAATGAATAATGAAGAACGAATAACGAATAATGAAAGGCGGTAATGAAGGCCGAAGGCCGGAATTACGCTTGGCCTGAACTCATTCTGCAACTTACATTACGCGCCAGCGTCATTATTCGTTCTTCGTTATTCATTATTCGTTTTTCATTTCTCCCTTTCCCTTTTTTAAGGAGTCGTTTATGCAAACCCGCCGTTCTTTCCTCAAAACCTCTGCCGCCCTCGGCGCCGGTACGCTCATTCTTCAGGCCGGGATCGTTCGCGGCCAGAACACACCGAACGAAAAACTTAACTGCGCCTTCTTCGGAGCGGGCGGACGCGCTGCCGCAAACCGCGCGGGCGCCGCCGGGCAGAACTGCTACGCCCTGTGCGACACGAACCGTGAGACGCTCGAAAACGTGGCCAAAGACTACCCCGACGCCATCAAAACGACGGACTGGCGGACGATCGTCAATGATCCGAAAATCGACGTCGTGTTCGTGACCACGGCCGAACATCATCACGCCCTGGCGTCGATCGCCGCGATGAAGGCCGGCAAGAGCGTGTACACCGAAAAGCCTCTGGCCCGCACGATTCAGGAAGCCCGCATCATGCAGGACCTCTACAAAGAACGCCGCGGGAAGATCGCCACCCAGATGGGGACGCAGATCCATGCGACGGAAAACTACCGCCGCGCGGTCGAGTACGTCCGTGCCGGTGCGGTCGGCAAGATCAAGGAAGCGCACGTCTGGTGCAGCCGGACGATCCGCCCGATCGGTCCCGAGTTCCTTCCGGAACAGCCGATCCCGGATCACATCGACTGGGACGTCTGGCTCGGCCCGGCCCCGATGCGTCCGTTCAATATTGACTACGTGAACAACGGCTGCCTGAACTGGCACCGGCGCTGGGACTTTGGGACCGGCGTCCTCGGCGACATGGGAAGCCATCTCGTTGACCTGGCTTACTGGGCGCTGGAACTCGATCGTCCGTACGAAGTTTCCTGCGAAGCTCCGGAACCGGACCGCCTCGCCACCCCGCCGTGGCAGATCGCGACCTGGAAGCACGCTCCGCGCAAGACCTGCAGCGAGTACACCAACGGCGAGATCAAGCTGGTCTGGTACCACGGTCCGGAAGGAATGAAACGCCGCAGCGATCTGCTCCAGCCGATGGTCGGCGACGATACGACCATCAACGACTGGGGGATTGGCGTCGCGTTCATCGGCGAAAAGGGCCTCGTGGTCTCCGACTACGGCAAAGTGCTGCTTTCGCCGAAGTCCCAGTTCGAGAGCTACAAGATCGACCCGTTCATTCCGTCCTCGCTGGGCCATTACGAAGAATTCTTCGTGGCGGCCAAGGGCGGACCGGAATCGCTCTGCAATTTCGACTACTCCGGCCGTCTGATCGAGAATAACCTGCTCGGGAACCTGGCGCACCGTGCCGGGAACGTCACGCTTCCGTGGGATCCGGTGAAATTCACGACCGGAAACGCCGACGCGGACAAATTCCTCAAATCGGATTACGAGTACCGCAAGGGCTGGGATTTCGTGAATGAATAAAAAAGAAAACCGGGTGACGTGTTTGGGCGCGCCACCCGGTTTTTCAGTTCTCAGTTTTCAGTTTTCAGTTCTCAGACGCCGAGTTGACGTGAGTCGTACTCCAGTCCACCGGCGTGGAAGACGGCTGGATCCTGGGCTGGGAGACGACCTGAACGGATTCGTTGAACGTGGAGTTTTCCAACAGATTGGACGATTGAACCGTGAGTTTCGGGGCGTTTGTCCCGTTTCCCGCGATCATATTCGTCCCGACGAATTCCGGGGTTCCATTTTCGACCCACTCCACCCAGTCGTTCTGCAGTTTTTCCAGGGTCGTGTAGCCGTAGAACTCGTAAACCAGAGTGTTCCAGTCCTTTTCTTTTTCGATGCAGGCTTCCACAAAACTGACGAAATAGTGGGGACCTCTCTGACGGATCAGGAATTCTACGACCGAAAAACCATGCGCGTAAAGCGGCATCGGGTCCTGCGGATATTCTTCCATCACGAAAAGGCGGTCGAGCGGGATCCCGTGCCGGGTTTTCAGGGCTTTATACAGTTGCTGCTGGTATTTGTTTCGCTCGGACTGATGCTCGGTGAACGTCGCGGCGCCTTCGTCAGCCCAGCGCGGGAGCGGTACGCGGAAGTGGCTCGCCAGGATCATGTGGGTGATTTCATGCGGAAGAACCGAGTCGTACAGACGGTCGCGTGACCCCTGGACCTCCATGTCCCAGCCGTAAACCTCCCCTTTGTTGAACGTGAAGCTGGTGGAACCGCCGGGCAGCAGATCGTCCCCGAGTTTGATGTGGATTTTGCACGGTTTCGCCCAGTTGGGAAGTTCTTTCCCGAGCCAGAAAACGGCCAGCTTTTTACGCAGAAACTCCGCACGATTCGCGAGTTGCTCTGCGGCACGTGGGTCGGATGTACTGACGGTGAAGTTTTTGGTTTTGAAGGTCGCGGCCTGAATGGACTCTGCCCCCAGAATCAAAGTCCAGACCAGCAGGACCATCACAACGAAACCTCGTTTACACATAAAATCTCTCCTCGATGTTGTTCACGATAATTAACTCTCTTTTCTACTTTACACTATATTTGGAAAAAAACCAACCCCTGAATGGGATTTTTTCCTGATTTTTCGGAATTTTTCGGAAAATTTTCCAAATTGGTTCAAGCGTTAAAATCGCTCTTGCTTTTCTGGGAGAATTTGACTATAATTAATAAAATATTTGAGTTTTTTTAAGAGGCTGAAAATGAATACACCATATCGGGTCGGAATCGGTCATGACACGCATCGCCTGATCCCCGGCGACGGGTTTCATCTTGGCGGAATCCCAATTCCACACGACAAAAAACTCCTCGGAGTCAGCGACGCGGACGTGCTTCTTCATGCGGTCATTGACGCCCTGCTTGGTGCGGCCGGGCTGGGCGACATTGGCGACATGTTCCCCGACACGGATGAAATCAATCGGGACCGGTCCTCGGTGGAAATGCTCCGCCTGGCCTGGCAGCGTGTCCAGAATCTGGGCTGGAAACTCCAGAATCTGGATTGCATCGTGTTCGCCCAGCGGCCTAAACTCGGCAGCTACAAGACGGTGATCGCGGAGAGTATTGCCGAAACGCTCGGGGTGACCCCCCAGCAGGTGAACGTCAAAGCCAAAACGGGCGAGGGAATCGGTCCAGTGGGAGAGGAACTCGTCATCGAGGCGCAGTGCGTGGCGCTTTTGAGTGGTTTTCAGTCGTTTTCTGACCTGAAAGCGAAATCCCACGCAGCCTCGCGGTCCGCTTCGGTCGTTCCCGGAGTTTCGCCTGTTCCAAGTGCTTCTTCCTCCATCAGCACCAAGGCCCTTTTCGCGGAAGCGGGGAAAAGGGTGAACTACTGATTTAGTTAGGAGTTAGGAGTTAGGAGTTGGAAAAGCCTTCGGCTTTTTAGGGGTTGATTTTTTCTGAATCCAACGTTACGCGCAAGCGTCAACTCCTCACTTCTCACTCCTCACTCCTAACTCCTAACTTTTTCCCCCTCTTTTCTTGTGTTAAAATGGTTTAATCTGGGTAAACTTTAACGATTATACCTTTTATTCCGATTTTGAAATCTGAAAATATTCAAAAAGTAGGGATTACACCGGAAGTGTCTTGAAGTTTCGGTTATAACTTTTCCGATTGTAAAAGCGATTAGAAGAAAGATGGCGATTAGTTCAATAAAGCCAATCGTCACGAAAATTACAGAAATCCCGACGAAAACAAGGATCGGTTCTGCGGTTTCGTCATTTTACACGGTGAGAAAAACTGGAGGAAAACAGGATGCGACGTGTATTTAGTTTCAGCGCGATTTTGCTCGCGGTTGCTTTGGCGCCAATGACGGTGCTTGGCAGCAATCAGGAAATGGCTGAGGAAATCGCCGGCGTTCTTGAAGATGCGAATCTGATTGAAGGCTGTGATATTGGTCTGAAATACGAGAACGAGACGGTCTGGCTTACGGGAGTTGTGGACTCATCCGAGAAAATTTCCGCAATTCAGGCGAAAATTGAAGAAATGGACGGCGTTGCCAGCGTCGTGAACAAACTTGAAGTGGAAAAAACGGCGGTGGAAGATGCGTCCGTTCAGCAGGTCGCGATTTTCCAGAATCAGGTCATGAGCTGTCCTGGTCAGCTTGATATTGAAGGCGGGCAGGTCATTAGTGACGAAGTGGTTTCCGTGGACGGTGTTCCGGTGAATGCGGAACAGGCCGATGACGGTGCCAACCTTCCGTCGATTCTGAATGTTGACGACTCGCAGATGTCGAGTACTTCCGTCAGTGCAGGCAAACCGCGCCCGATTCAGGCGAATTACGGTCTGACGGTGAAACCGGTTTCTTACGGTGACACGTCTATCGAGGGTCCAACTTCTACCACGACGACGGGTATTCAGAGTGGTCCGGTCCCGATGAATTCTCAGGCTTATGCGATGCCGATGAATGGCGGGTCCAACATGCGGTACGACGAGCCGTATATGCCGAGAAAGGCCTGGCCGTCCTATGCTTCTTACCCGAACACCGCGGCGGTCCAGTATCCGAAACGCCACTGTGCCAGCTGCTGGCCGTACATTGGCCCGTACTATCCGTACCCGCAGGTTCCGGACGGATGGCGCAAAGTCACCCTTGAGTGGTCCGATGGTTACTGGCAGCTCGACTTCAACGATGGAACGAAAAAAGGCCCGTTCAATGGTCTGTTCCGCCAGAAGCCGTAAGAGTCTCAAATAAAAAAAAAGAAGAGCGGGGGTTAAAGATTTGGCCCCCGTTCTTTTTTTGTTCTTTTAAAGGCCCCCTGAAGTGGGGCTGGCGGCGAGCGGTGGGCTTTTTGCCCACTGTAAACTGGGGGTTTCCGGCCAAAGGCTGGACTTCCCCCGTTTCCGAACCCCTCCGGCCCTTCGGGCCACCTCCCCTTTCAGGGGAGGCTTTAAATTGGTGCGGCCGCCCCCTTGCACGTTTTTCTCTCTGTGCTAAAATATAAGAAAAGAATTTCGTCTTAATTAATAAAGAGGACCCATTCCATGATGCGGAACATCGTTTTTTTGTCCATCCCTGCACTTCGTGAGAAAGACCTGATCAAACTGCCGGCCCTGAACCGGATTTTGCTTCCGAAGGGGGCGCAGGCCACGCTCACGCCGAGCTTCCCGTGCGTCACGTGCCCGGTCCAGGCCAATCTGACGACCGGCCTTTTCCCGAACAAACACGGCATCATCGGGAACGGGATATGGTCGCCCGAAAAGGAAAAGCTCACCATGTGGACGTTCACGAATGAGGCGGTTCAGCAGTCGCAGCTCTGGGATTTGATCTACCATCACCCCGACACGCCGCGCAGTGCCGTCTGGTTCCCGCTTCAGGCCGTGGAGTGCGAGGCGGAGTACGCTTGCACGCATAAGCCGATCCATAATCCGGACGGGACCGAGGATCTGTGGTGCTGGACGCGCTACCCCTCGCTTTACCGCGAGCTGCTTGAGGAGTTTGGGCACTTCCCGCTGCAGAACTACTGGGGGCCGATGGTCAGCATCAACTCGGCGAACTGGGTCGTGAACACCGCGGCATGGCTGGCGGCGAAGGAAATGCCGGAATTCTTTTACATTTACCTCGCGTACCCGGATTACGCGCCGCAGAAATTCGGCGTGGACTCCCCGCAGGTGGACGTGATGCTCGGCGAGCTGAACACGCTGCTCGACACGCTGATCACGAAATTCCAGGAGGCGTACGACGATGAGATCACGTGGTTCATCGCGGGCGAGTACGCCATGACGGACGTGAACCACACGCTTTTCCCGAACCGGATGCTCCGTGAGGCCAGGCTTCTGAAGGTGAAGGAAGGGGACGGAGTGACGCCCAGCCCGATCCGCTCGATCGCCCGGGACTACGACGTTTTCCGCGGCGAGCTGCCCGACTGGGGGGAAAGTGACGCTTTCGCCTATTGCGACCACCAGTTCGCGCATGTGTACGTGAAGAACCACGATTCCTCAACGATTCAGAAGGTGGCGCAGCTTTTCGATAAAAAGGAGGGCGTGGCGGAGGTCCTGGTCGGTGCCGACATCGAAAAGTACGGGTTAAACCACGAACGTTCCGGCGACGTAATATTAATGTCGGAACCGACGAGCTGGATGGCGTATTACTGGTGGCTGGACGACGCCAAGGCGCCCGATTTCGCCCGCCGGGTGGACATTCACCAGAAACCTGGCTACGACCCGTGCGAAATGTTCATGGACTTTGCGACCCGGTCGATCTCGCTGGACCCGACCGTGGTGAAGGCCTCGCACGGGGCGGCGGCCCGCGACCGATCCCAGAAGACGGTCTTTTTGACCTCCGACGCGCGTTTCCTCCCGGTGAAAGAACTGCGTGACGTGGACGTTTTCCACGTGATCATGGAATCGACTTGGGGGAGAAAATGAATGAATAATGAATAACGAATAACGAGGAGAATGAGTTTTGACTCAAGCTGGTGAAACACGAATCGTGGTGGAAGTCTTTCTTCTCGTTATTCGTTAATCCGTTTGGTTTCCGCGAAAGAAAAAATATTTTATGAAGTACCGAACATTTTACCATTCTGTTTCCATCGTTTATAAAATTGCGGCGGTTGGGATTTTCCTTTTTTTCGCGCTGAGTATTCTTACGTATAATCCCGCGGACCAGCCCAACACGAACATCTGGCCGAACGTTCCTGTCACGAACTGGTGCGGGGAGCTTGGCTCCCGATTTGCCGCGCTGTGCTTTGGTTTTTTGGGCTACGGAATTTACTTCACGATTTACGCGGCGGCGTACCATCTGATTCGCTGGCTTTTCAATTTCCACGCCAAATTTTACGCCCTCCGCTTTACCGGTTTTTGCTTCCTCCAGATCGCGGTTTGCGCTTTTATTACCCTCTTTTTCTGCAATAATCTCCCGGTTTCCAATCCGTTATACGGCGAGGCGGGTTTTTCCGAGACGTACTCGACCAACCTGATTTACGGCCACGGCGGAGTCGTCGGCACGGCCTGGGCTTCCTTCTTCAGCCTTGCGGGAGAATTTTGCGGTTTTCTGGGCATTTTGACCCTTGCGCTTGTCGGGATTTTCATGTACAGCGATTTCGTCGTTCCGTTTGTTTTGCGCCAGATTTTCTCGAAATTTTCGCGCAAATCACTCCGGAGGATCCTGTACGCGACGCGCGGTTTCTTTCGGGAACGCACTGGGTGGAAGCGGTCTTTCCACCACCCGATCCAGAGCTTGAGAAGAAAGCAAAACGGTACAAATCTGGAACCCGGTGTTGTGCCGAATGACGTGGATTCGAACGACCAGAACCCCGAACGCACGGGATGGGGCGTTGATCCGGAAAAGACGGAGGCCGTGGAAATCGCCGATCCCGATACGGTCCCGCCGGTGCTTGAGTCCGAAGCCAGTCGGCGCGCGAGGCGGTCCAAACTGATGGAAGCGGTGGACGGATACGAAATCGATGAAACGGTTACGGAGCCCAGAAAAATCCGTTCCGTGAATGGCTCCACCGGGGAACTGGCCGAGGGAAAACCACACGAGCTGGCCATTCATCACCCGGAGACCGAACCGGTGAACCTGAC
Organism: Thermoguttaceae bacterium; assembly: GCA_017447865.1. Lineage (GTDB taxonomy): Bacteria > Planctomycetota > Planctomycetia > Pirellulales > Thermoguttaceae > RGIG3701. The sequence goes on from JAFSMO010000049.1 coordinate 40,482, forward strand.
CGACTCCACGGGCGGTTTTTCGGACGCCAAATCCGACGCGATCGACTCGGGGATCGTGGAGGACGCAAAAGGCGAGCTGAACGCGGGCGTCACGTCGCTTCTTACGGGCACGGCCGGGGAAGGAATCGAGCTTTTGGAGCAGCACCCCGCCGATGAGCCGGAATACGAATTTCCGTCGCTGGACCTTCTGGACCCGGCCGAGAATTTCGACTACACCGAATTCGAGAGCGAGGCGAAGGAGCGCGCGGCCCAGCTGGAACGCTACATCAAGGAGTTCGGCTTCACCGTGGCGGTCCGGGAGATCCAGCTCGGCCCGACCATCACCCAGTACCAGGTTGAGCCGGAGCAGGGCCTGCGCGTCAGCAAAATCGCGAGCCTCGCGGACGATCTGGCCGTGAAACTCGGCGTTTCCAACGTCCGAATCGTTTACCCGCTTCTCGGGAAGCAGAACCTGGTCGGGATCGAGATCCCGAACGTGAAGAAGCAGCTCGTCCGGATGCGCGAGGTCATGGAGCAGCTCGCCGGCAAGTACAACAAAATGAGCATTCCGGTCTTCCTCGGCAAAGACGTGGCGGGGAAACCGCTCATGGCCGACCTGGCGACGCTCCCGCACCTGCTCATCGCGGGCCGAACCGGGACGGGGAAGAGCGTCTGCCTCAACTCGATCATCGCGTCGATCATCATGACGCGCAGCCCGAAAGACGTCCGGATGCTCATGGTGGACCCGAAAATGGTCGAAATGAGCCAGTACCGTGAAATTCCGCACCTCATGCACCCGGTCGTCACCGACATGAAAAAGGCTGAGGCGATCCTGGCGTGGGCCGTGGAGAAAATGGAGGACCGCTACAGATGGCTGGCCCGAGCGGGCGTCCGGCACATGAAGGACTACAACAAAATGGACCGGGCGACGAAGATCCACCGCGTCAAGCCGCAGGCGGGCGAAACCATGCCCGAGACCATGCCGTTCATCGTGATCATCGTGGACGAAATGGCCGACCTGATGATGACCGCGCCGAAAGACGTGGAGTCGCACATCATCCGCCTGGCGCAGAAAAGCCGTGCGGTGGGGATCCACCTCATTCTCGCGACGCAGAAGCCGATCGTTTCGGTCATTACGTCGCTCATCAAGTCCAACCTCCCGGCCCGAATCGCGTTCCAGGTTTCGAGCAAGACTGACTCGCGTGTCGTTCTGGACGAAAACGGTGCCGACCGTCTGCTCGGCCACGGCGATATGCTGTTCCTGCTTCCGGGGACCAGCACGCTGATCCGCGCGCAGGGGACGTACTTGAGCGACGACGAGATTTACCGCATCGTCGCCGCCATCGCGACGGGCGAGCCGCAGTTTGAGACCGAGATCGAGCAGCATCTGGGCGCCGGCGGAGGCGGAAAACTCGCCGAGTGGGCCAAACGCGACGAGCTTTACACCTCGGCGATCGACATCATCGTGAGCGAGGGCCGCGGGTCCATCTCGCTCCTTCAGCGTATGCTCGGGATCGGTTACGGCCGGTCCGCCCGCCTGATCGACTTCATGGAAGAGGACGGGATCGTTGGAGCGTTCAAAGGCTACACCAAACCGCGCGAGGTCCTCCTCAAAAAAGAGGACTGGGAGGCGATGAAGGCCGAGTTCGAAAAGGAGCAGGGAAGCGCGATCCAGGCCGAAATTGACCGCGCCAGAGCCGAAGCCGCCATGAAGGAAATCGAGGCGCGGGAGGCCGAACGAGGTGACGAGGACGAGGAGTTTGAGGAGGAGTGGGACGATTCGGAAGACTCGGAGGAAGAATTCGATGAAGAACTGGATGATTCGGTCGAGGATTTCGACGACGAATCCGAGGATTTTGACGACGAATCGGATGATTCGGACGAAGATCTTTTCCGGGAAGAATCGGAAGATGAAGGCGAAATTCCACCGTGGGACGGGCCTGAAAAAACGTTTTACCCGCTTCCGTCCCGGCCGGTGGAGCGTTCTCGCGGGAGGAGCCGCCGCCGGATCACGCCGAATTACGAGAAGATTCGGACTCGAAATTCGGAGCAGGATCCGCCTTCGGAGCAGGACGTGGCTCCTGAACCCGATCCGGAACCGGAGGATTCGGTGAACTCGCCGGAGTCCCGGGACGTTTTGAACCGGATCCAGCCGAACCAGCCGAAGCCATTCCTGCAGGACGGAGAAGACCATTTCCGGGAGATCAAATAAAATGAAAAACGCGCTTGCTTTGGGAAGTTTATTCCTCGTTTTGGCGGCCGCGCTGCTTCTGGCGGCGGAATCGCGGATCTGCTCCGTCTGCGGGAAGGCCTGCACCGGTGGTTACTACACGCTCGGAGACGAGACTTTTTGCTCGGAAACGTGCCTGGGGAAGAAATATTCCTGCGCCTCCTGCGGTGTGACGCTCGGCATTGCGCCCAACACGAAATTCAAAATCGTCACGGACGTGAACGAGAAAAAGCTTTATTTCTGCGAGTCCTGCATGGAGAAACCGGGCTGCAAGTACTGCGGAAGCCGGAAGCAGACCGAGCTGGTCAACGGCGTGCCGCTTTGTGCGACCTGCCGGGAATCCGTGATCAATAAAACGGAAGAAGCGGTTCCGCTTTTGAAGGAGGCGCAGGATCTGCTCGCGGAAAAGTTCTATTTCCCGAAGAATCCCACGCTCAAAATGGAGGTCGTTTCGCGTGAAGAATTCGAGCGCAGAACGGCCTCTTCGACGCTTCCCGCAAACGTGGGGGCGGTCCACATCACCCACTCGAGCGTGAAGTCCCAGTTCAGTCCCGATGAAAAAGTTCTGACGATCGAACTGGAAATGGTGGACTCCGGGATGCTGGTGATCGCCGGCGCCCCGAAAGCCGTGGTTTTTGACTCGATCGTTCATGAACTGACGCACGATTTCCTGCGCGGAAAGTACTATTTCATTGACGATCCGGTCATTGAGGAAGGCTTCTGCGAAGCGATGGCGGCCATGTGTTCCCTGCTGCGCGGAAATCCCCAACTGGCCAAAAACCGGTTTACGAGTCAACTGCCGGTTTACGGCGAAGGTTTCCGGAAAATGTACGGAATGCTGCAGGAAAAAGGGTGGGATGAGACGCTGAGCTTCATCAAATCGCACAGCTTGACCCGAAAGCAGTACATTTCGAAAAATCTTCTCAACTGCATCAATAAAGAGCAGGCCGAGATCATTAAAAAGAAGCAGGTGATGCCGAAAATCATCTTCGGAAAAGTGCAGGACGCCGCAAAATGAAAAACGGATCAGAAACGGACGAGAGACTGGAATTTTCGTGGCCGGGAAAGCGTGAAGCGCGGGAAGAGGCGCTTCTCCCGCCGACGTCGCGCCTCGTACCGTGCCCGGAGGAAAGTTTCCATTGGGACGAAACCGAAAATCTTTACTTCGAGGGCGACAATTTGGAGGTCCTGCGCCTTTTGCAGGAAACCCATGCCGGGAAAGTCCGTCTGATCTACATCGACCCGCCGTACAATACGGGCCGTGATTTCATCTTTTGCGACCGGTTTCACTCGAACGGGGAAACTCAGGAAAAGGTTTTGCGGAAAACCTCCGGAAAGCCGCTCCACGGGCCGTGGTGCTCCATGATGCTCCCCCGGCTGATCCTTGCGCGGAATCTTCTGGCGGAGGACGGCGCGATCTGCATTTCCATCGACGATCATGAGGCGGCGTATTTGCGGCTCCTCTGCGATGAAGTTTTCGGCCCGGAAAATTTTGTCGCCCAGCTCGTCTGGCAGACGAAACGGGAGGCGAAGGGGATCCCGCCGAAACTCATGTGCGTGCCGAATCACGAGTATATTCTGGTGTACGCCCGGACGCAAAATTTCCGCTTTCTCGGCGACCCGCGAAACGTTCAGGACGGTTTTTCCAACCCCGACGGGGACCCGCGCGGCCCGTGGAAACGCCAGTACTTGCAACGCTTCGGCCAGGGGTTTCGGGTCCGGAGCATCACGAATCCCGAGAACGGGATGGTCTTTTCGTTCGAGACGCCGTACACCGAGGAGAAAATGGCGCAGTGGGTGAAGGAGGGGCGGATCATTTTCCCGACTTCCCGCGATAAATTCCCGGCCCGGAAGGAGTTTTTCGGCGAGTACGCCAATCCGTTCAAGCCGATCGTGACGTCGCTGGGGCTTTTCAGCACGAAAGTCGGGAGTGAGGAACTGAAACGCCTTTTCGGGAACGTGAAGGTTTTCGACTACGCGAAGCCGCTCGATCTGCTCGTCACGCTCTTCCGGCGGACGATTCGCGAGGGGATCATTCTGGACTTTTTCTCCGGCTCCGCGACGACCGGGCACGCCGTGATGAAACTCAACGCGGAGGATGACGGCCGGCGGAAATTCATCCTCGTGCAGTGCGCGGAACCCTGCGGCGAGAAAACGCACGCGGCCCAGGCCGGCTTCGCGCACATCAGCGAGATCGGAAAAGAGCGTCTCCGCCGCGCGGCCATGCAGTTTGGAACGCTCGGGATCGACTCCGGCTTCCGGGTTTTTAAGACGGAATGATTCTTTCGTCCATTCCTGAAGCGCCCAATCCGGTCAAGAGTTTACCCCAAAAAGGCCCCGCGGATTAGGCGGATTAAGCGGATCGAGGCGGATTTTTAAATTAAAAAGGCCCCCCTGAATGGGGGGCTGCCGTGCGACGCGAGGCTGGGGGGTTCGGAACAAAGGACGGACTTTCGGCAGTTCCGGAACCCCTCTGGCCCTGCGGGTCACCTCCCCTTTCAGGGGAGGCTTCCTCATCATCCGCCTCGATCCGCTTAATCCGCTTGATCCGCGGGGCCTTTTTTGCTCTGCGATTTCTTGCGGGTTTGGGGTTCAAGCGGGATTTTTCGCCGTTTTAGTATTCGTCGCGGGGGAGGATCCCAAGGTACTCGCCCTGCGCCGAGATCAGCACCGCAAACGGAACGTCGGCGGTGAGCATCCGCCCCATCGCCTCCGGGTACGAGACCGAGGTCGGGATTTCCAGGAGCTTCCGGAACGGGACCGGCTCGTTCTCCGCGCTCAAAAGCAAATCGCTGAAGAAGTAAAAACCGATCGGCCGGTTCTTTTTCCCGGCGACCGTCGGGTTCTGGGTCAGGATCCAGTCCGAATTCGTCTTTCGGGCCTTCTGGATCATCTCCGCGCGGGTCATTTTCTCGCTGACCGTTGGAAACTGCTTCAGCGAAACCATGCGCGTTTCCAGCGCCACGGAGCGGTACTTGAAGATTTTTTCGGCGATCGCGTGCTGGGACTTCTGCAGGATCCCGACGCTTTTCCCCTCACCGAGCAGAAGCTGAAGCTCCGAATCGGTCATTTGCAGGGCGTACGTTCGTGAGGACTCGCCCAAAAGCCACGCCAGAAGGCGGTTCAGCCCGCTCAAAAGAAGGCTCACCGGCATGAAAAGAGGAACGAGCACGCCGTAAACCGGCATCACCTGGCGCATCAGGCGCGTCGGGGCCTGGAGGAAAACGCTTTTCGGAAGGAGCTCCCCGTAGATGAAGACGAAGGGGGACGCCACGACCGTCGAGAGGAGCGCCGCCGACGAGTCCGGGAAAAAGTACTGAAAAAGAAGCACGGACCCCAGCGAGACGCCGTAGTTCGCGAGATTGTTCCCCAGCAGAACGGTCGAAATGAAAACCGGCGGGTGGTTCGTCAGCCAAAGGAGAAAACGGGAGCGCCAGCAGCCCAGCAGCGAATCCAAAACCAGCTTGGCGCGTGAAACCCGGTAGTACCCGATCTCCGTGCCGCTGAAAAAGAAGCTGGCGGCCATTCCAACCACGAAAATGAAAGCGGCGATGAAAAGGGAGTCGAACATGATTTGCAGTGCGGCAATACAGAAGCCGAAGGCTTCCTTTGCCGCTTTCACTTTAGCGGTCGAAAGGCGTGGCGATGAAAAGGGATTTTTCTCGTGGAGAAAATCCAGCGTACTTCCGCGGCAAACGCTTCTTCGAGGCGGTATTGCCGCAAGGGAAAGCGGTGAATGCGCTGCGCGCTGTATCACCGCACTCCGAAATTAATAAGCGATGCACGTGCACCACGCGATCTGGGTCGTTCCGGTCAGGGTCAGCTTTCCGGTCGCCTGGTCCACACGGTAAACGTTCACGTTATGCGTCTTTTTGTTGCACGCGATGAAAATCGTTCCGGTCGGGTCCAGACCGGCAAAACGCGGGAACTCGCCGCCGGAGGGGACGTACTGGACGGGATTCAGCACCACGCCCGCCTGCATTTTCTCACCATTGATCGGCTCGGAGTCCAGCGCGAAGACCGTGATGAGATTCGCGCCGCGGTTCGTGACGTACAGGAACCGGCCGTCCTTGGAAATGTCGATTGCCGCCGCCTTATTATCGCCGCGGAAGCCCTGCGGGAGCGTTGGAGCCGATTCGACGAGCGTCAGCGCGCCCGTTTCCTCGTCGTAGGCGAAAGCGTCCAGCGTGCAGGAAAGCTCGTTCAGGACGTACACGTACTTCCCGTTCGGGGCGAAAGCCAAGTGGCGCGGCCCGGCGCCCGACGCGCTGTGCGTCACGGGGTAGTCCGCGTTCGGCTTCCAGACTTTTTCGGCTTCGTCGTAGAAGAAACTGAAAATCTGATCGCCGCCCAGGTCGCAGCAGAGCGAGAATTTCCCGTTCGGGTCGGCCTTCACGAAGTGGGCGTAGGACTGACGCTGGCGCGCTTTGTTCGGGCCTTTCCCTTCGAGCTGGAAGTCGGCGTTCATTTTGCCGAGCGACCCGTCCGGGTTCAGCTCGATGAACGCGCACTGGCCGCTGCAGTAGTTCGCGACGCAGGCGAAATTCCCGCTCGGGTGGATCGTGATGTGCGTGCCGCACGTGCCGCCGGAGTTTGCCGTGTTGATGCGGGTCAGCGAGCCGTCGGCTTCTTTCTTGAACGCGATGACGAGCGATTCTTTGCTGGAGCCGTCTTCATTTCCCGCCACGGTGTAGTAAACGTCGAGCGTCGGGTGCTTCGTGACCCAGGACGGACTCTTGGCTTTGGCGGCCAGCCCGCAGTTGGTGAGCGTCCCGGTGGTCCGGTTCAGCTCCATGCGGTAGATCCCCTCACTCGGCGGAATGTTTTCGTCGCCGGTGGGACTCGCAAGCGTTCCGGCGTACACGGTCACGACGTCGTCCGCCCGCACGAACGCGGAAAGAACGACCAGAAAAGTCAAAGCGAAAAAGGAAGTTAAAAGTTTGGAGTGGGTCATTTGTGCCTCGAAAAATGGGGGGTTAATGGGATTTTGATTTTTGATCCGGATCGGCTTCTGGGGGCCGTTTCAGCCTCAGCCTGGTTTTAGCGCCGGTGAGATTTTTCGGGATCATACGGAGCCGGAAGATTGAAAGCCACCTCGGCGGTCAATTTCGCATCGACGCTGGCCGTTGCGCGGAGCCAGTACGACTGGAAGGCGCGGGGGAATGCAAACGTTGCGGCCTGGTCGGGGCCGAACGTCAGCGTGCGGTAAACGCTCCAGACGCCGGTGCCGGTCAGGTCGGTTTCGAGCGTCACGGCGACGGGGAAGTCGGAGTGATTCCTGAATCTCACCACTTTGTCGTCGAATCCGGTCAGGAGGAACGGGAGGGACGGCTCGGAGGCTTTCACGTCCGTTTCCTTCCAGAGGAATCCGCGGCCGGCGGGTTTTCCAAACGTCCACAAATCGTCGATCGCCCCGGCCCAGACCGCCGCTTTGCCGTCTTCGGAAACGATCAGGTGCGGGTTTCGCTCGTCTTTCGGGAGCGCCGCCGCTTTCGGGTCGATCCCGCCCAAAACCATCAGGCCGCGGTACGAGGCGTAGTCCGTGATGAACTTCCCGTCACGCGCCACGGGCCGGATCTTGGGGAGTCCGCCCGCGTTGGCCGCCGGCAGCTCGTAGAACATTCCGGCGCAGTGGAAAAGGTCGCGCTCGGTCGCCGCCTCACGGTCGATCCGCATCGGGAGGACCTGCGGCTTCACCAGCTCATCGCACGCCACCGGGAGGCGGAATTCCTGCCCCTCGTACGTGCAGACGACGCTCAGATCATCCACGCGGAAAACGTTTTCCGGGAGTTCCGGGACCGCGACTTTTTCGAGGATCCGCTCGATCGTCCCTTTTTCGCCGCCGCCGTAGTCTTTGGTCACGCGGACCAACTCGCTGTTCCCGGTCAGTTCGTAGTAGTGGTCCTCCTCCTTCTGGCCGTTCTGGACGGTGCTCGCCACGACGGCCAGGCGCTGATTATCGGACCGGACCCAGAACGTGGCGCCCAGAACGTCCTGCGCACCGGGTTCCGCCAGACCGTCAAAACGCGCGTCAAGCGGTCCATTCGGCCGGTCGTCGTTTTGGGCGTACTGGAACATCACGGTGCCGGTCGGGAGGTCGGAATCGACGGTCACGCGGATCCACTCGCCGGGCGCGTCCGCCGGGAATTCGACCCACTCGGAGCTTTCGACCGGGACGGTCTGGAACTCTTTCCACGTTCCGTCGCCCGCCTCGTCGATCTCGAAGCGGAAATTCACGGTTTTTCCCGCGTCATGCTTCAGATGAACGCCGCGAAGGTCCCAGCCGCCGAAGAGGAACGCCTCGCTCGGGACCCCGGCTTTGACCGGTTCGTTGAACCAGAGCGCTCCGCGGCCGATCGGCCGGCCCAGTTCCGAATCGAGTTTGGCCGGGTCGAGGAACCAGAGGTTGGAGTTGGACTGGCCGGGCTCGTTGAGTGGGCCTTTGAACGGGCTTTTGTTGAGGAACTCGCTCTTTGCCGTGTCGTCGCAGCCGCAGACGATTTTGCCGCGCCAGAAGCAGAAGTCGCCGATCACTTTCAGGTACGCGGCACGGGGGCGGATCCCGAAGGCTTTCTTCGCGCAGAAATCGGCCGGGAAGTGCCAGAACTGGCCGTGCATCGTCATGAGGAAATCGTCGGGGTCGCCCACTTCGCGGATGCGCGGCCACTCCGTATTCCAGCCGTGCGCGCCGTCGTAGCAGTGAGACGTTTTGGGGAGGCGGTACTTGAACCACTTCCCGCCGTCCAGGACCATCAGGATGAGCGAGCGGAAATCCCACCCGATCGACCAGAGCGTCTCGCGGCCTTTTTTCTCGTCGAAGCCGAAAATGCCGCCAGGGCCGGTCACTTCGGTGAACTGGTTGCGCAGAACGACCTCCCAGTTTTCGCTCTTTCCGTCCCACTGGCCGAGGGCGCCGGAGGGGATTTCGGGACGGCGAAGGGCTTCGGAGGAACGCTCCCCGTTATTCGCGTACACGTAGCGGCCCTGGGCGGAGTAAAACCCTTTTCCGTGGTAGCCCGGCAGAATGTCGCGGTACGTCGCGTCCGGTTTGTTCGAGTCGCAGAAAAACTGCTTCACCTCGAGCGTTTTCACGTCGATCTCGTAGAAGCCCTCCTCCATCGTCATGCAGGCGATTTTATTGGCCGGGTCGGTCAGGTGCCGGGCGTTTCCCGTGTGCCGGCCGGGCATTTTCTGGTAGTCGATCACCCGGACGTTTCCCTGCGCGTCGATCACGTACGGGCCGATGAAGAGCTGATTCGATTCTTTGTGGATCATCCGGTTCGCGGGCGTGCCGCCGATTGATTCCGGCCGGTTAATTTTGTTCAGATTTTCGTCCAGCTCGTAAAGCCGGTCGGTGGACCCCGCCGGGGCGTGCGGAGCGTACGTCACAAACCAGAGCTTCCCGGCCCACGGCACGACCGCGCCGGTTCCGCACTCGCCCTCACGGTTGAAATTGGCCAGATGCGGGTAAATACCACTGAAGGACGGGTAATCGATCCCCGCCGTGGGGGCGGCTTCCTCGCCGTTGGCCGCGTGCATCGGAAGAACGAGCAGGATCAGGGAACTGGCGGAGGCTTTACAGAAATCGCGCCGGGTCAAAACGACGGGCGAGGCTTTTAAATCTTTGGAATCTTTCATCGGAAGGGTCCTTTTTAAAGGCGAAACTAAACGCGAAACGCATGAATCCCTTCCATTTTAAACAAGACCCCGGCTTTTGTCAAGGCGGGCCGACTGACGAACCGGGCAAAATTTCAGGAAACCAGAAAAGAAAAAAATCCAAATCCAGCGCACGCGAGAATCGGCCTCTTCGAAAACGTCCGAAGCCGCTATAGGCCCCGCGGATCAGGCGGATGAGGCGGATTTGGGCAGATTGGATTTTAAAAGGAAATTTTCTGGAACCTCCGATTCCAAATCCCAAGCCCGTTTCACTTCTGACCTCTATTTAAACACGGATTTCCACGGATTCAAGGGATTAAAAGGATTTTTTAAGGAAAGACTTCCACCTTTTTCTTTGAAAATCCGTGGAAATCCATTTAATCCGTGGAAATCCGTGTTTAAATAAAGGTTTGAACCAGGTGCGGCTCATCCTTGGAAAAGGGCTTGAACTTTTTCTTTTTTTTTAACAAAATCCGCCTTAATCCGCCCGATCCGCCTAATCCGCGGGGCCTATAGTCGCTGGACCAGGCGGCGAGCTGGACGTGAACTTTGGGCTGGACCAATTCCCGGAAAGAGTTTCAGAAAATGGTCAGGCGTTTTTCACCTCGCCGACGATGCGGATCGCTTCCTCGATCCGGTCGCGGAACGGTTCCACGGTCGCTTTCCACGGCGCCATGAAGAAACCTTTCAGGTGCTCGTCGCTGATGTACTCGGAGCAGAAATCGACGGTCAGCGGGAAACTCTCCGGCGTGCTCCAGTTGGAACTGCACGGGATCTGGTCGAAGCCAGCCTTTTCGAGCACGAGGTACGCTTTCGAGTGCACAGTGGGGTTTTCGCGGAATTTCGTGCCGTAGTACCAGTTGCTCATCAGGACCGACCGCGGCATCCGCTCGATGAATTCCTCCTCGTGCCGCCAGACGTAATCGGCCCAGATCCACGGTCGAATGCCGAGGTCTTCCACGGTCTTGACGAAAAAGAGGAAGTCGTGCCACCAAAGTTCACCCTGACGCACGACGCAGAAGTCGTAATTCCGCTGGTGCTCCGCGGTCTCCTCGTCGTAGCCGAGATGGAAAAAGCGCGGATGGTCGAAAATCTCCGCGACTTCCCGGATCACGTCGGCGCAGACGCGGTAATATTCCGGCGTCGAGACCATGCGCGAGTACTCCTTCAGCCAAATGTCGTGCGTGGCCGAAAAGTTCAGCTTCGGGATCGGCTCGATGCCCATGGCGCGCAGTTCGGCGAGTTTCCCGCGCATTTTTTCACGAGTCCACGACCCGCGGACGGCCAGTTCCGGGTGGCTCTCCAGCTGGATCCCCTCGCCGATATTAATGACCGCCATGTTCATCCCGACGGCGGCCATTTGGCGCGTCACGTCGTCCCAGACTTTCTCGTCGCAGCGCAAATGGTCGGCCTGCGAAATGTACGAGACCAGCTCCGGCGGCGTGTTCGGGAACGATTTGAGCGGCACGTCGCAGCACATGTTCCGCCCCAGATGCAGGAGATTGGCCCAGATGAAACCTTTTTTCTGTAATTTTTCGTTCATGATTCAGCTCTTTGCGGAGACCGCGGCAGGTGGGTAAAATGGAAGCCAAGAAACAAAGAAACCTTGCGAGAAGAAGACCCTCGCAAGGTGAATCGGGGCAACAGGACTTGAACCTGCGACCTTTTGACCCCCAGTCAAACGCGCTAGCCAGACTGCGCCATGCCCCGTGAATCGAAAAAGGAAAAATCTTCTTCAATTTCGTTTCATTATGCCACAGTTTCAGAATTTTGCAAGGACCACCGGCAGAATTTTGTGGAAAAAAAACGGAAAAACCTTCGGCGCGATCCAGGCGTCCCCTTGACTTTCCGCGGCCCGGGGGTTAAAATGGGGAAAATTTGGAGCCCCAAAACCGCCCTGATCCTCGCCCCTCTTCATTCATTTGCGGCTCTGAATCCCGTTTTTCCTTCACGAATCGCCGACCCCCAGCGCAAGGACCCACTCATGAAACTCCGAAAAATCCTTCCCAGCCTTTTTTTCTTCTTTTTCATTTCACTTTCAGTGAACGCGCAGACCGTCTCGCTTGAGTCCCTTCTGGGCGAGATGCTCGACCGCCAGGCCGTCCTGAAGCCGGGGCCGGAATTCACGTGCCGCCAGTTCAGCAGTTACGACCGCGCGGCCAAGTCGCCGACGGAGAACTGGTTCGCAAACGGCGACGCCTCGCAGTTCCTCCGCGTTGAGGAGCGGGACGGCCGCAAAGAGTGGGTCCTGATGGAAACCGACGGCCCGGGCGCGATCGTCCGCTGGTGGATCACCGCCCCGCACTGGAAAAACCGGTTTTACATTTACGTGGACGGGGCGCAGACGCCGACTTTTGAGGGAAAAATCGACGAGATCGTCGGCGGTTCCGCCCTTTTCGGCGGCCCGGACCAGCCGTGCGAGCCGCTCTCCCAGGAAACGGCGCGGGGCCGAAACCTTTATTTGCCGATCCCGTACGCGAAATCGATCAAAATCACCTGCGACTCGATGGAGGAGCAGAGGAATTTGTACTACCAGATCAATTACCGGACGTACGCCGCCGGGACCCCGGTCCAGTCGCTCACGCCGGAGGTTTTGGCCGCCGCTCAGGACCAGATCGCCGCGGCCAATCGGCGCCTCGCGGCCGGGTGCAGTGACGTTTGCTCAACCCCCCGGAACGACCCGCCGGGACTGAAACGCCTCCCGAACGGTTTCCAGGGCGCCGGCTGCGTCCGTTCTTTCATCGTTCAGCTGGACTCCGAGGACTCGGACGCCACCGTTCAGGCCCTGCGCAGCTGGATCCTGGAGATCACGTTCGACGGCAAAAAAACGGTTTCCTGCCCCCTGGGCGACTTTTTCGGCTCGGGCGTCGGCGCGAATGCGTACGAGACGTACATGACCCGCGTCCGGGCGGAGCTCGTGACGGGAACCAATTTGGACGGCGATCAAACCTTCATCCTTCAGGCCGCGCTTGGCGGCGAGCTGGTCTCCTGCTGGCCGATGCCGTTCCGGGAGGGGATGAGCTGGAATTTGCGCAAGACCCGCGACCTGCCGGTGGAGATCCAGGTGAATATTGAAGTGGAGCCGCTGGCCCCGGAAATCGCGGCGGTCCCGGCCGAGGATTTCCTTTACTTCCACGCGAACTGGCACCAGGAGCGCGGGATCCAGACCGTCGGCGGGAATGGAACGAAGGACTGGAACTACGCGACGCTGACCGGCCGCGGCGTGTACGTCGGCGACGTGCTTTCGGTCCGGAATCCCGTCTCCGACTGGTGGGGCGAAGGGGACGAAAAGATTTTCGTGGACGGCGAGACGTTCCCCTCCCATTTCGGGACCGGCACGGAGGACTACTACGGCTACGCGTGGTGCACGCCGAAGTTTTTCCAGTCTCCCTGGCGCGCCCAGCCCCGCGTGGAAGGGCCGGGGAATTTCGGGAACACGACGAACCTGCGCTTCCGCTCGCTCGACCGGATCCCGTTCAAAAAGGATTTCCGCTTCGAGATGGAGGTCTGGCACTGGAAAGCGACGAAAATCAACTACGCCGTCGCGACGTTCTTCTACGGCACGCGTGACCTGAAGGTCCAGACGGACGGTTACTCCCTGATCGACGTGGAGGCGGCGCAGGACGTGAGCTGGATCACGGAATTCCAGCCCATCGAGCTGGGAAACTTCCGCCTCACGAAAGATCCGACCGGAGGAAGGGCCCAGATCCAGAAAATGGGCGGGTTCCGAAACGGGAAGTGGCTCAACTCAGAGCAGATCTGGTGGCAGGCCGGCAAACCGGGCGACGAGCTGGAATTCCTCGTGACGATCCCGCAAGGCACGAAGGAAATTTCCCTCGGGCTGACCAAGGCGTGCGACTACGGCATCGTGGAGTTTTACCTCGACGACCAGAAAATCGGCGGGCCATGGGACGGTTGCAACCCCGTGCCGGGCAGTGACGGCGTGATCCACGAAACGGTCAAATTCCCGGTTCCGACCGAACTGGCCGACGGGAAAGAGCACAAACTGACGGTTTACCTCGTCGGAAAGTCCCGACGCTCGACCGGCACGATGTTCGGCGCCGACTTTCTGGAAACCGAGTAAAAAACGGGAACGGGCCGAGCCTGAAAAGTGTGGAGTGTGGAGCTGGAAAAGCCTTCGGCTTTTTGCGGCTCCTCATTTTTTCGTCGAGGCGAAATTTTCTGAAAAAATCCTCTAAAAAACCCAAGACTCCCCTTTTACCAAAAGCGCGAATCTGGTATAATACGGGGGAATTGTGCCGTTTTTTTGTCATCTTTTGGGACGTTGGAAATGAAAAAGATCGCGCTTTTCGGAGCGACCGGGAGCATTGGCCGCAGCACGCTGGACGTCGTGGGGACCATCGACGGTTTCCGCGTCCTGGCGATTTCAGGCCATAAAAACCTTCCGCTTCTGCGCGAGCAGATGGAACGTTTTCGCCCGCGCTGGGTCATTTTGACCGACGAGGAAGCCGCGAAAGAATGGGATTTTCCCGTCCCGGCCGGAACCGAAATTTGCGTCGGGATGAAGGCCCTGACCGAAATCGCGGCCGAGCCTGAGGTCGAGATCGTGGTCTCCGCGATCGTGGGCCGGGCCGGTCTCGAAAGCACCGTGGCGGCGGCGCGCGCTGGAAAACGCATCGCCCTGGCCAATAAAGAAAGCCTCGTCATTGGCGGCGCCATCGTGAAGCGGCTCGCGAAAGAGTCCGGCGCCAGGATCGTCCCGGTCGATAGTGAGCACAGCGCGATTTTTCAGGCCCTGCACGCCGGCAAACGCTACGAGCTGGAGCGCGTCATCCTGACGGCCAGCGGCGGCCCGTTCTTCCGTCTGCCGGACGAGGAACTCCGAAACGTCACGGTCGCGCAGGCGCTGAAGCACCCCACCTGGAACATGGGGGCGAAAGTGACGCTCGACTCCGCCACGCTGATGAATAAAGCGCTGGAAATCATCGAGGCCAAATGGCTTTTCGACCTGAACATGGAGAAACCCGAGCTGGAGGTGATGATCCACCCGCAGTCGGTCGTGCATTCGATGGTCGAATTTCAGGACGGCGCGGTGATCGCCCAGCTCAGCCCGCCCGACATGCGCCTCCCGATCCAGAACGCGCTGACGTACCCGGACCGGGTCGGCGGCGGCCCAACCCGACGGACGGACTGGACGCGGAATCAGACGCTGGAGTTTTTCTCGCCGGACTACTCCAACCCCCGGTTCGACGCGCTGAAACTCGGTCTGGAAACGGCCCGGCGGGGCGGAACGGCCGGAGCCGTTCTGAACGCTGCGAACGATTTGGCCGTTTCGGCTTTTATCCGCGGCGAGATCCGTTTCGATGAGATCGTTCCGCGAATTCGGCACTGCGTCGAGGAACACGACTTCCGGCCCGAACCCACGCTGGAAGAATTAATAGAACTGGATCAAGAGATCAGAAAAAAACGAATAATGAATAACGAATAACGAATAATGGGAAGAAAGATTTTGCCCTTTATTCGATGAAGTACGAACCAGGTCGTGCCTTTTCGAGCCTGGGCCGCACCTCATTCCAGTCATTATTCGTTATTCATTATTCATTCAGAAAGTTTGAACTATGCTAAATATTTTCCTTTTCGCCGCTTACGATTTCGCTTTCTTCAAGGCGGTTTTTCTGTGCGCGGTCGCGCTGGGGCTCATCATTTTCATTCATGAGCTGGGGCACTTTCTCGTGGCCAAGGCGTGCGGGGTCCGCTGCGATAAATTTTACATCGGTTTCGACTTTTTCGGTCTGAAACTCCTCAAATTCAAGTGGGGCGAGACGGAATACGGCATCGGCGTCTTCCCGCTGGGCGGCTACGTGAAAATGCTCGGCCAGGAGGACAATCCGGGCGAAACGCGGGAACGGATCAACAAAGCCAAGGCCGCGCGTGAGCTTTTGGCCAAAAACGCCGACGCGAAAGTCGATCAGGCCCTCCTGATGAGCGACGAGGAGATCGCCGAAGCGGAAAAACTCATCAACGACCCGCGCAGCTACCAGGCGAAAAGCGTCCCGCAGCGCATGGCGATCATCGTCGCAGGGGTCACGATGAACGTCGTTCTGGCCTTCATTGCGGCGGTGGCGGCGTTCATGCTTGGAACGTCCAAACTGCCGTGCCAGATCGGAAGCGTGCACCCCGGCCAGGGCGCCTGGGAGGCGGGCCTCCAGTCTGACGACACGCTGGTCCAGATCGAGAAAAATGAACTGAAATATTTCGACGACATTTCAAAGAACGTTTCGCTCGGGAATCATCTGGATGAGGGGATCTGCATCCAGTTTAAGCGTCCGACCATGCCGATGATTCAGACGACGAAAGCGTTTCCGAAAAAGACCGCGCTGGCGCCGATGCTGGGCGCGACCTCCCCTCTGATCCCGGTGCTGGGCGAAATGCCGGTGATCCCCGCCTCGCCCACATTCGCGGCCGAGAAGGAACTGAAAAAAGGGGACGTTCTGGTCGGAATCAACGACACGGAAATCGATTCCAACCTGGACGTTCAAAAAGCGCTTTACGCCTCCGTGGGGAAAAACGCGACGCTGAAATTACTCCGTCCGACGGATGCGGCTCAAAAAGTTTACGACGCCAAAATGAAAACCCTCGGTCTTGATGACGAGGCGGAGTTTGAGACGATTTTGAGCGAGTACAAAAAAGACGCGGAAACCGTTGAAGTGCAGGTTGAACCTCAGCACGCCCGCAATTTCGGAGTCGTTTTGACGATGGGCCCCATTCAGTGCCTCCGCAGTGGGCTGGAAGGCTACGAAGGTGCCGGCCGCGCGGGACTCAAAATCGGCGATACGATCGTCGGTTTTGAAACGACCGTGAACGGAAACGTGGAAATGCTCCGCGATCTGGATCCGGTCACGCTCCCGTACCTCGTGCAGAAGCGTGCGCGGGAAGTTTTCGCTCAGGCCGCCGCGGCAGAAGATGGGGCTGAAAAACCCGCTCAGGTCCTGAATTTCGCGGTTCTGAGAAAAGAAACCGGCCAAGAGGAGATCGTTCCGGTCGAATTTTCGCTGGACGTTTTTGGCGCTGATAATTACTTCTTCGGCTCCGGCGAAGTGCTTCCGGAAATCGGCCTGACGTATGAGATCCTGCCGGTCGTCGCGAAAGTTCTGCCCGGTTCCGAGGCGGAAAAACTGAACGTTGAACCCGGATTTGTGATCAAAAGCCTTGGTTTTGACTTTGATGTCCCCGAGGAGACGGAGCTTTCTGAAAAGGAAAAGGCGGTCGTGAGCCATTTCAAAAAGAAACTCCCGCCGCACGTTTTCAGGAAAGACCTCATTTCCTGGCCGATGGTGTACCACAATTCCATGATGATTTACCCATTGGCTGAAACGAAGGCGCAGGTGGTTTTCGAAAATCCAAAGACCCGGAAGACGCGGACCATGGGGCTTCCGCTTGAGGAATATTCAGACGTTTTCGTGTACCATAACGACCTGAATTTCCAGGCCAGAACGGTCTTCATTCAGGAAAGTTTCGGTCCTGCGATCAGTCTGGGCGGCAAGGAAACGTGGAACTCGCTGACGATGGTTTACCGGATGCTCGGCAAACTGTTCAGCGGTCAGGTTTCGGTGAAAGGTCTCGGCGGCCCGGTCCTCATCGCGCAGGTGGCCTACTCATCGGCGAAAGACGGGCTGGCGCAGCTGCTGATGTTCGTCTGCCTCATCAGCGCGAACCTGGCGGTTTTGAACCTCCTTCCGATCCCGGTCCTCGACGGCGGGCACGTGGTCTTCCTTCTTTGGGAAGGGATCACCGGCAAAGCGCCGAACGAAAACCTGATGATCATCCTTTCGTACCTGGGGCTTTTGCTCTTCCTCGGGCTCACGATCTTCGTCCTGGGGCTGGATCTGGGATTCATTTCACGATTCTGATGTTTTCTTTGCGGGGGTCCTGATTTCCGGGGCCCTCGCGGAGCCTGCGCTTAATGAAATACAAATCACCCATTTATTCCGGAAACTCGCAGGAACTGCAAATGACGCCGATGATCGACGTGATTTTTCAGCTCCTGATCTTCTTCATTTGCACGTCGTCGTTCCAGCTTCCGGAGAAACTTTTTGCCACGCCGATCCAGTCGCTGATGGGGAATGGACCGTCGGAAAGTGCGCAGACGTTCGAGCTTCCTGAGGACCTCCAGGACTTTGAGGAGATCGCGGTCCAGCTTCACTACGAGTCGGCCGCGTGGTGGGAGGTTTACGGGAACCGGATCACGGATTTCGCCCAGCTGAACACGATGCTGCGCACGCTGGCGGCGGACTGCCCGGAGGTCCCGCTGATCCTGGACGTGGACCCGAACGTCCCGGTCGAGAGCGTGATCCAGCTTTACTCCGCCGGGAAGAAAAGCGGGTTTCAGAAGATCCAGTTCGCGGTGGAGAAAAAGTAAAAGAAAACGCCCTGAAATCTCGTGCACGTGACGATCAGTCCCTCAAAAAAACGTCCGAAATCGCTATAGGCCCCGCGGATCAGGCGGATGGGGCAGATTTAGGCGGATTGGATTTTAAAAGGACGTTTTCTGGAACCTCCGATTTCAAACTCCATGCCCGTCTCACTTCCGACCTTTATTTAAACACGGATTTGCACGGATTCAAGGGATTAAAAGGATTTTTTAAAGAAGGGCTTCAGCCTTTTTCTTTTTTCTTTAAAATAATCCGTGGAAATCCTTTTAATCCGTGAAAATCCGTGTTTAAATGAAGGTTTGAACCAGGTGCGGCTCACCCTTTGGAAAAGGGGTTGAACTTTTTCTTTTTTTAAATCAAATCCGCGTAAATCCGCCCAATCCGCCTGATCCACGGGGCCTATAGTCGCTGGATTTTGCAGCGAGCTGGACGTGAACTTTGGGCTGGTCCCTTCTACTTCAGCGCCTTCTCGAGCGTCTGCACGTCCGCGTCGGTGGTCACGTACTCCAAAAATCCCTCGTACTTGACCGGGAATGAAAGCGGGTTTCCGTAAAGGTCGAACGCCTTGGCCGCGGGGGCCGCGCACGTGATTTCCGCCCGGGCCTGACGTTTCCCGCAAATGACCGCGAAAGCCGAGCCGTCCGCGCGCTGGTAAAGGGCGGCGTAAACGTTGGGCTGAAGCTCCGCGTACCGGACGAACTTCGCGTCCTCGGCCAGAAAAGCAAACGCCGAAAGGGCCGCCAGCGACGTGTGCGGGTAGCCGTCACCGCTCAGCAGAAGCTGGAACGACGTCTTCGTGAGGTTTTGGTGCCCGTGCGCTGTGTAGAGGAAGACCCGCTTCACCCCGATGTTCAGGAGCGACATGGTGTAGCGCACGACGTCATCCGCCAGGCGCGCCGACGGCTCCTCGTTTTCCCACGGGAGGATCTGCGAGTAGATCCCGACCAGCGCGTTTCCGGGATTCGAGCCGCTCGTGAGCGAGCTCCCCTCCGACATGATGATCGGTTTTTGGATTTTCCCGTACTTTTCCGTGATGGGGCTGAGCATTTTCTCCAATACCGCCTCGTTCCCGTCGTTCGGCCAGCCGTAAGAGCGCGGCGAGTACTCGTGGTAGTCGATCTCGTCGCAGAAGTCGTAACCGCCCGCCTCGACGATCTGGCGCACGAACGCGTCGTTATTCGCGTAGCCGGAGATCCCGGTGACGCGAACTGCCGGATTCGCCCGTTTCGCGCCCGTGTAGCCGGCCTTCATCATTTTCGCGTACGCGGCCCCCTGATTCTCGAAGGTTTTGTACGTTTTCTTGACCGGGTCCCAGCCGCAGTGGAGGAAGTGCCCCCACGGCTCGTTCCAGACGAACCAGTCCTGGATCTCGTTTTCGTAGCGCTTCACCATCGTGTACGCGTAGTTTTCGAAATCCTTCAGGTGGTCATCGGTCGGGGCCGCGAATTTCGACCAGTACTGGTCCGGCTTGAATTCCGTGTCGGCGTAGTAACTCGCCCAGATCGGCGCGCCGACGAGCTGGCCGTAAAGCTTCATTTTGTGGCTTCGGTAGAGGTTGATCTCGGCGTCGTGGAACGTCCAGACCCCCTTTTCTGCCTCGACGCACG
The DNA here is from genome assembly GCA_017447865.1 of Thermoguttaceae bacterium. Taxonomy (GTDB): domain Bacteria; phylum Planctomycetota; class Planctomycetia; order Pirellulales; family Thermoguttaceae; genus RGIG3701. Next base: position 60,347 of record JAFSMO010000049.1, read on the forward strand.
GCCAGGCGACGGTCTGCGTTCCGCCGTCGTGGAGCCGGATCCAGTTGATCCCGCCCGCCTTGAGCGTCGTGAGCAGCTGACCGATCGGCTCCTCGTGCGACCCGAACGGTGAGTTTGGCGCGTCTTTTCCCCAGTAAACCGGACGGTGGAACCGGCTCACGACGAACTCCGCGACGGGTGAAACCGCCTCCTCGCCCGAGCCGTCCGCGACCTTGCGAAACGCCTGGAGATTCACGCGGAACTGCCCCAGCGGCGTTTCCGGGAAAATCTGGTAGTTGAGCGTCCGGAGCTTTTTGGCGTCTTTCCCGGCCGGAATTTCGGCCAGCTCGCGCGTTTCGCCCCAAATATTCGTGACGGAACCTTTCAGGACCACCCCCTCGGGATCGCCCAGAAGCCGGTAAACCAGGACGGCCGGTTCATCCTTGAACTGGACCCTCCCCTCGCTGGCGTCGGACGGCGGAACGCCCAGGGCGATCTCGCACGCCCCAGCCAGTTTGTACACTGCGTTTTCCGCCGCGTCGTCCCCCTTTTCCGTCACGCGGACCGCATCGAGCCAGACCGTTTCGCTCGCGGTGAAGTTCAGCATGTAACCGCTCTGGCTTTCCGGGATCTGGAACTCAAACGCGGCCCGGTGCCACGTCTCCGAGGCGCCGAACGTCTTGCCGTTGCATTGGATCTCGCCGCCGCGGTGGGAAAACGAAACCACGTAGGTTTTCGACGCGTCGGGGATCTGGAACGGCGGAGAGAAAAGCTGGATCCCGTTGCGTTCACTGAACCCGTGCTCCAGTTTCAGGGCTGGCTGACCGGAAGGCCCCGTGCAGTCGTCCGAGACCGTCGCGATCCCCCGGCGGCAGTTCCAACCGGCCGGGACGCCAAACGGGAAGCAGCTCGACGGGGCGAAATTCTGCCACTTCGCGTCGGGCCGGCGAACATTTTTGTGCTGGGCCAGACCCAGGCGCACGGCGTTGAATTCGGCCGCGGTCGCTTCGGAAAGGCTGAATTCGCGGAAGTCGCAGACCCCCGTCGCGCCGAGCGAGAAGTAAATCTGGTATGAATCGGAAGCGGGCTTCCAGAACTGAACCACGGTGGAAATGGTCTCCCACTCCCCCGATGGCGAACTGGTCGCGGCCGGGCCGATGCTCTTGTACGGGGCGGGGCCTTCACGCAGGTAAAGCGAAAGCGAGCCGTCGGTGGAGTTCCGGATCTTGCCGCTCAGACGGTAGAATTTCCCCTCCTCGAGTTTCGGGATCCCGACGGCGAATTGTGGCCCGGCGCCCGGCGCGGCAAGCGTCGTGAGGCGGAAAAACGGACCGTCCGCCTCGGAGAGAAACTCCCCTTTGCACTTCGCCTGCGTCCAGCCGAAGTAATTCTGGCCGACTTTTTTCGGAAGCTGCCCGGCCAGTTGGCCCTGGGTTTCTTCTTCAGTGAAAACTTTCTCCCCCGGCCGCGTCAGATCGAGCGTCCAAAAGGCCTCCTGCGCGTTGGCAAGGAGCGGAAGAAAAAGGAAGGAAAGGAAAAATAGAATGCGGGTCATGGGAAACTCCAAAAAAGTTTTAATAGTTAGGAGTGAGGAGTGAGGAGTGAGGAGTTGGACGCTTGCGCGTAACGTTGGTTTCAGAAAGAGTTCACCCCATAAAAAGCCGAAGGATTTCCAACTCCTCACTCCTCACTCCTAACTCCTAACTCGAATCACTCCCGTCTCTGTCCGTCGTCCCAGCTTCGTGCTTCGACGAGCCGCTGGACGTACTTCGCCAGAATGTCCGTTTCGAGGTTCACGCGGCAGCCGGGCTGCATTTTGCCCAGCGTGGTCACTTCCAGCGTGTACGGGATCAGTGCCACGGTGAAGTAGTCCGGCTCCGCCTCGCAGACGGTCAGGCTCGTGCCGTCGATGGCGATGGAGCCTTTTTCGACCATCTGCTTCGCGATCTCGTGCGAAATGCCGAATTTATAGAAACTCCAGTCCTGCTCATCGCGGCGTTCAAGCAGGACGCCGGTCCCGTCGATGTGGCCCGAGACGATGTGCCCGCCGAGGCGGTCGCCGACGGCCAGCGCGCGTTCCATGTTGACCCGGTCGCCGACTTTTTTCTCGCCGAGGTTAGTCCTTGCGAGGGATTCCGGCCCGACGTCAAAACCGAGTTCGTCCCCTTCTTTGACCACGACGGTCAGGCAGCAGCCGTTAATGGCGACCGAGTCGGCGACTTTGGTCTCTGCCGCGATGCCGGGTTCACGAATGACGAGCCGGCAGCCGGGGCCGTTCGCTTCCATTTCGATTTTCGCGATGGTGCCCATCGCCTCGACGATTCCTGAAAACATGAAATGATCTCCTGAAAAATGCCAAACACGGGGGTCAAACCGCTTCCGGGCCAGTCGCCGGGCGGCCGTACATTTTTATTATGACGAAATCCCGGATTTTGTCAAGCAGGGGGGCGGCGGGAGCAGAAAAGAAGAATTTTAGGAACGGATCTACAAACTCGGACAAGAAAATAAAAACGGCAGGTGAACCGAAATCCACCTGCCAATTTACCCCCGGCAGGACTCGAACCTGTGACCTGCGGTTTAGGAAACCGCCGCTCTATCCACCTGAGCTACGAGAGCACCTGGAATGACGACGCGCGAAGCATCGCCACTGGTGCTCTTATTCTACCCGATTTTTTTTCTTTTTCAAGGGGTAGGGCGGAAATTTTAGCCGGGCCCATTTTGCACGAGCCGTTCGCTCATCTCGTGGACGTATTCTGGTTTGCCAGCGCGATGTTCTGCTCGATCTGCTCCTGAAGCCGTTTGAAGTGGTCCACGTCCGGCTGCTCGGAAGCGGCGACGGCCGCCACGTGGAGCGCCTCGTTCATCTGGCCGTTCCGGTAAAGAGAATCGACCCAGTGATGATAAACGTGCGTGTGATTGTTCTTGAACGGCGGGTAGTTCGGCTGGTGACGAAGACCCTCGCGGAGCAGGGCGGTCGCTTCCTCGTATTTGCCCTCACGACACAGGGCGATCGCCCAGTTGTTCATCGTGGCCAGGAGGTTTCCGAACGTCGTTTCGCTCTGGAGGTCGAGGCAGTACGCGATCGCGTTCGCTTCCAGCGCGCCGGCATAGTCGCCGGAACTCAGAAGGTCCACGCCGCGATTGTAGTAAATCTTCGCAATGAGCCGTTTGTCAGAAATTGGCTGCGGGACCTGAAGCAGAAGCATTTTGTCAGACTGGTCCTTGAGCTGCGGTGAAGCGTCGCGGATCAGTTTACAAATGACCTTCTGCTGGGTTTCCGGGTCGTTCCGGTACTTGAACCAGTTGCCGCAGGTGGTTTCGACTTCGAGCCGCTCGCCGTCGGAGAGGTAAACCCAACACATGGCGTGGCCGGGCAGCTCGACGGCCGTGACGTTCAGGCCCGCCTTTTCCGCGAGCGAACAGAACAGCAGCGAGGCGGTCACGCAGTTGTAGTACCCGTGCTCGAGCAGATTATTAATGGTCGTACCTTCCAGGACGTACTTCACGAAAACCTTCTGGTGCATGAAGTCCAGAATGAATTCGGCTTTCAGCTCTTCTTTCTGTTTGGTGGTCAGTTCGGTTCTGGCGTCCACCTGGCGCATCCGCTGAAGGACTCCGTACTCGATATTTTCGTAAATGTTGAGCAGGCGGTTCGCTTCGGCGGCGGTTTTCGGCTGGCTGGCGATGATGCTCGCTTCCATCAGGGTGAACTGACACTGGCTCTGGGAAAGTTTCGCATTTCCAAGGACGCGCAGGGAGTTGAAAAGGTGCTCCTCGTTCACGTCCAGGTCACGAATGTACTGGGCGTACCACGGAAGGGCGCTTTTCTCCACGGTCTTCCGAATCCCGAAGTCTTTAAAAACCTCGCGGATCGGTTGGGTCATTTCCAGCCGGCTGGTCGGAGCGCTCCGTTCCGGGAACGGCGGATTGTACGTGGGAACGTCCTGCTCCGGCTTGGGCGCACTGGCCGACGCAAGAGGATCCCACTGCGTTTGGGCCGGGGTTTGCGCTTTCGGCTGCTTTTCGGGAGCCGGCGAATTGGTGTTCCGCGGAGCCGGATTTTGCTTCTGCTGGACGGGTTTCGATGCCGAATCGTCCAAAATCGAAAAAGATTCTTTCGGGGTTGGATCGGTAACTTCCGGGGACAAAACAGACTGCATGCCACTTTTGGGGGCTTCGGAAAGCACCGACTGCGGGCCCGCGGAAACCGTGGGTTCGGCCGAAACTGGGGATTTCACGGAATTTCTGGGCTCGGCAGTTTCCCTGGACGGGGATTCCACGGAGGAATGATCCCAGGATTTGGATTTGGTTTCCGGGGTGGTTTTCTTTTGGTTTTCAGACCACGGGAAACTGGGCCATGAGGAAGTGCCCGACTGGCTTGATTTCTTCCGGACGGGGTACTGGACCGTGTTTTGCGAGCCGCTTCCCGGGGAGAAAAACGCCGCCGGCTGAACGCTGGAATCCTGAAGAATCTGCGTCGTTTGCAGGATGGAGTGCTCCTTGCGGGAATCGGAAGTTTCCGGTACCGGCTCCAGAATCAGATCGATGGACTCGTCGGAATCGTCGAGAGTTTCCGGATTTTCGGGCGTTTCGTCGTTTTCCGCTTTCGGGGCCTGCTTCGCTCCCAATCTCCGGGAGTGAAGTGATTGGCGCCTGGTTTCGTGAGTCGGTTCTGTCGGTACCAATTCCTCGATGTCCAGGTCCAGCAGATCCGAATCTTTCGTTTCAGCAGTCAATTTTGGATTTTTGCCGGCTTTCGAAGGAACTTCACGCGGAGCGGACGTCACATCTTCCAGGATGAATTCAGGAGATGACTGCCCGGAATCCTTCGGCTGGAGTTTCGGCGCGGCTGGAATCGTCACGTCTTCCAGAAGAAGATCGCTTTCCTCTTCAAAATCGTTCTCGAAGCTATTGTCCTCCTGGCCGTAAATCGGCTGGGTGGAAGGCGGAATCTGGGCGGAAACGTCGTCCGGATCGTTAAACGGCAAAGCCTCGGTGATTTCTCCGTTCAGGGAACGCTCGTCCTCGTTCCATACAAACGGAGCGGGTGACAGCATCGGGTTCCGGCTCGGCGGAGTGTTTCTGCCCCTGCGATCCTTATCGGGGTACACGACCTTGGAAGAAGAAGCGGAGCGTTCCTTCTCTTCATTTTCTTCATTTTTGGAACCACCGAAACGTTTTAAAAACTTTTCACGCCGTTCGGCCCGGTTTTTCTGACGTACCTCCCGGTCCGGAATTGGCTTTGAGTCCCCCGGCTCTGCTTTAAAAGGCGTAAACTCTTTCTGGAAAGGATTCGGAAAAACCCGATTGGAGTCTCCAGAGAAATAAGCGTCTGTGGACGAAGGAGTATAGGACGGCTGCACGAATCTCTGCCCGAAACAAAGGGGTGCAGAGAGTGTGACTCCCATAAAGAATAAGGTCCAGACACAGCGGCGAATTTGTGCCGCGGTGTTCCGGGACATAAGTACTTCAATAAAACTTTGGTTGCATTCCATCGCAAACCTGCTCGCTCTAAAAGGTGTATAAACGTCAGCGCCGCGAATATTCCTAAAAACGGACTAAATGGAATCCTTGTGAAATTCCATACATTCTGACCTTGGTAAAAACGGTTTTTAAGAAAAAAAAATTCAAACCCCCTGAGAAAAGACGCATTGTTCCGATTGTTCCGGCAGTTCTGATTAATGGGAGTATTCCGGTTTTGGAAATTAGTGAAAATGCGTCAAGTTTACGTTTGTCGAAGCATTTTCGTAAAAGAGGCCAGAATTTTGCCAAAATTTGGCCGGTCCCCCTGCCCAAAAAATGAATTTCGTTTAGAATATAGAAATAGATGTTTCGTATTCAGAAATTAACAGGAGGAAAAAATGGACCATCACGACCACTGTGACTGCGGCTGCGAACACGACGATTACGAGCCGATCATTATTAATACTGTGACCGACACGGGCGAGGAACTGTCTTTTGAAGTCCTCGAAGTTTTTGAGTTTGAGGGGAAAAGTTACGCCCGGCTCCAGTCCTGCGACGAAGATCAGGACGAGGACGAAGATCTGCTCATGGAATGTGAGCAGGTCGGGGACGAGTACGTCTTCCGCGCCATCGAAGACGACGATCTGTTCGACCGGATCGTGGAATTCCTCGACGAAGGAATGGACGACGATGAGGACGAAGGCGGCTGCGACTGCTGCCACTGCCATCATGACTGAGTATCGACCAGGTTTTTGAGATTCTGGGGGGCTTTTCGCGTTTTTGGCGTTTTTACCGTTTCCTTAAAATGCGCAAAGTGGTGAAATCCCGCGATTCTTCAAGAATTTTTTGGATTCTTGAGCCCACCCCTTGACATTTATTGGAACTCTGGTATAATACTGGCCTGTTTTGAGTTTTCAGTTTTACCCGTATTACTTTTTTAAAGGATGGTGTATCATGGCAGTTCCGAAGCGCAAGCACTCCAACGCCCGTACTGGTTCCCGTCGTGCTCATGACGGAAAGACCGCTAAACAGATTTCCTACTGCCCGAATTGCGGCTCGGCTGTTCTTTCTCATGTCGTCTGCCCGAACTGCGGTCAGTACCGGGGAATGAAGGTCGTCGAAGTCAACGAGAAATGAGTTTCCGCAAGGGAAACTTTCCGTTGATCTCAGGAAAAAGATGCCTCATTGCGGAATGATTGGTTCATTCGTGATGAGGCTTTTTTTAAATTATGAATTAAGAATTCTGAATTATGAATTGTAAAAGGCGCTGGTTGGCCTTTGACGTTCATGACTCGCACTCATTCATCTTGAGGAATCATGGGAAAAACCGCTTTTTTGTTTCCGGGCCAGGGCGCCCAGGTCGTAGGAATGGGGAAGGCGCTGTACGATTCGCTCCCCGAAGCCAAGGCTTTGTTTGACCGGGCCGACGAGATTTTGGGCTACTCGCTGACCGATCTGTGCTTCAACGGCCCGATCGAGCAGCTCAGCACGACGGTCATCAGCCAGCCGGCCCTTTTTGTCACGTCGCTGGCGGCGCTGGAATCGTTGAAGAAAACCAATCCGGAAGTCGTCGAGGCGTGCTCCTGCGCTGCGGGGTTGAGCCTGGGCGAGTACACCGCGCTGGCGTGTGCCGGAGCGTTGAGTTTTGAGGACGGTCTGCGCCTGGTCGCGGAACGCGGCAAAGCGATGCAGGCCGCGGCAGACGCGACTCCCAGCGGAATGGTGAGTCTGCTCAGCGCCGAGATCCCGGTCGTGGAAGAACTCTGCGAAAAGGCCCGCGAGGGGGAGATCCTCCAGATCGCCAATCTGCTTTGCCCGGGAAATACGGTCGTTTCCGGTACGAAAGCTGCCTGCGAGCGCGTCGTGAAGCTGGCGGAGGAAACCGGCTCGGCCCGGCCCGTTGCGCTGGCCGTTGCGGGGGCGTTCCACACGCCGATCATGCGTCCGGCGGACGAGCGTCTGGCGGAAGTCCTGGCGGGCGTGCAGATCACGGCCCCGAAATTCCCGGTCATTTCCAACGTGGACGCGGAAGCGCATAACGACCCGGACGAGATCCGCGCGATCCTCGTGCGTCAGATCCTCTCGCCGGTCCAGTGGGAGACGACGATCCGCAAGCTGATCGCCGACGGTTACGATTCGTTCTGGGAAATCGGTCCGGGGCGTGTCCTTCGCGGCCTGATGAAGCGCATCGACCGGAAAATCCCGTGCCAGGGCGTGGAAGTGTGAGATTCGCCTCGACGCCGGCCCTCCGAATCTCAATAAAAGAATTAAGTAATTGACGTAAAAAACCGAAAAAAAAGAAAATAAGGCGTAATACGTCTTTTTCCTGTATTTTTCATTTTTGGAGTTTAATTATGGCAGAAAAAAAATCCCGTTTGACGGTTGACCTTTCCGGTCGTGTTGCGATCGTGACCGGAGCTTCTCGTGGAATTGGCCGCGCGATTGCGGTTTCTCTGGCTGAAAATGGCGCGAAAGTCGCGTGTGTTGCCACCACCGCGGAACGTGCGATGGGCACGGTGGAAGAAATTCGTGCGTTTGGCGGCGAGGCGGAAGCTTTCGGCGCGAACGTGGGGATCACGGCAGAAGGTCAGGCGGTCGTAGACGCGGTTTTGGCCAAGTGGGAAAAAGTCGATATTCTGGTGAACGATGCGGGGATTACCCGGGACACTCTTCTGGCGCAGATGACGGACGAGAACTGGGACGATGTGATTCAGACGAACCTCCGCGGCGTCTTCGTTTTCACCCGGGCGTGCATCGTTCCGATGATGCAGAAACGTTACGGGCGGATCATCAACGTTTCGAGCGTTTCGGCTCTGGTTGGAAATCCCGGTCAGGCGAACTACTCCGCGTCGAAAGCGGGGATCATCGGTTTCACACAGACGGTCGCCCGTGAGTACGCGAAGCGTAAAGTCACGGTCAACGCCGTGGCTCCGGGCTTCATCGCGACGGATATGACGGCGGTTCTGGGCGACATGATCATGACGGAAGCCAAAAAACGCATTCCGGCCAATCGTGTTGGTGAGCCGCAGGACATTGCGGACGCGGTCCTTTTCCTCGCCAGCGATGCAGCTTCCTATATCACCGGTCAAGTCATTCCGGTTGACGGCGGCATGACGGCATGATTTCGTAAAATTTTCACAAAATTTACGGCAATTTATCATGGGGGGGCTTGTATAAAGTCTAAAATGTGGTAAATTGCACAATAAAGGCAACTTTCTGTCAGACTTTTATTTTTTCAGGAGAAATCAAGTGGATACTCAGGATATTGCAGAACGCGTTTTCAGAATCGTCAGTGAGCAGCTCGGCTACGATCAGGACAAACTCACGTTGGACACTTCGTTCATTCAGGACCTCGGTTCGGATTCCCTCGATTTGGTGGAACTGACCATGGAACTGGAAGAAGAGTTCCAGATCACCATTCCGGAAGAAGCCGCTGACGACATTCAGACGATCGGCGACGTGATCAACAGCATTGAAAAAGAACTGAATAAAGACGCGTAATTTTGTCAAATTGCATGGCAGTTTTCTGTTTGAGGGGAAACTGCCTTTTTTATGAGGGAGAACGGCGATGGATCGTCGGATTGTAATTACAGGGATGGGGTTGGTTTCTCCCTTGGGCTGCGAGTGGAACGCGGTCTGGGGTGCTCTTTTGGCCGGGAAAAGCGGAATCGTGCCGATTACCAAATATGACCCGACCGGTTTTCGCACGCGAATTGCCGGATGCGTCGCTTCTGACTATACGACCGAAGGCTACATTGATTTTAAGGAAAACAAGCACCTGGACGACTTTTCCCGTTACGCGATCGTAGCGGCAAAAAAGGCCGTTCAGGATTCCGGCATTGATTTCTCTCTGGAAAATCCGAAGCGCTGCTCGTGTATCATCGGAACGGGCGTCGGAGGTCTGACCACGCTGCAGGAACAGGAAAGACGTTACATCGAAAAGGGCCCTTCCAAATTCTCCCCGTTTACGATCCCCATGTTGATGCCGAACGCCGCGGCGGGGCATATCGCGATCGCGTTTAATCTGCAAGGGCCCAGCTTCTCGGTAAACTCTGCCTGCGCCAGTGCCGCTCATGCAATGGCGTGTACGATCGATGCGATTCGTCTGGGCAAGGTGGACGTTGGGGTCACCGGCGGATCGGAGGCCTCCGTCATTGAAATTGGAATGGGTTCGTTCTGCACGATGCGCGCAATGTCCGAGCGCAACGACGACCCGCAGCGCGCGAGCCGCCCGTTTGATCTGGACCGTGACGGCTTCGTGATGGGCGAAGGCTCCGGGATTCTCGTTTTTGAAGAGCTCGAACACGCCAAGAAGCGCGGCGCCAAAATCTACGCTGAGGTTCTGGGCTACGGCTGCTCCACCGACGCGTTCCATATTGTTCAGCCGAGCGAAAACGGCGAAGGGGCGATCGACGCCATGCGTTACGCTCTGGAAGACGCCAAACTGAACCCGGAGCAGATCTCGTATGTGAACGCGCACGGAACGAGCACGCATTTGGGCGACATTTCCGAGACGCGGGCGCTGAAGGCGGTCTTTGGCGAGGACGGCGCGAGAAAACTGAACATTTCCAGCACAAAAAGCATGACCGGTCACCTTCTCGGCGCAAGCGGCGGCATCGAACTGATCTTCTCGGCGCTGGTCATTCAAAAGGGCGTGATCCCGCCGACGATCAATCTGGAAACGCCGGACCCCGAGTGCGATCTGAACTACACGCCAAATGTCCCGGTGGAGCGGAAGTGCGACTACATCATTTCGAATAATTTCGGCTTTGGCGGCCATAACGCCACGCTGGTTCTGGGCCGGTTTTGAACGTTCCGATTTCGGGGGCGGTAATGTCGTCCCCGAAATAAAGGAAATTCTTTTTTAAATTTTTATTCTCTTCCCTTGACGTTTTGCGTACTTTGAGTATAATACAAAATATACTATGGGGATTTTTTACCTGAAGAGGAACCTGAAATGAAAAAAGCATTTACGCTCGTTGAACTTCTGGTCGTCATTGCAATCATTGGAGTGTTAATGGGACTCTTGCTCCCTGCGGTCCAGCAGGCGCGTGAGGCCGCCCGTCAGTTGCAGTGTAACAATAACATGAAGCAGCAGGGATTGGGGTTAAATACGCACAACTCGATGAATGACGGCCGTTTCGTTACTGGTGGAAGCGGGTACTGTTACATCGGTGACCGTCAAAAAGGAACTGACTATGAGCAGCGCGGCGGTTGGATCTACTGTATTTTGCCGTACATTGAGCTGACAAACCTCCATGATGCGAACATTGAGACCCGATTGAAAACTGCGGTTCCGCTGTTCAACTGCCCGTCGTGCAGACCCTCCAAGCTTTACCTGACGCTGGTACGCACGGTCTATTCTGATGGTGAATCCCATGGGGGGGTGAGCGCTTCGGGAAAAAGCGATTACGCTGCCAATGCGGGGGCGGTAACAGGTGTAGAGAGTAGTACGGCTCAGGAGCATTACGATGCGGGAGGCCTGATTTTCCGCTGCGACGCGAATACTGAAGTTTACGAAAAAGACGTTATAGACGGTCTGAGCAATACGATCCTGGTGGGAGAACGCCAACTCAATTTGAATTACGGTGAAGTCTCGTCTCCTGTTGGCGATGATGACGACTGCTTTTTGGGTGGGCACAATTACGATACAACACGTTGTTACTCGGATGGTAAATTATTCCAAAGCCGTCAAGGCCTTACCAGAATCAATGCTTTTGGCTCCGTTCACGCAGGAGCTTGCGGTTTCGTTTTTGCGGATGGACATCACCAGACGGTTTCCTACGCGGTCAATTCGGAAATGTACAAGCGGCTCCTGAATTGCAAGGATGAACAGCTGATCGATTGGAAAGGGATTTAGAGGAAGCTTGAACCGGAGGCGGGGCCGGAAGCGGCGGTTGGTTTTTTATGTTGATGCGGAAACTGTGTTTTTCGTGCCTGTTTCGGCAGGCCGTCGATGCCGCGTGGCTTTTGACCGAAGATCAGGCGAAGCGTGAAGCGATCCTGCGCGGGATGGGCCGGCTCATGGCTGAAACCGACTTCGAGCGTACGCCCCCGGAGATCGGGCGCGAGATGCACGCCATGATCCGCGAAGTCCTTCAGGATCCGGACCCGTACCTGGAAATCAAGCGGGAGATCAACGCCATCACGAAGTCCATCCTGCCCCAGCTTCGCCAGCGGGTGGAAAGCTCCTCGAATCCCCTCGAAACGGCCATCCGGTACGCGATTGCCGGAAATGTGATCGATTTCGCGACATTTCAGTCGATTTCTGCAGACGAAATCATAAAAACTGTGGACGAAGCGGCCAATCGGCCGATAAATGGTCTGGATTCTGCCGATTTTGAGGCGGAATTGCGGCGTGAGGACGTGAAGACCCTCCTTTACGTCTGCGATAATTGCGGGGAAGTCGTTTGGGACGCGCTCTTGGTGGAGCAGTTGCAGAAGTACGTTTCCGTGACCGTTGCCGTCCGGGGTGGTGCCGTGGTGAACGATGCGCTCCTCGAGGACGCGGAATTTGCGGGCCTGACGGCTCTTTGCCCGGTCATTACGACGGGCTGCGACGTTCCCGGCGCGCCGGATTCGGCAGTTTCGGAGGAGTTTCGTGAGGTTTTCCTCCGGTCCGACCTGGTGATCGCGAAAGGTCAGGGAAATTACGAAACGATGCAGCCGTCCGCCCGGCCGGTGATCCACCTTTTCATGGTGAAGTGCCCCGTGATCCAGAATTTGCTCGGGCTTCCGAAAGGGACGCTCGTTTTCAGGAAAGAATGAGTTCGAAGAGGTTCGCTTTTCATTCCTGGTTTTGAATCTTTTTATTCAGTATGAGAGACTTAGACCGATTTAGCAAGCGAAGGCCGGTTAGCCGTATGGATCAAACGCCCGACGCAGGAATTCAGATTTCCTGGCTCGGGACCTTTTGCCGTCTGTTGGTAGTGCTTCTGTTCATCGGCTTTTTTTCCTGGGGAGCCTGGAAGCTTTCCCAGCCGGCTAATATTTGGACCTCAAACTCTGAAATCCAAAAGACTGAAAGCGATGTGCGCGGAATCCATCGTGACGCTGAAAAAGCCCGGAAAGAGATGGAAACGAGCCGAACTTTTTCGGTCGAGTCGCTGGTGTACCATGTGCTGAATAATGGGTACGAGCTTACGGACGAGGAGCGGCTTTACGTTCAAACCAACTGGAACAAATTCGTCCGGAACTCGAACATTGACGACGACGAAAACCTTTTGTTCCGTTTGAGAATGCGCCACGCGGAGGATGGAAGCATCGAAGATTTCCCATTGGACGAGTGGATGAAAAAGAATATGGAACGCAAAAAGGCCGAAGAGGAAAAAGAAAAGGAGGCCCAAATGCGCCAGGCGATGATGCAGGGGGCGCAGGATGTCGTTCAGAAGAATAGTAACATCGAGGAAAACCGTGTAAAAGCCGAAGATCGCGAAAAGAAGATCGCTTCCGAGAAACGTTCCAACCGTGAAATCGTTCGGAACGTGGTGGAAGAAGTCAAGGAAAATATTTATTCCGGGAAACCGATCGGAGAAACGGAGCCGCAAGCTGAGGAACCGGAAGAAGATGTGCCAGCGGATTCGGAGCCGGAAGAAGAAAAAGTTTCTGATTCCAAGTAGTTTATTAAGGACGCACTGATTTATTAATTTTCACCGGAAAAGAGCCAAAATGAGTAATTCTAACGTCGCGTGTCGCCTTGCGAATTTTGCCAAAACCCAGCCCGACCAGATCGCGGTCGTGGAGCCGCTCGGATACAAAGCCGGAAAACGTCAGTACAAAACCATGACTTTCAGGGAACTGGACGAAGATTCCGACCGGGTCGCCGCGGGGCTGAAAAAGATGGGCGTTCAAAAAGGGATGCGCATGGCGCTGCTCGTCAAGCCCGGGATCGATTTCGTCTCGTGCGTGTTTGGTCTGCTGAAATCCGGCGCCGTCATGATTTTGATCGATCCGGGAATGGGCGGTGCAAACCTTTTGCAGTGCCTGGAAGACGCCGACCCGGATGGGTTCGTGGCCATTTCCAAAGTGCAGGCTCTTTGGCGGTTCATGCGTCTGCGCTACCCGAACGCGGAGTACTCGCTGACGGTCGGCCGCCGGTGGTTCTGGGGTGGACCGACGCTTGAAAAGCTCCGGAAACGTCCGTACCCGGGGCCGTGCATTGAGGAAGTGACCGACGACGATCCGGCCGCGATCATTTTCACGACCGGAAGCACCGGCGCGCCGAAGGGCGTTTTGTACCAGCACCGGACGTTCAACACGCAGGTGGACGAAATCTCCCGCCAGTACGGGATCCAGCCGGGCCAGACCGATCTGCCCGGGTTCCCGATGTTCGGGCTCTTTAACTGTGCGATGGGGTCCACCGCGGTCATTCCCGACATGGACGCGAGCCGTCCTGCGGCCGTGGACCCGCGAAAGATCCTCGAAGCTGTGCGCGACTGGAACGCCACGCAGTCCTTCGCTTCGCCGGCGGTCTGGAAGTCGGTCGGGGCGTGGTGCCACGCGAACGGGCAGAAACTCGAAAACGTGAAAATGATCCTTTCGGCGGGCGCGCCGGTCCAGGAAAACGTCCTGCGCAGCATCCGCGAGATCATCAGTCCGGAAGGGGAGATCCACACGCCGTACGGAGCGACCGAGGCGCTGCCCGTCGCGACGATTTCCTCCACGGAGATTCTGAACGAAACGGCGGCCGAGTCCCGAAAAGGGGCGGGCGTCTGCGTCGGGCGGCATTTCCCGTCGATCGAGTGGAAAATCATCCGGATCACGGACGGCCCCATCCCGACGCTTGAGGACGCGGAGGAACTTCCGGCCGGAGAGATCGGCGAGCTGATGGTCACCGGGCCGCAAATTACCCGGGAGTACGTGACTCGGACCGAGGCGAACGCGCTGGCCAAAGTGCACGAAAAACTCCCCGACGGTTCGGATCGGGTCTGGCATCGCATGGGCGACGTGGGGTACTTCGACGAAAAAGGGCGCTTCTGGTTCTGCGGCCGCAAGGCGCACCGGGTGGAAACCACGTCTGGCACGCTTTTCTCCGTCTGCTGCGAGGCGATTTTCAACCAGCACCCGGAGGTGAACCGCTCGGCCCTGGTCGGGATCCCGGAGCGGGGCCTGCCGAAAGGGAAGCTCAAGCCGGTGATCATCATCGAGCCGAAAAACGAGGAGATCCTGCTGGATGAGAATCACAGTCTGCTCCAGCTGCGGACGGATCTGCACATTCTGCGCCGGGAAAGCCCGCTTACGGCATCAATCGAGACGATCATGTTCCACCCGAACTTCCCGGTGGACATTCGGCACAACGCGAAGATCTTCCGCGAGAAACTGGCCGTCTGGGCGGCGAAAAACTACTCAGAAATGCTGCAGTAAAGCCCGATATTACGGACGGTTTTGACCAACAAAAAAAGTTTTTGAAAGCGTGTTTCAAAAACTTTTTTTGATTTTAAACTGCGTTGGAACGTTTGGGGAAATTACGCGCGCTTGCTCTTCTGCTCCTCGAAGTTGAAGAGTTTGCGGTGCCCGAGCACGACGTCTTCGTCGATAATGTACCGCACGCCGCTCGGCTGGTCGGGCATCTCGTACAGAATGTCGAGCATCACCTCTTCCATGATCGAGCGCAGGCCACGTGCGCCGGTGCGCTTTTCTTTCGCAAGCCGGGCGATCGCGTCCAGAGCCTCCGGCGTGAAAACCAGCTCCGCGTTATCCATGCTGAAAAGCTGCGAGTACTGCTTCACCAGCGAGTTCTTCGGCTCTTTCAGGATCCGGATCATGTCGTCGATCGTCAGTTCGTCCAGCGCCGTGATGACCGGCAGACGGCCAACGAATTCCGGAATCAGGCCGAACTCGATGATGTCCTCGCTCGTCACGCGCGTCAAGGGGGCGTGTTCTTCTTCCTGGAACGGCAGGACCGCGGTCTGACCGAAGCCCAGCGTCCGGTTCCCGAGGCGCCGCTCGATGATCTCCGGCAGGCCGACGAACGTGCCGCCGCAGATGAACAAAATGTTGCTCGTGTCGATCTGGATGAACTGCTGCTCCGGATGCTTGCGGCCGCCGTTGGGCGGAACGTTCGCGATCGTCCCTTCGAGCATTTTCAGAAGGGCCTGCTGGACCCCCTCGCCCGAAACGTCGCGCGTGATCGAGACGTTATGCGTCGTGCGCCCGATTTTGTCGATCTCGTCGATGTAGAGGATCCCGCGCTGGGCCGCCTCCACGTCGAAATCGGCCGCCATGAGGAGTTTCAGCAGCAGATTTTCCACGTCCTCGCCGACGTACCCCGCCTCGGTCAGCGTCGTGGCGTCGCCGATGGCAAACGGAACGTTCAGGATCTTCGCCAGCGTCTGCGCCAGCAGGGTTTTGCCCGAGCCGGTCGGGCCGATGAGCAGAATGTTTGACTTGCCGAGCTCCACCTCGTCGTTTCCGGTGCGGACGTGCTCGAGGCGTTTGTAGTGATTATAGACCGCGACGGCCAAAACCTTTTTCGTGAAATCCTGCCCGATGATGTACTCGTCCAGACGTGCAACGATCTGACGCGGCGTGAGGCGTTCCATCATCATGGCCGTCTGCGGGACCTGGTGGCGTTTTTTCTCCTGCTCCAGAATGGACCGGCACAGCTCGATGCACTCGCTGCAAATGTGGACTCCCCCCGGCCCTTCTACCAGCGGCCCCGTCACGCGGTGCGATTTCTTGCAGAAGGAACAAAACGCCTGCTTCTTCGTGGATTTACTCTCGTTAAACGGTTTGTCGTCCATCAAACTAATTATGAATTATGAATTTTGAATTATGAATTGCAAACAGGGAGTGAGGAGGTGAATCAGGAATTCTTCATTAAATCTTGCAGCTGAGCGATCAGCTCGGCTTTTATGGAGCGGTATTCTTCGGGCGAAATTTCGCCGTGGTCGTAGGATTTCTGAAGGTTCGTGAGCATCGAGTGGATCACTTCGGTCGGGTCCGCCTTGGCGTGCGCGGCGCTGCGGTAGTGCTTAATGACGAAACTCGCGATGAGGATCAAAATCACGAGTGCGAGTATCCCGAAAAACAGGGAAGTGACGTGGCCTGCTTTTTCTTCGAGGGTGACTTCTTCTGCCACGGTCCGGATCAGAGAGAATGGAGTCATTCAGGCGTCCTTTCGCTCATTAGTGGTGATGGTGGCATCCGCATCCGCAGCCGCAGCCACAGGCCGGGGCGGTTTCAGGGGAACAAACGCCCGCGTCACGAGCCGCGCAGCCGCTTCCTGCTGCGTGTGGATTGGCCGGGACGCTCAATTTGCGGTGAATTGCCGAACTGCCGCACGCGGGGCACTTTTTCGGCTCGTTGTTTCCGCAGACGAGTTCTTCGAAGTTTTTCCGGCAGTCGTCGCACTCATACTCGTAAATGGGCATAAAAATTTCCCCTTCCATAAACAAATTAAACTTAAATCTCTCTATATTATACCATTTCTTGAAAAAAAAGAAAGAAAGAAACGGAAAGATTTCAAAATTTTTACGAAATTTTCCAAAAAAAGCAAATTCCCCTTGCAAAAAATGAATTGTAAGTGTAAGATATAAGTAGGAAAATAAAAATAAAACGGTCTCCGTATATGATTGCGGCCAGATTATGCATGGATTTTTAAAATTTTGGACGATTTTGATGCTCGTGGCGGTGATGGTCTCGCTGGGCGGCTGCAAGGCGATGTACAACGCCAAGCCGATCGCGGGGGTCCCGCAGCCGGATGAGCGTCTGAAACAAATCAGTGAATTAGGGAAAAACGCCTCGAACGTCCCGCCCGAGAAGCAGGTCGAGTACGCGCAGACCCTTTCCACGATCATCCATGAAGAGACCGACCCGACGATGCGCCGCGCGGCAGTCGTCGCCATTTCCAATTTTAAAGTTCCGATCACGGAAGAAACCCTTCGTTTCGCTGGCAAAGACCCGGAGCGGGACGTGCGTGAAGCCGCCTGCATCGGCTGGAAAACCTACGGCGGCGAACAGACGGTTCCTGAACTGATCCAGATCCTCGCCAACGAGACGGACCTGGATATTCGGCACATGGCGATTGATTTGCTGGGCGATTTGAAGGATGAACGGGCGATCGTGGCCCTTGAAGTTCCGCTGATGGATAACGACCCTGCGCTTCAGTACTACACGATGAAATCCCTGCGGAAAATTACCGGCGAGCCGGAAAAAACGCGCGAAGAGTGGATCGCCTACTGTCAGGCGCGTCACCCCGACACTGCGGTGGCCCAGCGGGAAGAAAAAGAAAAAACGGAAGAAACCCAATCGCCGTTTTTGAACCTTGGTCCCGAGAGAAGATTTTGAGCTTCAGATTCCTCTTCGGAGGACCACTGAGATTACGTCATTAATTTTAAAATTTACCCATTTAAAAATACTGTATAGAAATGGTTAATACCCTCCGAATTACTGATCAATTCCGTTACTTCGTCGAACATGCGTGCGCGATGTATTCGCAGCTCAACGCTTCGGCGATCCTTATGCTTTATGACGGAACCGCGGACTGGGCGAGAGTCAAGAAAGTCGTTGGCGACGAAGTCCCTTTCATCGTGGCGGTAAATACGGAGGAGCAGGCTCAGGGCGCGAAAGAGGCCGGGTTCAATACCGTGACGCTCGAAATGACCGGGAATCCCGTGTACGACCAGCTCATGCAGGCGATCCTCAGAAGTATCGCGGACGATATTATTCAGCCCGGCAGCCAGATCGTCGCGATGTACGGCGGGTTTGAGTCGAACATCATCGACACGGTTTCGCTGATCTCCCTGAAGGAACACCTGAATCGGCTCACCAGCACCGACCTGCGTTCACTCAACACGACGGTCCCGCTCGACACGCTGAAAACGATCGTGAATCTCGCGATCGAGATCGGCTTGAGCGGCCGTGAGGGAAAACCGGTCGGGACCCTTTTCGTCGTTGGCGACAAACAGCGGGTCCTTTCGGAAAGCCACGCCGGCGGGTTCGACCCGGTGCGCGGTTACAGCCGCTCCGAACGCGACATTAACGACGGTCGAGTCCGCGAGGGGATCAAGGAGATCGCCCAGCTGGATGGTGCGATCATCATTTCCTCCGACGGGATCGTGGAGGCTTCCTGCAGAATTCTGGACGCGCCGGCGGACAATATTACGCTTTCCAAGGGCCTCGGCTCCCGTCACTGGGCGGCGGCCGGGATCACCCGATGCACCAAAGCGATCGCGATCGTGGTGAGCGAAACGAACGGTACCGTGAGGATTTTCCAGAATGGCGAGGTCATGCTGCGAATCGAACCGACCAACCGCAAGCCGTTCATCTGGAAGAAGTTTGAATACGAGCCGCCGGAAAATTAGGCCCTCACTCCGAATAAAAAGGAAAAAGATGAAGCATTCTACTCTGACTCCAGAAGAACTCAACGCCCTTTTGGAAGACGTTGAAACGCCGTGCCCCGAACTCCCCGATCTCGAGATTCCGGATCAAACCGAAAAGGAGGCGGGCAAGGAGGAGCGCAGAACGTTCAGCCGCGAGCAGATCGCCTCGCTCGGGAATCTGGAGCTGGAAGTCCGCATCGAGCTGGGCCAGACCACGATGCTTCTTTCGGAAGTGGCCAAACTGAAGCCCGGCTCCGTGGTGATCCTCGACAAACACGTGAACGATCTGGTCAATGTTTTGGTGAACGGAAAAGCGGTCGCCCGCGGTGAACTGCTCGTCGTGGACGGCTGCTTCAGCGTACGGATCACGGAATTTCTGTAAGCGGGGGAGTTTTTATGCGCCACCTTCAAATCATCCTTTTGTTCGCGCTGGCTCTTCTGTTCAGCGGCGTTTCGCCTGCTTGTGCGCAGAATTCCCTTTTCACGGCTGAAGACGCTCAGGCGGCCGAGGGTTCTGCGGCTCCGGAATCGAAAATCACCTTTACGACCGGCATGAAAAAGCTCGTTTTTTCGGTCGCGGTGGTCACGCTTCTTTTCATGGTTTTGCTTCTGGTCCTGAAAAAATACACGCCCGGCGGCGCGCCGCAGCTTCCCAAAGACGTTTTTGAAGTACTTGGAAAGGCGCCGCTCGCGTTCCGCCAGCAATTATACCTGATGCGGTGCGGGAAGAAAATCTTCATCGTTTCCCTCTCGCAGAACGGTCTGGACCGCGTGGGGGAAATTGATGACCCGGACGAAGTGGAGCGCCTGGCGCGCCGGTGCGGCGGCGAACTTCCCGACGCGGGGAACGCCTTCCGGGAATGGAGCGCGAAAAAGCAGGAAGGGGAAAAAGCATGAAAGCCCGTTTCCTGCCGGTCCTGCTCGTGGTTTTGTTCGTCTTTGCGGCTCTTTTTGCTCTTTCGACCGGAATGAAAGCCCAGAGCTACACCAGCCGAACGGCCCCGGCTCAGTCGCAGCCCAAATACAAAGTCTGGACGAATCCCGGGATCCAGCCGGAAACCGTGCCGGAGGTGAAAACGGAACTCCCTGTGCAAGGACCCGTTCGTACTGCTCCGTCCCAGACCTCTGCCGCGCGAAACACGCCCGCCACTTCATCGGAAATGGAGTTTTCGGCCCCTCAACTGAAACCCGCACTTAACGAAAAGGTCCCGGCTGCCAGCCCGACGCTGACGAAAGAAGAAAGAGCACAAAAAGCGGTGGCGGATTTGGTCGCTTCGGAAATCAAAATCGTCGGGGAAAAAAACAGCGAAAACGCCAGTAGAGGAATCGGCGAAAAGACCGGCGAAAAGAATTTCTGGGACGTGGCCTCCTGGGTCTCGCCGGAGGGGATCCAGGGCTCTGCGCTCACGGTGCTGATCATCAGCGCGGTGAGTCTCGCGCCGGCGTTCCTCATGATGACGACCAGTTTCGTGCGCATTTTCGTCGTGCTCGGGATCCTTCGCCACGGCTTCGGCACGCAGGGGATCCCCGGGACGCAGGTCCTTGCCGCGCTCGCGCTTTTCATGACGTTTTTCATCATGTACCCGACGTGGGAGAAAACGTGGAACGACGCGCTGGTCCCGTACCAGGCGGGGGAACTGACCTCCAGTGAGGCGCTTGAAAAAGGCCTGAAGCCGATGCGGGATTTTATGACCGGCCAGCTTCAGCGCGCGGGGAACACCGAGGAGATTCTGCTTTTCTGGCGCTACAGTTCCACGCCTCCGGACGAGAGCCGCCTGGCCCGGTACACTGCGGACGACGTGCCGCTTCACGTTTTGCTTCCGGCGTTCATGCTCGGCGAGTTGAAGACGGCGTTCCTCATCGGCGTTCAGCTTCTGATCCCGATGCTCGTGATCGACCTTTTGGTTTCGTCGATCCTCGTTTCGATGGGGATGATTATGCTCCCGCCGACGATGGTTTCGCTTCCGTTCAAGCTCCTCCTCTTCGTTCTGGCCGACGGCTGGCGGCTGGTGGTGGAAATGCTGATCGGGAGTTTTTGAAATATCGGAGTGCGGTGATACAGCGCGGAGCGCATTCACCGCTTTCTTTTGCGGCAATACGGCCTCGAAGAGGCATTTGCCGCTGAACTGCGCTGGACTCTCCCCACGTGAACCCCTTTTTTCATTACTGCGTCTTTCGGTTGTTAAGTGAAAGCGGCAAATGAAGCCTTCGGCTTCTGTATTGCCGCACTCCAACATGAGGAAATTATGCTCACATTCCGCCGTTCACTCCCGTTTTTCTTTCTGATCGTCCTGGGCTTCAGCTTTTCCACGGCTTTTGCGACGGATCTTCTGCTCAAGGACGGCCGGCATTTGCTCGGCTCGGAGGGAATGCTCCCGAAATTCGGCGAAATGCCGCAGTACGCGAACGAGCAGTCGCAGATTATGCCGCTGAACATCGTGTTCCTCGACGACGGTCTGAAACGGACGTACGTCCCCCGCCGCCAGATCGCGGACGTGCAGAGCAATTCCGAGCTGGAAGTCGTTCCGGAAAAATTCGTTCTTCGGCAGAAAATCCTTGAAAAAGGCCCCGCGATCCAGGGGATGGGGCTTCTCCTGAAGGAGGAACCGTTCGACGAGCACGGCCGGCGAACGATCCAAATGGCGACCGCGCGGGGGCCGAAGGACATCATTCAGTGCATCACCGAGATCACACCCGTCTGGACCAAGATCGAGTGCACTAATTTCATCTGGGACATGCGCGTCGCGACGAGCAACATTCCGACCGACCAGCTTCTGAAGATCCTCCGGAAGCAGGCGATCCGCCTCTGCAAAGGCTCCGAAGTGGAAGCGGCCCAGAAAATCGCCCGGTTTTTCATCCAGGCCGAACGGTACGAAATCGCCGCGTTTGAACTGAACCGGGTCATTCAGCAGGCCGAAGGCGAGGACGCCGAGAAAATCAAAAAGACGCTGGCCCCGACGCTGGCGATGGTGCGTCAGCTTTCCGCCAAGCGTGCGCTCAAGGAGCTTCACTTTCGGATGGGGAAAGGCCAGTACGCGCTGGTTCAGGAAATGCTCGACCTCTTCCCGACCAAGGGCGTAGCGGGCGAAACGCTCGTGCAGGTCCAGGACCTCAAAAAAGAGTTCAAGGCGATGGACGAGCGGATCGAAAAGCTGATCGAAAACATTCAGGCGTGCTGGAAGGAATTGAAGGACGAAGAAACCCGCGCGGTCCTGAAGCCGGTGCTCGTGGAGATCCTCGAAACCGTGAACTACACGACGCTCCCGCGCATGGAGGCGTTCGAGCAGATGGCCGACGTGGAAGGCACGGACCCGCAGGAAAAACTGGCGCTTGCCGTGACGTGCTGGCTGATGGGAAGCAAGAGCGCAACGGATCGGCTCGTCACCGCCGTTTCGGCCGTCCGGATCCGCGACTTGATCCAGAACTACATGGAGGCCCGGGACGATGTGACGCGCCAGGATCTTCTGCGCCAGTTCCGGCAGGAAGAAGCAAGCTCAGTGAAAATCATTTCCGCCATCCTTTCCCACATGAAGCCTCCGGTCCGCACGACGAAGGAGGAGTGGCTCGGAAAAGACGGTTTCTTCGCGCTGGAAACCAATTCGACCGTGGACGAGCGCCCGATCAAGTACTGGGTCCAGCTTCCGCTCGAGTATGACCCGCAGCGGCTTTACCCGGCCATCATCTGCCTGCACGGAGTGACCGACACGCCCCAGCAGGAGATGGACTGGTGGACCGGAACGTTTGATCCCAAAGGCTTCCGTTTCGGGCAGGCGGGCCGGAACGGCTACATCGTGGTTTCCGTCGAGTGGATGGCGAAAGACCAGCGAATGTACGAGTTTTCCGCCCGGGAACACGCGGCAGTGCTGAACGTCTTGCACCACGTGACGCAGAGGTTTTCGATCGACACGGACCGGGTTTTCCTCTCCGGCCATTTCGAGGGCGGCGACGCGGCGTGGGACGTTGGCTGCGCGCATCCAGACCTTTGGGCGGGGGTCATTCCGATTTCCTGCCACTGCGACAAGTACTGCAAATACTACTGGCCTAACGCGAAAAATCTCCCGTTTTACTTCATTTGCGGCGCACTGGACGGGCAGATCCTGGGCGAAAACGCCGGCGTACTTTCGCGCTACATGCAGAACGGCTACGACCTGACCGTCGCGGAGTTTCTGGGTCGCGGCCACGAGAATTTCTCGGACGAGATCCTGACCCTTTTCGACTGGATGGAACGCAAGAAACGCGACTTTTACCCGGAATCGTTCACGGTCCACACGATGCGGCCGTGGGATTCGTTCTTCTGGTGGGTGGACGTGGAGAAACTTCCGGAAAAGAGCCTGGTTCTGCCCGCGGAATTCCCGAAGAAAAACGTCATGGCGGCCAAAATCTCCGCCGAGCTTCTGCAGACGGTGAACACGCTGAAGGTGGACGTTCCGACCGGAAACGTCACGGTCTGGGTCGGCCCGAAAATGCTCGACTTTGACCGGCAGATCAATTTCATGGTCAACGGGAAGAAACTCCGCCTGAAGGAAATGAAGCCCGACCTGGAGACGCTGCTCGAAGACGTCCGAACCCGCGGAGACCGCCAAAATCCGTTCTGGCTGCGAGTCGTGACGGAAACGGGGCGCGTGAAATAAAAACCGCTCACGGGCGGGGAAGGCTTCCCGTGCCTCCTCGCCCGATCGGTTTCCCGGCCGTTCCGCTTCCTCGTTTTGAGGCGGTTTTGAATCTTTTTCCGATTTTAACGCTAAAAATCTGCCGCAAGAGGAAAAAAAGACGATTTTCTGATGGAAATTTTCTGAAATCGATGGAAAATATTAAATGGTGCTGATCCAGTCATGGAAACGGCGCCGCCTGAAAAACTCTTTCGAAAGAGTGGCTTTGACGCCCTGTGAAACCAATCCTTTTTTCGCGTTGGACCCATGAAACACTTCATTTTCGCGCCCATTTTCAGCCTTTTAATCATTTGCTCCGCGGCTTTTGCCCAGGTCGGCGAGTCCTTGGATCAGGACGCTCAGCCCGAGAAGTACGTTTCGACCGTGCTGACCCCGCAGGGAATTCGGATCCTGAAAATCGACTACCCGTGCGACGTGCATCCAACCGCCTCGGTGGAAGTGCGTGTTTTGGATGATAAAACGGTAAAAGACCCAACGAAGACCGCCCCGGTTTTCCTTCAGAGCCGCTGGATGAATCGGTCGGATTTGCGGAAGATTCGCCTCAAGGACGCGATCGACGACTGCTACCTGGGCGATGATGACGACATGCTCCTGAAAACCCTCCGGTTTGGTGATCCGGAAGCCACCTTGAGCGTCCTGGGCTGGATTGGTGCCTTTGGCGTCCGTGACACGGTGGTGCGGGTCAAAATGAAAAACCCGAGAACCGGCGAGGAAGAAACGACGCTCGTCTTCCCGAACGCGAGCCGGACGACCGTCGGCAAAATGCCCACCAAGGCCGACCCGTTCAGTACGCACGCCTTTGGATTCGATCTCGTTGGGGAAGAGTTTGAACTCCCGTGCAATATTATGGTGTGGGTTCTGCGAGGCGAAAAAGTTCTTCTTCAGGAAATCATTCATTGGGACGGCAGAATGGAAAACCCGTATGAACGAGAGGGGATCCTCCTGCGCCACGACCCCAAAAAGGACAAAAAAGACGATTTCTTCGACGATGCTGACGACGGCGACGACGATGACGACGAAAGCGGCGACGATGACGATGACGATTTTGACGATGACGACGAAAGCTGCGACGATGACGACGATGACGACGAGGAGGAATGATTAATGCGTTTCATGCACCTCGGCGACATCGTGGGGAAACCGGCCCGCGATCTGATCCGTCAGCGGCTTAAAACCGTCCGTCAGGAACTGGGTCTGGAATTCGTCACGGCCAACGCCGAGAATTCGGCCGCGGGCTCGGGGATCAACCACGCGATCTACAACGAGTTGATCGATGCCGGGATCGACTGCCTGACGATGGGCGACCACACGTTCAAGCGCAAGGAAGCGATCGCGGTCCTGGAGGGCTGCCCCCGAATCGTCCGTCCGGGCAATTATCCGGCCGAGGCCCCGGGGAAGGGTTTCGTCGTTTTCGAGATCGGCATGGGCGCCCGCGCCGCCGTCGTGAACCTTCAGGGGCGGGTTTTCATGCAGCCGATCGACTGCCCGTTCCACGCGGCGGACAAAATTCTGCGCCAGCTCCCCAAAGACGTCAAAGTGATCGTGGTCGATTTCCATGCCGAGGCGACGAGCGACATGCAAATCATGGGCCGCTACCTGGACGGCCGCGTGACGGCGGTTTTGGGGACCCATACGCACGTCGTGACGGCGGACGAGCAGATCTACCCCGGCGGGACGGCTTTCCAGTGCGACGTCGGCATGTGCGGCGCGATGAAAAGCATCATCGGCCGGAAAATCGAGTGCGTGACCGAAGCGACGCTGACCGGCCGCCCCGTTGCGTACGACGTGGCGGACGAAGACGTTCAGCTCCACGGAACGATCGTGGACTTCAACCCCCTGACCGGCCGCGCCGAGGCGGTCGAACGCTTGGCGTGCTCGTGAAAAATATTTTTCGGGGTTCCAAATGGGCGAGTACTATACGTGGGTCAATGTCGATAAAAAGGAGTACATCGACCCGGGAGATTTTGATTACGGCCTGAAATTATACGAGTCCTCATGCAGGGGCAACCCGGTTCTTTGCGCGTTAAGGGAAATGCTCTCCAAAGAGTGGGCCGGCGATCATGTTTTCTTTATGGCGGACGAAAAGCTGATCCCGGAAGATTCCCGGAATGAAACTCTGCGAAAAATGTATGAGCGTACCGTTCAGAATGGCTCTCCCGGAGACGGAGACGCTGCGCAGCTTGAATCCTTTAAAAATATTTCAGGTCTCTTTAAGGCCGCAAAGGAAGACGTGACGAAAGAGATCGAATTCTATGTTGAAAAGATCCGTAGCGGTGATGAGTCATGGCTGAACGAGTACGGGATCGATATTAATGACCCGTTTAAAGGACTCTTTTTGAGGGACGGGCGTGATTTTCGCTTCACGATGAATCACACCAAAAAGGTTTACTACTCCTTTGAAGAATCCCGAATGATCGACCTGCAAGACCCGGTAAACTTCGGCACGGACCCGCTGCCCATCCTGATGGCGTATGGCGGGTTGGGCCAGGGCGCCTGGGTCGGCGATTTGATCGGCGTTTCGGATGATAAACCGGAGGGGTACGAACTGTTGCGAGAGATTTATCTTGATTTGTGACGCTGGAAAGCCTCAAAACTCGATCCAGATCTCGCCGTCTTCCCGCCTCACGCGGACGTTTCCCGGAAAGACGCGGGCCGTTTCTTCTTCGTTCATCGCCATTTGCGCGAGCTGCGACCATTCTTCCTGCCCCATGTTCTGCTGGGGCAAGCCGTTTTTACGCCACAGAAGCCGGAAAAGCTCCGTCCACAAAAACCGCCGGGATTCCGTGGGCAGAAACTCCGTAAACTGCCGCACTTCCGGCAGCGTGGGCTGGATTCGGAGCCCATTCCCGACCGGGGCGACGCACAGATCCGCCAGTCTCTGGGCCTGAGCCTCCACAAACCGGCACATTTCCCCTGCAAGCCCTCCGAGCCGCACGAGCGCCGCGTCCAGCACCGGGTTGAAATCCTGCCGGAGCTGCGGCATGAGTTCCAGGCGGAGTCGGTTTCGGGCCAGACGGACAGAGAAATTGCTGGAATCGGTCCGGAATTTCTGCCCGACGGCCGCCAGGTAGTCCAGGATCTCCGCCCGGGTGAACGTCAAAAGAGGCCGCACGAGCGTCACGGCCTCGGTGAGCCGCCGCAGTTTCGTCATTCCGGCCAGCCCCGCCGGTCCCGTTCCCCGCAGGATCCGGTAAAGAATCGTTTCGGCCTGGTCGTCCCGATGATGGGCCAGCGCGAGGAACCGGCATCCGAGCGTTTCGGCGGTCCGCGTGAGAAAATCGTACCGGGCGCGCCGGGCATCGGCTTCCAGTCCGTCGGCCGTCCGCTTAATGACCAGCCGCTCGCAGACGCACGGAACGTCCAGCGACGCGCAGAGCTTCCGCACGAACGCTTCGTCCCCGTCGGATTCTTCACCCCGGAGCTGATGATTCGCGTGGGCGGCAAAAAGTTTCAGACCGAAATTTTCCCGCCAGGCGCAGAAAAGCCGCAGAAGCGCCACGCTGTCCGCCCCGCCGGAGACGCCGATCAGGATCCGGTGTGGGGACCAGCGCGCGAGATTGTTGGCGGCAGCGAATTTTTCTTCGAGTGGGTGACGCATGGGAACGAACGGCGGGAGACTCGCGCCGTGAACTTTCGTGAAAGGGAAAAATGGGGATTTTTGAGGCCCATGAAGGAATCCTGGCCCGGGGACTTTCATTTCCTCAAATTTTAATCCCCGCCTGAAAAAAGTCAAGGGGTGGGGTGTTCGACTCCCCCAAACTGACTTTTTTTCTAAAATTTCAATTTTTTTGGAAAATTTCTGGGGGGGGGAGCCTTGCACAAACCGGGATTTTCTGGTTAAAATAATAAATTGTGAAAAGTACGCACTTTTTTACCATCACAAACGCTTCAATAAAAATGACATTTGGTGCACCAAAGTGAATTATATCGTGTAGAGGAGAAATAAAATGCTCTGGAACCGGTCAAACGACTTCCTGAAACTGGTCCTCGCGCTCGTTTTTGCGTGGGTTTTGGCTTTCGCCCCCACCAGCCTGCGCGCGGCCGAAAAGGCGGATGATAAAGACGCGGCAGCAACCGCTCATCTGTCCAATTTTATTACGCTGATGCGACTCAACGGCTTTGCAGATTTGGGGATCTACTATCTGGAACAGTTGAACGCAGAAAAGAAGCTTCCCGCGTCTTTCCAAAAGGAATACGATTTTCAGCTTGCCGTGCTGACGGAAGCCTCCGCCAACCTGGCGCGAAAATATGAAGACCGCCTGGAAGCCTACGACAAAGCGATCGTGCTCCTCGAAAAATACATTAAAGAAAATCCGGATGGGGAGAATTTTTACGTTGCCATCGGTTTTCTGCCGAACATCCGCCTGAATAAAAACCTGGTTTACCAGGCCATGGGGAGCATGAACGATCCCTTCAAGGTTGATGATTCCAAGATGAACGACGAGGAAAAAAAGGAACTTGAGAAACGCAAGACCCAGTTCACCGCCGACAAAAAGAAGTACGACGATCTCGCCCGCGGCGAACTGAAAAAGAACGTGGATTTCCTCACGGAGTATGAAAAGATCATCCTCGACGGCGCGAAGAAGCTTGACACGAAAGACAAAGATCAGAACGCCAGGCGAAACGACATGCTGAACGAGCTGCACAGCATTCGTATGGCTCGCGGAAACACGTACTACGAAATCGCGAAAACGTACCCCGAGGGCAGCAAAGAGAGAAACGAAAACCTCGATAAAGCGCGCCAGCAGTACAAATTCTTCTGGGATAAATATAAGGAACAGGGCCTCCTGATCGCTTTCCGCGGTCATATTAATGAGGCCAAAATGTTCATCGAGATGAAAAAGTACGCCGGAAAAGGCGAAGCGATCGAGATCCTCGGCGACCTGTACAGCGGTTTGAAGGAGGTCATCTCGCAGGACGAAATTCTCCGAAACGTCTTCGTCGAGGTCTGCACGTGCTACCTGAAAATCTTTGCTGACAAAGATTCGGGCGTGAAGCCGGACAAAGACCAGCAGGCGATTCTTCTGGAAACAATGCAACAGTTTGATCCTTCCAAAGCCGGCTCCATTCTTCGTACCTACGGCATGGAAGGCTCCGCAGTCGGCATCGAGATGCGGCTGGCCTACATCGCCTTCATGGAACGTTTCCTGGAACTGAACAAACCGAAGGATGAAGCGAAATGGCGCGCCACTCTGAAAGACGACGTTCGCCGTTTGAACGCTCTGCCGGGCAACCCGTTCCTGAACGAGATCCGCGCCCTGCACATTCGTTACTTCCCGGAAGAGCACGTGGGTGATCAGGAAACCAGCCTGACCTTCGCGAACTACAAGAAGGAACTGAAGACCAAGCAGGCCGCGAACCTGAAGCTTCCGCCGGAAAAACGTGACAATTTGTACCTTGAATTGCACAAATTCGCGCTGAAGGAATTTTCGATCTACTGCAAAGCCCGTTCCGAACAGCAGACCGCGACCGATGCGGACCGCAAGGCGGAAATCGCGGACATTCTTACGAACAATCCGCCGAAACTGCTTGAGGTCTTCGAGATGCTCGAGTCCCTGAAGTCGTACATTTTGAAGGTGAAGCAGTTCGAGATCCTCACGATGGACCGTTTCTACCGTGCGCAGATGCTTTACTTCGCTGGCAAACAGTACGAATCCATCGCCATGCTGGATTTCATTGCGAAGCGCTACAGCAGCTCGACGCAGGCCTCGAACGCCCTCTACTACGAAATGGCGTACCTCTCGCTGCTGATCAGCACGGAATACCGTGAAGTGAAGAAGCAGATCCAGTCCGGAGAAATCACGCAGAAAGAAGCCCTCAAAATGTTCCAGAGCGAACTTGAGCTTCTGGCCTCCTGCATTGAGATGAAGGCTCAAATGCTTGCGGAGCCCTCCAAATACGCTCTGGACGAAGTGGACGATGCGGGGCAGCCGATTCCGAAGCCGATCACCAAGATGGCGATGGCCGAAGAGTGGGAGCGCCTCTGCAAGCTCTGCCTGATGGTCGGCGCGGTTGATATGGCGCAGGAATACATCCAGAAAATCCCGTCGGATAATGAAAACCGCGCGGCGCTGGAACTCTCCATCGGGTTCAGCCTCTGGAATATGTACATCGAATTCAAACGCGCCGATGAGAACGCCAAGCCGTTCTCGGCCAAACAGGCCGCGGAGTACCAGAAACTCGCTCTGGATCTGCTCGAAAGCGGCGCTCAGAAACTGAAGAAATCCGTGAAGAAACCGGAAGATGTGACCTCGACGGTGTTGGCCGCCGCGATGACCCTCTGCGACAGTTACTCACGCCGAGGCGATAACAAGAGCGCGGTCAAGTGGCTGAACGATGAGACGATCGGTCCGTACAAACTCCTCTGCGACGGCCACCCGTCCGTGACGGATGACAAGAAGGACAAGATCCTGAACATCGCTCTGGTCGCGTTCGTTTCGGAAAACGACATGGAAAAGGCCAACGACGCCATGGATCGCCTCGAAAAACTGGCGGCGTCCGAAGGCGCGAATACCGACATGGAAGAGAAACTCACCAGGAAGTACATGAGTCTGGGGGTCCAGCTCCGCGACAACCTGCAAAGTATGAAAGCCTCCGGCGATGAAGAAGCGCTGGCCAAAGTCAAAGATGTTCAGAAGGGGTTCGAGGACTTCCTGAAACGAATTCAGGAACGTGAAAACGGAACCTCCTACGCCTCGTTGAACTGGATCGCGCAGACGTTCATTTCGCTGGCCGAAGGAAGCATGGAAGGGAACCAGGTGGGTGACGAGTCGAAGAAATACTTCGAGTCCGCCATCAGCACTTACGAAACCATGCTGGACCGCATGAAATCAGCTCCTGGCGACTTCGTGCCGAACGCTGACGAAGCGAAGATCGCGAACCTTGCCGTCGGTCTGCAGCGCAAAATCGCCGAGACCTGCGAGGAACTGGGCGACTATGAAAAGGCGGACAAATACTACCGTCTCGTCCTCACCGCGAAGCCGGGCCTGATGGAACTCCAGTACAAGATGATGAACATGTACGTCAACTGGTCGCTTTCCATCACGGATCCGGAAAAAGCGAAGGAAAAGGTGAACCTCCTGGTTCAGGCGCGCGTCGGCATCAAGTCCGATGACAAGAAAAAGACGATCTGTCGCGGTTGGAGCGGCGTGCAGCGTGGTTTGAACGGCTACATTGTCATTGATGAGAGCAACGACGATCCGACGGCACCGCAGAAACGCTGGCTCTACTACTATGCGTTCCTGCAGGAGAACCGCGTGAACTACCTCTACGGTCTGGCCAAGGGCAAGGCGGACCCGAAGGGGCAGGAAGCGCTGACTGCCGCAATGAACGGGATCCGCAGAGCGTTTGACGGCGGAAACGGCTCCAGCACCGACTACGGCGGGTCGATCCAGAAGCTCGACGCAGACGGTAACCCGACGGACGAATACTTTGAAAAGGACGGCCTGGTTTACGAACCGCTTGCCGGCAAGTACGAGGAGCTTCTGAGGAACATTCAGAAAGCCCTCGGTGAAGAGCCGACCGGTTTCGCTAACTGGAAGCGTGAGGTCGTGGAAGACACGCCGGAAGACGCGGACGCCTTCACTGCCGCCCAGATCGAAGACAATGAGCAGCTCGAAGGGCTTGAAATGAGCCGCCTCGCTCACGAGGAAGACTACGCGCGCAAGATGATGACGCCCAAGCCGAAGCCCACCCCGCAGTGGCTTACCTACACGTACTACGGAATTGGCGGCTTCGTCGTGCTGGTCGTTCTCTTCATGATGCTGCGTGGTGGAGGAAACTCCAAGGCCGCCAAACGCCGCAAGGCGATGCTGGCCCAGACTTCGGTCCCGAAGGACGGCACGTCATTCCAGGCTCCGGCTCAGGAAAAATCCGGTCCGGTCTCGCTCGGAATCGGCGATGAGGTCGTGGACTCCAAGGCCGCTGCGAATGCCTTTGCGGCAATGGGATTCGGCGACGCCCCGATAGTCGAGGAAGAACCGAAGCAGGAAGAAGCCCCGGTCTTTGATTTCGGTGGCTTTGGTGACGCTCCGGCAGCACCGGCGGCACCGGCGGCTGACAAGCAACCGGTGAAGAAGGTCGTGAAGAAACCCGCTCCGGCGGCAGCGGCTCCGGCTGAAAAACCTGCGGAAGCGGCTGACAAGCAGCCGGTGAAGAAGGTCGTGAAGAAAGTCGTGAAGAAACCGGCTCCGGCGGCTGAAACACCAGCGGCCGAAAAACCGGCGGATGCTCCGGCAGAAAAACCGGCAGAAACGGCTCCGGCCAAAAAGGTCATTAAACTCGTGAAGAAACCGGAAAACAAGTAACTTCTCAGTCGCGGGGGTCCTGCTTCACGCGGGGCTCTCGCTGAACGAAAAAATAATCGACAAAATTAATTCCCCCAAGGGACATCATACACAAGGAGATTAACTATGAAACGGCGTTTGGTTGGCAGCTTCCTCACGTTGGCTTTGTTTGCGCTTTGCGTCACGGTTCAGGCACAGGATAAATGCCAGATTGTGCGTCACAACGGCGACATCATCCGCAACGCGGTCATTGCCGACATGACAAAAGACGAGATTAAAGCGTCCATTGCTGGCGGTACGGAAAAGGTTCCGGTCGGTGACGTGAAAAAAATCGTGTTTACCGGCGAACCGGCAGAAATGGATGAGGCTCGTGGATACATTGAGGACTCCCGTTTTGAGGACGCGATCGACACTTTGAAAAACATCGACCCGGGGCAGCTTAACGAGTTCATGAAAATGGAACGTGACTTCCTCCACATCCGGGCTTTGGCTGGCCGCGCGTTTGCCGGAAGTATGGCCATTTCGGACGTTCTCAAGTCGATGGATAAATACTTCGCCGACAAGGCAAACCAGAATTTCTACCGCTTCTACGAAGTGACCGAAATTTACGGTAACCTGAACATGCTCATCGGAACGGACGAAGCGCTGACCAAGGCCGGCAACGCGTTCAAAATGCTTTCCAAAGCGAAGGACGCGCCGATTCTCAAGGCTCGCGGTCTTATCGGGAGTGGCAATATTTCGCTCCTCAAGAAAGACGCCGCTTCCGCCACGAAGGATTTCAAGGACGTCCTGACGATGGTGAAGAATCAGGAACTGGAAGGCGTGAAAGCGGAAATGCAGGTCGCGGCCAGCTGCGGTTTGGCCCGCGCGGCGGTTCTGGAAGGGAAGAACGCGGAAGCGATCCAGATGATCCAGAAGCTTTTCACGGACAACATCATCTCGGCCGAAGATCCGCTGAACGCGCAGCTCTACAATGCGTTGGGATTCGCCCAGCTTTCCTCCAAAAAACCGAAGGATGCCGCGATTTCCTACATGCACACGCACCTGCTTTACAACACGAACAAACAGTTCCATGTGGAAGCGCTCGACGCGATGATCAACATTTTCCGAGTGGAACTTCGTGACGAAACGCGTGCGGCAGAACTGGAGGGCGTGAAAGCCTCCCGCTACGGAGCGAAGAAGAAATAAGGTTTCAACATTTCGGACTTTTGCCCTGAGAAACGCGCAGAAGGCAGAAAAATCCTTCCCATTGGCCTAAATTCGAAAAAATTCCAAAAATTTTTCTGTTTTTTTAGGCCTCCCCGATTGATATTTTTATTATTTGGGGTAAACTATATAAAATAAATATAAACTTTTGGAGTCGGTCGGGGTCCTTGACCGCTTCAGAAAGATTTTCAGTGCTTCCAAAGCACGAACCGTCCTACAAAAACTACAAATCGTTTACACTATTCAACTTGTGGAGGAAAAAATGAAGCAAAGAAGTTTGCTGAATTGGATTGCTGCGGCCCTTTATCTGGTCGCCATGTACGGAGTTCCGGCTGGAACGTTTGCGATTGCTGTGGCTGGTGATACTCCGGTCGTGATGGCCCAGGACGACGCCGCTGATGACGGTGGAGCGAAAAAAGAAAGCA
Source organism: Thermoguttaceae bacterium (assembly GCA_017447865.1). GTDB lineage: Bacteria > Planctomycetota > Planctomycetia > Pirellulales > Thermoguttaceae > RGIG3701. Next base: position 93,697 of record JAFSMO010000049.1, read on the forward strand.
TTCTGATGTGGACCTACCATTCTTTGGGTCCTCTTTACAGCTTCGTTTTCCTCGGCATTTCCTTCGCTCTGGTCGCGCTTGGTTTCAAATACATCCTCGCGCTGCGTGTCAGCTCCAACGTGCCGGAGGATCTGAAGAACCAGTTTGAAGAACTCGTCACGAACCGCCAGTTCTCGGAAGCGTACGAGCTGGTCAAAGAAGACGACACGTACCTGGGCAAAGTCCTTGCCGCGGGTATGGCGAAAGTCGCCTCGGGCATGGACAAATCCGTCGCTGCCATGCAGGAAACCTCGGACGACATTTCCATGAGCTACGAACAGGGTTTGAGCTACGTCGGTTTGATCGCCAGTACTTCTACGAGCGTTGGTCTGCTCGGTACGGTTAACGGGATGATCATGTCCTTCCAGGTTATCGCGAATGCGACGGCCGCTCCGAAACCGAACGAACTGGCCGGTGGTATTTCGACGGCTATGTTCACGACGATGGTCGGTCTGATCGTTTCCATTCCTGCCGTTTGCCTTTACCAGGTCCTGCGCAACAAACTGACTCGTACGGTCTTCGAAGTCAGTTCCATCAGTGAAGACCTGATCGGCAAGCTCCTTGCGGCTGCGTCCAAGAAGTAATTCCGCTGTGCCTTTTAGGGCTAGGAGGTAAATTATGGCCAGAAAACGTCAAGAGAGCGAGGGCGTTCAGGGCGATATGACGCCGATGATCGACATGGTGTTCCAGTTGCTCATTTTCTTCATGATTTTGATCAACTTCGCCGATGCGGACCAGAACGCGCGTGTGAAACTCCCTGAAAACGACATTGTGAAGCCGCCGGAACAACCGATTCCGGACGCGGTGACACTCCAGATCGCCCGGCAGGAAAAGAAGAAGAACGAATACAGTGTGCTGATCGGCGCGGAAGAGTTCTTTGGTGACAAAGACCTGAAGCGTCTGAAAGCGGCTCTGGATAAAGAAGTCAAATTCGTCAAAAACGAGAAGAAGAAATCCGCCAAAGACATGACGGTCATTCTTCGTGCGGATAAAGACGCACCGATTGGCTTCATTAACCGCGTGATCCACACGTGCCAGGAAGCAGACATCGAAACGTTTGCACTGCGTGCAACCGCTAAAGTTAAGTAACGGAAGGATTTACAATGGCTCGTGCGAAAAAAAACAGCCCAGTGCCAAAAGGCGACATGACACCGATGATCGACATGGTGTTCCAGCTGCTGATCTTCTTTATTTTGACGCTGAACATCGTGGACCCGGAAGGTGACTTTAACCTGCGTTTGCCGAAGCCTGGTTCAGCACAGGCGCAGCAGAACGACATCATCAACAAGCCGCTCCGTATTACTCTGGTGAGCAACACGGAAGGAAACCTGACCAAAGTCTGGGTGGGCGAAAAGTCTTGCAAAATGAAGACTGGAACCGACCCGGATGAGGCGGACGTGCGTGCGAAGATTCGCTCCGCGATGGGGGGTGCGGCAGGTTCTGCGAGTGATTTTGAAATCGAACTCGGCTGGGGCGGCCCGGGGCGTGACACGCTGAAGTATCGCTACGTCATCAAGATGCTCGGTATTTGTACCGGCGAGAAACAGCCTGACGGTACCGTCAAGACCTTGGTTGAAAAGATCAAGTTCATCCAATAATCTGGGGAAAAATCGAAAAGGCGCACAGTTCCCGCGACTGGAGCGCCTTTTTTCACATAAAAAGAAGCCTCGCCCGTCCAAAAGAGGCTCCGCGGCCGCATTTCCTCCATCCCGGAAAAGGCAATAAGGAAAAAATAAGGAACGAATAAGGAAGCAATAAGGAAAAAATAGCGAAGCAATAAGGAACGAATAAGGAAGTAATAAGGAACCGGAGGGAGAATGTTTCAGCCACATTTCGCATATACGCATGAAATCGTGCGGGATTTGATGAATATTGAGCGCTGCAGAACCTCGCTGGAGTACCTTCAGCTTCCGACGCGCGTCCGTCAGGAACTGGCGTTTCATGCCAAAATGAAATCGACGCATTTTTCCACCAGCATTGAAGGAAATCTCCTTTCTTACGATCAGGTCGAGCGGGTCATTTGCGAGAAGGGCCGAAACACCAAAATCAATGCAGAGCAGGAGGTTTTGAATTACTGGAACGCGCTTACTTTTCTGGAGCAGGCCAGCGAGGAAAAACTGCCAGTGACGCTTGATTTTATTCGCCGTTTGCATGGCATCATCGTCCAAAAGGGCAAGACTCCCAAACGTTCCGCTTTTCGTCAGGCGATGCCGCCGGGCGTGCTTTTTGCGGTTTTTGACAGTCAGACCCGCACGCCGGAATATATTCCACCGGAGTGGAAAGAAGTCGAGCCTTTGATGAAGGATCTGACCGACTGGTACCGCGACGAGGACCAGCTTCCCCTACCGGTCAAAGCGGCCATTTTCTTTTACCAGTTCGTGACGATCCATCCGTTTGAGGACGGAAATGGCCGGACGGCCCGCGCGCTGGCGACCTACATTTTAATGCTTCACGGGTACAACTTCCGCGGTTTTAATTCCATGGAAGAGTACTACGCCATGGACCTGAAAGGGTACTACGAGAACATTCAGATGGGGCTTCCGGTCCTTTATTACGAAGGCCGAAACGAACCGCCGCATCTGGAGATCTGGGTGGGCTTCTTTCTGCGGATCATGGCGCTTTGTGCCGAGAAAATTTACAGCATGGCGAAGGACGCGACGGACCGGAAGCCTCAAAATCCGCTGGTCGGCAGTTTGACGCCCAAGGACCGAAAAATGCTCCGGTTTGTTCTGGAAAATCATCTGGAACAGATCCGGACGAAAGACCTCGCGGAACTGTTTCACGTGACGCAGCGAGCCGTTTCCGCGTGGTGCAGGGACTGGTGCGACCGGAATATTCTGGTTCCGAACCGGAAGAACGTCCGGACCAGTTCCTACTCGCTGGCGGAATCGTTCCGGGACCTGGATCTCAGCGAACTGGGTTTTCGGGAATGAATCCGCCGGAAAACGTCAAAATTTCCCTGGAGCGCGGCCGGAAGCGGCGGCGGTCCGATATTAATACGCACTTTTAACTTTTTGAACTCACCATGACCATCACACATCAGGAAGGTTTTCCATTCCAATCCAAAGAAATGCACGACCTTTGCGTCTGCGGCGGCTCCCCGGCAACGGCCGCGTCGGCCCGGCGGTCGAACGATTCCTACACGAAAATGCTGGAGCGCACGCCGAATTTCCAGCAGTGGCGCAAAAACGCCAACGCGATCAAGCGCTACTCCATCCAGCACCTCGACCAGCTTCTGGTCCAGTTCGAGCAGAATCTCAAGAAGAAGGGGATCGAGGTCCTTTGGGCGAAAGACGCGGCCGAGGCGAACGACCTGATCGTGGGGATCGCCAAAGAGCACGGCGTGAAAAAGGTCGTGAAGTCCAAGTCGCTCGTTTCCGAGGAGCTCCAGCTTAACAAAGCGTTCAAGGCGAACGGGATCGAATCGATCGAAACGGACCTCGGCGAGTTCATCATCCAGCTGGCGGGCCAGCGGCCGACGCACGTCGTGATCCCTGCCCTGCACCTGACTGCCGAGCAGATTGGCCATCTGTTCGAGGAAAAGCTCGGCGAGAAATTCACGCCGGTCCACGAGGAACTGACCGCCCTGGCGCGCAAGCACCTTCGGAACCACTTCCTCACGGCCGACATGGGGATCTCCGGCATTAATATGGCCTACGCCGACACCGGGGCATTTACCGTGATCGAAAACGAGGGGAACGCTGGCCTGACGACCTCCACGCCGCCGATCCACGTGGCGATCATGGGGATCGAAAAGGTGATCCCGTCGATCAAGTACGCGCCGTACTTCCTGAGCGTCCTGCCCCGCAGCGCGACGGACCAGAAACTCACGACGTACACGCACGTCTTCCACGGGCCGACGGCGGGGCGCAAAATGTACGTGGTGATCATCGATAATGGGCGGACGAACGTCCTGGAAGATCCGTTCACGCAGAACACGCTGTACTGCATCCGCTGCGGCGCGTGCATGAACGCCTGCCCGGTTTACCACCGCGTTGGCGGCTGGGCGTACGGCTGGATCTACCCCGGCCCGATCGGGGAGATTTTGAACCCGCACCTTTGCGGGATGCAGAAGGCGGGGAAACTTCCTTTTGCCTCGTCCCTTTGCGAGAAATGCGCGCAGGTTTGCCCGGTGAAGATCAACCTGCCGGAGCAGTTGGTCCACCTTCGCAACGAGTCGGCCCGGACGCCCGGTTCGCCGGCGAAGTCGTTCCGTCAGGACCTGATGTGGATCACGTGGAGTTTCTTCAATCAGAAGCCGGGCCGGTTTGCGCTCTTCATGGGCCTGATCCGGATCGGGACGCACTTCGCGTGGATGGTTCCGCAGTGCCTCCGCCCGTTCGAGTTCGGCGCGTGGACGAAGGGCCGGGTGATCCCGAAGCCGACCGGGAAACCGTTCCGCCGGTGGTGGAAGAAGAATCGTTAGAGCAAACCTGATTTGAGTCAAGAAGCAGTAAAAATATTTTGAAAGCGGGGGAGGAATATTTTCCAGAATGTTCCTCCCCCCGTTCTTTTCTTAAAATTTTTTCTGAAATTTTTGCCTTTTAGCCTGAAATTTTGGGATATTCTCCCATTTCGTTCGTTATATTTTATGACGGCGTTTAGGTTTTTAAGGCAGTCTTTTGAGTTTGATCTCAGAAAGAAGAGGTGATTATGAATCAGGACGACGCGAAACTGAAACAGTTCCAGGAAAAATTCTTCCCGTACAAGACGTTGGAAGAAATCCGGAACCTGGAATCTTTGAAAATCGAGGTTTCGACCTATCTGGACGATGAAGAGGATCTCAAACTGCTGAGCGCTCTTCCAAAACTGAAGACTTTGACTCTTTCAGAGATACAATCCGTTCTGACTCCCAAGGGGGTTGGTTTTCTGGCCCAGATCCCAACGTTGAAAAATCTCGTCATTCGATATTCGGACCTGAACAGGGAAATCCTGACGGCCATTGCTGCAATTCCGGGTCTGGAGTCGTTCGAAAGCTGTATTATGGGCTGCGAGTGTTCCGACATGATGGCGTTTGATGGAAATACTCACATCAAAAGTCTGTCGGTTGAGTTGAATCCGAACGAGAATACCTGGAAGAAGTACGTCCCGTACATGCCCGCGTTGGAACGGCTTTCCATGACTTATCCGGTCGAACCGGACAGCTGGCACATTCTGCTGGAGAAAATGCCCAATCTTCGGGAAATCGATTACGTGGATGGGAAATATCGGGTTGAAAACGGGAAAATTGTCCATGTGACTGATTCTGAAAAGGAAGAGGTTTACGAGGTTCACCGAGAGATGAAACACCTTACCATTGACTCCTCTTCTCCTGTGGAAACGTTGGATCAGTTCATGCCCAAGCTGGAAAGTCTTACCGTTTGGGATTCCCCAAAACTGAAGTGGATCGATTTTTCCCAAATGCCAAATCTGAAGGATCTTGATATCTGGTCATCGGACCCTGAATTTCAGATCGAAATGAAAGACCTCGATTCCCTCGAGATGCTGAATACACTGGAGTTCGTTGGCCTTCAGCTTCAGCCGGGCATTCTTCGGGATCTGGAGATGGATCAGAACCTGAAAAGCGTCAGCCTGAATAATTGTCAAATGCGCCGGGAAGACGTCCGTTACATTTCGTCTCTCCAGTACCTTGAGGAACTTACCCTGGGCCTGGATGATGAACTGACCGCGGAAGATCTGGAGCAGCTCGAAGAAATGCCGCGTTTGCGTTCGCTGGAGCTGAATGGAGGACGTGCTTTGGGGATGGTGGAGGCGCTCCTCCCCAAACTGCCCCGGATTCAGGAGCTCAAGCTGATTGATTGCCCGTTCTTCGAGGATGAAATCGGTGTTTTGGAGGAATGCAGCCGACTGAGAAGCCTTACAATTACCTGTTGCCTGGATTCCACTTACGCATTAAAACGGATCCTTTCCTTGGAGAAGATCCACAAAGTTTCGCTGGGCTGCAGGGGGATGGAAACACTGACGATCGATGATTGCTGCGATGTTCGTTCCCTTTGCCTGGCAGGATCCGATCTGAAGGAAATGACTCTGGAGAATATGCGGGAGCTTTATCAGGTCAACTTGGGGTTCGAGTCGCTTGAAAGGCTTTCGATCAAAGACTCGCCCGTCCTGCACATGATCGGTCTTTCGGATTACAGCTTGCTGAATCATTTGCGTTTGGAAAATCTCCCCAATCTCGACTACCTGGATGTTTCGTACTGCAGGAATCTGGAGTTGGTGGAATTGGTGGGCAGTACCAAACCTCACTCCTTGAGCGTGAATCCTGAGCAGGTGCGTGATGGATTGCTTTGGAAACTGAGGAAGGATCTTCCGGAGCTGATCCGAGTGACGGTGGCCGGTAAAATCAACCCGATAAACGATTCGGAAAATCTTTCTGAGGAGGAAGAGGCTAAACTCAAAAAAGACCTGCCGGAGGATTGTTTTTTGGAAATCATATTCACGGCTTAGCGCTTCCACCCCTTGAAATTTCCGGGGAGTTTGGTAAAATATTAGTAAACTCCCCCAAACCTCCTGGATTTCCGCGCGTTCGCGAGCTGGCTTTCCTCGGGGGTTTGGGGGAATTTCCTGATTGAATTACTGCTTTCCTGGGACTTTTTTCTTGGAGAAAATCATGAAAAAGTTTGCGTTTTTTGCCGTTTTGTTCGCCCTTGCCGTGAACGCCGCCAGCGTGTGGGCGGTGGATGCTGAGTCGCTCGAGAAGGCCGGTGCGAAAGTCCGTCTGAACGCCGACGGCGCCGTCCTCGTGGTCGATGCGCGGAGTGCCGAGGGTTTCACCGGGGCGGAACTCGCCGATCTGCCCGCCTTGAAGGACCTGAAACTCAACGGTGCGCAGGTCACCGACGCGACGCTTCCGAATCTGGCCTCGTTCCAGGCCCTCACGAGCCTTGCGCTCGACAAAACGGCCATCACGGACGCGACGCTTGAAAAGGTCGCCCAGCTTCCGGCCCTCGCGCAGCTTTTCCTTGCCGAGACTGCCGTGACGGACGCGGGCGCGGCCCGGCTGAACCTGGGTCAGTTCACGCGGCTGCGGCTGGCCGGGACGAAAATCACGGACGCGACGCTCGCAAAGCTGGCGGCCTCCGAAAAGCTGCAGGTCTTGGACGTGAGCAACACGGCCGTCACGACCGCCGGCGCGGTGGCGGTGAGCAAGGCGCAGACGCTCGTGGACGTGAATTTCTACTCGACGCAGGTTGATGACGGGGCGTGCGAAAGCCTGGGAAAAATGGCTCAGCTTCAGAAGTTGAATCTCGATAATACGGCGGTGACGGACGCGGGCGTCGCTCAGCTCGAGGGGCTGGAAAACCTGGAATTCCTGCATCTGGGCCGGACGGCCGTGACGGATGCGTGCATTCCGTCGATTTTGAAGCTGAAGAATCTGAAAACGATCCACGTGACCCGCACACAGATCACGCCGGACGGCGCCGAAAAGATCCGCGCCGGTCTGCCGGGCTGCAACGTCATTTCGGTAGTACAAGAATAGTTAATACGAATGAGAGGCGGTAATGGAGCGCGGAGCGCGGAATTACGCGCCGGTCTGAAAGGTTTGAGGCACTTCAGACGCGTAATTCCGGCCTTCGGCCTCCATTACCGCCTCCCATTTTATTACCCGAAATCCGGAGGGACGGCGTCCCGCCGTCCGCGACCGTCCCGGCCGCCCCAGCCCCTTTAGGGGCTGAATGTTAATAGCCGTGGGTGAAACCCACGGATTGCTTGAGGTTCATTTGAAATGAAAATTCAGGACCTTTTAAATCAGTACTATTTCCACGACAGTTCCCTGGAGCAATTATCGGTCGATGAAACCGCCCAAACCGTTTCGATCGATCTGTATTTTTGCAATTGGCTGCAGAGTTACTTCACTCCTGATCTGCCCAAAAACATTCAGGTCCGTCTTCTGTTTCAGGGGGTAAGGTCCTTCAAAAAAGAAAACCTTGACATGGATGAGCCTTCCGGGAATGAAATTCTCGAGGCGGAAATGGTGGAAGACGGTCTTTTCGGCTCCGGGATCCACTTTCTTCTGTACAACTGGAACCAGACCGACGACCCCCATCTCTACATTTACGCGGAAAATGTGGAATTCCTCATCTTGCCGCAGGAGGAAGAATAAATAAGCGCGCGCTTTTTTAATTACGCATTACGCATTCCTAATTCCTAATTAAAATCCCTCTTCCATCACGGCGAACTGCACGTCGTAGATTCCCGCTTCGGCGGCCTGAAGCAAAATCGGCTCCACCGCGGAGTAGGGGACTTTCCGGCCCGCCCGGATCCGCAGCTGGAAGCCTTCTTTATGCTGGGCCTTTTCCCGGGTCAAAATCTCCGGGAGGTCTGCGGCCGCGATCGGCTTCATCCCGATGAAGATCTGCGTCTCGTCCGGGAGCGTCACGGTCAGACGCGGCGTTTCTTCCGGCGGGAGCTCTTTTGCCTCGTCCGCCTTGGGAAGGTCCACCTCCACGGCATTCTCCTGATTCGTGAAATGGCTCGCCACCAGGAAAAAAATGATCAGCAGAAACACCACGTCGATCATCGGCGTCATGCTGAACCCGGCGGCTTTGCGCGGCGCTTGCGGAGCTTTCATTTCCCGGCTTCCTTCCGGGGTTTGGGCTGTGCGTTGCTCATGCGGCGGCGGTAGCGCTTCAGCGGGAGGAAGATCGACTGGACCTTCGACGTCATTTCGGCCATGAACTGATCGACCCGGTTCCGGAAGAACGCGAACACGCCGATGCACGGGATCGCGACGATCAGCCCCTCCACCGTGGTGACGAGCGCCTGGTAGATCCCCCGGGCCAGTTCAGGCCCCTGGGCGGAGCCTTGCGTCGCGGCAATTTGCTGGAAGGCCGTGATCATGCCGAGCACTGTCCCGAGCAGGCCGAGCATCGGCGCGATGTTCCCGATGACCGAGAGGATCTCGATTTTCCGGAAGTAGCCGGCCGCCTGTTCTGCAATCGCGTCCTCGAGCGTCTTTTCAATGTCGTTCCAGTCGCCGTCATTTTCGAGCAGGCCCGCGCTGACCACGCTGGAGAGCGAGCACGGTTTCGACTTGCAGAGGTCGAGCGCCGCCTGAAGCTGGCCGTTGGCGAGCAGTTCCCGAAGCTCCGCGGCAAGGTCTTCCGGCACGATTTTCTTCGGACGCAAATCGAGAAAAAACTTGACCGCGAACGCGAACGCCGTGACGGAAAGAACGAAAATGACGAGACCGACGAGGCCTCCAGAGGCGATGATTTCCAGCATGGGTTTTTCTTCTTTAGGTGATAGTTTGTTGGGGACTACTGATTGGCGAGGACTTTCTCCGCTTCGTCCGCTCTCCCGGCCAGTTCCAGGGCTTTTTTGGCCTGCCTGGCGGCTTCCTGACTCAATGCGGGCGAGTCGGTGTAAACCCAGGCCGTTTTCAAAAAGGCGAGCGCCGCGGCGTCGTAGTCCTTCAGCCGCAAAAAAGCCTGACCCACGACGAAGCACGGCCCGGCACGCAGTTCCGGCGGGAACGCTTCGAGCCGACTGCGCCAGTGCGCGGCCTTTTCGGGGGTCACGTCCATCAGATCCAGCCGCCAGGTCAGCGCCTCGGCGAGCAGTGCGACGCGCGTTTCCCGGTTTTCGGCCAGCATTTTCAGCTTCTGCGGAAGGTCTTTTCCCCGCGGCGAAAAAAGGAGGAAACTGGCACTCATCACCACCACCGACGGAACTTTCAGGTGCGTTTTCAGCACGGTGAAGGCGGTTTCTTCCGCGCGGCCGTCGCCCGGGACCGCCTGCCAGACCATCGGAATGCACGTGAACGTCTCGTCGGTCATTTCCGGCTCCAGCTCGTTCAGGTCGGCAAAATGCTGGATCGCCTGGGCGTAAAAGCCGAGCTGGGACTCGCAGCGGATGATCTGGGCCAGGATCTCGACCTCGATCCAGCGGCGGAGCGAGGCGGAAAGCGCTTTTTTGTAGTGGGCCAGCGCGTCGCGGTAGTTTTTCTGGCGGAAATGCTGGTCCCCAAGGCGCTGGTCGTTGGATTTCTGGTAGTAGATCCGGGCCACGAGATGCGCGGCGATCGTGGTCGTGCCGTCCCCCGTTTCCAGCTCCAGGCCGTTCCGGTTGAACGATTTTACGACGCCGACCTGGCGGGAAAAGCCGCGACCGTCGTCCCGGTTTCGGATCTCCACGACTTCGCGCCCGGCGGGAACGTCCACTTTGGCCGATTCTTCCTCACTGGCCGAAAACTGGGCGCAGAGCGGGGCGGCGCAAAACAGGAAAATCAGGAGAAAAAATCGGTTCATGAGCGGGAGTGGCTGACGTTTCGCTTTGGTTTCGCGTTGGGAAACTCTGCCCAATTCAAGGATCAAAACGTTTTTGAGGATGAAATGGGCCGGGGTTCTTTATATTAGTCCAGAAACTGATTTTTGTCAAGTGAAGAAAATAAAAAATTTTTTTGCGAATGACACGCAGATTGCAATTATTAATTATGTCACCCCGTTACGGGTTTTTTGAAATCTTTCCTCTGTTTATTCCCCAAAATGGAGAAAGGTTTCCTGTAAGGCCGGAGATTTCCCCACTCTGGTCGAATAAAAGGCTCGCGTTCTTGTTTTTGTCGTGCTTTTTATTCAATTTTAAGGTGGTTTGTTGGCTTTCCCCCAAAGGCCACGGCACTTTTGGATCCCTGGTCGGCTTTTTTTACTTTTTTTTATCGACCTCGTTTTCCTTGCTAACCGCCTATTTATGACGAGCAGTCAGGCCCCCAACTGACCGCTCGTCTTTTTTTATCCCGCTTCTCGTTTCTTTGGAAGTTTTTTCTCGTGAGGCTTTTTGGAATTTGAGTAAAATGCAGCATTTTGTTTCATTTTGTGTGCTGCAAAATGAAACACTGCTTCAAAATGATACACCAAAAATGAAGCAATCTCCTCTTGACAGACGCGCCTATTTTGTGTATTATTAATTTTTTTAGAGGATACGTAAAAAATTTTTTGTTTTTTTGCGGACCATTTTATGGAAACTCCATCGCTTCCCAATCAGGACTCGACCAACTCACGCGGGAGTGTTTTCTCGTCGTGGGGGATTTCGATTCTGTTCCACGCGATCCTTTTGCTGATTCTGACGTTTACCATCACGAAAGTCGTTCCGGTTCAGAAAGGGATCTCCCAGGAAGAAACGGCCGAGGTGGGGATCGCGTTCCGGACCCAAACCGAGGAAAAAACGCTTTACGAGTCGGCGGCCGAGGCGATGAGCGAGGATTCCAGTTCGGGCGAAGAGGCGGCCTCGCAGGATTCCACCTCCAAAAAGACCGAGGCGGAGGTGATTTCGGCCCTTTCCTCCGAGATCGCGGCGAACGATGCGCCGGAGGTTCCGGACGTCGCGGCTCTGGCTCCCGGTTTGGCCCCTTCGGAAGGGAGCGGAAGCACCGGCCTGCAGCGAGTCACCGACGGCTTGGGCGATGTGACCGGCGTCGGGAGCGGCTCGTTTGAGGGGTTCGGGAAGGGGACCGTCTCGTGCTTCGGGACCTCCGGGAAGGGGAACCGCTTCATTTTCGTTTTTGACCGCTCCGCGAGCATGAGTTTTCATCCGGCCGGGACCACGGCGACCCCGATGGCGGCCGCGAAGCAGGAACTCCGTAAAAGTCTCAAAATGCTCCAGTCGAACCAGCAGTTCCAGATCATTTTTTATAACGGGCTGGAAGAGGACATTTTGCAGTACGAAACGAACAAAATGGTCTTCGCGACGAAAGAAAACCTGATCGGGGCGGAGCGTTTTCTCAGCTCCATCACGGCCATGGGAGGGACGGACCACCGGACCGCGCTCACGATGGCGCTGAGCCGCCACCCGGACGTGATTTTTTTCCTGACCGACGCGGATGAAAACGAAACGACGATCAACGCCGCCGACCTGGAGAGGATCCGGAAGAATTCGATGGGGACACAGATCAACGCGATCCAGTTCGGAAACGGCCCGCAACCGAAAGAGTCCAACTGGCTCAAGCGCCTAGCGGAGCAGAACGGCGGCCAGTTCGTGTACCTGGACGTGAACCGGCTGTAGATACGGAGGGCCGGCGTCTCGCCGGTCAAGTTAATAAGTGGTGAAGCGGAAAAACTCCCCCCATTAACTTGACCGGCGGGACGCCGGCCCTCCGTAT
>JAFSMO010000050.1 GCA_017447865.1 Thermoguttaceae bacterium
ATGACGACGACGATGATGATGAACTGCCGGGGCTCCCGCCTGGTGTTGGTCCTAATGATTTTATTCGTTTTGAATATGAGAATGGGCAGTATATTTGGCACGCTGGGACTGTAAACGGTGTGGATGTTGCCACGGGAACTTTAACCCATTGGTGCGTCGGATTTTATACCACTAATCGAGACTTGGCTTATTCTCTTTTTGAAAATCTACCGGGTTTTTATAATTCGTATCAGTGGTTAAATAATCAGAGGCCGCAGGGCTTTGTTCCTCACGTCCATCATATTTATGAATATGAAAATGGGGTCTTTCTTCGTCAATATTGGTTTGTCGGAATTTTTGAAGCGTCTGGGCCTACTGCCGATCATATGCAGTATGTCCAGTTCCGGACCGATTTTTTAATGGAAATGGGGCATTTTTACGATGTAATGCAGCCGGATTTTGATTCCACTTATACCCCAAATTCAGCGTCCCCTTATTCAGATAATTTGACGGCGCGTTCTTCACTTGCTGGGGTTCAGCTCGCGCAAGGGTCTGATTCTGCCGGGGGGGTTAGTTATGAATTACCGCAGGGAATAGTTTTCAGTCAGTCTACAAATTCCGGGATCGATGCAGCGCAGGGTGATTTTACCGGGGAATCTTCGGTCAGGTCCACGGCGGAAGCTACGACTTCGGGTACCACTGTGAACATTACGAATAATACCGAAATAAATACAAATTTAGAATTGGGCGACGCGCCCGATGAAGATTCTTTTGACCCTGACGAGGCGGAGGAAAAAGAAGTCGCCGATTCTGACGAATTGCTGACCGAGGAGGAACCCGAGTATACTTATATTGATAATTCATCGAGTGAATATAAAATTGATTATCAGAAACTTTTCGACGATTGCAAGGAAAAGATTGACGAAATTTTCGGAACTGATGCTCTTACATCGTTTTTCAGTCAGGTTCCCTCTGGCGGTTCGATTCAGCCGTGGGTTATTGAATGGGTCGATCCTTGGATCCATAAGTATTGGTGTTTCTCTGTTGATATTGGCGCAGTAGCGAATATGTCAATAGTTAGAATTATTAGAAGTATTTGCAATTTTGGCCTTTATTTAGGTACTCTTTTTATGAGCATTAAACTGTTTGCATAGGTGAATTATGGGGCGTTTTTTTACCTGGATTGGAAACCTTTTAAAGTCCTGTATTGAAGGAATAATTTCCTTTTTAATTTCGATTTGGAATTTCTTTTGGAATATTCTGGTCGGGATTGGAAATTTTTTCGTTGATATTTGGAATTATGTTTGGGACTGGTTACAATGGGCTTTTTATTCCTGCATTGACTGGATTCTGCGTCAATTTGTAAATTTTTTGGATTTGATCGCGGATAACATAAATTTAAATATAGATTTAAGCGGTTTTAATTCGATCTTTCAGACGATTGCTCAAGTAAATTTAATTTTTCCCGTTGATACTGTTTTAACCTGTTCGGGAATTTATACTACTGTTTTGCTTGTCTGGGTTGTATATAAATTCATCAAGAGTTGGATTCCTACAGTTTCAGGAACTTAATAAATGGCTTTAACTTTGATAGTTGGTAAACCGGGAAGCGGAAAATCCTATTTCGCAGTTAAAAAAATTGCGGAAATGGTGTTAGATTGGCTTTCTTACGAAAAGCGCGAGGGGAAGCCGTTCGAGCGTGTTTTATATACGAATTTGCATTTAAACGATGATGCTTTTAATGAGTACATTGCTGAACACGTCGGGAACGGCTTCGACATCAAGAATTATTATAAATTCATCGATACCGATTTTTTTTATGCGAAAGATTCAGCCGGTCACCGTAACCCGTGCAAATGGTGGGAAAATATTCCCGTCAAGGCTTTAATCGTCATAGATGAAGTACACCAATATCTCCCCGCTGGGGGTACTGGTTCTAAAGATTATATGCAAGAATTTGTGGAGTATGTGAGCACCCATCGCCACAAAGAACACGATATAATTTTCATAACTCAGCATCCTGACAATATAAACCGGTCAATTCTCAATATGGCGGCCGACGTCTATCATATTATCAATATCAAAAATAGGGTTTTACCCTGGATCGGGATACCCTTTGCAGATATTGACGTAGTAAAGGAGGCCTGGGGCTGTAAGCGTCAAGTAGCTAACGCCTTATATGGAAATTATGTCGGGCGTAGTTTTCGCGCTCAAAATAACGTTACTTTCCAATTAAAACCGGAAATTTTTGCGCTTTACCAGTCACATACTCTCCTAAACGGTCAAGGCGGCGGTGAAGATCGCCCAGATTTGAAACTAGGAAAAATTGGTTCGTTGTTTTGGTTTGCTAAACGTCACATTTGGCACCTTTCATTTAAGGCCGGTTTGGTTTATGCAGCGTTCTGGGGAATTCGTTTTATGTTGTCTCAGGCCCCTCAAATTTTCGCTGATGGGATGACTAAAGGAATGAAGGTCGAAGTTCCTTCTAATCCTGAATCGTCTGCAGCTGATCCGGTCCCGGTTTCGACTCCGTCGTCTCCGCCGGGTTCAAACTATAAATATAAAAGCGAAAAAGTACCTGAAAAAAAAGATATAAAAGAAAAGATTCAAAATGACTTTTATAATGATTCAGGAATATTTATTTACGGACCAGATTATATTATTACACGGAATGAGGGCCGGGTGAATGTTGGAGAAACTTTCAATTTTCAGGGGGAAAGCGTTGTTCTTTTGTCAGTGGATTATAAATATAAAAAGTTGCGTTATCGGACTAATGATCTTGACGGGGTGCAGCCTGCCGGAACTGCCGGAACCGGATTTTTCGGAAATTCAGTTTCAGACGGTGCCGGAGGTGCAGACGGAATTTTCGGAGGAAAAGATTCTAATTACTATGACGTTCGATCAAGCCCCAATTTCGACGGCTTTGGCCGAAATATCGGCTCAAACTGGGGCCTCGATTGTTTGGAGTAAAGAAGCGGATTCGACCTATATTTCAGGGACTTTTTCGGCTGTTGATGTAAATAATATGCTCCTGGCGATTGCTAAAAGATATGGCCTTGAAATGACGATTATGGAAGATGTTTTTTACTTGGGGCCCCCGTCGCAGTCGGATTTCGTTTCGGTGGTCGTGCGGTCTCCTTACGTTGACGATGAACTATTACCGAGTTTGCAAAATTGCCTCTCTGATTTTGGCAAGCTTGGAAAATTTGCTTCGTGTTATATTGTCAGTGATTATATTTATAACGTCAAAAAGGTTTTGGACGTGATAAAGGTATTACGTGAAAAGCTGGGGCGGGCGTATATTGCAGAGGTGTATTTTATTAGAATGAAAAACTCTGATTTGATTGATTTACAGATTAAACTTGACGCTGAAAATGTCGATTTATTTGCTTGTTCTTGGACTTTAGACGAACTGTTCAGGGCTACTTTAGGAATCGAGGGAGGGCGCACTGTGTCTTCCTCTGTGAATGTTCCGCGACTTTATTTATCCGAAGGCCGTACTTCCATTTTATCAGTTGGGGAGGAATTGACGCGAAGTAAAGCTCAGGTCAGCGCCGAAGGTTATTCCAGTGTTTCAGGATATGAAAAATTTACTGATGGTGTTGAGATTTCTTTGACTCCTGCGCGAATCGGTGAGGATTTGATTTCGGTCGATGTAAATTTATCAGTTTCAAAATTTGAGGATTCATCGGAAGAAATACCGGCTAATTCAAAAAGCTCGATTAAATCGCCGGGGGTTTTGGTTACTGATGGCCGAGTTTCTTTCCTGGGTGCGCTCCAATCTAAACAAAACTCAAAGGGTTTGAAATTTTTCGGGGGATCGGCCGCAAAATCTGATGAAATCGTTACAATTTGGTTAAAAATTCGTGAAGTTTCACTAAAAAATTAATTCACCTATTGACATTAAAAAAAATTCGTGTACAATATAAGCTAAGGAGATTAGAAAATGTACACTTTATTATTTTTATTGTCGCAAGTAGAACAAAAAAAAGTTGAAGTTCCAATTCCCGATTCTTTCAACGGTTTGTTGAAATTAATGGGGGTTTTAATTGTGGTTGTTTTACTGTTTCCAATTGTTTTAGATCGCCTCTTTGGCAAGAAAAGGAGGCGGGATTAGGAGGATTTTTTGAGCAAGTACAAATTTAATTGTGCTGGTACTTTTGCCGGCGTTTCATCTTTCACGGATGATGACGGCGAAGCGGTCAATCTTCTCAAGATTGATTATATGGGCGGAAAAGTGAACGTGCAGCTGTCCCCCGAAACGGCTGAAAAATTTCAGAAAAAACAGCCGGGGTGCGATTGCCGGGTTTCCGGTGACGTCCTGGTGGGCGGTGGAAGTTTCAAACCGGTTCTGTCCTCGATCCAGTTCGAAGGGGAAAAAGACTTTGAGCCGGTCTCGATGGAGGAATCTTTCGCAGGGCTGATTTTTACCGGTCCGGGCGTGGTTGAATCGAAACGTTCCTACACTTCAAAATCTGGGAATCTCGTGTGTTTGGTTGATGTCAAACTGTTCGGAGCGTCTCTGAAAGATTTTGAGGTTAGTTCTGAGGTTTTCCCCCAGATTGCCGAAGGTCAGGTTAATATTTACGGTCAGATCGTTTCCGAAGTGAAAAAGACTTTCAAGGGCGATTTGATTAGTAAAAACTGGCTGACGATTTTCAAGGCTCGTCCCCTTGGTGAGACTTCAAAAAGACGTTAATTCAAGTCCTTCAATCCTTGCTAAACTCTCCCAAAATTCTGGTTTCTGTACCAGATTACCTAGTGTTTCTTATGTGTTTTAAACGGTGGTTTTGACCGATTGAGGAGGAGCTCTTGTTTCACAGCATGAGACTCATTTTGTCGATCAAAGGTGACGTGAGTATTGATAAGCGTTTGCCCTTGTGGAAATTCCAAAACAGACGCAGATATTTAACCTGTCATGAGTATCATTCTGGTCTTAAATTTTCTGGTCTTCCGAATTGGCAATCGGCTGGATTTTATTTCGCAAATCCTCCCCGTCATAGGAGCTTGCGGCAGGAACGTGCAGGATTGGGAGGCCGGCCTGTTCCAGGATCGCGTCTTTCTCGGCATCCCGCTTTTGGGTGGATTTTCTTCGGTGGGTGTAACTATCCAGTTCGATAACTAAAACCACATCGGGAATCGGTCCGATCTTCACGATCGCAAAAACGCCCCCAAGGCCGAGTTTTCTCCACACTTCGAAACATGGTGGGAGAAGACCGCGGAGGACGTGGTAAAATTTTGTCTCTCATGATTGGAACACCTTAAAATGTAGAAAATTTTCTACATCCCCAATGTGTCAGTTTCTGATTGCAGTGCTTAAATCTGTTGTATTTCAAACGGAGAAGGGCGGTCATCTGCCCTGCTCCGAATCCTGTCGGGACTGGGCCGCCTCAGGGCTTGCGCAGATCCGACGCGAGCTGGTTCAGCAGCGCCTGGCCTTCCGGCGACGTGTAAAATTCAGAGATATAAACCTGGGAAGGATGCTCGGGGAAGTTTTTCAGCAGGGCCGCCAGCTCTTCCTCCCGGTTTTCTCTGATGGCCTCATCGATCGCGGCGAGGACCTGCCGGCACGATTCGTAATACGGCTGCGCGTGAGCACTGCAGGCCCAAAGCCAAAGGGCCGCGACGCATACGCAGGCCACGTTCAAGGCGACAAAAACCGGACGTTTCGCGAAGATGGCCGCCAGTAAAAGGACGGCCCCCACCAAAACGTGGAGCAGAAGCAGCGTGGGAAAATTCCGCCAGTCCGGAAACCAGAACGGGTACGTGTTGGTCGAGACCGTCCCGGAAAAACGGTCGTTTCGGTAAACAAACAGGACCGGCAGATCCACGGCCCGCGCTTCCTGACAAATCTCAAAGTACAAACGCTCCAAATCGGAAATCACCATCCACTGGTTTTCCCGAAAATACGGCTCGAAAACGGGCTGGAGCCGTTCCGCTTTGCCGTTTTCGGCCATGATCCCGATCTCGTTCAGGCTTTGGTTGAAAAACCAGAAGTTCCACCAGAGGGTGTTGGCCGTGGACATTAATTCGTACGAAGTCCATAAGGTGGCCAAAACGACCATCGTGATTTTCCATTTGCGTGAGCGGCAAAAGGCCACGGCCGTGAATGCCGCCAAATACACCAAAAAAACAGCGCCGAAAAACGTAAACGTATGAAACATGGATTCCTCGTTTCGAAAGGATGGAATTTCATCTCTTCCTCTAAATTTAACCACGCGAGAAAAAATTGCAAGTACCCCCGGAAGAAAAACATTAACGGAAGCTCCGGACCCTTGACAACGCAATCCCTTAATAATATAATGGATCGAAATCATTCATGACCGCAAGAATCCCACTCAAAAAAAAGGAGCCTGAAATGAAAGTACTGCTCATCAACGGAAGTCCCCACGCCAACGGCAACACGGCCCGGGCGTTGAAGGAAGTCGCTGACACGCTCGCCGCGGAAGGCCTCGAGACCGAAACCTTCTGGATCGGCCTGAAGCCCGTCCGGGGCTGCGTCGCCTGCGGCCAGTGCCGGGGAAAGGATCTCGGCCGCTGCGCGTTCGACGACGATGTGGCCAACCGGATCGTCGAGAAGCTCCAGACCGCCGACGCGATCGTGATTGGCTCGCCGACCTACTACGGCCAGCCTGCCGGAGCGTTCCTGGCGGCGTGGCAGCGTGTCTGTTTCTCGGCCTCCACGCTGATCCACGGCAAGCCGGCCGCGTCGGTTGCCGTCTGCCGCCGCGGAGGTTCGACGGCCGCGTTCCAGTGCCTGAACATGCCGTTCGAGATGCTGAACTCGGTACTGATCGGCTCGCAGTACTGGAACGTCGTCTTTGGTCTGAGCGAGGGCGAATGCGCCCAGGACGGCGAGGGGATGCAAACGATGCGCACGCTCGGCCGGAACATGGCCTGGGTCGTGAAGAACCTGAACCGCCCCGACGCCCTGCCCCGCCCTGCCGACGAGCCGTGGCAGCCGACGAACTTCATCCGGTAAGAAATCTTTAATTTAGCCGCAAAGAACGCAAAGAAGAGAAGAACCAAAGGAGAAAAAAGATGACCGAAGAAGAAGCAAATGCCATTTGTGACAAAATCCGGCAGGTGGCTTACGCCTTGCATGTCTATCTTGGCGTTGGCTATCTTGAAAAGGTTTACGAAAATGGTTTGGCCCATCGATTGACCAAGGCTGGAATGAAGGTAGAAACTCAAGTGCCAATTCAGGTTGCAGACGAAGATGGCTATGTGCTTGGGGACTATATTGCTGACTTGGTGGTTGAGGGAATTATTGTGGAACTGAAAGCCGTTTCGAACCTTCTTCCGGCGCATGTGGCTCAAATCCTGAACTATCTCAAAGCGATGAATCGCGAGCATGGCCTGCTGATAAACTTTGGTTCGGAGAAGTTCCAATGCAAAAAGGTAATAAGAAACCTTTAACCATTTGTGGCTAAAACAATTAAATTTAAAGCCACAAAGAACGTAAAGAAGCAATGGAAAAAAAGAGGGAATTCTTTTTGAAAGGATTTTCCCGTTTTCCCTCTTTGCGTCCTTTGCGTTCTTTGTGGCTTAAAAAAAACAAAATGTCCCCGTGGAGTTGAGTGATGTTTTTTAATTTGGCCACAAAGAACGCAAAGAACACAAAGGAAATAAAGGAAGGGCAGAGATCAGCAGGAGAATAATGAGGGAATTCTTGTGACATGATTTTCCCTTTTTCTCTCTTTGCGTCCTTTGCGTTCTTTGTGGCTTAAAAAAATCAAAATGTCCCCGTGGAGTTGAGTGATGTTTTTTAATTTGGCCACAAAGAACGCAAAGAACGCAAAGGAAATAAAGGAGGGGCAGAGACTGCAGGAGAATAATGAGGGAATTCTTGTTGACATGATTTTCCCTTTTTCTCTCTTTGCGTCCTTTGTGCTCTTTGTGGCTTAAAAAAACATGAAACAGGAGAAAAAATGATTTTCAAATACGGCAAGAAAGAAATCGATTACCTCAAATCGCGGGACAAAAAGCTTGGCGAGGTGATCGACCAGATCGGGCGCATCCGGTGGGAGGTGGAGCCGGACCTCTTTGCGGCAGTCGTCCAGAACATCGTCGCGCAGCAGATCTCCGGCTCGGCCGCCGCGTCGATCCTCGAACGGCTCTGGGAGAAACTCGGCGGGGTCACGCCTGAAACCGTCGCCCAGACTGACGTGCAGGCCTTCCGCGAGTGCGGCGTTTCGCAGCGCAAAGCCGAGTACATCAAGGAGTTTGCCGACAAGATCATGACGGGCGCGTTCGACCTTGCCGCCGTCGCCAAAATGCCTGATGCGGAGGTGATCACGGCCCTGACCTCCCTGCGCGGGATCGGCGTGTGGACGGCCGAAATGCTCCTCCTCTTCACGCTTCAGCGCCCCGATGTGCTGAGCTTCGGCGACCTCGGCATCCATCGCGGCATGCGGATGGTCTATCGCCACCGCGAGATCACCCGGGCGCTTTTCGAGAAGTACCGCCGCCGGCTCTCGCCCTTCGGGAGCGTCGCGAGCCTCTACTTCTGGGCCGTCGCCGGCGGTGACATTCCCGGCCTCACCGACCCCGGAGCGAGGAAACGACCAGCGAAAAAGGGGAAAGATTAGACCATCAGGAGGAACTCATGTTCAGACCCATGCGGAGAAACGGGCAGGAACTCGAAAAAGCGGAGGCGCTTGACGTGCTGAAGAACGCCCGGCGCGGGGTGCTGTCGGTCACCGGCGACGATGGCTGGCCGTACGGCATTTGGCTCAACCCGCTCTTCGAGAACGGGAAAATTTACTTCCACGGCTCGAAAGAGGGGCACAAGATCGACGCGCTGAGGAAGGACCCCCGCGCCTCTTTCACCGTCATCGACGAGGGCTTGAAAGACCCCGGCGGCTGGGCTTATACTTTCAGGAGCGTGGTCGTTTTCGGTCGGGTGGAGTTCGTCAAAGACCAGAACGAGGCGATTGAAATCTCTCGCCGCCTCGCGCAGAGATTCAACCCGAGCGAAGCCGACATCGAGGACGAGATCCGCCGTGCCGGCCCGCGGGTGCAGGTGATCGCGCTCGTTCCCGAACACATCACCGGCAAGAGGGTACATGAGAGGTAAGGATTCATTTTTCATAAAAAAGAAAGGACATGACAATGAACACACTAACACTTGGTACTATCAAACACCATTCTCTGAAAAAAAAGTGGGAGAAAGAATCTGATTTTTCAGATTGGCTCGTAACAGAAGAAGGGCTTGGCAGACTTTCAGAACTGATTGGGATTGATTTGTGTGAAGGAAGACGCGAAGTTCCGATAGGTGATTTCAAGGCAGACATTGTTGCTCAGGAGGATGGAGGCGAGGGAAAAGTGGTTATAGAAAATCAGTACAAAACCGTGAACCACGATCACCTTGGCAAATTGATTACCTATGCAGCCGGTGTTGGTGCCAAAATCGCGATACTAGTAGTCGAAGAGGCTCGCCCTGAAGCCATTTCAACTATTAAATGGCTTAACGAGATTTCTCGAGATGATTTTGCTTTTTATCTTGTAAAAGCAGAATTATTGCAAATTGACGACTCTGCATTGGCTCCTGAGCTTTCCATAATAGAGGCTCCAGATATAATTATTAGAGAAACAAGGGCACGGGTTGAAGAAATAACAGAAGTTAAGAGAATGCAACTAGAATTTTGGATATCTTTTTCTAGTCATGCTATGTCTGATGCTTCGTTTAAAAAAGTTTTTTCTCGTTTGCGCACTCCACGCCCACAACATTGGTTTGATCTGCCTTGCGGGTCAAGTGCTTGTCATATAGGACTTACCTTGAATAGCAGAGAAGATAAAATAGCCGCGGAACTATATATCGATGATGACAAAGACTTGTTTCATCAATTATATAGTGAAAAGTCTAAAATCGAATCAGAGTGTGGGTTTGAGTTTGAATGGAGGGAATTGCCTGAGGGTAAGGCTTCCAGAATTATCGTTTCTACATCAAAGAGATGGCAGAGTCCTGAAGAGCAAAAAGAATGTTTTGATTGGTTATGTGCCAAGGCGATAGCAATTCGTAAAACGATTGGAAAACGTCTGTAGTGGAGTTAATAAAATGCCTGAAAACCACCACCAGGGGCCGCGGGAGCCGATCGATTTCGTGAAGCTGGAAGCGGGGGATGAGGCCGGGATCTCGGCGATGTCGTCGCTGGCGGTCGGGATCGTGAGGGAGCACTACGACCCGATCATCGGCCGGGAGCAGAACGACTACATGATCGAAAAGTTCCAGTCGCCC
The DNA here is from genome assembly GCA_017447865.1 of Thermoguttaceae bacterium. Classification (GTDB taxonomy): domain Bacteria; phylum Planctomycetota; class Planctomycetia; order Pirellulales; family Thermoguttaceae; genus RGIG3701. The sequence continues at coordinate 10,220 of JAFSMO010000050.1, forward strand.
GACGCCATCCGCCGGCAGCTCGGGAGCGGGTACCAGTACTATTTCGTGCAGACGCCCGGCCAGAATATCGGCTTTCTCGCGTTTTTTCCCCGGGGCGGCGCCATGTACCTCAGCAAGCTGTACCTGCTGAAGGACGAACGCGGGAAGGGGTACTCCCGCCGGATGGTCGGTTTCGTCGTCGGCAAAGCGAAAGAGGCCGGGCTTGACGTGGTCGAACTGAACGTCAACCGGCACAACGACTCGATCCGCGTCTATGAAAAACTCGGCTTCACCGTCGCACGTGCCGAAAAAAACGACATCGGATCCGGGTTTTTCATGGACGACCATGTTTACGCCCTGAACGTCGCCGATTGGCCGTCCGAGGGGTGACCCCTTGTAATCTCCACCCAATATGGTATAATTTCTCTGTTGTGCAGAAAATCCAAAACAGGAGGGCGAAATATGGAACGAGACCGGGCAAAAGGCATGTTGTGGGGGCTCATCGTCGGGGACGCGTTTGGAAGCCCCATCCAGTTCACCACCATGAACGGCCACCCGTGGATCACCGAGATGGTCGAGTGCCCCGTCTTTAATCTGCCGCCGGGATATTGGACCGACGATTCCTCCATGGCGATGTGCGTCATGGACTCGTTCATTCGCCAGGGGAAATACGACCTGCGGGACATTGGCCTCACGTTCGTCAAGTGGCTCAACGAGGGGTACTTGTCCTCGATCGACGGTCAGGCGTTTGACGTCGGCGCCGCGACGCACAATTCCGTCCTCGCGATTCATCTTTCGGGTTCGCTCGTCAACGGGCACGAGGAGCAGCAGGGGAACGGCTCGATCATGCGTTTCGCCCCGGGGTACCTCATCGCCCGAAAGCTGGGGAACGAAAAGATCATCCACGAAATCAGCGACCTGACGCACGCTTCGGAAGTGGTCCGGAAGGTCTGCGACGACTTCGCGGCAGTCCTGGATGAGCACATGGCCGGGAAGCGGACGCAGTTCGGACCGGGAAAGGGGCTGCCACGCGAGCGGCTCGATACTTCAGGCTGGGCCGTCTCCACCCTTCAAGCCGCGCTTTGGGCGTTCAACTCGACGGAGAGCTTCGAGGATGGTCTGATCGCGGCCGTCAATCTCGGCGGAGACGCGGACTCCATCGGCGCGGTTTTCGGCCAGATTGCCGGAACGTTCTACGGTTTCGGCGCCATTCCCGAACGGTGGGTCAAGGCCGTCAAAACGTGGGACGTGGTGGACGCGCTCGTAGAACGTTTTTTGGACGCTCTGGAACTGAAAACTGATAACTGATTACTGATTACTGAAAACTTACTCCTGACTAACAAGAAAGGATTGATCATGACATTCAACAGAAAAAACCTGATGGGTTTATGTGCATTTCTGGCCGCGGCTTGCCTGGTGTTTTTGTTCACCGGCTGCGAGGAATCCGAGGAGCAGATGCGGCAAAACGCCCAAAATGCCGGCTACATGGAAGGGTGGTCCGAAGAGGACGGGCAGTTCATCCCGAATCTGGTCTATAACAAAGAGAAGAACCTCCAGTACGACATGTACTTCCCGAAGGATCTGAAGAAGGGCGCCCCGGTGCGTCTGTTGCTCTTCATCCACGGCGGCGCCTGGAAAGAGGGCTCGCGGTACGACGTCGCCTACGCCTGCAAGTACTACGCGAAGCACAACTGCGTGACGGCCACGCTCGAATACTCGCTTCTGTCCAAAGAGCACCCGGAAGTGACGATCCCCACGATGCTGGACGAGATCACCGAATGCATTGGCGCCATCAAGGAAAAACTGACTGCGGACGGGTACCAGACGTCCAAAATTGCGCTGGCCGGCGTTTCGGCAGGCGGGCACCTCGCCCTGCTCTACTCGTACTCCCGGGCTGACGAATCGCCGATCCCGATCGCGTTCGTATTCGAGAAGGTCGGCCCGTGCGACTTCTGCGAGCGGACGCTAGGCGCGAACGATTCCGCCGGCCTGATCTCCTTCCTCACGGGAAAGCGCGTCCGGACATCAGACCTGAACAAGCCGAAGGTCAAAAAATTTGCAGAGACCCTTTCGCCCATTTCTTACGTAACGGAAAAGACCGTTCCGACGATCTACGCCTACGGGGGGATGGACTTCCTCGTCCGGCAGTGCCACCGTGACGCCCTGACGCAGGTCCTTGAGAAGAACGGCATCCCGCACATCTGCGTGGACTTCCCGCACTCGCACCACGCCATGTGGAGCGACCCGGACAAGACCGAGGAATTCCGCAAGGCGGTTTTGTCCTACTGCGATAAGTACATGCCTTGAAAAAAGGAGGAACGCAAATGAAGAGCATCGTCATTTACTTCTCGCATACGGGCGAGAACTTTTCCGTGGGGAACGTTATGGTGGGCAACACCGCGAAGGTCGCCGCCTGCATCGCCGCCGCGACCGGCTCCGAAACGTGGGAGATCCGTGAGGCCGAGCCGTACCCGACCGCCTACGACGATTGCATCGCCCGGGCGAAAAAGGAGCTGGAGGCCAATGAACGCCCGGCATTCGTCGGGACCGCGCCCGATTTGACGGACGTGGAGACCATTTACCTCGGCTACCCGAACTGGTGGGGCGACGCGCCGATGATCGTCTATTCGTTCCTCGACTCGGTGAACCTCGCCGGCAAGACGATCCTGCCGTTCTGCACGCACGAAGGCTCGGGGCTGGGCACCACCGCCCGCAAACTCGCCAAGGCGTACCCTCAGGCGTCGGTCGGGCTGAACGGCCTCGCCGTTTACGGCCACGTCGCCCAGAATAACGACCGGGCCACGTCCGACGCCGTGAACAAATGGCTGGAGCCCGAAACGAGCATCTGACCACTGCAGAGAAGTGTGGAGTGTGGAGAGTGGAGTGTGGAGTTGACGCTTCGCGTAACGTTGGCTTCAGAAAGATTTCAACCCACAAAAAGCCGAAGGCTTTTCCAACTCCACACTCCACACTCCACACTAATTGAAAGGCACAAATGAAAGATCTGACAGAAAAAACGCTCTCGTGTGAGCGAAAATATTCGGGCAAGATCGTCAGCGTGGATCTGCTCGAGGTGGAGCTTCCCGATGGACGCAAGGCGAAACGTGAGGTCGTGCGTCACGGGAACGCCGTCGCGATTCTGGCCCGGAGGCCCGACGGCAATTTCGTGTTCGTGAAGCAGTACCGCAAGCCGGCCGAGGAAGCGCTCATCGAGGCGATCGCGGGCGGTCTGGAACCCGGCGAGGACCCGATCGAAGGCGCGAAGCGTGAAACGGCCGAGGAGACCGGCTACGACGTCACGGAGATCCAGCCCCTCACGACGATCATCTGCACGCCCGGCTACTGCGAGGAGCGCATCCACCTCTTTTACGCGGAGCTTTCCGGCACGGCCCACTCCCAGGACCAGGACCCCGACGAAAACGTCTTCCCGGTCATTCTCTCCGAAGAAGAAGTCGAAAGCGGCATCCGCGACGGCTCGATCTTCGACTCCAAAACCCTTTGCGCGTGGTTTTGCTGGAAACTGATGAGGAAGCCGGAATGAAAAAAGGGCTGGTACTTGAAGGCGGCGCCATGCGCGGGCTTTTTACCGCGGGAATTCTCGACGTTCTGATGGAAAACCGCGTCCGGTTTGACGGCCTGATTGGCGTTTCGGCCGGGGCCTGCTTCGGCTGCAACTACAAAAGCGGCCAGATCGGGCGCGTGATCCGCTACAACAAACGGTTTGCGCGCGACCCACGCTACTGCTCGTGGCGGTCGCTTTTCAGGACGGGCGACCTTTTCAATGCCGACTACTGTTACCGCGAGCTTCCGATGGAGCTGGACGTCTTCGACGCGGCGGCGTTCGAGGCGGACCCGATGGAGTTTTACCTCGTGGCCACGGATTGCGCGACGGGCGGGCCCGTGTACCGGCGTATCGATCAGGCCGACGAAAAGGCTTTCCAGTGGATCCAGGCGTCAGCCTCCATGCCGATCGTTTCGAGGCCCGTGGCGATCGACGGCGGTGAGTACCTCGACGGCGGGCTTTCCGATGCCATTCCGCTGCGCTGGTTCGAGTCGTTGGGGTACGACCGCAACGTCGTGATCACGACCCGCCCGCGCGGCTACCGCAAACCCCCGGCCGGAAAACTTCGGCTCTGGAAACCGTTCCTGCGGCGCTGGCCGAAAATCTGCGACGCCATGCAGTACCACTCCGAACGTTACAACGAGGAACTGGACTACCTGGACTCCCGTGTACAGGCCGGTCAGACGTTCCTCATCGCTCCGGAACAACCACTTGAAATCTCGCGAATCTCCCACGACCCCGACCAAATGCAGCGCGCTTACGAGACCGGCCGGGCCGCGGGTGAAAAGCACCTGAACACCGTGCTGGAATTTCTCGCTCGCCCTGAAATTTGAAAAGGAACCCTCTGATGAAAAACCTGATCCTGACGTTCGGCGCGGCCCTCTGCGCCCTGATGTTGACGGCGGCCCCGATGCCCACGCTCGCCCAGTCCGGCGACGACGGAACGTACGCCACCGAGGCGGAACTGCCGCGGATCGACGCCCTGATCTTCGAGAGTGACGGGGCCACGATCTACGGCCAGATCCTCGTCCCGGCTCCGAAATTCGGCGCCGCCCGGCCGTGTGCCATTTTCTGCCACGGGTTTGCTGGTTTCACGCGCTGGGACGACGTCGCCCACGAACTTTGCCGGGCCGGGATCGTCGTGATCATTCCGCACCACCGCGGCGCGTGGGGGAGTGAAGGCGAGTACACCGTCACGGGCTGCATCCGCGATGCGGAGAATCTGGCCGCGTGGGCCATGAGCGCTGAAACGGCCGCGAAGTACGGGATCGACCCGACCGCCGTCTGGCTCGTCGGTCACTCGATGGGCGGCAATACAGCGGTCAACGCCGCCGCGCGTCTTCCGGGCCTGAAAGGGGTGGTCCTCATCGCCCCCTGCGACATTGGCTTCATGGCCGGGCGGATGGAGAAGGACGAGCTGAAAGATTTCCTCATCGGCGAGGGGATGCACGCCCTTCACCGCGCCTCGGACGACGCCATCGTGGAGGACATCACCGCGAACGCCGAAAACATGCGGTTTACCCGGGCGGCGGAATCGTTCCAAGGCAAGAAGATCTTTCTCGTGACGGGCGAGTACGACCAAACGGTCCCGACCGAGCCGCTGGACGCTTTCTGGGCCGCCCTGCCCGACGGCACGCAAGCCCGCAAGCGCGAGCAGTACCACTCCGGCCATTCGCTCATGGGCTCGCGCCTGACGTTTGCCGGAGCGCTGAAAGAGTTCATACTCACGGAGAATTCTTCAAAACCTGAATGAAAGGATAAACGATGAAAATCATCGACGACCATTCCCATATCGGCAATTTCGGCTCGTGGGCCAGATTCGACTTCGATCTCGCGCGGCTGAAAGATCAGATGGACCAGTTCAACATCGAAAAGACGTTTCTGACCGGCTCCCACTGCCACGATAACGACGCGGTGCTCGATGCGTTCCAGAAGGCGCCGGAGCGGATCGTCCCGGTCGCGTGGGTCAAGCCGGGCGAGCCGCAGGTCCTCGGCGACATACGCCGGTACGTGGAGCGCGAGGGGTTTCGGGCCGTGAAGCTGCACCCGCTTTTCGACGCCTACTGCGCAGACGACACGATCGTTGATCCGGTCCTTGACCTGGCCGAAGATCTGGGAATTCCGGTCTTCATCCACAGCGGGCACCCGCCGTATTCGCTCCCGTGGCAGATCGGCTGGCTGGCCGAGCGCCATCCGCGTGTCCCGATCATCATGCTGCACATGGGTCACGCCCACGGCGTTTACGTCGATGCGGCGCTGAAGGTGGCCCGGAGGTACTCCAACATTTACCTCGACACTTCCGGGACCTCGATGAGCGTCAAGATCCGCGAAGCGTACGAGACGGTCGGTCCCAACCGCGTCCTTTTCGGGATCGACTCGCCCTTCCATGAACCAAGCGTGGAGATCGAAAAGACCCGCGCCACTTACCTTTCCGAAGACGCCCTCCGGCGCATCTACCACGACAACGCAGCCGAGCTTTTTAGCCTGGGGGATTAATTTTTTGATTTAATCCTGAAACCACAAAGGAGAACAAACGATGAACCGATCCATCATCGCCGGGATCGTGCTGGCCGGACTGCTAGCCGTCAGTTTCGCAATGGCCGCGGAGGAGTGCGAGGACGGGTTTTGCCCGCTGCCGCTGACGGGGGAGGCGACGCTGAAAGTCCTCTCGCCCGTCCCCGATTCGGCTGTGGAGCCGATCACTCCCGCAAAACGCCTCAAGACGCTGGACGGCAAGACCATCGCGCTGGTCGGCGGCAGTTTCATGGCAAACGTCACCCACCCGGAACTCAAACGGCTCATCCTCAAGGAGTTCCCGACCGCCAAAGTGTACGTCCTGAGCGAAATCGGCTCGGCCGGTCCCTGGCCGCGTCCCGGGGTCGTTCGGCGTGAGAAGGACGAATTCCAGCGTAAACTGAAGGAGCTCAAAATCGACGCGGTCGTCTCGGGAAACGGCGGGTGCGGCCTCTGCACGCCCAAAGAAACCGGCTCGTGTATCGCGGCTGAGGTCCTCGGCATTCCGTCCGTGATGATCGCCGCCCCCGGCTTCGTGAAGCAGGCCAAAAGCACGGCCCGCTCGGCCGGTCTGGAGCGTCTTTGCGTCGCGGAATACCCCGGTGCTTTCGCCAGCCACACACACGAAGAACTGATCCAAAACACGCGCAAGATCCTCTGGCCGCAGATCAAGGCCGGCCTGACGGGCAAAATGGCCGCGGACGACGGCAAAGTGGAAGCCGCCGGGGCGGACGACGCCCTGATCGCTGGCACCGCGACCGAGATCCAGCGCATTTTCCTAGATTCCGGCTGGACGGACGGTCTGCCGATCATCCCGCCCACCCAGGAGGCCGTGGCCGAATTTCTGAAGTTCACCGACCTGCCGGCCGACCAGTCGCTCGGCGCGATCCCGCAGGCGCAGCGTGAAGTGACGGTCCGTCACGTGGCCGTGAACGGCGTGATGGCCGGCTGCCCGCCCGAGTTCATGCCGCTTTTGCTGGCGTACGTCGAGGCGATGAAGGACGGCGATTTCCGGCGCCCTCTGATTTCGACGCACGCCTGGACCCCCTACTGCTGGCTGAACGGCCCCGTCGCGCGGCAGCTCGGTTTTGACTGCGGCCAGGGGCAGATCAACGAGCCGAAAAATGCCGTTCTGGGCCGGTTCCTTAACCTCGCCATGCTCAATCTGGGCGGTTATTACGTGAAGGAAAACCGCATGGGGACGTTCGGCTACCTGATGCCGTGGTGCCTGGTCGAAGACGAGGAGGCCGCGCTGGCGGTGGGCTGGAAACCGTGGCAAATGCAGAACGGCTGCACGATCGACGAGTCCACGCTGACGGCCGGCTCCTCGATCAACTGGGGGAATAATCTCGTCCCGGCCACGTCGGACGGCGAGCGCATCAAGGACATGATCGCGTGGGATGCCGTCGAGAAATCGCAGATGGCCCTGACGAGCGGAATGCCCTGCACGTACCGCGTTTTCCTGATCACCTCGGGGGTGGCGCGCGATCTGGCCCAGGTTTACCCCTCCAAGGACGAACTCTGCCGGGCGGTCGAGGAAACCTCCCGCATTCCGCTCGGGACCCGCACGTTCGCGAACTACTGGGGGAACCCGGGCAGCGCGTTCGACCCGCAGAATTACACCCTGCAGATGCACGAGCGGCGGATCGCCTCATCCGAGGGAGCGGCCGAAACGCTCACGCCCCCGTGGCTCGCCTGGACCGGTTTTGAATCGCTCGACACGGTCCCCGCGATGGAAGAAGGCAAGAGCGCGTTCCTCGTCACGGGCGACCCGGCACGGAACAAGGAGCTCTGCGTCCCCGGCGGCGGCTTCGTCATGGTGAAGATCCAGCTCCCCAAGGCGTGGGACAAACTGATGGCCGAGCGCGGCTACGAGCCGCTCAAAAACTTCCGCCTCAAGACGAACCTCAAGCCCGACGCGCCGCGTCCGAAGCCCCGAACACGCCCGCAGACGAACGGCCCTTCCAGGGGCGACTACCCGCAGCGCCCGCAGACCGGCGGACCGTCAAGGGGCAATTACCCCCAGCGCCCGCAGACAGGCGGTCCCTCCAGAGGCAATTACCCGCAGCGCCCGCAGACCGGCGGACCGTCGAGAGGCAATTACCAGCAGCGCCCGCAGACCGGCGGACCGTCCAGGGGCAATTACCCCCAGCGCCCGAACCCGAACCGCGGGACGTACGAAAGGAACACTGACGAATGAGCTTTCCCGGAATGGTGCGTTACCTGCTTTTCGGCGCGGGCTACTGGGTCCGACGGACGATTTTCGGCCTCCGGGCGCCGTTCATTGCCGGGCTGGTGCTGAATCAGTCGTGCAATCTCGCCTGCGACGGCTGCCGCGTCCGGCAGGCTGGGCGTGACGCCGACGCCAGTCGTGCCGAGGTGGAAAAAGCCCTCGCCGACTTCCGGCGCTCCGGCGTGCGGAATCTCGCGATCACCGGCGGGGAACCGTTTTTCTGGGAGTCCGACGGCTGGCGCGTGCGCGACGTGATCCGCGAGGCGCGGCGGCTCGGGTTTCTGGCCGTCACAGTTTACACGAACGGAACGCTTCCCTTCGACGATTGCGGCGCGGACGCCGTCTTCGTGAGCCCGCACGGCATGGAGGGGATCAGCGGGAACGGCGAGGCGTGGCAGAAGTGCCGCGAAAACCTCGATTCGACCGCTCATCCCAACGTCATTTTGAACTTCACGATCAATTCGCGCAACTCCTCGACGATCCGGGAAGTCTGCGAATTCGTCCGCGGCCACGAGCGCATCCGGGGCGTTTTTTTCTACTTCCACACACCGTACTACGGCCGCGACGAACTCTTCCAGCCAATGGAGGAAAAGCGGCAAATTGTGCGGGAGATCCTCGCCCTGAAACGTGAGGGTTTCCCGATTTTCAATTCCACCGCGGCCCTGAAGTCGTTCGACCGGGACGACTGGAAACGCCCCTCCGACCTGTGCGTCGTGTGGGAGCGCGGGCGGGTTTTCCGCTGCTGCCGCTCGAACAGCAACGAGGACAGCTGCAGGAATTGCGGTTACCTGGGCTACCTGGAGCTCGAACAGATTTTGGCCCTCAAACCCTCCGCGATCTTCGAAGGAACGCGGTACGTGGGGAGGCACTCATGAAACTGAAAAAAACGGTCCTTGGCGCGGCCCGGCGCATTCTGTCGGGCGAGAAGGGTGAAGCGTTCACGATGCGGCCGTCGCAGCGGACGGAATTCCCGGCCTCCAGCGGCACGCAGGACTTTTACGCCCACATTCCGTACTGCCGGAACCACTGCGCGTACTGCCCGTACAACACGAAGCCGCTCGATCTGGAGGAAGTCCCGGACTTCTACGAGACGCTGCTTGCCGAGGCGCGTCTTGCGGCGGCGAACGGGGCCTCGGTGGACGGCCGGTCGTTTTACATCGGCGGAGGGACACCGACCTGCACGGGCGACGGCCTGACGCGCTTCCTCCGGGAGTTCACCCAGATCTGCGGCCAGCCGGCGACCATCGCGCTGGAGACCTCGGCCGAGGAACTGACCGCGCCGCTGCTCGAGAATCTGCTTCGGGCGGGCGTCACGCAGCTGAGCGTCGGGGTCCAGAGTTTCGCCCCTCACGTTCTCAAGTCTCTCGGACGAGCCGGCCATCCGGAGACCTACGGCGAGAAACTCGAGATGGCCGCCCGGGCCGGGTTCGAAAATCTGAACGTCGATCTGATGTACGATGCCGACTCCGAATCGATCGGCGACCTGGCGAGCGACATCAGTCAGGCGATCCAGACCGGGGCGGACCAGCTCACGATTTACCCGCTCTTCCGCTTCTTCCGGCAGGAGGGCGTCGCCATGCCGCGCCTGCGGAACCGGCGGAAATTCTTCGCGTTCGTGTGGAAACGGATGGAGCTGGACGGCTTCTCGCCCGTTTCGGTCTGGAGCTTTCGCAAGGGCGGGCGCGGAGAGGCGTTTTCCTCCGTCCAGCGCCGCACGTTCGTCGGCCTCGGCCCGGGCGCGGGGACATGCCGGGAGGACTTTTTCGCGTTCAATACTTTCGACACTTCGGCGTGGATGAGCCGCATCCGGGACGGCAAATGCGCGTACTCGCTCGAAATGCCGCTTTCGCCCAACCTTTCCGCCCTTTACGGCCTTTACTGGGACCTTTACGCGGGCCATCTGCCGAAAAAACTCGATCCGGACCTCAAGCGTCGGCGCCTCCTCGCCCTGCTCGCCTCCACCGCCCGCCTTTTGGGTTTCTGCCGCGGCGAGACGCTGACCGAGCGTGGCATGTACTGGATCCACCTCCTTCAGAACCAGTACATGCTCGACTACATCGACCGCGTTTGGACTGTTTCACGTGAAACACCCTACCCCGAGGCGGTGAGGCTTTGATCAGGATTTTAGTTTTTAGTTTTCAGTTTTCAGTGCTTCAGTTTTCAGTTTTCAGATGAAGAAACGATCAAGAGTCAAATGGTGGGTGCTCGCGCTGCTCTGTGCGGCGGCGGGGCTCTTTGTAAACGTGGTACAGGCGAACGAGCCGCAGGTGGGGATTTTCTACTTCCTCTGGCTCGGCGAGCACGGACGCACGGGGCCGTATAACATTTCGAAAATCGTGGAGGCCGACCCCGACGCAGGGCATAAACCCGACAGTCCGGTCTGGGGTGGCGTGGGGATTTACCACCACTGGGGCGAGCCTCTTTACGGCTACTACTACTCCGACGACGAATGGGTCGTCCGCCGCCACATCAAGCTCCTCATGCAGTGCGGCATCGACTTCCTTTTCTTCGACACGACCAACTCGTTCATCTACGAGAAAAACGCCAAACTCGTCATGAGCGTCCTGAAGGAATACCACGACGCGGGCTGGAAGGTCCCGAAGGTGACGTTTTACACCAACATGCACTCCGGGAAGCGTGCCGGCGAGATCTACGAAGCGATCTACAAACCCGGCTTTGCGAAAGAGGTCTGGTACGAACTGGACGGCAAACCGGTCATCATCGCCAAGAAGGAACAGTGCTCCGAGGAAGTCAAAAACTTCTTCACGATCGTGAAGCCGCAGTTCCCGCGCGAGCCGGTCAAAAAAGGGGGCTGGCCGTGGATGGACTTCCAGCGTCCCCAGAGGGTTTACGAAGGCGAGGAGGTCGCGCGGACGGTGATGAACGTTTCGGTCGCGCAGCACCCGTCGATCTCGTTCGGCGACAGCGTTTTGTACGGCGAAACGAGTAACCGCGGCCGGGCGTTCCACAATGGCGCGAACGATCCCGACCCCGACGCGTGGAAGATGGGGTACAATTTTCAGGAGCAGTGGGACCGGGCGCTCGAGGCCAACCCCGACATCGTCCTGGTGACGGGCTGGAACGAGTGGATCGCCGGCCGCTGGAAGGGGACGCCCGAACGTCCGATCCGGTTCGTCGATTGCGCGAATTACGAATATTCTCGCGACATTGAGATGATGCGCGGCGGGTACGGCGATAATTACCTCCTTCTGCTGCGCGAAAACGTCCGAAAGTTCAAGGGGATCCGGGACGATGAAACCCCGAATCCGCCGAATCAGCCGAAACGTTACCGCTGCTTCGCCGACTCGGCCATGCCGCGTGACCATTCCGGCTACACGAACCACACGCAGCGCAACGCGCCGAAATGGATCGACGTGCGGCACGACGACTGGAGCGTCACGTTCAAGGTGAAGACGCAAAAACCGATCGTCGGCAAAGAGGGCGAAGGCGATTTCATGCGGATCCTGGTCAATGGCCGGGCGGTCAACCAACTCGGCAAGACGACGATCGACGGCGACGTGATGACGCTCTCGGTCCCCCGCATAGCTCTGGGCCTTCCTGACGGCGAGTTCCGTTTCGACTTCAAATTCGTGGACTCCACCGACCCGTGCCGCGACCCGCTCGACTGGTACGACCACGGCGTCGTGGAACCGCTCGGCCGCATCCCGTTCATTTACCGTGGAAAAGGAGAAGAGTAAAGCAATGAAACGCAGAGATTTCATCAAAGGCACACTGGGCGCGTTCGGCTCGTTCTTTTGCGGCGGTCTAATCGCGGCTCCGCCCGGCTGGAAGCACGAGGGAACGCCGAATCTGGTCTTCGGCGTCATCAGCGACACACATTTGAGGACGACCGTCTGGGGGAACAATCCCGGCGCGAACTGGCCGACCAAATACTTCGCCGCCGCGCTTGAATACTTCAAGGCGCAGAACGTGGACGCGGTCGTTCACTGCGGCGACCTGGCCCACCGCGGGCAGGTGCGTGAGCTGGAGTTTCATGGCGCGGTCTGGCGCAGGGTCTTCGCGGGCGGGCCCGAGCCCGTGAAACTTTTCGTCGCGGGAAATCACGACGTGGACGGCGCGAAATACGGCGATTTCGTCCGGAACCGCTACCCCGACGAGACGGAGCGGGCGAAGCACGTCCTGGCGACCGACATGCCCGGCCACTGGCAGCGGATCTGGGGCGAGAAGTACGAGCCGGTCTGGCACAAAGAGGTGAAAGGCTACCACTTCTTCGGGCGTCATTGGGGCGTTGAGGAAGCCGACGCGATCCGGACGCTCGGGAGCTGGACGCCCCCAAGCGGCGGCTCGGAAGTCCCACGGCCGTTTTTCTACATTCAGCACCGACGTCCCTCGGCGGCCGTGCGCCGCGGTCTTCTGCGTCACACCGGCGGCGTGGCGTTCTTCGGGCATAACCACTGGAGCGTGACGAACTGGAACATTCTTTCGCTCTACAACGGCCGGCTCCCGGTCATTCAGTGCGCCTCCTGCGAACCGCGCGGCTGTGCCGCTCTGGTGGGAGACACCTGGATCACCAAGGCCAAAATCGAAGGACGCGAGCAGACCAGCAGGGGCCGGCAGGGGTACGTCGTGCGCGTGTACGACGACATGCTCGTCCTCGAGCGGCGCGAATTCGGCGCGGGCGGCTCCCTTGGTTCGGACTGGATCATGCCCTTCGGGAAGACCAACCCGCACCCGTTTGTAAGGAGCGAACTGCAAAAAGTCATCGGCGAGCCGCAGTTCCGCGACGGTGCGAAAATTGCCGTGGAAAACCTGGACGCCGAGGTTCCGGCCGTGAAACTGACCATCCCGCCCGCCGACGCCAATCCCGACTCCCGGGTGTACGCCTACGAGGTGACGGTCCAGGGCCCGGAAGGGACGAAGCCGCTCTGCAAGGCCGTCTACGCGGCTGGCGTCAACCTGGGAATGGGCCACGAGCCGAACGACGGCGTGACGGAACTGCTCATCCCCAAATCGGAACTGCCCCGCGGCACGGCGCACACGTTCACCGTCCGGCCCCTTACTTCCCTCGGCACCGCGGGAAAAGCGGTAGAAGTGAGCGAGGAGTGAGGAGTTAGGAGTTTGAAATTGGTTTTCAGTCAGGTACCAGTCATGAAACGCACCACGTTGATTTCACTGTTCGTTCTGTTTTCGATGCTCTTGACGTTTGCGGCGGAGGCGGCGGAGTTTCCGGATCCCGCGGAGTTCAATCCCGTCTGGGAAAGCGCGGCCCCCGGAACGTCGTTTGACCGGTCGCTGCCGACCGCGGCGCTGCTCGGGAACGGGTCGCTCGGAGTCGTGAACGGCGGCGACGCCCAGCGGAAACTCTTCGTCCTGACCCGCGGCGACCTGTGGAGCTGCGGCGATCTGACCCACGGCAAGGATGAAAACTGCATCGGCCCGATCTCGTTCGCCGACCTGGAAATCCGGCCCGAAACGGCGGGCGTCGCCTCCACCGACACGCTCGACCTTCCCACGGCGACCCTGAAAACTGAGGGCGGCTTCGGCCGGGGCAAGGTCCGGCTGGAAAGCTGCGTCGCGGCCGGCGAGGACGTTTTCATCCTCACGGGCGTTTCCGACGCGGACGACGTCTGGAATCTGCGCCTCATCCTCCATAACGAGAAGAAATCGTTTCCGCTCAATGCCGGGAGTTCCCCCGACGGCTGCTGGGTGCGGCGTTCGACCGTGAACCTCCTCCCCGAGGGGGACCCGCGCGGGTGGGTCCGAACTGCTACGGCCGCCCTGAGCGCGGTGGGGGCCGAACTGGCCGAAATCACGGTCCCCGACGGCCGGCAGGAAGCGCAGACCAAAGTGAAGATCCGCGCGAATGTGCCGTTTGCGCTCGTCGTGGCGCCGGACCCGGACCGCCGGTTCACGTGGGACGAGATCGCGAAGCTGAAGGCCGACCACGCCGGCTGGTGGAAGGACTGGGGGGCGAAATCCCGCATCGCGCTGGGCGACAAAGAGTTGGAGTCGTTCTGGTACGGCCAGGTCTATCTGCTCGGCTCGTGCGTCCGTCAGGGGAAATTCCCGCCCGGTCTTTATGGCCTTTGGGTAACGACCGACCAGCCGCTCTGGCACAACGATTTCCACATGAATTACAATTACGTGGCGACGTGGTACGGCTGCTTCGCCTCCAACCGGTGCGAGGCGGCCGACGCCCTGCCCGACCCGCTTCTGGCGTACCTTCCCCAGGCAGTGCGCAACGCGAAGGAAAACCTCCAGAAGATCGACCGCTGCAAGGGCCGGTTCTACCAGAACACGCGGAACTACCTCGACCGGCGTCCCGATCTGGCGGACGGCATCGACGACGCTGCGCTCTTTCCCGTGGCTCTGGGCCCCTGGGGAGTTTCGGCCGAAGGGGAAGAGTCGCTTTGGAGCCAGATCTCGGACGGCGCGTTCCAGTGTGCCGTGGTCTGCACGCACTGGGAATACACGCTCGACCGCGACTACCTCCGGAAGGTCTGGCCGCTGCTCGACAAAACCGCCAATTTCTTCCTCGCGTGGGCCGAGAAGGAAACGCTCGCGGACGGCTCGTACCGCTACAACGTCTGGGATTCCCACTGGGAGGGGAGCGGCCTGCAGAAGAACAGCGCCCCGGCCCTCGGCTGCGTGAAGCACCTTTTCGAGACGCTCGTCAACGTGGCCCCCATCCTGCGCGAGCTCGGGATTGAGGTCCCGGAAGCCAAAATTGCCGCGTGGAACGACTTCAACGACCACCTGGCCCCGTTGCCGACCGGCGTCTATCCGATCGACGGAGAGCCCGTCCGGATGCTCTCGGGCGTGGAGAACGCGGACGGCTCGGCCAATCCCTCCGGCGGAAACGCGCTCAATCTGGAAAGCGTCATTCCCGGCGAGGCGTTCGCCTTCGACGTGACGCCCGACTTCCGCGCTCTGGCCGTGAATGCCGTGAGGGGAAACGCCGCCAAATCTCCGAAGGACGTCTGGACGTGCATCAACCAGACGCCGAAGCTCTTCGCGACGGCAGTCCGCGTCGGCTACCCGGCCCAGGACGTGATCGACGCCTTCAAGGAGCACCAGCTCCGCCGGATCGGGCAGAAGAATTTCCACCTCCACGACGGCTACCACGGCGTGGAGAAAATCGGCGCGATGGAGTTCATTCAGTCAATGCTGATCCAGTCCGACCACGGCTTCGTGAAGCTCTTCCCCAACTGGACCGGCTCCGACGCGAAGTTCGAGAATTTACGCGCCAAGGGCGGCTTCCTCTTCTCCGCGGAGATGAAGAACGGCCAGATCGTGCGCGTGAGCATCCGCTCCGAAAAAGGCGGCCGTCTGCGTCTGGTGGACCCGTTCGGCGGCCAAACCGTCCCGACCGGCTGGACCCGCGGCCAGACCCGCAACAGCGGCGAGCCGACGCTCGAACGGGACTTTCAGACCGGCGAAACGGCGGAAATAGTTAGGGAGTGAAGTTTTCAGTTTTCAGTGCTTCAGTTTTCAGTTGGAAAAAAACGCTGAAAACTCCTTCACCCCCTTTTTCCGAAATGCAAATCTGGTATAATTGATTACGAAACTATTCAGGAGTCAGAGATCAAGTTTCTGATTGCCAGTGCTTCAGTTAAGAACTGAAAACTGGTAACTGAAAACTGAAAACTCATCCCTCATTCACGAAAGGATCCCCAATGAACACGATCACTCTTAACGACGGAGTAAAGATCCCTCAGGTTGGTTTTGGCACGTACCAGATCCCGCCGGGAAAAGCGACCCAGGACGCGGTGGCGTATGCGCTCTCGTGCGGGTGCAGGCACATCGACACGGCCACGGCCTACTTCAACGAGGCGGACGTCGGAAAAGCCGTCCGGGCCAGCGGCGTCAAGCGCGAGGACCTTTTCATCACCTCGAAACTCTGGCTTCAGGATTACGGCTACGAGCCCGCCAAAAAGGGGATCGACGCCTCGCTGAGAAAGCTCGGGGTCGATTATATGGACCTCTACCTGATCCACCAGCCGTACGGCGACGTCCCCGGCGCGTGGAGGGCGATGGAAGAGGCCCAGGCCGCCGGCAAGATCCGCTCCATCGGCGTGAGCAACATGACCGTGAAGATCTGGAACGCGTTCGTGCCGCAGTTTGAGACCATGCCGTCGGTGAACCAGATCGAGTACCACCCGTACCAGCAGCAGAAGGCGATCCGCGCGCTGATGGCGGAAAAGGAGACCGCTCTGGAAGCGTGGGCGCCGCTGGGTCAGGGTTGGGGCGGTTTGCTGCAGGAACCCCTCTTTGCCGATCTGGCCTCCAAATACCAGAAGGACGTCGGGCAGATCGTCTTGCGTTTCGAGGTGCAGGAAGGCGCGATCGTCTTCCCGAAGTCGGTCCACCCCGAGCGGATCAAGTCGAACCTGCAGGTTTTCGATTTTGAACTCACGGACGACGAAATGGCCGCGATCCGCGCGCTGGACAAAGGCGCCGGGATGCACGACCCCGACACGCCCGGCTTCGGCGAGTGGCTGCTCACCAAGTACGACGTGCACGCGGATGAGAAGTAGTCGGTTGAAAGGTGAAGAATCGAATGAAAGTCAAATGGTGCGTTCTCGCCCTGCTCTGCGTGATGGCGGGGCTTTTGGTGAACGTGGTGGTTGCAAACGAGCCGGCGCCGGCGAATAAGCCGCAGGTGGGGATTTTCTACTTCCTCTGGCTCGGCGAGCACGGGCGCTCGGGGCCGTATGATGTGACGAAGATCCTGGCGGCCGACCCCGACGCGGGTCACAAGCCGGACAGTCCGGTCTGGGGCGGCGTGGGGACGTACCACCACTGGGGCGAGCCACTTTACGGCTACTACTTCTCCGACGACGAGTGGGTCGTGCGCCGCCATATAAAACTCCTCATGCAGGCCGGCATCGACTTCCTTTTCTTCGACACGACGAACGCCGCCATCTACGAGAAAAACGCCAGGCTCGTCCTGGGCGTCCTGCAGGAATACCACGACGCGGGCTGGCAGGTCCCCAAGGTCATGTTCTACACCAACACGGCTTCCGGCCGGACCGTCCAGAGGATCTACGAGGCGATCTACAAGCCCGGCTTTGCGAAAGACGTCTGGTTCCGGCTGGACGGCAAACCGGTCATCGTCGCGAAGAAGGAGGAGTGCTCCGACGAGACCCGGGCGTTTTTCACCATCGTGAAGTCGCAGTGGCCGAACGAACCCTCCAAGAAAGGCGGCTGGCCGTGGATGGACTTTTCGCGCCCCCAGCGGCTTTTTGAGGGCGAGGAGGTCGCGCTGAACGTGATGAACGTCTCGGTCGCGCAGCACCCCCAGCTTCGCTTCGGCGACAGCGCGATGTACGGCGAGACGGGAAACTGCGGCCGGGCGTTCCATAACGGCGCGAACGACCCCGATCCCGAGGCGTGGAAGAAGGGGTTCAACTTCCAGGAGCAGTGGGACCGTGCTTTCGAGGTGCGCCCCGACATCGTGCTGGTGACGGGCTGGAACGAATGGATCGCCGGACGCTGGCGTGGAAGGCCCGACCGGCCGATCATGTTCGTGGACTGCGCGAATTACGAGTTTTCACGCGACATTGAGATGATGCGCGGCGGGTACGGCGACAATTACTTCCTGCAGCTGCGCGAGAACGTCCGAAAGTTCAAGGGGATCCGGGACGACGAGACCCCCAACTCGCCCATGACCCCGAAACGTTACCGCTGCTTCGCCGACTCCGCGATGCCCCGGGACCATGCCGGCTACGGCACGACGTACGTGAACCGCACGCAGCGCAACGCGCCGGAATGGATCGACGTGCAGCACGACGCCCGGAGCGTCACGTTCGTGGTGAAGACGCAAAAACCGATCGTCGGCAAAGAGGGCGAGGGGGATTTCATGCGGATCCTCGTCAACGGCCGCACCGTCAATGAACTCGGCAAGACCAAGATCGATGGCGACGTGATGACGCTCACGGTGCCGCGCAAGGCGCTGGGGCTTTCGGACGGCGCATTCCGTTTCGACTTCAAATTCGTGGACTCGACCGACCCGTGCCTTGACCCGCTCGACTGGTACGACCACGGCGTCGTGGAACCTCTGGGAAGAGTTTCATTCCACTACCGTGGAGAGTGAGGAGAAAACATGAACTACAAAATCATCGACCAGGAAACTTACTACCGCAAAGGCGTCTACCGGCACTTCACGGAGGACTGCAAGTGCTCCACCTCCATGACGGCGCGGCTTGATGTGACCGATCTGGTGGAGTATTCCAAAAAGACCAACACCCGGTTTTATATCAATTTCCTGTATCTGCTCTCGAAGGTTTTGAACTCCCGCGACGATTACAGGATGGGGTACAACTGGAAGACCCGGGAGCTCTTCTGCTTTGACGTGATCCACCCCACGCACTACGTTTTTCACGAGGATACTGAGACGATCACGCTCGTTTATTCCACGTACTGCGACGACTACGAAACGTTCTACGCCAACGCCCTCGAGGACGTCGAAAAGGCCAAAACCACCCGCGAATACGGCCTGGATCCGGCCAATCACCCGAACTGGTTCGACGCTTCGTACATTTCGTGGCTTTCGTACGACTCGCTGAATATCGAGCTTCCGGACGGCTATTTGTATTTCTTGCCGATCATCAACTGGGGGAGGTACCGCGAGGAAAACGGCCGGCTTCAAATGCCACTGACGGTGCGGCTGAATCATGCGGCCGCGGACGGTTTTCACATCGCCAACGTTTACCGGCTGCTCGAGAAAGAAATCGGTGTTTTTTGTCATGGAGCCGAATAAGTTAGGAGTGAGGAGTTAGGAGTTAGGAGTTGAAAAAGCCTTCGGCTTTTATGGGTTGAACTCTTTCTGAAACTAACGTTACGCGCAAGCGCAACTCCTAACTCCTAACTCCTCACTCCTAACTAAAAAAACTCCTAACTGCTCCGAAGGAGGAAATGACCATGAAAGAGACCGTGATCTGGCTGCTCACGATGATCCCCACGAGCCTGCTTTTCACCGGGATCGGCATTTTCGCGATGCTGCGCAAGAAGCCGATGTGGTTCTGGTCGGGGACCACGGTCAGCGAAGACGAGATCACCGACGTCCCCGCCTACAACCGGGCGAACGGCTGGATGTGGATCGCCTACTCCCTGATTTTCTGGGCCAGTACGGTCCTCGGCCTCTTTCAGATCGAAGCGGCCGGCATCTGCATGACCGTGGGCTGCGTCGCCGGGATCCCCGTCCTGATCCTCGCCTACAACCTGATCTACGCCAAATACCGGCGGAAATGACGGAACGATTGAAACAGAGTTTTCAGTTCCCAGTTTTCAGTTTTCAGTTAGCCCTTTGAACTTCCAACTGACAACTGAGAACTGACAACTGACAACTGAAAACTCCTCCGAAGGAGGAAATCCCGATGATTGATTACGGATTAAAAGATCGAGTGGCCCTCATCACCGGGGCGAACAATCCGCAGGGGATCGGCGCGGCAACCGCCCGGGCGTTTGCTCGTGAAGGGGCCAAGGTGGTTTTGGTGTACAAGAAAGTCTTCCGGCCGTTCGACCCGAACAAGACCGACCGGAACGGGGTGGACCGCTATTACGAGGCCAACGCGGGAAATGCCGACGCCGTCGAGCGTACACTCCGGGAAATGAACGCCGATTTTCTCGTTCTGGAGAGTGACATTTCCGACGAGGCCGCGGTCCGGGAAATCTTCTCGGCCGTCGTGGAGCGCTTCGGGAGGATCGACATTTTGGTGAATAATGCCGCGGTCGATGACGAAAACGGTCTGGACACGATCGGGAAAATCACCCAAAAGGTGATCGACGACACGTTCGCGGTCAACGTCCGCGGGAGCCTTTTGATGACCCGGGAAATGGTCCGTCACCGAGGCGATTACGGCCGGATCATCAACATTTCCACCGACGCCGCCCAGGTTTTCGCGGGCCAGATCACCTACGGGGCGAGCAAAGCGACCCTGGAAGCCCTGACCCGCAGCATTGCGCTCGAGGTCGGAAAATACGGCATCACCGTGAACTGCGTGGCCCCCGGCCCGACCCAAACCGGGTGGATCGACGCGGAGCTGGAAAAGGCCGTCCTCCCGCTGATCCCCATGGGAAAACTCATCCAGCCCGAAGACATCGCCCAGACGATTCTGTTCCTCGCAAGCGAACAGGCGAAAATGCTCACGGGCCAGGTCATCAAAGTCTCCGGCGGCCACGCGCTTTGACCTCCATTTTGACAGAAGAAAGGACCAAATCATGAAACTCGAAGCCGCTGATTACCTCCCCAGCCCCGCCACTCCCGAGCTGATCCGGGAACTTCTCGCCGACGACCGCAAGCGCGGGGAGTACATGATCCTCAACCGGGACGACGGCAATGACTTCCTCCAGATCGCCGGCGACTGCGCCAAAGACGGTTTCCACATCGAATACCGCGAGGGCGATCAGATGTTTTGCCTCCCCAACGGCGTTTCCCAGGCCGAGGCGGAAAGCATTTTTCTCGAGTACCTCAGCGGCTCGGACGGCTGGAAAACCCGTTTCCCGTGGGAGCCGTTCTCGCCCGGCTTCAATATCTTTTTTCCAGGCGGGAAAACCAGCTTCCCGCGGGAGCCGTTTGAAGTCCCGAAACATACCGGCCGCAGCATTCTGGTCGTCGCCTTGGTGATCGCTTTCGTGTGCGCTTACCTCGCGATGAAGTTTTACTCTCTCATGCACTGATTTTCCGGTTGGCGCATTTTTTAAAGAATTTTCCCAAGAGGCGCGGCGGATTGATTTTCTGACTGCAACCATTAACATATCATACGAACCAGCGCTGGTTTGATTCAGACGTTCCAAACGATTTGGTGCCGTAGGGGGCTTGCTCCCTGCGCACTCCCCGCGGCCAGTCCGCCCAGAGATCCCGAAAGGAAAACGCCATGAAAACCAGCTCCTTCTTCACGATTCTCACGCTCGGCTTCGCCCTGCTTTTTGCTGCCTCTAACCTCACTTTCGCCCTAGGCCCGGGCAGGCCCCAGCCGCCACAGCCGCCCCGTCACGAGGTCAATCCGGAAGCGAAACTCCACCGTTTCAGCACGACGATCGAAAAGGAACGTCCGGAGCTTGACGAGGAGACGAAACGTCTGATTTCCGCGTACCGGCGTAACCCGACGCCCCAAAATTACGACGCTCTGCGTGCCAAAGTCGCCGCAAATTACGACGCCGTGATCGCCCGTAAAGTCGGCAAGCTCGAAGAACTCAAGCGGGAAGCGAGGGACCGCAGCAAAGTCGAAGAAATGCAGGTGATCGTCGATGAAGTGATCCGCGACCGCGAGGCCCGCATCAACGCCACGATGGCTCGTTTCACGGACGAGCGTTTTGGACCTGGAATGCACTACGACACGGCAAGCGGCTACGCTCCGGTCCTTGGCGCTCCGGGACGCAACGTCTGCATCGCGCTGTTCCCGGTCACGGTCGCCGACTACGCCCGCTTCACCGGCAAAAGGCCTGCGCCGGGCAAGGAAAACCACCCCGTTACGGGCGTTTCCATCGCCGACGCCCAGCGCTACTGCAAGTGGCTCACGGAGCGGGACCCCCAGCACATTTACCGCCTCGCGACGGAAAGCGAGTGGGAACTGGCAGCCGGCCACATGCCGAAGGACGCCGATTTTAACTGCGGAGTCGCCCGCACCACCACGCCGGTGGACGCCTACGCCCAGACCAAAGGCGCGTGCGGTGGAGCCGACTTCTGGGGCAACTGCTGGGAGTGGACCTCGACCGAACGCCGCAAGGGCGTCAACGGCGTGAAGGGCGGAGCGTACGATTCCCACCGTACCGCCTGCCGCACCGAGGAGCGTACCGAGGGCCGCAAGGCCAGCGCCGGCTACCCGAACGTCACATTCCGGGTCGTGCGTGAGGATCTGAATTCCGCTCCTCCAACCCAGTTCAACGGCGGCCGCAATATGCCCCCGGCCGCAAGGTCCCGCGGTTCTCAGAGCGGCCCCCAGAATGGCCCCCGGCCCAATGGTCCAGCCGGTCAAGGTAACGCCCCGCGTCCCCAAGGAGCGCATGGAAAACCCAGAAAATGAACGGGCCTGAAATGAAAAAGGGCTTGGCCTGAAGTGGTCAGGCCCCTTTCTTTTGTGTGAATCAAGAAATTTCCAATGTTCCCGAATTATCGTCAAGGACTTTTGCTTTTTCTGCTGGTGGTAGTGTGTGCCGGTTTATTTTGCGCGTCGACATTGGGCACCGACACAACGGCCAGGTGATCTCTGTGAAGAACATAGAAAATTTGGCCAACGAGCTGATCCGAAACAATCCCGTGAGTTTCGTGAAACTGCCTAATTTAAGTCATACCGAGGCGGGCCAGAAGATCTACTCCGGCGACTGCTGGGACTGGGCGTTCGGGCTTGAGGAATGAAAATCTGGAGTGAAAAACAACGTTTCCCAAATCTGAAATTGTTCTATTAGATCAAATCTTTTTCTTTTTTTATGGGAGATTACTTGACAGATTTTATGAATAAGTTAAAATACCATGATCAGGAAACATGTTATTTAAATTATCAAGATTTTTTCAAAATCAGGGGGATAGCCATGTCGGCTAAATCAAATTTTCATTTTCACAAAAATCACAAATACCAGCCTCAGTATAAGCGTTCACTCCATCTGGAGGCTTTGGAAGAACGGGCATTGTTGAGTGTCAGTTCCTGGAATACCGATGCCGGGGATATCTTGTATGATGTGTCAGATTCGGCCGATTCTGGCGCTGTGATTTCACCTCAGATTTTATCGAACGATTATGATGTTGATCTCTCTGATGCCGTCTCTGCTGGGGTACCGAAGCTTGTTACCAAATATATTACCCCGGAAGGTTACAACGACAACGACTATCAGAAAATTGTTGCGTTCCTGGATCAAGCCGACTCGAACGGTGTATCGAACGGATCAAAGTGTACTTTCAGGTACGATCCTTTTTATCTGTCGACTTTCTATGGTATTACCTGGAATTATCATAACGGCGAAAATAGAATAACACAAATTATGCTGCCCGGCGGCATTGATTTGGTTGGGAGTGCCGACTTTTCAGGCATGACGTATTTGGACTATCTGAGTTTAACAGGCAGCAATGTGAGGAGCCTGGACGTTTCTAACTGTACTTATTTGAGGGCCCTTTACTGTGGAGGGAATCAGCTGATTAATCTAAATCTTACAGGTTGTATTACTTTGAAAAGTCTTTCTTGCGGTGGCAACCTGTTAACAACTTTAGATCTTTCCAGTTGTATTGAATTACAAGGTCTTGGATGCGCTTCCAATCATTTGACAAGATTAAACGTTGCTAACCATAGGGATCTTGGATATTTAGATTGCAGCAACAATCATATAAAAGAATTTAATGCGTCTGGCTGTCCGCTTTTGCATACAGCGGGGGGAAACTTCCTCTTTGAAAATAACCCATTTGAAGTAGTAGACCTTTCCGGCTGTACAAGTCTGGAGAATTTCACTTTTGTTGGTTCTTCAGATTCACGTACTCCCTTGAAAGAACTGGACGTTTCCGGATGCACAAATCTCCATTATATCATTTGCTGTTATGGGCAGATGACGTCATTAAATGTTTCCGGCTGCACGTCTATATATCATCTTGACTGTTCCTATAACAAGTTTACCTATTTGGATTTGCGCAATTCAACAATGGATTGTTTAACCATTGCCGGCAATCCGCTGTTAACTCATGTTTATTTAACCAAGAATCACTATTACATAGACATTTATCTTGATGAGTATGACAACAATGACGTTTATCCTGATGACGATGAATGGACCATTTACGCGCCCAACGAAACCAGAACGGGCGTCAACAGCTACAGTCCAACAGAGCTTCCCTTCTATGCAATAAATTCCATCGGAACGCAGACGATCGTTTTTGGATCGCTTTTTACGCCAACACTTGATTTGAATTATACGGATCAGAATACGGTTTCCGTGACAGTTAACGGCGTGTCGAATGCCTCAGGATATGAACTTCAATACTCAACCAGCTCCAATTTCTCCACCGGGACGGTTACCACGAATGTTTCGGCGGGAACGAGGACTGTCTCCGGCTTGAAAGCCAACACGAAGTACTATTTCCGCGTGAAGGCTCTCGGCTCCGGAAATTACAGCGATTCGATTTACAGCACGGTGAAATCCATCACAACGTCTAGTACCGGAACCAAGCTGTCAACTCCGTCTCTGAGCCTGGCCGTAACCGGTTCGGATTCGATTTCCGTGACCGTTGGCAGTGTGTCGAACGCCTCGGGATACAGGCTGCAATACTCAACCAGCTCCAGTTTTTCCACCGGAGTAACCACCCAGATTGTTTCGGCGGGAACGAGGACCATTGAAAACTTGAGCGCCAGCACGAAGTATTATTTCCGCGTGCAGGCTCTCGGCTCCGGGAATTACAGCAATTCGGACTACTGCACAACAAAATCGGCAACAACAAATGCTGCCTCAGTTTCTTCCGATGTTTCCCGTTTGAAGTCGTTTCTGGAACAGACGGATTCCAACGGCGTGAAAAACGGTACGAAGATCAACAGTAGTTACAACGCAAATGATACCTCAACCTGGACCGGTGTAACGTGGTCAGAAGTCAACGGGGTGAAGCAGGTCACGGGAATTAACTGGGCGGGGAAATCCCTGGAGGGTGGTCTGAATTTGTCGGGATGTACCGCGCTGACGTATGTGGATGTCGGTCATGTGTACACGGACAAACTGTACAGCAATTGCCTCACATCTTTGAATTTAACCGGATGTACCGCGCTAACGACACTTAACTGTGAGGATAACCTGCTAACTTCACTGGATGTGTCAAAGAATACTGCACTAACGTGGCTTAAGTGTGGTAATAATGATAATTCCCATAATAAAATAACCACACTGAATGTGTCACAGAATACGGCATTAACCTATCTGAATTGCATGAACATATCTACGTTGAAATCCCTGGATGTGTCGAAAAATACTGCGCTAACGACACTGGATGTAAATTTTCTTGAATTATATTCCATAGATGTGTCGAACAATACCAAGTTAATTACGCTTAATTGCAGACGCACTAGAATTTCTTCTCTGGATGTATCCAGGAATACCGCACTGGAGAAACTGGATTGCGGATGGAATAATCTGACATCGTTGGATGTGTCGAAAAATACCAAGCTGAAACGGCTGCATTGCTATTCCAACCAGCTGACCGAATTGGATGTATCTAAGAATACAGAACTGAGTATTCTGTCTTGTTATAAAAACCAGTTGACCTCGCTGAACTTGTCAAAAAATACAAAGCTGCAGCAGCTGCATTGCTATAATAACCAGTTGACATCCTTGGACATGTCGAAGAATACGCAGTTAAAGGAATTGTCATGCTCATACAACCAGTTGACTTCTATAAATTTACTAAATGCTACCCTGTTGGAAAAATTATGGTGTTATGATAATCGGCTTGCGGCAATCAACGTTTCGAAGAATACAGCACTGACTTTCCTGAATTTAGGTGTAAACCATCTGACCTCGCTGGATGTGTCGAACAATACCGAACTGGTAGATCTGGATTGTTCTTCCAACCAGTTGACCTCGCTGGATGTATCGAAGAACTTCGCGCTTGAGGTACTGTGGTGCTGGAATTCAAATTTGAATAATGTTGTATTGCCTTCAGAACGGTTAACCGACCTCGATGTCGGTCTATCCTGGCAATCAGGTACTGAATGGACCTATCAGGACGCAATTGGAAATGGACTTGCAATCGATACCTTGTCTTACGATAATGTAAAATGTAAGTGCGGCGTTATTGCCACCACCACGGTACTCCCGGTAACCGCAACCAATGAAGCCGGCACACAGACGATTACGTTTACTGGGAAGGCATCGATAGCGAAACTGACCACCCCGACGCTGAGCGTCAGCGCGACCGGTTCCAATTCGGTTTCCGTTACGGTCGGCAGTGTGACGAACGCCTCGGGGTACACGCTGCAATACTCAACCAACGCCACTTTCCCCACCACCGGAACGACTACCCTGAACGTTTCGGCAGGAACGAGGGCCATCGGAGGCTTGACCGCCAACACGACGTACTGCTTCCGGGTGATGGCGGTCGGCAGCGGAAGTTACAGCAACTCCGATTACAGCGAGGCAAAATCCGCCACTACCTTTGCGAACACGATCACGGACAACGTTGGCGATTCCCTGTCAACGGCAAAAGAGATCACGTTCACCAATAATACGTTCTCGTTCACGGACAAACTCGGCGAGGGCAATTATGGTCAGAAAGATGTTGACATTTACAAACTGGTCGTTTCCAGTGCGGATGCTGGCCGGGAATACACGTTTAAAACGTCCCAACCTTCCGGCGGAACAAAAGTGGATACGTATATTCGCCTGTTTAATGCGTCTGGCACGCAGCTTGCCTGTGACGACGACAGTGGCAATAACGGTTATTCTTCTTTGACCTGGACGCTGTTCTCTGCGGGAACGTATTATCTCGGCGTAAGTTCCTATGCTAACAGATCTTACAATGCCACCACGGCTGGCAGCGCCTCCAATGGTGACCAGGGGGACTATACGCTAACGGTTACCCGGAACGGATTGAAGGTCAAACTTTCCGACCCAACGCTGAGTGTTGTGACGACAGGTACCGACACGGCAGCGGTCACGGTCGGCGGTGTGGCGAACGCCTCGGGTTATACCCTCCAGTATTCGAAGAACCCGGATTTCTCCAACGCGGCGAACAGGAACGTTCCGGCTGGCACCACGACCATCAATAACTTGAGCCCAGACACGATGTATTACTTCCGCGTGATGGCGACAGGAACAGGGGCTTACAGCAATTCCGATTTTAGTTCCATCCGGTCCGCGAAAACGGACAAACCTGATGACACTGAAATCACAATCAACGGCAAGAAAGTCACGATCAGCTGGGAAGATGGCAGTCCCATGCCGGACGCGGTGCGGTATCGTGTAGCAAACGGATCGACGAAGTGGACCACGAAGAAACTGAAGGCGGGCG
>JAFSMO010000051.1 GCA_017447865.1 Thermoguttaceae bacterium
AAATCGGAATGCTACGACCTCGTGAAGGACGGCCGGATCGATATTCAGGACCTCGTCGTCTTCGCCCAGAACTTCGGCACGGATAACTCGGCCACTGACTTCAACGGTGACAGCAGAGTCGATATTTCGGACCTTGTCGAGTTCGCACGCCACTTCGGCCAGAAGAAAGCCGAGAAATCGACCGAGACCCTGGCTCTGGCCGCAGCTCCGGCCCCCGAAGCGGCACCGGTTGTTGAACCTGAAGTGGTAACGGTTACTGAGCCCGAAGCTGCACCGGCTGCTGAACCCGAAGTGGTACCGGTTGCTGAACCCGAAGCTGCACCGGCTGCTGAACCGGCGGCGGCTCCCGCTTTCATTCCTGCTCAGGACGTGAAACTTGAGACGGTGGAAGCCAAAGAGGAAACCAACGCGGCCATGCTCGCGTCGCTTCCGGCGGTGGAGAATACTGCCGTCCAGGTGCGTGATTCCATCTTCTCCAGCAATGAAGACGAAGATGAGGATTGGCTCGAGGACATCTGCTCCGATATGAAGCAGGATACTCAAAACCAGCTGATCGACGACCTGTTCGGCAAGAACTAGAAACCAGGATTGAATCAGGGGATTCAGGCGAGGTTTTGCGAGGAGATCTTTGAAAAAAGGTTTTCCTCGCGAGCCTCGTGCTTCCTTTTTTCATATTTTGGGGGGATTTGGATTAATTTGGAAAATTTTTCGTCCCTCCCCCTTTACTGGATTTTCTGATCGTGTATAATTTATGTTAGTTTGCCAGATTGTGTATCTTTCTGGCTTGGTTTCGGCTATGGCTTGTACCGCCGCTCAGCTTGCTTCTGTGGTTTGTATCGATTATACGACGCGGAAGGGGGTTTCTGTCAGGGGGACAGCGAAAGGCCGATAAATGATGTGAATTTACTTTTTTGCGTCATTATAATTAATTGAGAGTATAAGTTTTTGATTTCGCGCCAGCGTTCCGCCAAAGGGATTTTGGAAGGGACGCATGGACAAACCGTGAAGGAGTCATATATGAAAACCCTTAAATTCGTCGTTCTGTCGATGCTCGTACTGTGTGTTTTCGGTATGGGTCAGTCGGCTTTTGGTTTCTTCCCGTTCCGGCCCTGGCTTGCTCCGTCCTGGGGCGGTCCTTATTGGGGCTATCCGGTCTATGATTACGGTTGGTATGATCCCTGCTGTGCGCCGGTCGTTGAGCCGTGCTGTGCTCCGGTTGCCGCCACTCCAGTAGTTTCGACTCCGGTTGCCGCTGCTCCGGTTGACTGCTGCGGTCCGGTTGTTTCTTACGGCTACCCGACTGGTTACTATCTTGGCTGGCGCCCGGGCCCGATCCGCCGCCTGTTGTTTGGTCGTTACCGCTGGTACGCCACGGGTTACGTTGGAGGTTACTACTATACGCCCGATTGCTGTGACCCGGCGTATGATGCGACTCCGATTGAGTCGGCTCCTGCTGCGGCACCCGCTCCGACTCCTGCCCCGACCCCGGCTCCGGCTCCGGTTCCCGCTGAAGAAACTTCCTCGATCCTGTCTTCGAACGCCGTTTACCATCAGACTGCGTACACCCAGCCTGAAGCGACCCACGAAAACAGCGGGATCATCTCGATCAGCGTTCCTGAGGATGCGGTCGTTTATGTGAACGATATTCGCACCACCGCCACTGGCACCAATCGTTCCTTCGTTTCGTTCGGTCTGCAGAGCGGCAACGAATACGACTACGTGATCCGCGCGGAAGTCATGCGTAATGGTCAGACCTACGTCGAGACCAAAATCGTGACCCTGAAAGCCGGCCAGAAAGACGCTGTTGCGTTCGCCTTCCCGGAAATCGTGAATCCTACGGAGCAGGTGGTTGCTCTGTAATTTCTAAGACCCCCTCAAGGAGAGGTTTTGATTGATGTTGACGCGCACAGTCACCGCAAGGCGCTCTGTGTGCGTCTTTTTATGTGGAGAAAGCTTATGAGAAACCGTGGAATTCTGTCGTTTTTGGCTTGGTGGGTTTTGGCCCTTGGGACGGTTTCTCTTTTGGCGCAGGAGGAAACCGAAAAGGAACTTCTGCCCGTCTGGGACCTGGAAAAAGTTTCGATTCTGGTGAATCAGGACCAAAAGCCGGTTTCGTTCGCCATCGAGCAGACCCGGGACGGCGACCGGATCGACTACACTCTGCGTCCCGGGGAAGTTCTGGCGGTTTCTAATCCGCAGCAGGCGGCCGCCGTTTTTGAGCATGGAAAGGATCTGGTTCGTCTTCGTCTTCTTCAGGACGAAATTTACCTCTTTATCCGACCGGAAGGAATTCTGGAACTCGTCGGAATTGGGCCGTACTACGGAGAAAACGTTCCGAAGAGCCGGATCCAGGGCCGCGAGAGGCAGAGACGTGAGGACGAGGTGAAAACTCTTGATCCGATCACGATCCCCGTGCGGATCTACACCGACACGAATATTCCGCTCGCCGAGGTCCTTTGGAGGAAAAGGGTCAATCAGAGAATTGAGGACGCATCGCGGATCCTGGAACGGACCTGCTTCGTCAAGCTCGAAATCCGGAGTTTTGAGCCGTGGACTTCGGACCCGCAATGCGAAAACTTGCAGGAGGTCCTGAAAGATTTTGAGGCCAAAGTCCCGGAGGAGCATGGTGGTCTTTCGATTGGTTTCACTGCGCATCGCAACGCGCCGGGCTGCGGAACGGAGTTGGGCGTCGCCCGCCAGCCGTTCTGCGGGAAAATCCTTCTGCGGGAGGAAGCGCCGCAAATCACCGAGGTGGAACGTCTGGAAACCCTTCTGCACGAGCTGGGTCACTTCCTCGGCGCGGTGCATACGTCGGATGAGAATTCGGTCATGCGGACGGTTCTGCACGAGCGTCACGCCCGGGACGTTAATTTTGTGATCGGGTTTGACCCGTTGAACGCGCTGGCGATGAACCTTTGGGTGCGCCAGTACCGCCGCGCGGAGGAAAAACGCCCGCGGGGGATTCATCCCGATATTGCGATGGAGCTTCTGACTGTTTACCAGATGGTTCAGCAGTTCGCGGCCAGCCAGAAAGAGCAGGGGATTAAAGTCCTGGAAAATCCGAACGTGGATTCTTTCGTGGACCTTCTGACGAAGATGCTCCAGGCGCAGGGAATTCTTCTGACTGCGGAGGAAAAAGCGGCTCCGAAAGCCACGCCCGAAACGAAACCCGCGCCTGCGCCTGAGGTGAAGCCTGAAATCAAACCCGAAGTGAAACCGGAAACCAAGCCCGAAGTTAAGCCGGTGCAGAAACCGGAAACCCCGTCAGTTCCGAAGCCGGAAGTTTCCGGGGAAGCCGCGCCGAAAGATCCGCCGCAGACGGACGTTCAGATCCTTGAGAAAATGATGCAGGACCTGAAGACCAAGCCGTGGGAGACGGAGAAAATGGCCGATTTTGAGCTTCCGGTCCAAACCGCGCGGTACGTGATGACGCGGACGCTGCTCGCGCTGGCGAAGAAGGAGCCGCTCGGGATCAAAACGGAAGGAAAGTCTGCGTCCGACGTTTTGGGCGAGCGGATCGTCCGTTACGCGGCTTTGGCGGCTCGGGAAGTCGGCGGGACGAAACCCTGGGATTCTGTCGAGGGACGGGCAGCGCGCGCCGCGTTCGTGCTGGCGTGCGAGATTTTCCTGGAGCCTTCCGGCGCCATTGGAAAACTCCCGGTTTACGGCCGGCGTTTTCGTGCGATCGAAACCCCGGAATTGAAGAAACTCCGGTCTAAACTCGTGGGGTCGAACGTCTCGATTTTCGGGCGCTCGGACCACAGTCAGCACTTCTGGCTCTCCGCCGCGCTCGCCATCCAGCTCGTGCCGGATCTGGTCGAAAATATTGGCGTGGAAAAAGAACTGAACGACGATCAGGAGGGGGGCACCGGGTTCGACGTGACCGACCTGAACGCTGACCTGGCCGGCACCTGGTTCTCGACGCGGGTTTTGAAGGGCGAGATCTCGCTGGACCGAATCGGGAAAATGTTCGAGTACACGCAGGTCGTTCCTGCGCAGATCCGGATCCCGAAGCGGCTCAAGCACCCGAAAACGGCGGAGGAGATCAGCGAGCTGCTCATGAAACTGCGCACGGCCGTGGACGCGCTGCAGGAGAAATTCGAGGACTGAAGAAAACGATGAAATATTTGGATTTGACGCGCGAAATTTCGAACGATTCCCGCCCCTTTCCGGGGGATCCGCCGGTCAATTTGACCCCCGAGGCGGTGATCGAACGGGACGGTTTTCTGGTCCGAAATCTGAGCTTTTCGAGCCATCAGGGGACGCACATCGACGCGCCGGCGCACGTGATGCCGGGCGCAATGGTTTTGAACGATTTTCCGCTTGAGATCTTTGCGGGCCCTGCGCGGGTCCTGAAGCTCGGCCGGATGGGGCCCCGGACGGCCATCACGCGGGAAATGCTCGAAGCGTTCGACCCGGAATTTCGCGGCTGCGAGCGGATGCTCTTTTCGGCGCAGTGGGACGGAGACTTTTTCGAGGACGCGCCGTTTTTTACGCCCGCGGCGGCGCGGTGGCTCGTCGGTCATGCCGAGCTTCTGATGCTTGGTTTTGACTGGCCCTCGCCGGATGAGTACGGCGACGAGGACCTGACGATCCACCGGATTTTTCTTTCCAAAGGGCTGATTTTCGTCGAGAATCTGACGAATCTGGAGAAACTGCCGGCCCGGTTTACGCTTTCGGCCTTCCCGCTCTCGCTGAAGGACGCGGAAGCCGCGCCTGTGCGGGCCGTGGCGTCGTGGAACTGATTTAGAAAAGGGGGAGTTTCATGAATGTGCCGTTCAACTCCCCCCGGCGCGTAATTCCGCGCTCCGCGCTCCCTTACCGCCTTCCATTTGACGCTCTGAAAATCACGTGTGGTAATCGGCGTTGATGTGTACGTACTCGGTCGTCAGGTCGCACGTCCAGAAGCGGCACCCCTGGCGGCCCTCGCCGAATTTCAGGTCGATCACGATCTCCCGGTTGCTGGCCATCGATTTGGAAACCTCCGCGGCATCGAAGTCCGTCGGGGCGCCGTTCGCAAAGACGAGGAATCCGTTGATGTGGAGCGTCGCCTTTTTCACGTCAAACGG
Source organism: Thermoguttaceae bacterium (assembly GCA_017447865.1). GTDB lineage: Bacteria > Planctomycetota > Planctomycetia > Pirellulales > Thermoguttaceae > RGIG3701. The sequence continues at coordinate 5,070 of JAFSMO010000051.1, forward strand.
AACGTTCGAGTACCCGGCCGACGACATGATGCGCCCCCAGTTTGGGTCGTTCCCGTACAGCGCGCACTTGGTCAGCGGGCTTTCCGCGACGTAACGGGCGATCTGCCGGGCGTCGGCCTCGGTTTTCAGGCCCTTCACGTTCAGCGTCACGAGATGCGACGCGCCCTCGCCGTCTTCCGGAATGGATCGGGCCAGATCGGCGCAGATCGATTCCAGCGCGGCCGCGAAATCTTTGTTTTTCGCGACGTTTTCCCCGCCGGCGGCCCCGTTTGCCAGAAGCAGCAGCGTGTCGTTGGTGCTCGTGTGCCCGTCCACCGTGATGCAGTTGAACGTCGTGTGGACGATTTTCTTGAGGAGTTTCTGGGCGGATTTCCCGTCCAGCACCGCGTCGGTCAGGACGATCCCGAGGAACGTTGCCATGTTCGGGGCGATCATTCCCGCGCCCTTGGCCATTCCCGCGATCGTGACCACCGTGCCGTCCCCGAGCGTGATCTGCTTCGAGAAAAGTTTGTGGTGCGTGTCGGTCGTCATGATCCCCTTGGCGGCCGCGACGAGTGATTTTTCGTCGTTCTTGAGTTTTTTGGAGATCTTCCTGATCCCCGCCTCGATCACGTCCATCGGGAGGAAGTGGCCGATGATTCCGGTACTCATCACCAGCGCGCCGTCTTCCGCGGCTCCAACGGCCTTGGCGGCCCAGGCGGCCATCTGCCGGGCGTCGTTCAGACCCCGCTCGCCGGTGCAGGCGTTGGCGTTTCCGGAGTTCACGACGATCGCCTGGATCCGGTCGCTCGGAACGAGACTTCGGTCAAGCACGACCGGAGCGGCACAGACGAGATTCTGTGTAAACACGCCGGCGGCGCTTGCCGGAACGTCGGACGCGATGAACGTCATGTCGGCCCGGGATTTATCCCGTTTGATCCCCGTGTACATCGCGGCAAAATTGAAACCCTTGGGAATGAAATGCTTCTGATCTTTGGCCATTTGAAAAACCCTGTATAGAACGGTGAAACAAGAACCAATTTGCCCTTTTATTTTAGCACACAAAAGGAATTTTGCAAGGGGGGAAACCTCAAAAAATCTGCCTTCTGCCATTCGAGACAGGTCCCGAAGCGAAAACGGGTATTTTTTGTCTCACGCGGAGATGCGGAGACGCGGAGTTTTTGGTTGAAACGGTCTCTGATTCTCCGCGCCTCCGCCGCTCCGCGTGAGATCTGAAAGAGACGCGACCAGGCAAGGAATGCGGCTTCAAATTTGATTTTTTTAGCCGCAAAGGACGCAAAGTGCGCAAAGGATTTTTTCTTGTTACCGATCGACACGCGACACACTGCAATCTTTTTTCATTATTATTTTCTTTGCGTCCTTTGCGTTCTTTGCGGCTTAAAATGCGATATTGCTCAGGCTGCGTTTTTGTTTGATTTTTTTAGCCGCAAAGAACGCAAAGAACGCAAAGGATTTTTCAGGTACTCATCCATGGTATACTGATTCATGAAAAAATACGAATGTCTTCGAGATTCGCCTCACAAATAATATCTGCGAGGCTTTTATTGTTATCGAAAACTTTGGCGTTTACCGCTTCTTCAACCGTCTGGAATCCAAAAAAAACCTTATGGCTTTCGTATTTTCCAGAAGAATCGATATACCCGACATTGATTCTCCCTTCATTTTCACCATAAAGGGAGTAACATTTCCTGGGTCCGACATAGATTTCAGCCCAACTTCCCTTGCATTCATACCAGTCACGCCAAAAGATTTTCAGGTTTTCATCCATGGTCTTCCAATTCCGATTCATGTAAAAAAGTCAATAGCCTCTAAACCAAATTCACAGATAATATCCGCGACGCTTTTATTGTCGTCGAAGATTTTGGCGTTTACTGCTTCTTCGACAGTCTGAAATCCCTGAAAGTCCAAAAAACGCTGGTATTTTCCCGTAAAATCTTTGTAACCAACGGAAATATAGCCTTCATTGGGACCCGTAACGGTGTAAAATTTTTGGGGCGCGATATGGATTTCAGCCCAACTAACATAACCTTCATACCAGATTTTCCAAAATTGTTCCAGTATTTCATTTGAGGGGGGCGAATCCATTTTGTCCTCCGTTTCGCGCAGCAAAATCCAGCGTCGTTTCGAGAAAAATCTTTTGCAGAAAGAATTTGTGGCGGGGCCATCAAAAAACTCAACCCATTTTCCAAAGATTCGCCTGATTTCTGGAAAAATGGATTGAGTTTTTGTGTGGTTTTCCCAAGGGTCAGTTTTTCTCCAGATCCGTCAATTGGGAATCCCGCCGGAAGGTTTTATGAATCAAAAACGGCATGAGCTTGGGGAATTTCCCGAAAATCGCGAGCCAGCAGCTTCCGTACCAGATCACGAAACGTTTCCAGAGCGAGATTTTTTTCGCGGGGGTTCCACCGTTTTTCTGAAACACGATCGGGTTCTGGAGGAATCGCCCGTCCACCATCTTCATGCCGGCGTTTTTCTCGAAAACCCGGATTTTTCCGGCAAATTTACGATTGGAATCGAGATGGGTCGGCCATCTTCTTCCCACGACGTAGAACGGTGAACTGTGGATGAAAAAACCACCCGGGCGCAGAAGTTTGGAGGACTGGCAGACCGCCTCGACGGGATCCGGAAGGTGCTCCAGAACGTCCAGACAGAGGACCGCGTCAAACGTTCCTTCCGGAAGTTCTTCAAGCGAATTGGAAATATTGACCTGGATTCCGTAGTCGCGGAACATTTTCTCCGCAAGAGCGACTCCGAATTTGGAAACTTCAAACGACGTGATCTCAAATCCCTGCTTCGCAAAGTAGAAACTGTCGCACCCGATCCCGTCGCCGCAGAGGAGGATTTTCCCGGACGTCAGGCCATTCCGGTGGAGAAAGTCCAGGATCCATTCCCTCATCCGGCATTTCACCGAAGTGCTGTTCCACGCGATGATACCGTAAATGAACGAATCCGTGTCTTCGTAAAAACGGATCATCCCTTCATTATAGACGTGCGGAGTGAGGTTCTGCGCGTAAAAAGCCTTGGGGATCGCGTACGGATTATGCAAATACTCGTCTGCAAGCCGATCCTGGACGACTTTCAGTTCCACGCCAGTCACTTCCGAAACGGAAGCGGTCAGCCAGTCTTTGTCCCTTAAAGGAGCAATCAGAGAATCAGGGTATTCGTTCATTTATTCCTCTTGTCTTTCGCAAATTTCAGGGAATGCAAGGTTTTTTCCAGAAGCCCGTTCCGGATCAGGGAACAAAGGACTTTCCAGAATACGCGGTAAACGTAAATACGGGGGTAAAAATGGTCCGGATTCGAGTGGTACCGGGACATTTTGGCGAGGTATTTTCGGGTTTGCTGATGGAAACGAAGTCGGCGAACGGCTTCCTTTTTTTCCTCCTTCGTCAGTGTGCGCTGGGTAATCAGGTCCCGCTTGCAGGGCATGATCGACCCCTCAGGACGATGCGTTTTTTCGTAGTCGTAACGCAGGGCGGAAAGATAAGCCCGTTCATTCATGGCCACTTCCTGGCTTTTCATAACCAGTTCGGGGTTGATCGTCTCCGCAGAAACCGCCCCTCGGGCGATCTCGGACTTCACGAGTTCCGTAATTTCGGGATTTCGCGTGATGATCAGATTCGTCCCCCGCGGCTCCAGGAAATAATCTTCGAGCCAGGCGTCCATGAACGTCGCGTCCGCCAGCATCCCGAACAGGTCGTCGCACATTCCGCAGGTCTTCAGCTGGCCAACGTGGTTGATCCATAAGAAGCCAAACAGACCGAGCATGCGAACCTGACGCTCGTCCTGCTGGGAGAACGTCGTGATTCGAAAATCCGGAGATTTCGTTGAATTGGTTTTGCTTCGGTACTTCAAGCCCAGTTTGCGGGAACGAAGCATGACGCAAAGAAGATCCGCGACGTGAAGGCAGTTGCACCCGCCGCAGGTGAGGCTGAAGATGAAAGGAAGCCGATCTTTCAGCCGCGGAAGTTTTTTTTGCGCCAGACGGAGTGCCTTCACGACGCACGGAAGCGCGACGATCGCGTAGCGTTTTTCAGGGCCCTGAAGAATTTCCCGCAGGACCGGACCGAAAGTCATCACGTGGTAAACGGAGCCGGTCGTCTGGCGGATCTCCTCCGGGGTGTACGCAATCGTCGGCTGGAACCACGGGGATTCGAGCGAGGGTTTCGCGACGATCGCCCCGTCGATTTTGTGGGACTCTAAAAGAGCGCAAAGCAGGGACGTGGCCAGACCGCCGGATGGGGCTTTCAGACGGTGCTCCTCATCATTTGTGGCGCCGCAAAAGGTTTCGTCCCACTGCCCCAGATTGTCGGAATGTTCCTTCTTGCCCTCGGGAAACAGTTGAAGCCCCAGCGTCTCCTCGTTTTCCGGAACTTCCCCGGAGTAGGGGCAGACCTGGAGGCAGAGACCGCAGGACGTGCATTGGGATGGATCCAGGGAAACCGGCCGGTACTCGCCGTTCTCGCCGAGTTTCATTTCGAGGCAGCCGTGCGGACAAACCGCGCTGCAAACCCCGCAGCCGCAGCAATAGTCAAACGGAAGGACTTTTTCGACGACGTTATTCATTTAAGGCCCCTTTTCTGAAACAGTTCCACTAAATGTTCACCGCCCTTCAGCGCTTTTTCTTTGTATGCGGGGAGAACCCGGTCAAGCTGGGCTTTGACTTCAGAGGAAGAATCGATCAGTTGCAGGAATCGCCGCGTGAATTCCTGGCCTCCGAGCTTCGAGAAATGCTCGACCCACTGTTCGTGCCCGAAGAGATCGAGGTTGATCCCCCGGGATTTTACGCTGTACCCGATGCAAAAGACGGGAACTCCCGTGGAAAGGGCGGCAATCGTCGCGTGGGTCCGGCACCCGGCAAAGGCGACCATTCGGGAAATGACCCATTTAATATTCGTGCAGTCGTCATTTGCGGGATTGTAAAGAAAGACTCGTTCCCTGATTTTGTCCGGCAGTTGATTGTAGAGTTCCTGCATGAACAGGAAGTCGTTATTATCCGGAAAAACTTCGGGTTCCATCATGACATGAGGGACCAAGACGACTTTGTAGTCACACGACTCCACAAAAAATACTAACGAAGCCAGAACTCTGTCGAGCCATTCCCGCCGGGAAGTTTGCGCATACCGGACCAGGAGTGGGGAAAGATTGATTCCCACGGCCCCTTCTTCAAGAAAACGTTCCAGCTTTTCGGGGAGATTTTCGGGTTTATTGGCCGGAAGCAGAAACGCGGGATCGGCGACCTCGTGAATATTTTCGCCGCATCCGAGTTTTTGCAGATACGCCGTCGTCAGCTGTTCCCGGGGGGTGATCAGGTCGATTTTCGGAAGCAGTTTGGCCATCTTGCGCTCATAAGAGGGGTTTGACGAAAAAGGCCCAACGGAAGCGCCCCAAATGACGGTTGGAAACTGGTCCCGGACCGCGGAAATGAACGGCGCGGTGAACAAATGCAGCGCGAGGCTTCCGTAATCAAACGACCAGTTATCTCCGCCAAGAGCCAGCAAAACGCCGCCCGTTCCTTCTTTTTGAAGTTTTTTGCAGTACCGAATGACCTTCATCGGCGTTTTCATGTGCCAAAAGCGGCAGCCGACGATAAGCGTTCCCCACCAGTAAAAAGCGAGATTGCGCTCCTTTTTGACTTCAAAAACCTGAGTCTCCCGATCTTCAAGATTTGAAAGAAATTGGGGGTGGGTGTTCTGGAAAATATTGGCGTGAACGAATGGATGATTCGGAAGAAAATGGTCGATGATGATTTTCGTGCTTATGCGAAGTGCCTGGCAGCCACGATTACTGTCGAAATTGTTCCCATGAAGGATTATAGGAGAAAAACTGGCCATTTGAGTACCTGTAAGTCAGTAATATTGAACTCTGAAAAAACGATGTTTTTTCGGAGTAAGCACATCCGAAGGGACTCGAACCCCCAACACTCGGTTCCGAAGACCGATGCTCTATCCATTGAACTACGGATGCGTATATTTCCAGTATATCATATTTTTCGTTTTATGCAAGGTCGGAATGAAGTTTTTTTTAACAAGAATTCCTAATTTGTGCAAATTGTTGACAGAATTGAGGCTTAAATCAATTTTGAGGAGATGCGGTGAGGGCCGTTTTCAAAAGATGGAGAATTTCCGAGGTCACTCCTCCTGACGGCTCACTCTCTGCATTTCTTCGCAGATCTCGTCCAGCGTCCGGTTCACGTGCGTGTCACGGATGGCGGCTTTCAGAAGATTCGCCCTTTCGCGGGCTTCCTCTGCTTTGTACTCCTCCTCCGTGATGAGGCCCAGCACGAGGTCCAGGTCGCGGACGTGGCGGAAGTGGTCGCTCTTTTTCGGGTGGTTTTCCGCTTCGAGGCACTGCAGGCAGAGACGCAGAAGAAGCCGCCGCATCCCCTCAAGCCGGGAGCAGATCGGGGAGTAGAGCCACTCCCAGCGCGTGTACTCGGCCCTCATCAGGGCGTACCGCTCCCGCCACTGTTCCGGGGTGAGGTCGTAGCTTTTTTGGAGCGGCCGGCCGTCGTCGTGGAACGGAAGCGTAAACGGCTCGTCGGAAAGATCGCTCAGGACGTGAAAATAGGACATTGGAAACCCCTCTTTTTAACTTGCTTCCTGATATTCTAGCGTTTTTTTCGGGAATGTCAAGCCCGAGGGTGAAATTCCTCTTGCGCGAAACCGGAAAATCGGGTAAAATCCGTTTTGATTTGTGTCAGTTTTTTTCGGGGAATTATTTCATGTCGGGTTCAGTACCATTTGCGCGATTCGTGGCCGTGGGAGTGCTTCTCCTTGCTGTCCTTTTCGGCTGGACGATTCCCGGCTGCAGATTCCTGAACGCGAGGAGGACCACTTACTCCTCGTTTGAAGCGGAGCAGCTGAGTCGCGAAAACGCGCAGAATCCGCTTCAGGTCCGCGGTGATTTGGACCCCTACCAAGTCTGGGAAACCACGGTGGACGTCGTGCGTCTTTACTTCGACCGGATCATCGACGAGTACCCGTGCCAGCGCAGCGGGGAAACGATCACGGAGGGCCTTCTGCGGACCAAACCGCAAACCGGCTCGACCTGTTTTGAGCCCTGGCGCCGGGATTCGGTCAACGCGAGTGAACGGCATTACGCCACGGTCCAGTCGATCCGCCGCACGGCGAAGATCCGCGTCCGTCACGCTAACGGGCACTACATCATTCACGTCCGCGTGGATAAAGAGTTGGAAGACCTGGCTCAGCCGAGCTACGCCCAGCTTCCGTCCGCGACGTTTCGGCTTGATACGCAAATCCCGGAAACGACCGACCCCATCGCGGTGCAGGACTATAATGAGGGCTGGCTTCCGCAGGGCCGGGACTATGCGCTCGAGCAGAGTATTCTCAACCAGCTTCAGGTTCGGCTTGATGCGCTTTCCCACGCTCAGCTCTGAATCCCAAATTTTATGAGTTGCACAGTTACACGCCATTTGGATTTTTGTTACGCTCACCGGCTTCCGGAGTACGATGGGAAATGCCGCTTTCTGCACGGGCATAACGGCCACGTGGAGATCACGGTCGCGGCCGATTCGCTCGGCGAAGACGGCATGGTCCTGGATTTCGGAAAGATCCGCTCCGGGCTGGAGGCGTGGATCGATGAGGAACTGGACCATCACACGATTTTGTTCCGGAAGGATCCGCTTGTTAAAATCCTTCAAAAAGCGGGGCAGAAAGTGGTCGTGATGGACGTGATCCCGACCTCGGAGAACATTGCGGAGATGATTTGCCGTCAGGGGCGCGCGATGGGGATGAATGTCACCCGCGTGGCACTCTGGGAAACGGCCCGGAATTGTGCGGAGTATCGGGCGGAAGTTTAACGAAAGGAGAAAAAAATGGGTTTAACTCGCAGAAATTTCGTGACCGGGGGGACCGCGGCGGTTTGCGTTCTCTCGATGGCTGCAGGCTCCCTTCAGGCCAAGCCGGTGGTGGAAGGGGAACGGATCGTGCTCCCGACGCCGAAAAAGACCGGTGGCATGCCGCTTTTGGACACGCTTTCGACCCGTAAAACGACGCGCGTGTACAGTTCCCGGATGCTCGACGCGCAGACGCTTTCCGATCTGCTTTGGGCCGCGTTCGGGATCAATCGCGAGGACGGCCGGCGGACGGCTCCGAGCGCTCTGAACTCGCAGGAAATCCAGATTTTCGTCATTCTGGAGGGCGGAATTTACGTTTACGAGCCGAAAGACCACGCGCTCGAGCGGAAACTGGCGGGCGATTACCGGAAACTGGCCGGGACGCAGAGCTACGCGCAGAGCGTGCCCGTTTCGTTTGTGTACGTCGCGGATCTGGAGAAAAGCCTGACCTCGCCCGAGAGCAGCGAGTCGTACGCGTGCGTGGACTGCGGGTTCATCGGCCAGAACGTTTACCTTTTTGCCGCGGCGAATGGTTTGTGCTCGGCATTTCGCGGCTCGATCGACCGGAAGGCCCTCGCCGAAACGCTGAAACTCAAGGCGAGCCAGCGCGTCCTTTACGGCCAGTCGATCGGTTACGGCGACGAGGAAAAAGTTCAGGCCGCGCCGATCAAACTGATGAAATAAAAGAAAGGGCTTGATTCAAAGGTCAAGCGTTTTTGAGGTGAGGATTCCGGGGAGAAATTTTTTAGAAACTCTTTGGTTTTGGAGTTTCGGTTTCTCCCCCCCACCTCTTTTTTCTTTTCTGATTTTCTGTTTTTTACCCCACGTCACCGAGTTCCAGCGCGGCTCCGTAGCGTTTGAGCATCTGCTGGCGTACGAGCCGGAGATCCGACGCGGAAAGCCCCGGGTCCTGATCGAGCGTTTCCCTGGCCGCCTGCCGCGCCTCTTCCAGAATTTCCTGGTCCCGCAGAAGATTCGCGACTTTGAACGGCGGAAGCCCGTGCTGCTGAGTCCCGAAAAGGTTGCCCGGCCCGCGGAGTTTGAAGTCGGTTTCGGAAAGCTCGAACCCGTCGTTCGTGCTCGTGAAAAGGCGCAGGCGTTCGAGCGTTTCCTCGGTTTCTTTGGAGGGGAAAACGCAGCAGTAGCCGGGGCGTGGGCCGCGCGTGATGCGTCCGCGGAGCTGATGGAGCTGGGCCAGCCCGAAGAATTCCGCCGAGTCGATCGTCATGAGCGTCGCGTTCGGAATATCGACCCCGACCTCAATCACCTGCGTGGAGATCAAAACCTTCAGCTCGCCGGTCCGGAAGCGGAACATCACGGCCTCTTTTTCCTCCTGCGTCATGCGGCCGTGCAGGATCCCGATCGGAAACTCCGCAAGCGGCCCGGTGGAAAGCTCGCGGTAAAGTTTCTGGAGGTTCGCGACGTCGGATTCTTTTTCGTCTTCCGAGGGGTCTTCAAACGGGTTTTCGGCGCGTGATTCCGTTTCGACGCGTAATTCCGCGCTCCGCGCTCCATTACCGCCTCCCATTTCAGTGCGTAATTCCGGCCTCCGGCCTCCATTGCCGCCTCCCATTTCTGAGCGTAATTCCGCGCTCCGCGCTCCATTACCGCCTCCCATGAATGCGATTTCCGTCTGCGTCTCGTTGATTTTCTTCAGTTCTCCAAGCGATTCCGCCTCGCCGATCCGCGGAACGACCACGTACCCCTGCGCCCCCGCGCGGAGTTTTTCGGCGAAAAACGTCCACCAGCCCGCCCGGTTTTCCTTCAGGGCGAGGTAAGTTTTCGTTTGCTGACGGCCCGGCGGAAGCTCGCGGATGGTCGTGAGGTCCAGATCGCCGAAAAGTGTCATGGTGACGGAGCGCGGGATCGGCGTGGCGGTCATGACGAGGTAATGCGGCGATTGGCCCGACTTGCGCAGGGCCGCGCGCTGGTTCACGCCGAATTTGTGCTGCTCGTCGATCACGACCATCGCCAGGTTGGCGAAATTCACGTCTTTCTGAAGGAGCGCGTGCGTCCCAATGACGATTTTCCCAGCTCCCGAGGCGATTTTTTCAAGCGCGGCCTGACGTTCGGCGGGACGCAAACCACCCACCAGTTCCACGATCTCCAGCGGACTGTGACTCAAAATTTTGCGCATGGTCCGGACGTGCTGGCGGGCGAGGACCTCCGTCGGGGCCATGATCGCGGCCTGGAAACCGTGCGCGACGGCCAGAAGAATCGCGTAAACCGCCACGGTCGTTTTGCCGCAGCCGACGTCTCCCTGAAGCAGACGGTTCATCGGCCGGCCGGAAGTCGTGTCGCGCGTAATGTCGCTGATCGCCTTGAGCTGGCCCTGCGTCAGGTCGTAGGGGAAAAGCTGGCGGATGCGGCGGTCTACCTCCGGCGTGGCTTCGAGGATCGGCGCGCGGAAGTCGGTGACCTGCTGCCGGCGGCGGACCTCAAGCGCGAGCTGGAGGAGGAAAAACTCCTGAAAGACGAATCGGCGGCGCGCCTGGTTCACGCCGTCCTGAGTTTTGGGGAAGTGCATCCTCTGCACCGCCTCCGAGATCGGCAGGAGCGCGTGCTTCTCGCGAAACGCTTCGGGAAACGCCTCGTCGAGCAGCGGCGCGTACTTGGGGACCACGGTCCGGGCGACTCGGCGCAGATCCCACTGGTGAAGGCCGTCGGTGAGGCGATAAACCGGCTGAAACCCCAGAAACGCCGAGGCGGTTGGAAGCGTTTCCGGCCCGGCCGTGCCGACGGTGGGTGGGACGCCGACCGCCGGGTCTTCCCACGAATCGGCCGTGGGACCGCGCGTCCCCATCCGGTTCCCGGGCGTCGTGTTGGCGTTGATCTGACCGATCTCCTCCTCCGTGAGCAGACGCATGACGGGGTGGCTGAACTGCCACTTCCGCTTCGAATATTTGGGCTTCCCGCTCACGAGGTAAATTTGGCCCTCCTCGACCCCGTTCGCCCGGAACGGCTGGTTGAAAAACAGAATTTCGGCCAGGCCGTACGTTCCGTCCTCGATCTCCATGGAGGTGATCGAACCGCGGAAGGTGGGGCGGGTGCGGACGTTCAGAATTCGCGCGCAGATGGTCTGGAGCTCGTCCTCTTTGAGGTGGCGAATAACGGTGAAATTGGAGAAATCCTCGTAATCCCGCGGGAAGAAAAAGAGCATCTCCCCAGGCGTCCGAACCGGCAGTTTCGCGAGCAGCTCGGCGCGTTTCGGCCCGACTCCGGGTTCATACGCGATGGGATCAAAAAGCGAATGCATTCGAGGAAATTCTTAATTAAAAAGGGCTTGGAATTCACTCAGTTTACCACAAATTCCCGGCTTTTTCAAGGGTGGGGGGCGAGGGTTTTCTGAAATTTTCTGTTGAAAATGGGCGTTTATTCCGAATTAAACTGAAAATGGACCACTACTCCCCCTTTTTTCAGTCACTTTTTCAGGAGAAACCATGAACGTTCTGATTCTTAACGGAAGCCCCCGCCGTGAGGGGAACACCGAGATCATCGCCCGGACTTTTGCCCAGACCGCGCAGAAAAACGGCCACAGCGTGAACGTCGTGAACGTGCAGGAAGTCAAAGTCGCGCCGTGCATGGCGTGCAATTACTGCCTCAACGTCCAGAAAGGCGTTTGCGTCCAGAAAGACGGAATGGAAACCATCCGCCCGCTGTTCGACGCCGCGGACGTGATCGTTTTCGCCTCGCCGATCTACTTCTTCACCATCTCGGGCCAGATGAAGTGCGTGATCGACCGGTTCTATGCCGCGAACAAAGTCGGGATCGGGTCCAAAAAGTGCTTCGTTTTGCTGGATTCGCACAGTCCGAACGTTTTCGACGGAGCCGTCGCCATGTTCGAGGCGATGTGCCGCTACTTGAAGTGGGATCTGGCCGGCGTGCTGAAACTCGACGGAATGACCGCCAAAGGCTGCGTCGCCGAAGACCCGAGACTCGAAGACGTGAAGCGGCTCGCCGGGACGATCTGAGGCGCTTTAGCGTGAACCTTCCCCGCGTTCCACTCCTCGTGAAACGCGGTTTTTTTATCTTTTTCGGGGGAAAACCGTTTCTCTTTGATTGACTTTTGGAAAATCTCGTGTATAATGAACTAATTGTATTGATTGAACTGTATAATCTGACCGAAAGGATGAACCAATTATGAAAATCGCACTTCACGGAGCCGCGGGGCGTATGGGCCAGCGTCTGGTCGTTTGCGGCGCGGCCGACCCTGATGTTGAAATCGTCGCGGCCATTGACGTCGCTTCCCACCCGAAAATCGGCACGGACGCGGGCACAAATGCAGGAATCGACCCGATTGGAGTCCCACTGACGGCCGAACTTCCCGAGGACGTCCACCCGGACGCGATGATCGACTTTTCCCAGCCGGCGGGCCTGGAAGCGATGCTGGGCCGCTGCGTTATGCGTCGGATCCCGCTCGTCATTGCGACGACCGGCCTGACCGCGGACCAAATCGCCATCATCGACGAGGCGGCCAAAGTGATCCCGATCGTTTTCGCCCCGAACATGAGCATGGGGGTGAACGTCTGCATGAAGCTGGCCGAAATCGGCGCGCGGGCACTGGCCGACCATGACGCCGACGTGGAAATTCTGGAGCGCCATCACCGCTACAAAAAGGACTCGCCGAGCGGCACGGCCCTGAAATTCGGCGAGCTGATCGCGAAAGAAATGGGGATCACCAACTTCCGGAATGGCCGCGAGGGGATCGTCGGCGAGCGTCCGCACAACGAAATCGCCTACCATGCCATCCGCGTCGGCGACGACCCGGGCCAGCACACCGTCGTGTTCGGAATGTTGGGCGAAACGCTGGAACTCACGGTCCGCTGCTCCTCCCGTGACGGCTACGCCAAAGGCGCGTACGCGGCCGCGAAATTCCTCCAGGGGAAAGAGTCGGGGCGCTTCTCGATGTTCGACGTGCTGGGGCTGAATTGATTCGAAAGATCCGGAGTGCCGGCGTCCTCGCCGGTCAAGTTAATTTCCGGGGTCATTACTGACCCCGCTCGCCTGCGTCGTTCCGGTTTGAAAAAGCCTGGCGAGCGGTGGCAGTCATGCCACCGTAAACTCCTGATTCGGAGTGCCGGCGTCCTCGCCGGTCAAGTTAATTTTCGGGGTCATAACTGACCCCGCTCGCCAGAATCGTTCCGGTTTGAGAAAGCTTGGCGAGCGGTAGCAGTCATGCCACCGTAAACTCCAGATTCGGAGGGCCGGCGTCCTCGCCGGTCAAGTTAATTTTCGGGGTCATTACTGACCCCGCTCGCCAGAATCGTTCCGGTTTGAGAAAGCTTGGCGAGCGGTGGCAGTCATGCCACCGTAAACTCCAGATTCGGAGGGCCGGCGTCCTCGCCGGTCAAGTTAATTTCCGGGGCCATTACTGACCCCGCTCGCCTGCGTCGTTCCGGTTTGAAAAAGCCTGGCGAGCGGTGGCAGTCATGCCACCGTAAACTCCAGATTCGGAGGGCCGGCGTCCTCGCCGGTCAAGTTAATTACGGGGTCATAACTGACCCCGCTCGCCAGAGTCATGCCCCCTCCACCCTTTTCCTCAAAAAAAACTCTCCCAAAGGAATTGATCATGAACCGACCTTTTTCTTTTTTACTGACCGCCCTTCTGCTTTTTACCCCGGTTTTCTGCCTGGCGCAGACCGAGAAGGAAATGACCGAGGCCCGCGAGAAAATGGTTCAGCGCGAGCTGGTCCGTGCGGGGATCCGGAACCCGGACGTGCTGGAGGCGATGCGCTCGACCCTGCGGCACAAATTCGTCCCGAAAAACGTCCGCGCCCAGTCCTACGAGGAGCGAGCTTTGCCCATCGGCTACGGCCAGACGATTTCGTCCCCGTTCGTGGTCGCCAGCATGACGGAGGCTCTGAACCCCCAGCCCGATGATCGGGTGCTGGAGATTGGGACCGGCTCCGGCTACCAGGCCGCGGTCCTTTCGCCGCTCGTGGAGGAGGTTTACTCGATCGAGATCGTGGAGCCGCTGGCGAAGCAGGCGCAAAAAACGCTCAAGAGCCTGAAGTACAAAAACGTCTTCGTCCGTGCCGGGGACGGTTACAAGGGCTGGCCGGAAGCGGCGCCGTTCGACAAAATCATCGTGACGTGCTCGCCGGAGTCCCCGCCTCCCGCGCTGGTGAAGCAGTTGAAGGACGGCGGGCTGATGGTCGTGCCGCTTGGGGAACGGTACGCGCAAAACCTCTGCATTCTGAAAAAGGACGGCGACCGCCTCGAGAAGCAGCCGATCCGGCCGATTCTGTTCGTCCCGATGACCGGCGCGGCTGAGGACCATCGTGAAGTCCTGCCGGACCCGGAAAACCCGACGCTCCAGAACGGGGATTTTGAAAAGGTCATGATCGGCCAGGCGAGCCAGATCGAGAAAATGCCCGGCCAGCGTTCGGACGCCGAGGAGGAAGAAGAGGACGAGGAACCCGCGGATGCCGAGCCGGAAACGATCAAGATCCCGAAGGTCTGGTGCTACTTGCGTCAGGCCCAGATCGACGAAAACGACGACGGCCGCGGGAAGTACTGCCTCCGCTTCAAAAACCAGACTCCCGGCGCGCTTGCGCAGGCGTGCCAGGGGGCGGGCGTAGATGGCCGGAAGGTCGTGGGCCTGCACTTTGAAATGCGGATCAAGGGGGAAAATCTTGCACAGGATTTTACACGCGGCGGAAAGCCCGGCGTGTTCGTCGTTTTCATCGATGAAAAGCGCAACACGATCAAAAGCTCCATCCTGGGCGGCTGGCGTGGAACGTTCGACTGGCGGAACGTCTCGTTCACGATCAACGTCCCGGAATCGGCCCGCGAAGCGCTCATCTACTTCGGCCTCCACGGAGCCCGCGGCACGATGTGGATCGACGACGTGAAAATGACTCCCGTGCGTTAAGATCCGGAGGGTTGGCAGATTCGGAGGGCCGGCGTCCTCGCCGGTCAAGTTCGGCGCAAGCCGAACGCGAATAAAAATCCACGCGTAAACACCAAACCAGTAAGAACTCGCAGACCGAAAAAGGCCCCGCGGATAAAGCGGATTAAGCGGATCGAGGCGGATTTTTAAATTAAAAAAATAAAGGCCCCCCTGAAAGGGGGGCTGCCGAGCGTAGCGAGGCTGGGGAGTTCGAGCCAAAGGACGGACTTCCCCCGTTTCGGAACCCCTCCACCGCCTTTCGGCGGTCCCCCTCCCCTTTCAGGGGAGGCTTCCTCATCATCCGTCCACGTGAAAACCCCATTTTTCCATCTTTTTTGTAGTCAAAACCATGAGTACAAATCCAGAAATCACCAAACGCCTTGATTTTGCCGTCGCGATGTCGCAGAAGGCCGGCGAGAACACGCTGAAGTATTTCCAGAAGAAAAACTTTGAGATCGAGCTGAAAGGGGACGAAACGCCCGTCACCGTCGCGGACAAAGAAACCGAACGGCTCATGCGCGCCCTGATCACGGCCGAATTCCCGGACGACGAGATCATTGGCGAGGAAATGCCCTCCCGCCCCGGCACCAGCGGCTTCGGGTGGATCCTCGACCCGATCGACGGCACCAAGTCCTTCATTCACGGCGTGCCGCTTTACGGAACGCTCGTCGGGATCACGCTCAACGGTGAGGCGGTCACCGGCGTGATTCGGATCCCGGCCCAGGACGAGTGCGTTTATGCGGCCCTTGGCTCCGGCGCGTGGTACACGAAAAACGGCTCGGAACCGGTTCCCGCCCGGGTCTCTCAGGTACGGACCCTCAGCGAGTCGCTCGTGCTGACGACCGAGGAAAAGACGTTCTACCAGCACGGCCGCTACGAGAACTGGAAAAACCTCATGCTCTCGGCGCGTCTTGCCCGGAACTGGGGCGACTGTTACGGCTACCTGCTCGTCGCGACGGGCAGGGCGGAGGTGATGGTCGATCCGGAAATGAGCCTCTGGGACACCGCGGCGTTAATGCCGATCATTCTCGAGGCGGGCGGGACCTTCACCGACTGGCAGGACGTCCCGACGTACAAATCGGCGGACTCCATCGCGACCAACGGCCACGTGCACGATGAAGTCATGAAGGTGCTGAAAATGAATGAATAATGAAGAACGAAGAACGAATAATGAGGAGGGAGGTTTGCGTGAAAGAATTTGCGTATGCCTTTTTTCGGGCCGGTATGATCGCTGGCGGTTTTGTATTGTGCAAAATCGTACTGTTTAATTGGATCGCGACTTTTCCTGAAGTCGGCCCCGTCCCCTTATCCGCCGCGGCTGAAAAATGCAATACGGCTTACGCCAATTTGATTTTATGGGGTTGGGTAACGGCGATAATTTTGCCTTTCAGTGTTGGAACGGCCATAAAAAAGTGGTCAAGTTCAAGCGAAAAGAAGACCATAGAGTGAAAAAATGCGGCACTGGGCTTTTGCTTTTAGGTTCATCCGACAATTGTGTACTTGTTCCAGTCAAAGTGGTCAAACAAAATCATTTTAAGCCGCAAAGAACACAAAGGACGCAAAGAGGATGAAAAGGAGGGATGATAACGATTTCAGCGCACCGCGTGTTGACCGGTAACAAGAAAAACTCTTTGCGTCCTTTGTGTTCTTTGCGGCTTAAAAAACATCATTCAGCGCTTGGGAGAGTCAGGCCTCACGCGGAGATGCGGAGGATTCAAGAATAGGTTTGCGCGAATGGTCAACGGCTTTATGGGTTTCAAACTTCCCAACAAAAACCTCCGCGGCTCCGCATCTCCGCGTGAGACAAAAAAATCATTCCCTGAACCTGGCCGTGTTTTAATTATTTTTTCGGTACGTATTTCCCGGACGAGCCTGCTTTTATCGCATGGTTTCCATCTGTAGCAGGAAAGGCTGTTTGTGCCAGATGAGTCGATACGTCATTTTAACTGTTGTGTACACTGGAACCTTCCTGTTGTTGGGAATGATACCGGTATGCCTGTTTTTCCCCGTGGAAGGCTGGATTCGTCTGCTTGCCATTACATTGTGCGGAAGTATTTTGTTCAGTTTTTTAATTAAAAGTCTTTTGCCTTGTCTCCCCTCAGCCGTTTCCAAAGGATTGGGGTACTACCTATGGGGTATGGGATATTGGGGCAAACCCGATATTGAGAATTTTTATTGCGGACTGGATAAAAAATCTTTTGGATATTTAACCCATTGGTTCCTCATTATGTTTCTCACGATGGTTTGGAGGGATCACATGATCGACTTACCTGCTCCTGTTGCAAAATGGGGCAGGTGTATGATGTTTCTCCTTTTTCTCTATAATCTGTGTATGCCCTTTTATGGCATTTTGTGGAGGTCGTGCTTTGAGCCAACCCCTGATGAAACAAGCTCCGAAGAATCCACCACTTTAGAAGATTCACAAACCTTTTTTACCAGGATTCCTCCGATTGGTTACGATGTTTTTGGGCAGTGGATCTGCTTTTATGCGGTAATTATAGCGATAATGGTTTTGGGACCCGGAGAACACTTCTTTCTGCCGATCGTTCTGACTGTTGTGTCTGCCTTGCTTCTGGTATTATGCCTGTTGTTTTGCGTAACTGGGACCGGCGATGGCGCTGAAGAAGAAAGAAGATGAATAACGAATAAATGTGGTCTATATCGTGATGGAAAAGATCGTCAAATTTGGCTTTATCCTTTGTTTTTGGCTGACGTTCGGGGCCTTGGGTTCCGGATGTCCGGCCTGTTTGTGGGATCAGTGGATGGTGGCGGCACGTCCCTGGATGATCTGTTTGACGGGTTTTGGGGGCGTGTTCTGGTTCGCGTTCATGGCCGGGCGGTACTGGTCCGGGAAAAAAGTCCGTTTCTGGCGGTATTTTTTTGGATTTGGTCTGGTGTATTTGCTGTTCCTCATGCACGTGATGGCCTTTTTTATTCGAAGGGACCCGCTTCCGAATCCTCCTTACATTTCGCGGCTTGAAACCGAAGAAATGCGTGATCATTTTATCCTGCGGTGGATGCTGCAGTATCCCTGTATTGACGAGCACGGCCGTCGCCTGTATTTTGACACGACGAACAACATGCTGCTTGCGATTCTGGATCCCGGCTGCGATTTAGATTTGACCGCGGGCGTTCCTTCGTGGGAGGATTGCCGTTTGCGGAAGCCCAACGGGGAACTGGTCCGGTTTTCCCCTCAGAAAAACCAGGCGCTCATTTTCCAGAATGGAACGTTTCGGCAAATTGCCATTCCGCCCGCCGTCGTTACCGGGAAAATTTACGACGATTTCAGTAAGCACCGCTCCATTCCCGAGCTTGTAAACTTGCAGCTTCAAAAATGGAATGTGGCAGATGGGGACTTGATCGAATAACGAAAAATGAAACGGTTCATCAGTTTTATACGTTACCTTTTTTCGAGCTGGGACTGCTGGGGGAAATACATCCCTTTAACAGGCGGATTTCTCATTATTTCCACGGTTGCCATCAATTTTCTCACGTCGGAGGAAGGGTTTGTGTGGGGATTTGAGAAAGACATTTTCCCGTATTCCCTTTTCTGGAAGCCTGTTGGGGAGGGGGAAATCATCGACGTGGATGTTGTCTTTCCCTGGTCCAGGGCTGAAGGTGTCCGGCGAGGCAGTGACGGGCGCATGATCTACGTTTTCCCCTGGTTCGGGGCAGAAAGAATCAGAGACCAATATTCCGATATGCTTCAGAAATCAAAGGAACAGCCCCTGGATTATCGTGAAAGAATCAGGTACTACGCCGGGCAAATAAGAGTATGTTCCATAAAACTCGTTTTTCGGTGGAAGGACAGTCAGGGGGAAATACACCACGGTACGTGTTATACCTATCGACATTGGAAAGGGTGCGACCGGCTTGAGGTCCTGGCCTGGCATGGTAACGGGGTGGTAACAAAGATCAAAGGGACCTGGTGTACCCCTAACTCCGCGGTACATATTTGTGTCAGTATTTTGGCCTGGCTGGTCTGGACGGTTATTGGGGGGCTTTTCCTGATCTCGGACGTGAGGGAATTTCAAAGAATGGAACAGAGTAAACTTAAACGAAAACTTAAACGCGAACGGCGTAAAGAGCGCAAACAGATGAATTAGAAGTGACAGAAAACTCCCGGCAATTTAATCCGGCGCGTAGTTCCGTTCGTCCGTGGTGGTTTAGGCCGGCGCGTAATTCCGCGCTGCGCGCTCCATTACCGCCTCCCATTTGCGCGTAATTCCGGCCTCCGGCCTCCATTACCGCCTTCCATCCATTATTCGTTATTCGTTCTTCATTATTCATTTTTTTCCCCTAAAATCTTCAATTTTTTGCCCTTTCCCCCTCTCCCGCCCCTTGATTTTTCTCTTGCTCTGACCTATAATCAAGGTAATTATACCAATATTTCCCTGGAATTCAACCCGACACGAAAAGATGATTACTTTTCTTCACCCGTACGCGTTTATATGGCTGGCCCTTGCGGTTCCGATCCTTCTTTTTTACCTTTGGAGGGCGCGGCGTCCGCAGGCGCAGGTCGTCACCGGAGCGCTCTGGCGCAAGGCGATCCCGCTTCTTCATCCCCGCCGGGCGTGGCAAAAGCAGCGCTGGGGCGTTTCTCTGCTCGTGCAGCTTGCGATCCTGCTGGTCCTCGTGACGGCTCTGGCGGAACCGGTCTGGCGCCGTCCGCAGCGTGTGGTCCTCGTTTTGGACGGCACGGCCAGCATGACCGCGAAGAACGCTTCAGGCCAGACCCGATTTGAGGAGGCCGCCGACAAAGCCCGCGAGCTGGTCGGGAACATGGGCTACGTCGATTCCATGGCCGTTCTGGTCGCGGGTGACGGGATCAGGATCCACTCCCGAATGTCGCACGACCGGCTCCAGATCCTCGCCACGCTCGATGCCGACGCGCTTCCCGAAGTGGGCGGCACCGCTCCGGTCGATGAGGCGGTCGAAATGGCCAAATCCCTGATCAAAGCCGGCACGGGCGGGACGTTCGACCCGAAAACCAACCACGTGATCCTGATCAGCGACGGCTGCTTCCCGCTGGCTGACCGCGTGCTGAAGGACGAAACGGTCCGCTGGATCCCCGTCGGCGAGTCGCTCGGGAACGTGCATCTGGAAACCCTCTCCGCCGAGCGCCGGGACCCCGCGAAACCCGAAAATGCCGAGATCTTCGCGGCGTTGAAGAACTTCGGCGAGCAAGCCGTTAAGGGGACGCTGACGGTCACCATCACGAAAGAGTCGGGCGAGACCGACGAGCAGACGCTTGACGTGGAGATCCCGGCCCGGGAAAAGGGCGGACTCCTGACGCGGAGCGTGACGGTCGCTCTGCCGCAGGCCGCAAAGATCCACGCGCAGTTCCAGCCCGCCGATGCGTCGCAGAACGCGCTGACGGATGACGATTCGGCCGACGCGGAACTGGCCGAGGCGTTCACGTACCGCGTGCTGGCCGTGAGTTGGCAGGAGGAAAACACGCTGCTGAAAAACGC
Source organism: Thermoguttaceae bacterium (assembly GCA_017447865.1). GTDB lineage: Bacteria > Planctomycetota > Planctomycetia > Pirellulales > Thermoguttaceae > RGIG3701. The sequence continues at coordinate 25,294 of JAFSMO010000051.1, forward strand.
GCTGCAGGCGCTTCCGGGCGTGCAGGTCGAGACGCGGGTCCTGAAGAAAAACACGCACCTGACCTCGAAGGTCCTGGAGGAATTCGCGCCGGAGCCGTTCACCCTCGACGAGTCGGGCGTGAAGCGGTTCCAGATCGTGATTTACGACCGGACGCTCCCGCCGATCAAGGGGGAGGGGCTTCCGTTCGTCTGCTTCGCGCCGCCGGAGGACACGGATCTGTGGACCCGCTCGGAGACGGTCCGGGATTACGTGATCATGCCCTGGATGGACGGTCTGCGCAGCGGAATCTCCACCGCCGGGGTGGGCTTCACCGGGACGCACGCCCTCGTGCCGAACGCCGGGGCGGCCGACGCGCAGGCGTGGCTCTTCTCCCAGAGCGCGCTGGAAGTGAACGAAAACCAGAACGCCGCCGAGGAGGACGAAAACTTCGCGAAACAGGCGAAAACGGTCGAAATGACGGAACTCTGCTGGGGCCTGGTCCCGAAAACCGGCCCGCGCTGCGTGCTGACGGCGTGCGACCTGACGCAGAGCGACTGGATCCTGGCGGACGATTTCCCGCGATTCCTGCAGTACTCGTTCGACTGGCTGATCGACACGCCGGCCTCGAAAGCACGTTTGGCCCGCGGCCTGGAGACGGGCTGGGATCCGGGGGAATCCTTCACGGACTCGGACCTTCAGCTTCCGGCCAAACCGGAGAAGATATTCACGTTCCCGGCGGAGGACCTGATCCCGTTCTGGTCGATCCTCGCGCTGATCGTCTGCGGCGCGCTGGCCGCCGAATGGTACTTCTACCAGCGCCGCTGGATCGAGTGATTTACGTTTTGGGATGAATTTTTATGGACGATACACTGGACAATTTACCGACGTTCGACCCGGAATTTGAGCCATCCGCCGCGGAACTCAAGGAGGGGCAGTTTTTGGGCGAAAACCAGAACTACCGCCTTGAGAAAAACCTCGGCGTGGGCGGCATGGGAGAGGTCTGGCTGGCGGCCGAGATCCGTGCCGGGCAGGAGATCCGCAAGGTCGTGGTGAAAACCCTGCGTCCCGACCGCCGGGGCAACGAGGGCGCGCAGGAAAAGGCCCTCAAGCAGTTCCAGCTCATTCAAAGCCTGAACCACCAAAACATCTGCCCGATTTACGTCATCGAAAAGGACCCCGCGTGCGGCTACCTGATCGTGATGGGCTACGCGGGTGGCGGTTCGTTTGCCGACTGGTTCGCCGGGAAGCCGAAACCTCTCGCGGAGGTGTGCCGGGTTCTTCGCCCGATTGCCGACGCACTCGACTTTGCGCACAGCAAAGGGGTGATCCACCGCGACGTGAAGCCGTCTAATATGATGTTCACATCAGACGGTACGCCGTGGCTGATCGACTTCGGCATCGCGGCAAACCTCCGCACGGCAACGCAGGCCACCACGGGCCAGTACGGCAAATCCGGCACCGACTCGTACATGGCCCCGGAGCAGAAAAGCGGCCAGTTGCAAAAAGAACAGACGGACGAATACTCGCTGGCCCTGGTCGTGCTGGAATTCCTGACCGGTACGACGTATTTGCAGGCCATCCAGAAACTGCCGTCGGAAATCCAGCCGATTCTTAATAAAGCCCTGGCGCTTGATTTGTCGGACCGTTATGCGACGTGCCGGGCATTTATTGACGCGTTATCTTCTCCTCGGAAGGACGTTGGCTCGCCGTCCGCGGCCGGTCCGGCCGCCCAATCCGCCATCGACCAAATCGTCGAGGTGGAACGCCTCGCTGCGGAAGCGAAACGGCGAGCGGAGGAAGAAGCCCTCCAAAAAAAGATTCAGGACCTTGACAAACAGGCGGCCGAAGAATACCAGTCTGCTCGTTACGTCGAGGCGATTAACCACCTGAGCGAACTCTTGAGACTCCGCCCGAATCATCCCAATACGCAGTGGTTATTGAAAAGCTGTCAGGAAAAACGGGAAATTCAGAAGAAAGAGGAAGCAGAACGCAAAGCTAGAGAAGAAGCCGAACGCAAGGCTAAAGAAGTAGCAGAGCGTAGGGCCAGAGAAGAAGCCGAACGCAAGGCTAAAGAAGAAGCAGAAGAACAACGTCGCCGGGTTGAAGAGGAACTCAGAAATAAAGGTTTTGAGGTGGAAGGTACTATTCTAAAGAAATATACAGGCAAAGAAACCTGCGTTGCGATTCCAGAAGGCGTAACGGCGATTGGAGAATGGGCGTTCCATGGTTGTAGTTTTTTAACATCTGTTGTTATTCCCGAGGGGGTGAAGAAGATTGGTTGGGACGCATTCAGAGATTGTAGTTCCTTAACAACAGTTGTCATTCCAGATAGTATAAAGGAAATTGAAGGCAGGGCATTCGCCTTCTGTCCGATATTGAAAGAATGGCGAATTTCCTCAACTCACCCCTATTATAAGTGTGAAGGGATTGCTTTGTTTACGAATGATGGTAAAAAATTAATTACTTGTCCGGGAGCAGAGGGACAATACGCAATTCCCATAGGCACGAGGGAAATCGAAGCATTCGCATTTCGTGGATGTAGTTCCTTAACATCTGTCGTGATTCCCAAAAGTGTAACCGCAATTGGGAGAGGTGCATTCTGTGATTGTGGTTCATTAACGTTAATCGAGATTCCTGAAGGGGTAACAAAGATTAGAAAGTTTACATTTGAAAGCTGCCGTTCCTTAACATTTGTGAAGGTTCCCCGGAGTGTGAAGGGAATAGAAATCAATGCGTTTAAAGATTGTCCTAAATTAAAGATCGAAGCACCAATATTTTCTTATGCTTGGTGGCGTTTGGTTTTTTTAAAGTGGTTACTTTCCATTAGTATTCTTATAGGTATCATTGTTGGTATTATCTCTTTGTTTTTTTTCCCACTTGGATCAATTTTTATTTTTGTTGTAGCGGCCTTTTGTTATCGTTTTTATATGAATGATAACCTCCAAAGTTGACCATTAAATCACCCTTAACAAATACACACAATCATGACATTTTTCCTTGAACGTCCCTACTGGCTGGTTTTGATTTTGGTTTTGGTCCCGCTTTGGCTGCACTGGCGGAAGGGGCTGACGCGGCAGTCGCGTCTCAGGGCGTGTACCATCCTGACGCTGCGCGCGGCGGTGGTCCTGCTGCTGACGGCGGCGCTCGTCGGGCCCGTCGTCACGTGGAAGAACTGCGCAAAGTACGTCGTTTGCGCGGTGGACGTGAGCGAAAGCGTTCCCGAAGGCGCGTGGACCGAAAACCCGGTCCTCAACTCGGCGGCCGGGGAAGCGAAAAAGAACGCGAAAAACCAGTGCGTTTTTCTCCCCTACGCCCAGAACCCCGGCGTGATGTGCGACTCGGCCGCGGACCTTTCGCCCGACGGCTGCAACGTGGGAATGACGAACCTTTCCGCCGCCCTGGGCGCCGCCACCGCGCTGGCTCCCGAGGACTACGTCCCGGAGATCATCCTTTTCACGGACGGCACGACCAACCTTGGTCCGTCGCTGCGGGCCGCCAGCGCCTCGGTCCCCGTGAACGTGGTTTTGACCCCGTCGGTCGGAGGCGATAACGGAACGCAGAAAGAAACGTGGATCGAACGTTTTGCCGCCCCCGTTTCGGCATACGAGGGGGAAGTGGTCGGGATGGACCTTTTCGTCCACGCCACCCACGCCCTGGGCGAGCTGAAGCTGGAACTCCTGAGAAACGGTGAGTCGGTCGAGACGCAGACCCTCGTTTTCGAGAAACCGGGCGTCCGCGGCGTGCGTTTTCAGGTCCCGGTCGTTCCGAAAGCCGGCGAGGCCAGCCCGCTCGTGGAGTGGAAGGCGGTCATTTACCCGGCCAAGGAGTTCGACCTTCTGCCCCAAAACGACGCCGTGACGGCCGTGACCCGCATCGTGCCGCACCAGAAAATTCTGCTCGTGGAGCGCGCGGAAAATCTCGGCGATCTGCTTCGCGGTGTGCTCAAGAAAGAGTTCATCGAGGTGGAAACGTGCGTGCCGGAAGATCTGCCCGCCAGCGCCGCGGAGCTGGAAAAATACGGACTCGTGATCCTCTCGAACATTCCGGCCTCACGTCTGACGCAGGCGTCCATGGACGCGCTGGAAACGTTCGTCTCGACCTACGGCGGCGGCCTGCTGGTCATCGGCGGCGACCAGGCGTTCACCTCCGGCGGCTACCGCGGCACGCCGATCGAGAAACTTCTCCCGGTCGTCTGCATCGAGAACGAAAACCGCCCGCGTGAGGGGCTGGCGATCGCGCTGGTCGTGGACCGTTCCAAGTCGATGGAAGGCGAGCCGATCGAGCTGGCCCGCCAGGCGCTCAAAGGGGCGCTGGACGTTTTGGGCCCGCAGGACCAGGTCGGGATCCAGATCTACGCCGACTCGAGCCAGTGGCTCCCGGTGAAGCGCGAAAGCCCCGTTTGGGATCTGACGCCCGAAAACAAAGAAAAGGCGTTCCGGCTGATCGACTCCGTGACGGCCATCAGCACGACGAACATGAACCTCGCGCTCGAAAAAGCGGCCCGCGTTTTGGCGGAGGTCCCGGCCGAACGGAAACACATCATCGTCATGACCGACGGCATTTCGGTCCCGGCGGACTTCATGGCCACGGCCGAAAAGATCCACGCGGCCGGGATCACGATCTCCACGATCGCGATGGGGGCCGAGGCCGAGCCGAATCTGCTCGCCGACATTGCGCAGGCGGGCGAGGGGAACGCGTACGTCTGCGTCGATCCGAAGTCCATGCCGAAAATCTTTGCGGTGGAGACGGCTTCGGCCGCGAAAATCGGGATCGTCGAGGGGCGCACGCCCGTGAAACAGATCACCTCCATCCCGGGCTTTTTGAACTTTAACTTCACGAAGGTCCCGCCTCTGCTGGGCTACGTGCAGACGTTCGCCAAGCCGGAGGCCCGCGTCATTTTTGCGTCGGAGTCGAAAGACGAGACGCAGGCCGGCGACCCGATCCTGGCCTGGACCCGGTTCGGCCGCGGGAAAGTCGTGGCGTTCACGTCCGACATGGAATCGCCGCAGTGGCTCCAGACCTGGCGCGGCGGCTGGCCGGACTTCGACCGTTTCTGGGGTCGGCTCGTGGCGCACGCCATCCGGAACGACTCACTGAAAGACTTCCAGATCGAAACGGCCTTCCACGGCGAGTGGCTCCACGTGACGCTGAGCGTTCCGGAGGGGAAAATGCTGGACTCTGCGCCGGAACTGACGCTTCCGGGCGAAGATCCACTGACGCTGCTGCCGGTGGCGCCGGGAGTTTACGGCATCCGCACGAAAATCGAGCTGGGCCGCAAATACGACCTGACGCTTACCGCGGAGCTGAACGGGCAGAAACGCACGTGGTCGGCCACGACGCTGCAGTCGTTCACGGATGAGGTCCTCCCGAACCGTCAGCGCGACGTGACGGCGGAGCTGAACCAGATCGCGGAGGCGACGCACGGGAGCACCGCGCCGGATCTGGCCGCCATCTTCCCGACGGGCAAACCCGGCCCGGACGCGCCGTTCGTGCTTCAGACGCTTCGTTTCTGGAACTTCTTCCTCCTTCTGGCGATCCTGACCTGGCTGGTGGAGCTGGGGCTGAGACGGGCGAAGAGTTAAGCTTTTGGAGTGCGATGATACAGTCGCGCAAGCGACATTCATCGCTTTTCCTTGCGGCAATACCGCCTCGAAGAGGCATTTGCCGCGGAAGTACGCGGGACGTTTCCCACGAGAAAAACCGTTTTTCATCGCCGTATTTTTCGGTCGCTAAGTGAAAGCGGCAAAGGAAGCCTTCGGCTTCTGTATTGCCGCACTCCATAAAATTCATCATTTATAATTAAAAAATCATGACCATTTTTACTCCTGAACTTGAAACTCAACTCAAATCCTGCGTGCGCATCGCCCAGCGGCTCGGCGGGGGTCTGCTCGCGTTTGACCCGGCTAAACTGCCCGCGGGGGGGACCGAGATCACCGGTCTGCGCGACTACTCCACCGGCGACGAGCCGTGGCGGATCGACTGGGGCGTCTGCGCCCGGCACGATGAACTGCGCGTCCGCGTTTACGGCGGGAACGCCCAGAGAAACGCGTATTTGTTGCTCGACACTTCGTACGGAATGTGCTTTCGGCCCTCCAAACTTCTTGCGGCGAAACAGGCCGCGGCCGTTTTGGCGTACGGGCTGCTTGCGACCGGCGCGCTGCTGGAATTCGGGACGTTCATGCCGGATTTTGCGCTTTACCCGATCCTGAGCCACGAGCAGAAAACGGGACGGTTTCTTCGTTTTCTGGAGGAGATGGAACTCTCGAAGGCGCCGAATATTACGGACTTCGCGTTTCTCGCCCGGTCGTTCGTGGAGCAGAAGCGCCCGGCGGGGGAGGTTTTCGTGCTGAGCGATTTCTTCGGCGAGTCCGATTCCTTCGAGAAAGATTTCAAGGCGGGCTTCGAGCTGCTCCAGCAGGCCGGGTACGACGTCCGGGCGGTGCATCTCGAGGACCCGACGGAACGCGCGGAGGGGCTGGTCGGCGACGTGGACATTTACGACCCAAGCCGGGATTACCGCCAGATCATCACGCTGACCGAGCACGATCTGGCCGTTTACCAGCGTCTGTACGACGAGTATTTGGCGAGCGTCAAGGCGTTTTTCGAGAAGCACGAGATCCCGTCCACCCGCGTTCAGGTGACGGAGGACGTTTCGGCGCTCTGTCTGGCGGCTTTGGGGCTTCCGAAGAATGCCGCGGAAGTGAATCCGTGGGAAGAGTTTTTGGCGGAAAAGAGCTGAAACGGGACCAGACAAAAAATCGCGTCCAGCCCGCTGCAAGATCCGGAGACTTTAGACTCCCGGGTTTTGCGGCGGAGTGGACGTTTTTTTAATTAACTTGACCGGCGAGGACGCCGGCCCTCCGAATCACTGGTTTTTCTGGACCCACTCCTCGAAGCCCATTTCTTTCTCTTTCGGCGCGTCATCGACTTCGTCCTGGAACTGGGTCCCCTCGGGCAGCGAGTACATTTTCATCCGGTTTTTCTGGGCGATCTCGTTTTCCCGGCTGCTGACGAAGAACAGGATCGTCGATAAGATGAACAGAGCCGAGAAAACCGTGCCGCCGATCACGAGGAACCACGTCAGGTCGGGCGTGTACACGGTGCTGATGGTCGGCGCGGGCGTGCCGCCGATCAGAAGCGGTGAAAGACGCCGCAGCTGCTTTCCGTCCTGGCTCTTTCCTTTCTCGTACGACCACGTGTTGAAGAAGAACGCGGGGACTTCCAGCTCGACGAAGTACCCCATGTCGCTTCCGGGCGTGACTCCCGGCGGGAGTTCCGGCACCAGAACGACCATGGGGGATTCCGGCGCTTCGTCCGGGAAGAGGAAAACCTCGTAGTAGTGGTTGATCCCGAACCGGTTATTCACGTCGGAATCGTCCACGCGGATCGGCACGATGCGGCGCGCGATCCCCTTCAGGAAGAAGAAATGGCCGCGCTCTTTCGCCGGCTGGTTGAACAGCGGAATGACGGAGCTGTACCGCCTCGGCCTTTTACCCTCTTTCAGGAGTTTTTCGTGGCCGGGGTAGTTGATTTTCTCGAAATGCTCATCCGGGGCGTTTGCTTCGACGTCTGCGACGATTTTCGCGAGCGAGTCCGGCGGCATGTGGAAAACCGTGCTCATCATCTGGTAGAAGCACTCACGATTCCGCGACGAGAGCCGCATGTCGACCATGACGCTGCGCTTTGCGTCCTCGGCCAGTTCTTCCCGGTCCAGATCGTCGAAAAGCCCTTCATCAAAGCCCGCGTTTCCGAGCAGCGTGTCCGGGTACCAGGCCAGCCGTCGGCCCACCATGAACATGGACGCGAGTTCCAGCGTTTCACCGGGTTTTTCCGGGTCGGGAATCGAAACGTTTTCCTCCTTTTCGCCCTTTTTCAGGAAGAGCGCGATCAGCCCCACCTTCGGTTTGGACTCGAGCGCCCCCGGTTTTTGCAGCGCCCGCGGGATCTGCTGGCAGAAAAGCGTCACGTGCCGGCCGTCGTTCAGTTCCAGCTTGCACGTGTAGAACGACGGAACCCGGTACCGGAACACGACGTCTTCTTCCAGCTCGGTCTTTTCAACGCTCAAAAGCCGGCCGTTGATCCAGAACGCGTCGAACCGGCGTGCGTTCAGCTCAGGATTCTGGATCGGGTCCAGATCCGCCAGCGCGGTTTCGGGTTTGGCCCACTCCTCAAGGCGTTCCTGCGTGATGTGCTCCTGGAGGTGGTAGAAGAAAAAGAGGAGGCCTTCTTCCAGCGACCACGGCTCCCCGTCGGCGTAGCGTTCCCGGAAGGAGTCGCTGACGTCGTAGAGATTCCAGAAATCCTGGATCGAATTCAGCTCCACGAAATCTTCATCCTCGGATTCCTGCGGTTCCTCCGAGGTTTCGTCCTCAACGGGATTTTCCTTGAATGCACCGCCGCCGAGGAACTCCACGTTCTCGGGCGGGGTATTAGCGGAAAACGGATTGGCGAGTTCTGTGGAGAAAAACTCCAGGTTCGTGCCCTCCGCGTGCCCTGCGGCCGGGAAAGCCAAAAGGAGGAGGAAAAGCAGGATGGGAAGGAGGAATTCGTGTTTCATGGGATTTTTTGGGAAATTTTCCGAAAGGGTTTTTCTTTACTTAGCCTCAGCGTTTGGGGGCACCAGTGGCTCCTGAGGGACCATCGGCGGGTTTTGTGGGACCGCCGGCGGCTTCTGCTCCCGATCCGGGTGAATGTTGAAAAACAAAGTGTACAGGACCGGCACGATGAAGAGCGTCAGGCACGTCGCGAAAATCAGACCGGCCATCATGGCGACTGCCATGGCGTCGAACATCGGGTCACGCAGAAGCGGGATCATGCCGACCACGACGGTCGTGGCCGCGACGACCACCGGGCGCATTCGTTCCACCGAGGCGTTCAGCACCGCCTGGAAGCGCGAGCCGCCCTTGGTGAGTTCCTCGTCGATCTGGTCCATCAACACCACGCCGTTTCGGATGATCATCCCGAGCAGCGACATGACGCCGAGTAGCGCCATGAAGCCGAACGCTTTGTGGAAGACCAGCAGTCCGGTCGTGATCCCGATCATGGCGAGCGGGACCGTCAGGACGATGATCAGCGGCTGACGCAGGTCGTTGAAGAGCAAAACCACGATTCCGAGCATGATGATGCACGCGACCGGGAGCCAGTCCAGTACGTCTTTCGTGGCTTTCTGGGACTCGTAGTACTGCCCGCCCCAATCGAACGAGTAGCCGTCCGGCAGTTCGATCGCCTCGATTTTGGGCCGGACCTCGTTCAGGAGGTTCATCCAGGAAATCCCGTACGCGTCCGCGCCGACGACGACCGCCGGCCTGGAATCGTAGCGGTAGATCATGGAGTCTTCCCAGACGTACTCCATCTCCGAGGTGAGCTCACCCAGCGGCGTACTTCCGGGCAGGACGCCCCAAATCTGAACGTTTTCCGCGTTGGCGACGTCATTGCGCTCGCTGGGAGTTCCGCGGACCAGGATCGGAATATTGTTTTCGTTCTCAGAGTACATGCCGACCGGGATCCCCCTGGTCTCCGTCATGAGGGAAAGGATCACGTTGGTACGCGACAGACCGGCACGCTGGCCTTTGTTCTGCGAGTACTTCGGCGAAATGGTCAGCGACTTCTGGAGCCAATTATTCTGAACGTCCTGCGCGTGCGGCGAGTCCAGAAGGATCTGCTCGGCCTGGAACGCCAACTGCTGCAAAACGCGCGGGTCCGGGCCGCTGAACCGGGCTTCCAGCTCGTGCGGCGTCGGCATTCCCATCGCGAAACGCTGGACGCGGACCTGCGCCTGCGGGAAATTGTTCTTCATCCAGAGTTTCACCGGCTCGAGCAGAACGTCCACGTCCTCGACCGTTTGTACGTTCACGACGATGTGCCCGTAATTGGAGTGCGGGTACTCCGGCTGGTACGGCAAATAAAACCGCGGAGGGCCGGACCCGATGAACGAGGTGAACGACGTGACCCGACTGTCCTTTTGCTGGATCTCCTGCAGGTACGCCTCGGCGCGTTTCATCTCGTCCGAGACCGTATTCGTCGAGGTCCCGCTCGGGAACCAGAAATCGACCCAGAACTGCGTGCGGCGGGCCCGCGGGAAGAAGTTTTGGTCCACTTCCGTGAATTCCACCGTAGCGACGGCGCAGGCCGCGGCGATGAAAAGGAGCGCGATGATCCGGTGGCGAAGCGTCCAGTCCAGGGCGTGGCGGTACGCGCGGTAAACCGGCCCGCCGTGCGGGTCCTTGCCGCTTTCTTCGACTTTCGGATGGACGCACAGGTAGTAAACGACCGGCGTCTGGAACATGGCGACGAGCCAGCTGATCCCGAGCGAAACGGCGACCACGATGAAAAGCGAGGAGCAATATTCGCCCACGTTGGTCGGCGTGAGGTAAATCGGCAAGAAGGCGAGCGCCCCGACGATCGTCGCGCCGAGCAGCTGCCACGCCGCCCGGCTTGCGCCTTCGATGCACGCCTCGGTACGCTCGATCCCCCGCTGCATTCGCACGATGATCAGGTCGCCGACCACCACCGCGTCATCGACCAGAATTCCCAGCGCGATGATGAACGCCCCAAGCGAAATACGCTGCAGAACGATCCCCATGGGCTGCAGGAGGCACATCGTCGCGAAAATCACGATCAGAAGCGAGCTGGTGATCAAAAGGCCGGACCGCCACCCCATCGCGATCATCACGACGATCGTCACGATGATGACCGCCTCACGCAGGTTTTTGACGAACAGATGCACGGCCTCGTTCACGTCGTCGGGCTGGAACGTCACCTCTTTGAGCTCGCAGCCGGCGGGGAACGCCGCCATCAGTTCATTGGCTTTTTGGTGAACTTCCTCCCCCATGCGCACGACGTTTCCGTTCGGGCGGGGAGAGATCGCGATCGCGATGCAGTCTTTGCCATCGTAGCGGCAGACTTTGGACGGCGGGTCCTTCTTCACGCGGCGGATCGTCGCAATGTCGCGCAGGCGGATCTGCTGCTCGGCCCCCGCCTGCTCTTTGCCGGTGATCCTGCTCGCCTGCTGGTGGAGGACGGAGTTCACGATGCTCTCGGGAACGAGATGCTCCGAAACCGCCTGGGCCTGATTGAGCAGCGCCTGCGCGGTTGAGCTGACGATCACGAGGTTCCCGATCTCTTCGATGCTCTGGAATTTTCCGGAGGGGGTGAGGCGAATATTTTCGCCGGAATATTCCATCGCGCCGGCGCTCGTCGTCAGGTTTTGCGAGGAAAGCGTCGCCAGAATGAACGACGGCGGGATGGCCAGCTGCGAGATCTTCGCCTGGGAAATCTCAATTTCGATCTGCTCGTCCGGCGTTCCCCAAAGTTCCACACGCCCGACTTCGCTCAGGAGACTGAACTCGCGCTGAAGCACTTTGGCACGGTCAAGCTGCTCCTCCGGCGTGAAGCCTTCGCTGGTCAGAGCCAACACGATGCCGTACACCTGGCCGAAATCGTCCTGCACGATCGGCGGCAGGCACTCGGGCGGAAGCTCCGTCCGGATCTCCGAGAGTTTATTCCGTAAATCGGTCCAGACGCCCGGGAGGTCTCTCGTCGGAATGCTCTGTTTCATGTCGACGTACATAAAAGAAAGCCCCGGCTCCGAGTACGACCGAATGTGGTCAATATTTTTCAGCCGGCGGCACGTCCGTTCGACCAGGTCCGTAACGTTTTCTTCGACTTCCGCGGCGCTCGCTCCGGGGTAGAGCGTCACGACGATGCCGGTTTTCAGCGTAAATTCCGGGTCTTCCAGCCGGCCGATGGTGAAGTACGTGTAAATGCCGCCGAGGACCAGCAGCGTCACGAAAAAACCGATGACCAAACGATGGTGAACCGCGTAGGTCGGGAGTATTCTGTTCATCGTCTCACCTCCTACCGGGTCCGAACCGTCTGGCCCTCACGCAGGAACCGCGCTCCGGGACCGACGATCTGCTCACCGGGATCCAGGCCGGTCACGACCACGCCGTCAGCGGTCAGGCGGACGATCTGGACCTTCCGCTTCACGACTTTGTTTTCGGGCGAAAGCGTCCAGACGACCGTTTCGGTGCTTTTTCCCGTGTAGTCTTCCGGACTGGAGTCTGCGGCGGGCGGCACGTAGTCCCCAACGACCGACATGAGCGGGACGAGGCATTCCCCCTCCCTCGGCTTGAAGTTGATCGTCAGGCTGGCGGCCATCCCGGGGTAGATCTTGCGCTCCGGGTCCTCATTTTTGATCACGACTTCCAGCGGGTAGCCGTGACCGCCGGCCTGAAGCGCTTTTCCGAGCGAGTCGAGCTCCGCGTTGAATTTCACGTCCGGGTACGCCTCGAAAACGCACTCGAACGAGGTGAATTCATTCTGACGGACGAGAAAAGACTCCGAAATCGTCGTCTGGACCAGGATCGACGAGGCGTCGGTGAACGCGAGGACTGGGATCCCCGGCGCGACGATCTCACTATTTTCGGAATATTTTTGCGTGACGTACCCACGGCACGGCGCGACCAGAATCGTGTCCTTCAAGGCGTTTTCGGCCTGGGCCTGCTGCGCGAGAAGGCCCTTTTTCTTGGCCTCGTAGCCTTTGATCTCCTCGTCCAGCCCCTTGATGCCGTTTTCGAGCTGCTTCTCAGCCGCGATTTTGGCCGCAAGCGCCTGCTCGTGCTGGAGCTTGATCTCGTCCAGCTTGATTTCCGGGACGGCCCCGTCTTTTTCCAGCTCGGTGAACTTTTTCAGATTTTTGTCCACGGTCTCAAACTGGGTGACGGCCGCGTCCACCGCCTTTTGAAGCATCGTGATGGAGCGGTCTTTATTCGCGGTTTTGGCGTCCAGAGCGGCTTGAACCTCGCCCAGACCCGCTTTTACCGTCTCCAGCGTGTTCAGGAAGTCACGCTGATCCAGCCGAGCCAATTCCGTGCCTTCTTCGACCATTTCGCCGATTTTGGCCGTCATGGAAACCAGGGGGCCAGGGACCCGGAAGGAAAGCTGGATCGTTTTGCCTTCTTTTGCAATGGCGGAAAAGGTCTGCGGCCGAAGTTCTTCCTCGAGCCGGGTTTCGCAAAGCTGAACGAGCGGGACCCGGATCGCTTCGCTCTCAGCGATCTCCGCCTCAGTGGGCTCCTGCTTTTGACGAGCGCAGGAACAGAAAAGAAAAAGAAAGCAGATGAAAATCAGGAGGCCGAAACCCGACCATTCACGGGGGTTATTGCGTTCGAACATTGCAAATCCTTGGTGTTGGGGAAACATTGATCCGGCCGAGGCTTTACTCAAAATTTCCGCCGTAAAAAATAAAAATTCCCCCCCTCCCCAATTAAAGGAAGGGAAAATCGGGGTTTTTGAATTTTATCGTCCTATTTCCTTTTATATGCAAATCAGGAATAAAAGGTTCTGATTTTATCGGATTTTTTAAAAGTTCAGAATTGGCTCGAAATTAGGAATTTCCGTGTGCGGAAGGTTCAGAAGTCCCTGATCCGATTCAGGTTTTTATTTGTTGGGCCTGAGTCTCCTGAAAAGCCTGAACTTTAAACTTCCGTTTTTAAACAAAAAAATTTCACTTTTTTTCAAAAAATTCCAAAAGAACCCCTTCCGGATTCTTGACTTTTTTGTAAAATCGGATTAAAATTTAATTAACTATTTTTTCTGGTCGTTTTCTCGGGGGCTTTGGCAGCTCATTCTGCCGGAGATTTCCGGAAATTCAGGAAAATGTTCAAAGGTTAAAACGGGTAAAATTTCGGGGACTTTAATTTATATACGAAACGAATCATGGCCATTAAAGATTCTTCCTCCGTGATTAAAATCATCGAACGCAGCCGGCTGTTGCAGCTGAAAGACTTTGAGTCCGCCAAAGAGCTTAGCGAGCAGTATCCGGACAGTCAGGAATTTCTCAAGGCTTTGCTGAAAAAGAAAATCGTGACCCGGTGGCAGGCCGGTCAGCTTCTTTCCGGTAATACTTCATTCTTCCTTGGGAAATACAAACTGGTTGATCTGTTGGGAGCCGGAGGAATGGGCCGCGTTTTCCTCGCGGAACACATCACGATGAACCGCCCCGTCGCGCTGAAAATCATCGCCAAAGAACTCGTGAAGGACCCCGAGGCGCAAAAGCGTTTCCTGAATGAGGCCCGGGCGATCGCCGCGCTGAACCATCCGAATATCGTGCACGCCTACAGCGTGGATAAAGAGGGGGATCGTTACTACATCGTCATGGAGTACGTGGACGGGCAGGACCTCGAAAAAATCGTCCAGAAAGAAGGCCCGATGGATCAGGAGCGCGTCGCCCAATACATGTACCAGGCCGCCAGCGCCTTGAATCACGCCCATGAACGCGGCATGATCCACTGCGATATCAAGCCCGCCAACCTGCTTTTGAACCAGGAATCCGACCAGATCAAGATCCTCGACATGGGTTTGGCCCGGTTCCATTCCAGGACAGAAGGAGGGGAGGACCTGAACAAAAACGTCATTGGAACCGTGGATTACATGGCGCCGGAAGTCGCCGAGGACTCCGCCAATTCGTCGCCGCAGTCCGATATTTACTCGCTCGGTTGCGTGATGTACTTCCTCCTGACCGGCAGGATCCCGTTCCCGGGCGATACGATTCCCGAACGAATCATCAAGCATCAGACCGAAGAACCTAAGAATCCGCAGGAGTTTAACGACCGGATCTCCTCGAAACTCTGCGACATTTGCCTGAAAATGATGGCCAAAGAGCCGAAAGACCGGTACGCTTCCTGCGCTGAAATTGAGGAAGCACTGGGCGAATGGCTGGCGGATAGCGATCACGCGGGGGAAAGCTCGATTTCGCTTGATTTCACGAGTTTGGGCGGTGATTCCAAGGCCAGCCACTCCAGCTCGAGTCTGGCGAGCCGTTCGAAAAAATCGGGCATTTTCGGCAAATTCACGAAAAAAAGCCCCAAGGACGCGAAAGATTCCAAGATTTCCAAAGACGTGAATGAAAAAGCCGGTAAATCGGGAAAACTGGGCTCGGACGTGGATTTCCTTGGTCTGGAAAGTCTCCAGAAAGCCGCTTCTTCCGCTGAGAAGAAAGACTCTGGTTTTTCGTTCGATTTTTCAGATTCTGGATCCGGAAAAGCTGATAAAAAACAGAAGGATGAAAAAGGCTTGGACGATACTGTCGTCTCGAGCGAGAAGGACGTGGCCGAATCGGTCGCCAAGGAACCCGGTTTTGAGATAAAAAACATGGAAAAGAAAGAAAATAGTCAAAACAAACAGCCGGCAAAGAATCCAAAACTGGTTCAGGCGGTTCTTCTGGATGAGGACGATGACGACGAAGCGGAAGAAAGTTTTGCCGTCGTGAAAAAATCCCCGGCTCCTCAAAAATCTTCCGTTCCTCCGTTGAAAAAGCCCGGCAAAGATGGGGCGAAACGCGAAGAGGAAATTTCCGCCGTCATGTCGCGCCTCCACAAAGGAAAATCCGCAGCGTGGGGAAGCGGAAAACGGGAAGAAAGTCCCGAAAATGCGGTTTCCAAAAAGGCGGGCGCTGCCGGAGCCAAAGGGAAAAAGGGCACTTCCGCCAAAGGGCCGGGCTTCTTCCAGAAACTCAAGACTTTCCTCGCGGGCCTTACGCCGAAGCAGCGACTCATTTATGGCGGAGCCGTGGGTGGGGGACTTCTGCTCCTCCTCATTTTGATCGTGGTCTTCTGCTTGATCGGCGGCGGTAAAAAGGACGTGGCCCAGAATCAAAACACTCCGGTCGTTGAGGAAGTCGTAGAGGACGACCTCGCGGAAAACGGAGACTCCAAAGACGCTGACGCTGAAAAACCGGCCGATGGCGAACAAAAAGCCGAAGGTGACGCTGAAGCCCCGGCTGATGGCGAACAGAAGCCCGAAGGTGAGGGCGAAGCTCCTGCCGATGGCGAGCAAAAGCCTGAAGGCGAAACTGAAGCTCCGGCTGATGGTGAAAACCAGACTCCTGCGGATGGTGAACAAAAGCCCGAAGGTGAAGCCGAAGCCCCGACTGATGGCGAACAAAAGCCCGAAGGTGAAGCCGAAGCCCCGGCTGATGGCGAGCAAAATCCTGAAGGTGAAAACACCGCTCCGGCTGAATCCGAAACGGAAGTAGAAGCCGCTCCGGCTGAAGAGGAGAAGAAGGAAGAAACGGCTCCGGTGGAAGAGGAAACGAAAGAAGAAGCCGCTCCGGCGGAAGAAGAAAAGAAGGAAGAACCGGCGCCGGAGGAAAAGAAACCCGAGCCGAAAAAGGCCTCCGCGGAACCCTTCAAGGGCGTTCCTGATATTGCTCCGATCCCCGGAGTTTCCTCCAAGGAAAAGACCAAGCTGGTGGACCTTCCGGACGCGGGGTCTGAAGTGGCAGTTTCGCTCCTGGGCGGCGACGTCGTATTCCCGGTGAAAGCGATCGGGAAGAAACAGCCGGAACAGACTAAATTCTTCAATCTTGAAGAAGGCGACTCTGAAGGGGAAAACAAAGCCTGGGACATTAAGTACAAAAACAAAGAAGAGGAATCCCTGGCCGGGATCCTTACTCTGGAAGACGGCGAGCTGAGTTTCGAGTGGCGCCCGGATGACAAAATTCCCCCGAAAGACCTCCCGATGCTCGCAAACTGCGCGTTGAAGCTGGAAGTCGGCGAAAAGTCGCACGTTCTGGCTCTGCGTGAGCCGATCGAGCTCCCGACGATGGTGCTGGACAAAAAAACCGGAAACGGAGGCTTTAAGCCTGAGAAGCTGGATCCTCCATTCCCGTCCAGCGACGTGGTTTACGTTGAGTTCACCCGAATTGGTGATTTTCCCGATAATTGCCAGGACATTACATTCCCGGAACCGACGAAAGTTTCCGATTTGGGCCCGAAAAACCCGATGAAAATTTCCTTTAATTTCAAAGACCCCAACGGAAATATGCAGGAGGCTTTCTTCTTCGATTTCGTTCCGACGGTCGGTTCCAGCCTGGCGGGTACTTTGACTCCTGGAATGCAGGGAATGGCAAAAGGCGCTGGAAAGCAGCTCATGGCCCAGCTGAGCCTGCTTCAGAATCCTCAGATCGATATTCAGGTACAACAGTGGAACAAGAAGATTCAGGAAATCGAAAAGAAGATGGAAAAAGTCGAGGCGTGGCAGAGAGACGCGAAGGATACGAACGAGATCGCCAAGCTCCAGATGCAGATTTGGCTGGTCGGTATCGCCAAACAAATGGGTGACGCCGATTTTGAGTTCCGTATCTATGCCCTGTATGATGGGGAGGAGATTGATCTGGTCACGAGCCGTAAAATGAGTCCCGACGAGATGAAACCCGCCAAGAAAGGAAAGGCCTCCAATAAAAAAGGCGGTAAAGAACCGGAAGAAGACGAAAACGATCTCGGCGGCATGAAATTTTAACGATTGAAAAGGATTGAGAGTTTTTCGGCATGAAACGGGCAAATTTCAGGATTTTCCTTTGGGTGTTCCTTGGTGCCCTTGCGGTGGTCTGGTTCGAAAATCAGGTTCTTGCCGCGAGCGTCTTCGATGGGGTCCCGAGGGCGGTCCGTCTTCCCGATTCCACCAAAGA
The DNA here is from genome assembly GCA_017447865.1 of Thermoguttaceae bacterium. Taxonomy (GTDB): domain Bacteria; phylum Planctomycetota; class Planctomycetia; order Pirellulales; family Thermoguttaceae; genus RGIG3701. The sequence continues at coordinate 42,744 of JAFSMO010000051.1, forward strand.
AGATGAAGTTACACTTCTGCCGCTTGACTTGGGAGGAAAATCCTTTACGCTCTCGCTCCTTGGAGGAGAAACGGCCATCCCGCAAAAAGCCGGGGCTAAAAAGAAGAAAGACGAGGAAGGCGGCGCGGCGGCACTGACGGGTTACACTTTGACGGGTGAAGGCCCCAACTGCTGGAAGATCAAGTACAATCTGGAAGGCCGCGAAGCCACGTGCGTCACGCTGACCCACGACGGGAAAAAGCTCAATTTCAAGTGGCGCACCAAGGTCCCGCAGAATCTGCTGCTCCCGATCGCGAACTGCGTTTTGAAGTTCACTTGCGGCCCGGACAAACACTACCTGGCGCTCCGGGAGACCGTGAAAATTGAAAATATTATGCTGAACCGGAAGACCGGCGCGGGAATGTTCAAGACGGAAAAGCTGGACTACCCGCTCCCGGACCCGGAAACGGTCTTTTTCGATTTGCAGTCTTTAGGACCGCACAAGCGCGGAGAGGCGAACGTGATTCTTCCGCCGGTGAAGAAAGCGTCCGACCTTTCGTCCAGGGAACCGTTGAAGATCCAGTTCAAGTTCAAGGATTCCAACGGGAATACGAAGAACCCGTTTAACCTTAACATCAAGACGATGATCGCGGCGGTCATTGAGGTTTCGATCGAACCGCCGTTAACGGACGCCAAAATGTACAGTATGATGTTTCGGCAGGCGCAGGACCCGCAGATCGACATCGTGCTGCATAAAAATCGGAGCGAGATCAACAACATCAACCGAAAACTCAAAAAGCAGAAAGCCTGGAAGCGCAGCGCGAAAGACACGAATAAAATTTCCCAGCTGCAGACGGTGAACTGGACCTACGAGCAGCTCCGGGCCCTCGCGAAATGGGAGGCGAAACTGCGGGTCTATATTAACTATGGGGAAACGCAGGTAAATGTTCTGGAAACCCAGCCTCTGACGGCAGAACAGAAGGCCGCCCGGCAGGAGAAGCCAAAACCGATCAAAAGAATGGAAAAGGGCGCACCGCCGCCGAAAGAAATCGAGTTTAAATTTTAATTGGGCCTGACCTTTACGGAATGGGATTTCACGGAGATCTTCATGAATTGCAGAAACATTTTGTTCGTCGCTTTCTCACTTCTGTTTTCTGTGTGTGGGTTTGCCGCGGAGCAGAATCAGGCCATTTGGCAGTCCAAACCGGTGGAACACTGGACGAAAATCCTTGCGTCCGCGCTTGAAAAGCAGAATGAAAAAGCTCCGTCGGTCCGTGAGCAGTGGTACGCTGCATACTCGCTGGGAAAATACGCGAAGGAAGCCGAATCGGCCGTGCCGGTTCTGCTGGAGCGTTTGCAGCTGGACGCGGGCGAGGATGATGACGTGCGCGCCTGCATCCTCCTCACGCTGGCGTTGATCGGCGACAAAGAAGCGGTCCCGGCCATTTTGAAGGAAGTGGATTCCGAGTACCCGATCATGCGCCGCACGGCAGTTCTGGCGTTGAGAAAATTTCCGAAAGAGCTTGCGGAAGACGCGCAGACCGTGGAAAAACTCGAGCAAATTCTGAAATCCCACGCGGAAACCGAGCAGGCTTTGGCGACGAACTGTGCGGCCGCCCTTTGGCTCGTCGGGAAGCAGGACGCAGTTCTCGCGTGGATCGGCCAGACGTTGACGCTGGATAAAGAGTTCAATTACGTCCGCAACACGGAGATTTACCAGACGCTTGCCGCGATTCATTTGATTCTGGAGGATTCCGGCCCGGAAACGTTTGGGGAAAATGCCGAGAAACTGGGCGAAAATCTGGTCGAACTGGTTCAGAAAACACCGGACGCGGATTCTGCCCTGAGTGCGTGCGAGATCCTGGTAAAACTTGGCCCCGCGGCGCTTCCGTCAGTCCAGAAAGTTGAAAATATTGCGAAAAAACCACGGCTTCTTTCCGTTTTGGCCGCGCTTGATTCGGAAAACCCCGAGACGCAAACGCTCGTTTTGGCGACCGTCGAGGACTCCGCGGCTTCTTTACCCTGCCGCATTGCCGCGATCCGCGGAACGCTTCATTTCCCCGAGGCGCAGCGCCCGGCCGCGGCGGACGTTCTGGTGAAGATTCTGAATGAGCCCGACACGGACCCGGTGATCGCGAATGAAGCGCGTCTGACCCTGAAAAAACTCGGGGCGGCAAACAAATGAGTGTTTCTTCATTTCATTCAAGGTTTTAAGCCTGGGAATTGCTCATTGGGAAGACTTTCAGTGAAAAATCAACATTCCAACCAATGGAATGATGATGAAAACAAGTAAAACCCACCCAACAATGTAATAGCGGCTCCGTTCCGCAAGTTTTGAGAGAAATTTGGCCCAGCGAACAGGCCAGCGCATCCAGGGAATCGGATAGAAAATCAAGGTTCCGCAGAAGTTAAACAGGAAATGAACCAGCCCAAGAGTCAGCCCGGCAGCCCCTCCAGTTCCTGCGTATGCCATTGCGGCAAGAATCGCTGTGATCGTTGTCCCGATATTGGCGCCAAGCAAAATAGGATAAATTCCTTCCAGTTTTAAAACCCCCGATGCGACGAGGGGCACCAGCAGCGATGTGGTGATACTCGATGACTGAATAATCATCGTGACGATAATTCCAATCACGATCCCGATCAGCCCGTTTTTGGAAAGTACCCGATTCAAAAGTTTCTCGATATTGTCTGCCATCAAGACCTTCATATTTCTTGTGATATGGATCAGTGAGAAGAATAAGATACCAAGTCCAAGAATCATCATTAAGGCCGCAGTTACTGTCGGCAAGAGACAAAGAAGATTTTCACAAACGCTTTTATGAATAAACTCCACCGGAAGATTTACAAGCCACGGAAGCGGGTTCCAGCTGCCTTTGGAAGAAATCTCTGTTCCAAGCGGCATGAATCCAATCATAAAATGTGCCAGATGACTCAAAAAGCCGAAACAAATCTCCAAGGGGAATAAGATCGCCGTGGTCATCAGGTTGAATGAGTCCTGAAGAGCACTCGCACTGTATGCTTTACTGAACGTTCTCCTGTCACTGAGACACCCCAGCGCGACGATCGTACTTGTGACGGAGGTCCCAATGTTGGTCCCCATGACGAAAGGGACGGCCTGCTCTACGGTCAGAGTGCCTGAGGCGGTCATCGCGACGGCAATACTGGTGGTCGCAGAGGAGCTTTGCATGATGGCCGTCAGAAAAATACCAAGACTTAAACTCAAGAATGGATTTGAAAGATTTGAAAGAAAAAAGTTCCAGCCGTCCTCATAAGTAACTGTCAGAAGTTTCGCCGCGTCGCCGAAAAGTTTAACTGCCACCAGGAAAAAAAAGATTAAAATGCAAAACCAGACGGCTCGCAATATTATTTCCAGGACAGTTGGCGAATGAGTTTGTGTGGTCATGTGCGAACCTTGTGACAAATAGAGAACGGGCCAATCCTTAAGTGTGGAATTTTAACTTTGAGGCGCGGTGAAAAAGAACTCTGAAAAATCAATGATCTAAATCCCAAATAAAACCTACAATTTAGCTGTTTTTATGGCAACTCATAAACGACGTTTTTGTTAAAAATTGCCTCAACAATCAAAACTCATTATAACACAAGAAGAACACGTTGTCAAGGGGCCTTGTGTTGAGAATCGGCAAGATCAATAAAAAGAAGGACAAGAAAGAACTTTGCCCCTGGATGAGCAACGTTTTTCTGTTGTAACTCATCCAGGGACTTTAGATTGATCAGGATCTGATTTCTCACGGCTGTTTGCGGAGCTGGAGCCACTCGGCGTGGAAAGCCTGATCTTCCGCTTCGTCGATGCGCTTGAACGTGTGCGCGCCGAAGTAGTCACGCTGCGCCTGGATCAGGTTGGCCGGGAGCCGTTCGCTGCGGTAGCCGTCGTAGTAGGAAAGCGCGCCGGAGATGGCCGGGCAGGGGATCCCGAACTCGACCGCCGTCTTCACGACGCTGCGCCACGATTCCTGCGCGTTGGTCACTTCCGCCTTGAAGTAATCGTCGAGCAGAAGGTTTTCCAGCGCCGGGTTTTTGTCGAACGCGTCTTTAATTCTCTGGAGGAAGACCGCACGAATGATGCACCCGCCGCGCCACAGCAGAGCGATCGGGCCGTACTGCAGATCCCAGTCGTCCGCCTGGGCCGCCATGCGCATCTGGACGTAACCTTGCGCGTAGGAGCAGATCTTCGAGGCGTAGAGCGCCTTGCGGACCGCTTCGATGAACGCTTTTTTGTCGCCGGTGAACTCTTTCTTTTCCGGGCCGACCAGGACTTTGGAGGCGGCCACACGCGCTTTTTTCTGCGAGGAGAGCGAACGGGCGTAAACCGCTTCCGTCACGAGCGTGCTGGGCGCGCCGAGGTCAAGCGCCAGCTGCGACATCCACTTCCCGGTCCCCTTCGCCCCGGCCATGTCCATGATGAAATCGACGAGGTAGCCGCCCGTTTTCGCGTCTTTGACGCTGAAAATGTCGCGCGTGATCTCGATCAGGTAACTGTCCAGGTCGCCTTTGTTCCATTCCGCGAACACGTCGTACAGTTCGTCGTTGGAAAGGCCCAGAATGTTCTTCATGAGCCAGTACGCCTCGGAGATGAGCTGCATGTCGCCG
>JAFSMO010000052.1 GCA_017447865.1 Thermoguttaceae bacterium
ATCTGAACAGGTTAATGAGTCAGCTTCGTCACCCGAAAACAATTCGGTTACCACTTCAGGTTTCATATTAGTACCATGCTACAAATGCAATTCCAAAGCTGTTTATAAAGAGCTTTCACCAAGGGACCATGAAATTACATGTTCTAATCCAAATTGTGACATGTGTATTCTTACAGAGAGCGAAAAATCTGCTGCTGATAGATGGAACCTTTATTATAAAGTCAATCAAGACTCCCACAAACACAAACCGTGTCCTTTTTGTGGGGCTCAGGTCACTATGGAGGTGACTCAATACTTAAAATTCTATCCAGAATGTGAAAACGAAGAATGCCTTTTCAATCCCTCCTACCAGGATGGTGTTTGCGAAACACCAGAGGAAGCATGGAAACATTGGGACAAACGTTCAGACTCACAAAGCGATTCTCAGTCTGAAAAAATGTTTGCAGACCTCCTTTTGAAGTTCCTCAGGAAAGGTTATAAATGGAAGCAGAACGGCCATACTTTTTACCTTGAATTACAATCTAATGCCTTCGCGGGTAAAGATGGTTTCCGCGTTATCAGATCAGGTGGATTAAAAGGATGTGCAGCCTTGCAAAGCACATATCTTTTGCCAGACCTGACCACCCCCAAAACTTCTGAGGAGGCAGAAAAATGACTTTTGTATCAGCCGAGCAGGTCAAAAGCATGATCCAAGGCAGGGAAGCCGAAGTTTTGGAGAGGTGCGCGGGGATCCCCGAGGAAGTGCTTGATGGGAAAAATCACCCTTGCCCGAAGTGCGGCGGCAAGGATCGGTTTCGGTACATCAACCAGGAAGAAGGCACGGTTTTTTGCAACCAGTGCTTCAACGAAAAGAATCACGGCCCGATTTCGGCGGTGATGCACTATCGCGGACTTACCTACCCGGCGGCCCTGGAATTGATCGCGCGGGAGCTGAACTCCCCCGAGCCATTTCAGCAGCATCAGCCGACCGGATCAGAGGAACCCGCCACCAAAAAGGTGACAGACAAAAAGTACGAAATGAAAACGACGTTCACCCCGATTTACGACACGAGCGGTGGACCGAAATTGATGCGGAAATCGTGCTTTTCCGTTGGCAAAAAACCGTTTGGTTTCGACCTGGTTTGGAACGGGTACAGCTACACCTTCAAGGCAGACAGTGACTCGAAAAGCAAGGTGAAGAAACACACGATCTACGAGTACACCGACGGTTTCGGCGAGCCTCTTTACCTGGTTTACCGGATGGACATGCAAGATGGAAAAAAACTTCCCTACCTTTTTCACTGGCAGAACGGAGTTTACATCTCCGGGAAACCGGAGGAAGATGAACGAGTCCCGTTCAACGCGCCGACGCTGAAGGAGTGCGAGCACGTTTTCATCGTCGAAGGAGAAAAGTGCGCGGTCGCGCTTCAGTGGTGGCTGGACAAAACCCGCCAGGAAAACGACGACATCGAGGCCGTGACCTGTTTCCTGGGCGGGAGTGGCCAGTTCCTCCCGAAATACGCTGATTGGTTCCTGGACAAAGACGTTCTTATTTTCCCTGACAACGATGAGCCTGGGTATAAATACGCCCGATGCGGTGCCGAGGTCTTGAGTCCAGTCGTCAGACGGCTGAGAATTTTTAAGTGGCCCGAAGGGACCCCGGAGAAGTGGGACATCGCAGATGAGATCAAAGAAAAGGGTGAATCCAGCAGGGTCTTGCAGGGTTTAGCAGGGTTGAGATCGGCTTACAACGCAAACCCTGCTAGAAATTTTTCACAAAATGAAAAACCACCGTAATTTCAAAAGTATCGTAAAACACGGATTTTGAGAGAAAAACCCGCCAAATCAGCGGCGGTCCACGGGGAAGGAACACCCCCAAAAAAAGAGCATAGCAGGGTTTAGCAGGGTTTTTTCTTCTCTTTTTTTATTAATATATTAATTTAAACAGGAATTATAGTTTCATTTTTTAAAGTCCATTTTTCCTTAATTAACCTAAAGCAGTGGAAAAATTTGGGAAATCCCAATTCGAGTCAAGGAGACAAAATGAAGGCAACGGAAGGAAACGGCGAAAGCACGAACGAAGCAGTCCAGGCAGGGGCAGACGGCGAGTGGGTCGAAGCACCTGCGGAACTCAAACCCGAGGAAAAGATTCAGTACCTGGCGGAACACGGAGCGATCAGCGAGAAACCAATCCGACGAAGAACTAAAAAACAAACAGCGGCCGAGGCCCCTCCAACTCAACCCCAGCCCGAAGCGGTTTACACACGGGAGGCATATCGGGCGCAGGAATTTTTGAAGTCACTGGGAGACCGGCGTTACGTCTTCTCATGCGGGCAGTGGTGGCAATACTCCCCCGACTCTGGCTGGATGATGCAGTCCACAGCCGAAGTTTGCTATGAAATCGCGGCACACTTACGGCAGACCCACTCGAAATGTACTGAAAAATCGGCTCAGGATGTGCTTTTTGCGATGATTCCCTTTTGTAACCTTCACACGAAAACGAGCGTCTTCGAGCCGACTTGGGACCTCCTTGACAAAATGGAGGATGGATGTACCGAAGCGCGGCACGCTCCCGGCTGGGTGGCTTGCGAGGATAAGATTTTTCACGTTCCGACCGTAGCAAAAGCACTTTACAAGGGAGAGGAGATCCCGGCGGATGCAGTTCGGCCTTTGGATTCCAGCTTGTTTGTCATGGGGAAAATCCCGGCCAAATTCAACCCCGCTGCGACCTGTCCAAATTGGACAAAATTCGTCGATTCCGCCTGTCCCGAAGACTGGCCCACCCTTCAGGAATTGTTTGGTTTAAGCCTGACTTACGACCGTTCCTATAACGTATTTTTCGTGATTTACGGCCCTTCAGGATCCGGAAAAAGTACGTGCTTGAATGTGCTTCAGAAGCTGAACGAAGGATCCATTTCGCAGGTGAGTCTGGGTCGTTTCGGCGAACGCTTTTTCATTTGGCCCCTGGCTCAGAATCGTGTCAACGTGGTTCACGATATGGATTCCATTTACGAAGGAGACGGTTCCGTTTCTCTGCGTGAGGCGGTCTTGAAAAGCGTCGCCAGCGGCGAGAGTATCGAAGTTGAAAGAAAACATCGCCAGGCACAGCGGGAATACTTGCGGGCACTTTGCGTCTTTGGTACGAACGCACTTCCACGTTTCGCGGACAAATCGAACGCGATCGGACAGCGCATGAGGATCGTTCAGTTCCCGACGGTTTTCCGCGATACGGAAGCCCAGATCCGAAACTTGGATCAGGTCTTTTACGAGGAGATGGACGGGATTTTGATTTGGGCTTTGAGGGGGTACGGCGAGCTTCTTGAAAGCGGGCGAAACTCAGTATGGGAAAGCGGGGCGAGTCACTGCCTGAAAACGGACTCGTTGAAGGATTCACGGCCTGAGATTCTTTTCTGCGATGACATGCTGGAAAAGGATGATTTTCCACTGTGGAGACCGTCACTCAACATTTACAAAGCCTATGAAAAGTACTGTTACGACCGCGGCTACAAACCGTCAGGAATGAATCGCGCGATTACTCTCATCGTCGAGTACATGGGAGCGAAAAAAGAGCGAGTCTCCCAGATGGGAAGGCAGTTCATGGGAGTCCAGGGCATAAAATTGATTGAAGAATCGGAAATTTGAAACAAAAAATCAAATGGGTCCTTTTCAAAAGTTTTATTAAAATACAGCAACCGAAAGACTCAACTAGGGGAGGAGAATTTCTTTCTTTCACAAAATGGTACGGCGAAAAGATTTTGAAACCGACGAATGGTACTACTGCGGCTCCATCATTGGCGAGGATTTCCGACTCGAACACGAGCAGGAAAAAAAAGAACGCCATGACGAGAAGTACGAGTCCCACAAGCAGCGAGCGAAAGAACGCCAGCAGCGTCTTTCTGAGGAAGGCCGAGAGATCGGTCCACTTCCCCAGTGCGCTGACCCGGAGCTGGTTTCCGCTTGCCGCGAGGACCTTCGTCGGTTCATGCTCACGTTCGGCAACGACGCCGAATTGACCGAGCCTCTTTTCCCGGATCCATTTTGTGACGCTCAGGAATACGCGATTTCCGCGGTTCAGGAAACGCTTCTCCACGGCGGCGACCGTCCTTTGTGCCTTCCCCGCGGTTTCGCGAAAACGACGATCTGCGAGTGGGGCATCGCCTGGGCTTTGGTCTACGGGCATCAGAAGTTCATTCTGATCATCGGCGCGAAGCTGAAGCTGGCTCAACAGATTTTGGCGAACGTCAAATGGATCATGGGTACGTCTCTCTTCAGTGCGTGTTTCCCGGAACTTTGCTACCCGATCGAGCGTCTGGAACAGTGCATGGGACGCGCCCCCGGGCAGACGCTGAACGGAATCCATACGAACATCAAGTCGAACAGCGACATTCTCGTTTGCCCCACGGTCGAAGGTTCACCATCCAGCGGGAGCATCGTGACGACTTCCGGTCTGGACGGCGCGATCCGCGGTCTGAAGTACGGTCCTTACCGACCGACGGCGATCGTGATCGACGACCCCCAGACCGAGAAAAGCGCGGAATCCGTCACCCAGACGGAAAAGCGGTGGAACCTTTTGTCGGGCTGCATCAAGGGGCTGGGAGGCCGAAAGACCCGTCTGGCCATGATCGCGACCATCACGGTCCAGCGGCCCGACGACCTCAGCGAAAAGATCCTCAAGGAGTGGGGAGGTCGTCGCTTTTCGATGCTCCGAAGTCTCCCGAAAAACATGGAACTCTGGGAGGAGTACAACACGCTGCGAAAGCTGGGGATCCACAATTTCCAGACGACCGAAGAGCAGATCCGGCAATGCACCGACTTTTACATTCAGCATCGCGCGGAAATGGATGAAGGAGCGGAAGCGGAATGGCCGACCTCCTTCCAGCCGGGCGAAATATCGGCGATCCAAAACGCGATGAACAAATTTTTCGAGGACAAAAAGACGTTTTTCGCGGAATACCAGAACCGGCCCCTTGCGGTTTACGACCTGTCCCACAACCTGAAGTTTGAAGAAATCACGGCAAAAATCATCCAGCTCCCCCGATACGAAATCCCTCTGGAATGCGAGCGCGTCACGGCGGGGATCGACATCCAGCAGGACTGCCTTTACTGGGTCGTTACGAGCTGGGGCACCGGATTCCGCGGGCACGTCATGGACTACGGTCGTTACCCCGATGGGAACGCCACGATTCAGACCAAATTCCCCGGCGTGGGAGAAAAGGACGCTTTTTATCTTGCATTGATGGACCTTCTTCCCAAACTGGGAGATCGCGTTTACGAGCGAGCTGACGGAACCCGAATCAAAACGTCGAGGATCCTGATCGACGCGAACCGCGGTCTCTTTACTCCCCAGGTCCGAAGATCGTGCTTCGACCTTTCCCGGATCCTCATCAATCCCGGTTTCCAGGAACGCGGCGAGGTCCCGGAATTCAAATACCATGAAGGTCTTTTCGAGCCGGTTTTCGGCTGGGGGAAAGGCGACTGCGAGGAGTTCGTGCGCGGTCTCCCGAAGCCGGGCGAGGAACGCGGCGACAACTGGCAGCGGCTCCCGCGAAAAGAAATCAACCTGGTACGTCACACGCGGTACGACACGAACTACTGGAAATCCAATGTGAGAACGTTCTGGCAGGCCCCTCTGAAAGCGGCGGGAAGCCTGACCCTTTTTCGGGGAGATGAAGTCCTTCACTGGACGTTCATTCAGCATCAGCTCAGCGAGAAGAGCGAGCCGTTCACCGGAACGCGCGGCACGATCGACAAGTGGACCATGACTCCGAACACCGAAAACCATTTGTGGGACTGCCTGATCATGGCGACCGTGGCCGAAGCGACTCTGGGCGGCTCGCTGGAAAGCGGCACCCCGGCGATCAGCTCCGAAACAGTCAGTTACACGGCGGACTGGCTGACGCTTGCGGACGCCAACCTGAACGGTCCCCCGGACTCCAAGGATTCCCCAGACACCGGCGGCGGAACGATTTACACAGCGGATTGGAATTCCATCGGAATGTGAGTTTTCATTATCAGTTTTCAGTTTTCAGAAAGAGAGGCAGGAAGCCATGAGATGCCCGAAATGCAGGGAAAAGATGAAAGTGACCTATTCCAAGCCGATTGGAACCATCCGAAAAAGAGTTTACATTTGCCCCTGCTGTGGGCACTCAGTCATCACCACCGAAACCATTGACCAGAAAGGACGCTCATGAAAACCGACAATTTATCAGACCACTCGAAGCCCTTCAGGAAGGCTTGCGACCTCATGAACCGGGCCTTGAACGAAATCATGAAGTGCAGTGAAGAC
>JAFSMO010000053.1 GCA_017447865.1 Thermoguttaceae bacterium
GATGACGATGACGACGACTCCGGAGACGACGATGACGTTGATGACGACGTTGACGACGATGACGACGACGAGTCCGGCGGATTCGACTTTTAACGGGCCCGTGAAAGAAATTCGGCCGTGAGGATTCCTCCCATGCGTTCATCCTTCAGTTTGATTTTTGCGCTGCTTTTGGTCACGCTTCCCACGTTGGCGGCGGCGCTCGATACGGTGATCTGGAAGCCGACGCCGGACTCGGAGCCGGTCACCACGGTCGGGCGGGTCCTGGTCGTTGCGCAGGATAAAAGTCTGCTGATTCAGGAACGGACCGGCGAAATTCATGCGGTGGAAACCGAAATGCTCGTGAAGGCGACGCGGAACACGCTGGAATTTACCCCCATGACGCAGGATGAGCTGGCGGAGTCGTATCTGCCCCGGCTCCCGCAGGGGTTTCAAACGTGGAAAACCGACCATTTTGTTCTTTTCTACAAAACGTCCAAAGCGTACGCGCGCTGGTACGGGATCCTGCTCGAGCGGCTCTACACGGCATTTGAGGGGTTTTGGCTCAAGCAGGGGCTGACGCTCCGCGAGCCGGAATTCCCGCTTTTCTGCGTCATTTTCCCGAACAGCGAGGAGTACCACGCCTTCGCGGACGCCCAGGGGGAGCACGTCGGGAAATCGGTCATCGCGTACTACAGTTTCATGACAAACCGCGTCATTTGCTACGATTTGAGCGGGCAGGAATCCGACCTGCAGGACGTCGGAAATGTGAATTTTACCTCTTACTCCCGGCAGATTTTGCAGCGGCCTAATGCTGAAAAGCAGGTCGCGACGGTGATCCACGAGGCGACGCACCAGCTCGTGCACAATCGCGGGCTGGCGGTCCGGTTCGGCGACGTGCCGCTCTGGTATAACGAGGGGATCGCGCTCTACTTCGAGTCTCCAAACCTCCGAAACGAAAAGGGCTGGTCGGGAATCGGCCGTCCCAACCCGTTCTGGCTTCCGTACTTCAAAGAATATTTGCAGCGGCGGCCGGAGGGACAGCTGAGACTGCTTTTGACGGACGATCAGCTTTTCCAGACGAATAATACGGTGCACGACGCGTACGCCGAGGCCTCAACGCTGACGTGGTTCCTGATCAAGACGCGGCCGAAACAGTTCGTCGAGTACTGCCGCAAAATGGGAGAGAAAAAGGTCCTGATTTGGGACTCGGCCGAAGAAAGAATCGCCGAGTTTGAAGAAGTTTTCGGCCCGGTGGAGAAACTGGAAAAAGAGTTCGTGCGCTACGCGAAGCGGGTGAAATGATCACGCGAGAGCCTCGCCCGGTGCGGGACTCTCGCGGCCGCCATTTACGCTTCCGGTTTCTCTTCGGGCGTTTCTTCCGCCCTTTCTTCCGGCTTTTCTTCGGACTTGGCCGTGCGGTTGATCCGGTCCTCAATGTTCACGTTTTCCATGATCAAAACACTGCCGCCGTAATCCACCTCTTCCTCCTTTTCGACGATTTTGTTTCCATTTTCGTCGTACTTCGCGTCGGCTTCTGAGGTCTTGATCTTCGCGACTTCCACCAGATTGTTCAGGACGGTGTAGTAGTCCTCGCCGTTGATCACATGGATCGCACGGGCGACTTCCTGCAAGTAGCGCAAAAACTGCTGGCGGCGGTCCGCCTGCTCTTTGACCCTCTGGCGGCGCTTGAGGAAAAGCCCCAGCTTGCGTCCGGCGGTCTGAAGCGCCAGACGAATTTCCGTCATGATTTCCGGGTACGAGGCGATCGCTTCTTTCGACTCGCTCGTGAACGGGACCCAAACGCTCGCCAGGTGCACCATGACCGTGATCGGGCCGCGGGGCAGGGAGCCTCGGGTCTGCTGCAGGCCGTAATTGCGCCAGTTCATGTTCATGATCGTCTGCGTGATGGCGCACGCGGAGAGCTGCGACTGGAGCGGCACGCGGTTCGCGTAGCGGAAAACGCTCATCGTCTGCCCCTCCGTAATATTCACGTTTTTCATCGCGGAGTAAAGCGCCATCAGGTCCTTCGGCTTCATCTTGGCGGGGGAAAGTCGCGTCGAAAGTTTGGAGGCTTTCAGGATCTTGTCCGCCCCGTCCGCGCCGATCCCCTGGAAAGTGTTCATCAGGAACTGACGCAAGGTTCGGACGTCCGTTTCCTCCAGAAGCTCGCGGAGCAGGTCCGACGAAATGTTCTGCGTCACCGGCGCGCCGCCGTAAGCAAGCGCCACCTCGACCTGGAACGGGTTCCCGCGATAAACCGCCGGCGGACGGGTCGCTGCGGTGTAAAACTCGCCCGGAACGACCTGGTGGAGCCCCTTCAGAAGAAGCTCTTCCCCGATGGGCGAAATGCAGTCGGTCGAAGGATTCGGGATCTTCGTCTTCTGAATCACTTTGTGCAGCGTCTCGATCTCCTCGCGGGTCAAATCGGCCGGGTGGGCGCGCAGATTGATTTTCGCGGCCGCGCAGATCTGCTTGCAGAGCGAGGCGGAGACTTTCGAGAAATGATTCTCGAAGAAGCTGGTCATGCTCATTTCGGGCGCATGGCGCGCAATGTCGGCGAGCCGCCCTACCTCCACGCCGTACGGGTGAGGCTTGATCTCTTTCGGCTCTGGCGGGAGCTGGTTGGTCACGCGCTCGTAAACTTTTTCATCCTCGTCTTCCGGTCCTTTGTAGTGCAGACGCACGTGGGGGTTTGCGATGGCGGTCTGCTCCAGGTACTCGTCCACGCTGCCCCGGCCGCGGAGGTACTTCGCCTCCAGCTCGATTTCGACCCGGGTCCCGGTGGAGACTGGCAGCCAGTCGATCGCGTGTTCCTCGAAAAATTTCGCCCGATCTTCCCGCGCAACGGGAACCAGCAGGCCGTCCCCATCGCCATTCAGGATCTCCGGGACGTTCCGCTTTGTGTTGATCTGGATCTCGTAGAAGTGCGTTTTGTTCGGGGACGTCTGCGAAACGATGCGGACGGGTTTTCCGGTCGTCAGCACGCCGTACATGCCGGCGGCGGAAATTCCGATCCCCTGCTGACCGCGCGACATGCGCATCCGGTGAAATTTGGAGCCATAGAGAAGTTTCCCGAAAACGTTTGGGATCTGCTTTTTGAGGATCCCCGGGCCGTTATCCTGCACATCGACTTTATAGCGGTTGGAGGCCGTTTCCGTGATTTTGACCCAGATCTCCGGGAGGATCCCCGCTTCTTCACAGGCGTCGAGCGAATTATCGACCGCCTCCTTGAGCGTCGTGAGGAGCGCTTTCCGCGGATTATCGAATCCGAGAAGATGACGGTTTTTGGCGAAAAACTCGCTGATGGAGATTTCTTTCTGGCTCGCGGCCATGCTCTCGGCGGTTGCGCGCCTGGCCGGTTTTTCGGGAATAGTCGTATCGGTCATCGTTTGTTCTGGTCTATATTAACTCAACTCCGTAATTTATGAATGCTTTGCGTATATTATAGACTAAATTTAAAAAAAGTCCAGCCCTGCCGGAAAGATTTTAAAATAAAGGAAAGCACCCGGCGAACCAGGTGCTTTTCAATTCATTCATCGAAACTCAATAGTCTATGGGAAATTTACAGGACGGGCTGTTTCAATAGCCCCAACCGCGACCCATACTGCCACTGTAAGCATTGCGGGAACGATTCGGTCCCGTGGCAGTCCGGAAATCACGCGCGGCCTGTTCGGAATTGACCTGGTAAACGAAGTCAGGCGCAATGACGACGCGGTTCGCGATTTGTTCCGGATCCATCGTCGGATCGTCGGCGTAGAATTTCTGGAGCCACATCACGACGTTCGCGCGGCGCGTTTCGTCGATCTGAAGCAGCTCACGGTTTTCTGCCGGGTCGTTCGTCTTTTCGGACATTTCGATCACGATCGGGAACGGCACGTGCGGCAGACGACGGGCGATTTGGGTCATGTGGTCGCGTCCCATCGGGTTCAGGTTCGCGGTTTTTCCGACAAATTCGTAGTCGTACATGATGAAGTCGGCGGCTTCCGCGTTCGTCTGCTGGGTTTCCCAGAAGGCGTCAGAGACTTGCCCGAGCGGGAAAGGACGATCGTAAGGCGGCATCGCGGGCTTCCCTTTCTTCGCGAAACATCCGCCACCTCCGCAACAACTGTTGCAGGGGAACCCGGCGTTAACGAGAGAGGCGCTCAATACTACAAGCGTCAAAACGCTTAAAATCCAATGTTTTTTCTGAATTCCGGCCATTATATAAACCCTTTATGAAAGGTTGATTCTTTTTTGAAAAATGAGGAAGAACCTGAAAGCTGCGTCTTCCTTGACAGCAGGTTTTAGGGGAAGCATCTAAAATTCGTTCTGATGAATTGGGCAGTTTTCGGAACGAATCTTAAAATGCTTCCCGAGGGTCTTTATCAGTGACCGTAAGGTCCGCTGATGATGGCTGATCCGCCGTTCAGGTAACGGTTACGGAGGTTAGGCCAAACCGTTCCGCGGTAGTCGAGGGTCGGGTTCCCTTCGAGGCGGCCCATGACGTGGGTCTCGAAGTTGGTCGGTTCCGTCACATCGAAGCCTGGAAGCGGCGGGACTTCATCCGGTTCCATCGGAGCAACCAGTTCCGGAGAAACGAGGATCACCATTTCACGTTCGCCGCGAGACTTGCTGCGATGGCCGATGAGGTCGCTGATGATCGGAACATTGCTGGCTTTGTTGGCCGAGTAATTGTCTTCCAAAATCGTCGCGAGGCAGAAGGTCTGGCCTTCACGCATCTGCACCTGGCTGTTCAGCGTACGGGAATCGAGGTTCGGAACGCCGGAGATCTCGTTTCTTTCGTCGCCCAGAGAACTGAATTCCGAGGAAATGTCCAGGTAGATCAGATCCTTTTCCATGACGGTCGGCGTGAAGTTGATGACCGTACCGTAAGGACGGAAGCCGGTCGTGACGGCACTTGCCCCGCTGACACCCGTGATGGTCGGGACCGGGATCTCACCGCCGGTGGTGAACGTCGCGGAGGTGCCGCTCGTTGCGACCAGAGTGGATTCACTCATCTGACGGACGACGCCTTTGGTGACGAGGTAGTCGATCCCGATTTTCACGTCAGCACTGTTGAAGGAAATCAGTCCGCCGCCGCCAGTCAGGGCACCCATCAGGCTTTGAATGAGGATCTTGTCTCCGTCGAAGCTCAGCGCGAAGTCAACGCCGCTGGAGCTGCCGCCGCTGCGGGACAGGTCAGCCAGTTTCACCTTCAGAGCGACCGTCTGCACACCAGGAATACGCATCTGGTTGATGACGATCAGCCCCTTCTGATTCGGGAGACCCGTTTCTTCATCCAGGTAGACCGCCTGATTGCTGTACTGATTATCGTTCTGGTCCATGTCCTCTCTCACAATACGGAGGATTTCAGAAGCTTCTTCAGCACTGCGGGCCTGACCACGAAGGATCAGTTTATTCGCGAGAAGGATGAGGGAAATCTTGCTGTTCGGGAACAGCTTCGCGATCTGGTTTTCCAGAATCTTGAACTGTTCTGCACGACGGTCACGAATCGACGGGTCCGGCATGGTGTTCACGGTAAATGTAACCGGTTTGAACGTGCCATCTTCGAACCAGAAGGTGACATGCGTTGAACCAACGGCACGCCCGATGATCGAGATTTCACGCGGGTTGAACTGGATGATGTCACAAACCGACGGGTCCACGATCGCGGTGCGGTACAAATTGTAACGAGTGCGAAGGACGATGCTGCGATTGGTGATCACTTTCAGTTCTTCCGTTTCACGGTAGATGGTGAACGGACCTACGGTCTCGTTTTCGTCCTCATCCAAAGCCTGTTCGGAATTGTTTCCGATCGGAGATTTGACTTCCGCGACTTTGGGCGCCTGAACGGGATTCACTTGAGTGACGATGCTGGAGGAATTCTGGGTTCCTTCAGAAAACGGATTGCTGAGCGGAGCTGCAGACTGAGTTTTGCGCTCGGGAGCCTTGCTTTGAGCGTGGGCCAGATTCTGAGGTTTCTGAGCCGCGGTCTCTTTGGCAGGCTTCGCTTTCGCAGAGGTCTGTACTTTGGCGGCCGGAGCTGGAGTCACTTTGGGAGTGACCAAGACCGATTGCTCCTTGCTTTCGGCAGACGTAAACTGAATGGTTTTGTCGCCATTCTGGGTCTGGCCGTAAGTCGTCTGGACGCATTCAAAAATCAAATCGGCGTCGCTTGGAGTCTCTGCTCTCAACAGATTTCCCATCATTCCCAGAAGGATCCCGGCTGAAAACAGCGAGATGATTCCAGGAGTTCTAAATAATTTTTTTGCCTGATTAATCATGGAACTGCCCTGTCCAATATTTCTGGAATACTTTTCCATGTATTCCGTTGGAAAATGTGTTAAAAAAACTACGATGGTTTGTCTCGTCAGGATTTTTGGAAGAAAAAACCCGACGAAAATGGGAATCGGTGTACCTGGATTCTATTTGTTTTCATCCAGATCACTGTCGAAAACTTCAGAAGGGGAACGAAGTTTCAGACCAGTGAAAGGTGCAACGTACTCCGTCATCGTTTTCTGTGAGTAAATCCCAGGCCAAAAATAGGTATATTGACGTGGAACCGGGAATTTATAACTGCCATTGGTACGACAGTTAAAACACGCGGTCGCGGAAAGATTCGCTCTCAACCCATTATGGGATGGAGAGGCGCATTCGCTGCAGCCGCATTCGCAACATGGCGTGACGTAAACGGAACCAGGTACCATCCCATCCGGAATAATGTATTCCGTATCCGGACTGGTCGCAAGTATCGTATTACCCACAATTTTGTCCTGAGCAAACCCTAAAGTCGCAAACACAAATAATTGAAGTGCCGCAAATCCCAGGAGGATTCCAGAACGGTGAAGTTTTAAAACGTTCATTTTTAAAATCCTTTTTAGTGAACGATCCTGTGAATAAATATTTTTTTATCCACCTCGGTGTAATTATCGGTAGAAACTTATTTATTTGTAAAGTAATTTTTATCGTTTTTTGGAGAATAATTAAAATAAATGGAAAATTTTCTCTACATGGAATAACTGGAAGGAAATGTTGCACGGTCGTGAGGAAAAAACGGAATTTTTTGGGATTTTGCGACAATCTGGGAAAGATGGATAAAGAAATGGCTTTGTTGCCTGGACGGTTGGACCACTATTTTCCTGAAAAAATGCCCAGACTTTTCCAGAGGTTATGTGTCACACTGGCCAGGGAAATCGTCTCCGGGGCCTCGGGAAGGGGCACAAAAGTCCCGTCCGGGAAGAGTTCCGCATCCAGCGCGGACCGGTGCGCCACGATCGGCACGCCCGCCGCGGCCGCTTCCAGAGCCGTCAGACCGGAGCCGGGAGTCGTCTGCGGGATCCATAAAACATCAAAAAAAGGAAGAATTTCACGAAAATCTTTCCGAAACGGCAGAAAACGCACGATGTTTTCGCGCTCGTACTGGCACGTGAAGTCTGCGACGTTGTGCCGCTCACGCTCGGTAAGCGGGTTCAGACGGCGGGCCGGCGGGTTTTCCAGATCCGGATCCAGGAACAAAAGCCGCATTTGCGGGTGCACCCGCACGATGGAATCGATCGACCAGATGGCCCACTGCCAGCGTTTCCAGCGGGAAATCGGCCCGACGCACGCGACGAGCAGGGCGTCTTCCGGGAACCCAACCTCCGCAAGGAATTCCGCACGAGTTTTCAAACCGGCCTTTGGCGGAACCTCCAGCACATCGTGGACCACTTGCCAGTTTCCCTGGTTTCCGGCTTCCAGGGCCGCGTCACGCAGAGCGGCGGAATTGGCTTCGACCCGCGAAAAACGGCGGAGGATCGGGAGGCGCCGCGCGAAAGCGTCCTGGTGGCGAAGCACCGCGGAACGGCATACATTATAATATTGTGCGAGATGCAGACCCGGCGCGAGCAGTTCCGTCCCCCAGACCTGAACCTCGCGGGGCTTGAGGCGAAGTTTCCGTGCGGTGAGCAGGATCCGCCAGAACGGCTCCAGCGCGAAGTGAACATTCAGCTCGTGGATCTGTGCGATCCCCTCGAACGACTGCCGGACCTCGGGCAAAACCGGCTGAAACGTGAAAATGTGCGACTCCATCCCTTCCCGGGCCAAACTCCTCGCCCGTACGCGGAGCTGGGCCGTGTTTCCGCAGGGGTGCAGGGATGGGATCAGATGGAAGAACATTTCGGCGGCTTCCCCTTACAAAATCTTGTGCCAGAGCCCGACGTCCATGAAGCAGCCGAATTTGCAGCCGACCTCGGGGAGGTGCGCCTTTTTGATGAGGCCGAAACTTTCGTGCAGGCGGACGCTCCGCTCGTTCGGCAGGGTGATGCACGCCACGACCGCGTGGATCTCCTCGTTTTCTTCGAGCAGACGGAAAAGTTTCTCGTAAAGGCGGTGACCGACGCGGCTCTCGACGTGCTCGGGGTGAACGTAGATCGAAAGCTCCGCGGTCCGGTGCCAGGCGGTACGCGTCCGGAAAATGTCGGCGTAGCAGTAACCCACGATTCGACCGTTTTCCTCAAAGCCGAGCCAGGGGAAATGCTGCGTCACCCGCCGCACGCGGTTGGCCATCTCCTCAACGGACGGGAGGGTTTCTTCCGTCGTGAAAGTCGTATTCAGCACGTAATGACCGTAAACTTCAAGCAGTTGCGGCGCATCTTCGGGAGTTACAAAACGAATCATTTTATTTTTTCTTCTTTTTGGGTTTAAGCTGCGCCTGAATAACGTCCCAATTTTCGACGCGGTTTTTCGCTTTCCACTGTTCGTAACTGTAAATCATGTGTTCCACGGCCGGGTCTTTCTGGAAACGGATGAACACGTCGGTCGTTTCCATTCGGTCCGCGTTCAGATTGTAGAGTTCCCACCGCTGGCCGTTCCTCGGGAAAACGAGCTTCCAGTCGCCGTAACGGACGGCCGCGTTCCCTTTGTATTCCCAGAAGAAGAGGCGGTTTCTTTTCTTCTCGTTGGTCCGCAAGTCCAGACGGTACTTGACGGAAAAGAGCGGAACGAGTGATTCGCCGCGAAGCCGAAGCGTTTCGAACCCCCTCAGTTCGGAGGGGTACGGTCGCTCCGTAAGCTCGACCACCGTCGGGAAAATGTCCATGATGTGCGCCGGCTCTTTTACCAGCCCCGGCTCGGTGTGATCGTTCCAGCGGATGATGCACGGCGAGGAGATCCCACCCTCGTACAGCGAGTCGGCGTAACCGCGCAGCGGTGTGTTGCTCACGTTCGCCCACGGTACGCCGTAGCTCTGGTACGTGATCTTGGACCCCGGCATCACGTTCGGGACGTTCCCGACCTGCGTCGGCTCCCCGGTATGAGTTTTGGAGGGGATGGAGCGGGAAACCGTCTGGGGGGAGAGTTCGTCGCCGCTCGCGCCGGCCGTGGAAAGGAAAATCACGACCGTGTCGTCGTCCGCGCCGATTTGCTTCAGTTTCTGCATGATCATGGCCACGCCGCGGTCCATGGCGGAGACCTGGGCGGCGTAAACCTCCATGCGGCGGGCGTGCCAGGCGGCGTAGGCTCCGACCCGGCCCCAGTCGAACACGCGGGAGTCCCGTGGGGGGAACTCGGCGATCGAGGAAAGAATTCCGATCTTCTGCATGGCTTTGAACCGGTCCGCGCGGATCGAATCCCAGCCGTATTTGTAGGTCAGCGCGTATTGCTTGATCTCCTGCTCAGGGGCCTGAAGGGGCCAGCCCGGTGCGGAAAACGCGACGTGCAGGAAGAACGGATGCCCCCCATTCTTTGCCCGATCCAGAAAGTGGGCCGCTTCCTTGGCGATTTCGTATGTGAAATAAAAATCCTCGCCAAAATCGTACGGCTGCTGGTTCATGATGAGGTTGGCCGGCTCAAAGTAGCACGGCTGCGGCTGGATCGTCCCAAAGAAACGGTCAAAGCCACGGCTTAGCGGCCACGCATGGCTCGGCGTGCCGACCTGGTAGTGGCGCGTCAGTTCCCACTTCCCCGAAATGAACGTTTCGTAGCCGATGGATTTGAGGAACTCGGCCAACGTGCAGGTCGCGTTGGTGATGCTTCCCAAGTAGCCCTTCTGTTTCAGTTCGACCATGGGGAAGCCCATCCCCACCCGGTGCGGGTACTGGCCGGTCAGGAGGGAGGTCTGAGACAGAGCGCTGTTTCCGCAGGAATAAAACTGGGTGAACTGGATCCCCTCCGCCGCCAGTTTGTCGATTGCGGGGGTTTTGATCTCACTTCCGTAGCAGCCCAAATCGGAGTAGCCCAGATTGGACGCGGAAATGATCACGAAATTCGGCTGTTTCGCCTCAAGCGATCCAAGAAAGACCGCCACGAACAGCAAAAACAAAAAGGAAACGCGCAATGAACGCATGGCTTTTTCTCCGTTTTGAGGGAAGCGTTTGATACTATTATATTATTATACCATATTCCCGGCAAATGCAAAAGGGGGAGGGGGGAACAGAAATTTGACTCCGGCCCCTTATTTTGCCAGCCCTTGAGGGGGGGCTTTTCGGGAAAATTTTTCGGTGTATAATATACGAAATTGAAAAAACAAAATCAGAGATTTTTATGATTGAAAAAACCTTAACGCTTCCGGCAACTTTTCCGCTGACTTCCCTGTTCGGTCTATGCGACCGTTACCAGCGCCGTATGAGTGATACCTTGGGCGTCCGCATCTGGTCGCGGGGAAACGAAGTTTTTGTCGCCGGGCAGAACCATGCCGTTGAGACGGCGGTGGAACTTCTGGGTATAATGAAGGAAAAGGTCCTCAACCGCGGCAAAATTTCCGATGATGACGTGCAATGCCTTCTTTCGCAGTTGAGCGAGGACGAGATCGCGGATCCCGTGGGGCAGATCGAACCGTTCGAAGTCATGAACGGCCGGCGTTTGCGTCCCCGGACGGCGGGGCAGGCCCGGTACGTTAAGGCGATCCTGGAAAAAGAGGTCGTTTTCGGAATCGGCCCGGCCGGAACCGGAAAGACGTACCTTGCAGTCGCTGCGGCCGTCGCAGCCATGAAAGCCGGCAAGGTCAAGCGCCTCGTGCTGGTTCGGCCCGCGGTGGAGGCTGGGGAAAATCTCGGGTTTCTGCCCGGAGACCTGAAAGCGAAGATCGACCCGTATCTGCGGCCGATTTTTGATGCGCTGCGGGACATGATGGACCCGCTCCTTCTGAAACGGATGACCGAAGACGAAGTGATCGAGATGAGCCCGCTCGCCTACATGCGCGGCCGGACGCTGAACGACGCCTTCATCATTTTGGACGAAGCACAGAACACGACGATCGCCCAGATGAAAATGTTCCTGACGCGCATGGGGAACAATTCGCACGTGATCATTTCTGGCGACGTGACGCAGATGGACCTTCCACGGAACACGCCGAGCGGTCTGGTGGACGCCATTGAGCGCCTGAAGGGGATCCCCAACATCGCGGTCGTGGAAATGGGCGAATCGGATGTCGTTCGCCACGACCTCGTGCAGAAAATCATTCGAGCGTATGAAGAATCCTGAAGAAACAATTGATTTACGGAGCGCGGGTCCTGAACCCGGGTTTCGTCTGTTCGTGATCGGCTTTTCAAATATTTCCTTTTCGATCCGAAATTCATACTTTATGATGGACCATTAATTTTATGTCAACAGGAAGTTCCAAAACCCGTACCCAACGCCTGGCGTCCATTGCGGCCGTACACACGAGCCTGCAGCAGATCGTCACGCGCTTGTTGAAGAAGTCGTCCATTCTTTGTTTTTTAATATTTTTCTCCTCGTTCATTATATTCATTCTGGTTCATCGGATTTGGGACCCCCCATTTCCATATTTTGAAGGAATGGCACTGAACCGGGACATTGTGGCACGTGTGGGGTTTGAGACGATCGACACCGCCGAGACTGAAAATGAACGCATTCTGGCACGCAACCGGGTCCCGAACGTTTACGTTCTGAACGATTCGCCCGATATTCTGAAGGAAAATATTGGCAACATTTACAAACTTCTGAAAGAAGCGTCTAACGTCGATTCCTGGGAACAGCGCCCCGAGCTTCAGCAGCAGTTTCGTGCCCCTGACGTTTCGGAAGATGCGGAAAAAGGCGTGCTCGACATTTGGCAGTTCCTGCGAAATACTCCCGAGCCGCAGGAGGAAACCGTCAAGCCGGTTCCTTCTTCGGAAACGACCCCGCAGCGTGAAACGGACGCGGCTTCTGAAAATTCCTCCGAAGATGAAGAGGATTCGACTTTCCGCGACGATTCCGAAATGGATTCAGAGACCGTCCCCGGTGAAGATCCTGAAATTTTAGGGCCGGGTTCCGCCTCGAACTCTCCGGAAACGGGCGGAGGAACGCCGGTTTCGCACACCGTGAAGAAAATTTCCCCGGAGGTGATCCAAACCACTTCTTCCGTGCTGGTTTCGCAGCTGCAGAGCGACCCGGATTCCGCCAAAACTACAGAAGGGAACGCTTCCACGGAAGAAACGAAGGTTCAGGAAGAAATCGACCCCGAGGTGGAAAAGGCGAAGCAGCTGGAGGCGTACAGAGAAAAACGCCTGCGGGATTTCTGCGATAAACTGGAAGAGGTCATGCGGCAGTTCACTGCGCAGGGGCTGATGCACATCGCGGAGGTCAGAGAGGACCCGCTCGGACGTGGGCTTCAGATCCAGATCTCGATCGTGAACGCGGATGACCCCACGGCGGAAGGGCGGCGCACGTCGCTCAAGTCGGTGATTCTGGAGGATAATGAGCAGATCCATAAAGCGATCCAGAATATTGCCGAGACGCCGCACATCGGGAGCCAGATTTATTACTGTATTTGCCGGAACTGGAAATCGAACCTGGTTTTGGATCCTACGCTGACGAATCAGGCGATCCAGACGGCGATCCAGAACATTTCGCCGGTCAAGAAACTCTACCAGGCGACCCAGCGAATCGTTCAGATGCAGATGAAAAACGACGTTCTGATCGGGACGATCCTGACGGAAGACCATATCCACCTGCTGAGGATCGAAAACGAAAAATGGAGTTCCGAACGTACGCTGAAAGAAAAAATCCTGTACGGGATTTCCACTTCATTCTTCCTTTTGCTGTGCCTGATCCCGGCTTGGGCGTACATCGTGCTCATGGAGCCGCGGTTCATTCAGGAACAGTTCCGCCTGATTTTCCTCATGGCGTTTTCTCTCATTACGCTTTCCCTGGCGACGTGGTTTTCCCAGATGCCCACGATGCCGCGCAGTTTTGGGCTTTTCCCGCTCATGATTTTCAGTCAGGTGGTGACGATCCAGTACCGCCGCCGGATCGGGATCCTGCTGGTGGGAGTCATGGTTTTGTGCATGACCGTCACGCTGAACATGACGAGCCTGGAAACGCTCTGCGACGGTGGAATTCTTCTCGTCGCGATTTTGCCGTTTGACCGTCTTCGCGGCCGTTTGCAGTTCATTCGGATTTCCATCCTTACGGCCATCGTGGCGGTCCTCCTTTTCACGGCTTCGGACCTGATGGTGGGCGTTCCATTTTCCATTGAAATTTTACGCAACGCGGTCCTTGGGAGCCTTCCGCTCATTTTGGCCGGCCTGGTCATTCAAAGTTTCCTCCCGCTGCTGGAACGGTGGCTTGGGATCCTCTCCGATGTGCGGCTGATGGAGCTTTGCGACGTTTCCAACCCGCTGCTGAACGAGCTGATTAATCTTGCTCCGAGCACGTACAGTCATTCCATCTCGCTCGGAACTCTGGGCGAAAACGCCGCGGACGCCATTGGGTGCAACGGGCTGCTCGTCCGAACTGCCGCCTACTACCACGACATTGGAAAGATTTACAAGCCGAACTATTACGCGGAAAACCTGATCAAGAAAGAGGACAGTCCGCACAATTCGCTGGAGCCTTCCATGAGTGCGCTGATTATCATCGCCCACGTGAAAAACGGCGTGGACCTGGCGCGTCAGTATAAACTCCCGCAGCAGATCATCGACCTGATCGAGCAGCACCATGGCTCCGCGCTGGTTTCGTACTTCTACCGTCAGGCGCAGAAACGGCATTTGGAGGACCCGACGATTCCGGAACCCGAGGAAATGTCGTTCCGTTACCCGTGCCCCAAACCGCAGACGAAAGAGGCGGTGGTCCTGATGATGGCGGACGCCTGCGAAAGCGCGAGCCGCTCGCTCGTGGAGCCGACCCCGGCACGAATTCAGAACCTGGTCCGGAGCATTTCCCAGGAACGCCTTGAGGATGAGCAGTTCGACGAGAGCGGCATCACGCTGACCGAGCTGCGCACCATCGAGGCGAGCATCGTGAAAGGCCTCATTTCACTGCACCACGGGCGGGTCAAGTACCCGGATAAAATCGAGAAAAAACGTTGAAATTTCCGGCCGTTTCCCACTGAAAGCCACTTTTCCTTTTGGGTGGGAGGCCTGCCGGAAGTAAGTCACTCGCAGAATTTTAAATTAAATGATCGAAATCGAAATCGCAGACGAACAGGAAGCCATTCAAATCCCCGAGGAGCGCATCCAGGCGGCGGTGAACGCGGTGCTGGCCAAAGATTCCATCCGGAACGCCGAGATGAGCGTCGCGTTGGTGACCGACGAAACGATCCATGGGATCAATCGTCAGTTTCTGGGGCACGACTGGCCCACGGACGTGATCAGTTTCCCACTTTCCGACTCCCCGGCAAAACTCGAGGGCGAGATCGTTCTGAGCACCGACACGGCAAAGCGCGAAGCCGCCCGGGTCGAAGGGGACTGGGACGAGCAGAAGGAGGTCCTGCTTTACGTCATTCACGGCTCGCTGCACCTCATTGGTTTCGACGATCACTGCGACGAGGACCTCGCGGAAATGCGTGCCGCGGAAATCGAATGCCTGCGGGCGATTGGAATTGAACCTCCGGCCGGCCTTCATGACCGTGACGGAGAAGAAGGGAGCGTGGAATGATCGTTTTTTCGCCGCTCTATTTTGGTCTGTGCGTCGTGCTTCTGGTCCTTTCGATCGGGTGCCGGGCGCTGCATGAATTCGCGCGTCACGATCTGGAACGCATTTGTAACCTGAAGAACCAGGAAGATTACTTCAAGCTGATCATTGACTCGCACAGCCGCGTCCGGTTTGGCTTTGAAATGATTCGCAGTCTCCTGCACTTTTCGATCCCGCTCGTGGCTCTTTATGAAGTCTGGCCCGAAACCATGAATAAAGAGGCGCCGCTGGAATTCATTCGCGAGATCGGTCTGCCGATTCTTCCGTACTTTCTGCTTTACATTGCGTGCCGGTACTGGATCGCCCGGCCTTTGGGTGACATGTACGCGACAAAAATCGTGTATTACTTCTTCCACTTTTTCCGTGTGCTGGCCTGCTTCGCGTTTCCCCTGAGCTGGATCGGACGGTTTCTTGAAGTGGTCATTCAAAGACTGGCGGGAGTTCAGAAAAATGAGCAGGATGAGGGAGACGATCTTGAGGATGACATTCGGTCGATCGTGGCCGAGGGACATCGTGACGGCATCATTCAGGACGACGTCCGCGAGATGTTCGACCGCATTATGCAGCTTGACGATGAGCACGTCTCGGCCATCATGACGCCGCGCACGGAAATTCAGAGTCTTTCCCGTGACGCGGACTGGCAGGAAATGCTCGATTTCGTGAACGAGACGCAGCTCTCGCGCATTCCGGTCTTCGGCGAAGACCGCGATGACATCGTGGGGATTTTGTTCAGCAAAGACCTCCTTCTGCACCTCGGGCCGAGTGGAAATCCTGCGCCGAACTGGACGGATTACCTCCACGCGCCGGTTTTCGTCCCGGAAACCAAGCAGATCAATATTCTGCTCCGGGAATTTTTGGAGACTCAGAATCACTTCGCGATTGTTCTGGACGAGTACGGCGGGGTTTCGGGCCTCGTGACCCTGGAAGACATTTTGGAAGAAATCGTCGGAGAAATCGCGGACGAAACGGACGACGCGCCGCCGGAAGAGATTCACATTGAAGAGGACGGTTCTGCTGTGGTTTTGGGCCGCGTGCATATCGACGAGATCAACGCCCGCCTCGGAACGGAGCTTTCGACGGAAGGCGACTTTGAAACGATCGGCGGCTTCATCCTGACCCAGCTCGGCCGCGTTCCGGCGACCGGTGAGGACGTTAAAGTGAATGGTTTCAAGCTCACCGTCGAGGAAGCCACCGCCCGCAGAGTCGAGAAAGTGCGAATCGTTCGCATGAGCGAGGAAGAGGAAGAAAATTCATGATTTCTCCCGAGGAGCTCAACGCCCGAAAAGAAGCCCTGAAACTCCCGGACTTCGAGCTGCCGCCGACCGGCCGCGTGGCGGGCATTGATTTCGGAACGGTGCGCATTGGGATCGCGGTCTGCGATCCGGACCGGACGATCGCCAGCCCGTGGGAAAACTACACTCGGCGGAATCCGAGGCTTGACGCGCAGTTTTTCAGGCAGTTGGTCGCAGAGGATCGCGTTGGGCTTTTCGTCGTGGGGCTTCCGCTTTACCCCAGCGGGGACGAGAGCGAAAAATCGATCCAGGCCCGCGAGTTTGGGAAGTGGCTCTGGGAAACGACGGGCGTTCCGGTGGTTTTTCAGGACGAGCGCTACTCGTCGAAATTCGCCGATGAGCTGATGGAGGGCCTGACGCCGAAGCAGCGCAAGGCCCGCCGGGATAAACTGGCCGCGTACGTGATCCTCACGTCGTGGTTAGAGTCTAAAAAATGAAGGCTTCTGCGCGGGGGCTGAGTTTCACGATTCGAAAAGCGTTTTGAAGTCGGCTTCATCGTAAATCTTTTTCTGGTTGCTCTGAACCATCGCCCAGGACCCGTCTGACGTGCGGAAGAAGTGGTTCCAGCCGTAGGTCTGCGAGTCGTGGTGGACCGCTTTCTGGCGGAACGTGAACGTGATCGCCCAGCAGAACGGGGACTCGCCCTGCTGGAAGGTCGAGCGGTACAGTTTGTTCGCTGCCGCGCCTTCAAAGAGGAGCGTGCCCGCCGGGCAGTCGAGGAATTCCACGGAATTGACTTTTCCCTGCATCTGCTGGATGGCCGTCCACGGGGGATTCAGAACGCGCGACCAGATGATCGTGTGGACCGCCTGCGGAATGCGCTGAACGACCGAAAGATCTTCCGGGATCGCCGCGCCGGAATCGGTCCAGACCCAGCCCGAGGCGGAGGGGAGCTCCACGTCGATCGACTCCCACGAGAGGCGGTAGGTCAGCGACGTGCCGGACTCGGTTTGAACGCCAAGATCGAGGTCTTCGTCGGTCAGCGTCGCGTACTCGATCTCTGCCAGCGCCCAGCCGGAATAGGAATTCAGACCCAAATGAAGGGCGGCGATCTCCTGCTTTTGGATGGAATTTTCGTCCGCGGGCCGAAACGTGATCTTGACCGGAAAAACCGACGTACGGTTGGGGTAGTAGGTCGAGCTTTGGTAGTTGAACGTCGAGCTGTGGCCCATAACGTCCCGCGCGAAGGCTTCACGTTCCTCCCAGCGGACGAGAAAACGGCGTTTCGCCTCGAAACCTTCGCTCGTAAAGGCCTCGACCGGGGAGCCGGCCAGCTCGTAAAAAGAAACCGTGGTGGTTGGGGTGGGGATTTGTTTCATCTTTTTCTTCCCTTGATTCTCTTTTCAGGTCACGAGGCTTTTTTCCCGCTTAAAAAAATGTCGTACGCCACGGCCTGGCTTCCGGGGTTTTGGATCTGGAGCTGGTTTCGGGAGGTGGTGATGCTCCAGCTCTGCGTCGGGTTGCAGAGCGTGAAAAAACCGCCCGGCGGGACCAGGAGGTTCAGGTAGCTCGTCGTCACGACGCTCTGGGCCGTGCCGGTGTTCACGATGGAAAGCGGAAGCGTGGCCGACCGGTTGAAAATGTAAATGGTGCAAAGCGTCGCGAAATTGACCGGAATATTCGTGCCGTAAATGCTCTGGTTCAGGGCGTTCAGGTCGTGCGTGACGGTGGTCAGGGCCGGGATCGAGGCGTTTTCCAGGTACCAGATCGCGTCCACGCCGGTATTCCCCAGCGCGGAAAAGGCGAGCTGACGCTGGAACGTCCCCTGCGTCCGGGTGGAAGTACTCGTTCCGGAGTCAAGCCAGTTCCAGCCGATCTCTGAAGTGATGCGGGTTTCAAGAGTCATAATTAATTAAGGATCCAGTAAAAAAGTTTCAGGGTGATTTTCCAGTGGTTCGAGTCGATGCAGTCCTGCGTGTTGGACTCGACGACGAAATGTTTTTCAGGGCAGAAAATGATTTCCGCTTCTTCCTGAATCACGTTCGCGGCCGGAAGCGTCTGGACGTGAAATTCGACCGTGGCTTTCCACGTGCGGATCTTCGGGCCGGAATTGGTCAGAGTGCCGACGGTCGTTTCGGTCGGGTGGATGATCCCGTACGGAAGCGAGTCGCAGACGCTCCGCTGAGTGGAAATATTTTCCAGCGGGATGATGGTCGCAAAGCCGTCAGCGTCGCGCCAGGCTTCGCGGATTTTTTGGGCGAGGTTCATGGTGGTTTTCTGGTTGGTTTCTGGTTGGTGACTACTTTTCGGCGCAGCCGAAACGCACGCACACGGCCCGGGAAATCTCACTCCAGTCTTTGCCTGGGTGGAATTCCTGAACGGTGAAAATGCGTTCGTCGGGCGTGACGAGTCGGTCATGAATGGCGAGGCAAACGCGCGGGTCGGCGAAGTGGATCTCCACGCGGGAATCGGTCCCCGAGGGGAGAATTTTGGCCGGGACTCCCGGAACGAGCAAGTGGTACGTGGGGGTCGGGACCGCGTACTCGTCGAGCGTCCAGACCGGCCGAAAAACGTCCACCGTCTCGCGCAGGTCGAAGTACTGCATCAGATTCACGGCCGTGAGTTTCCACTCGCCGCAGCGGTCGAGGTCCTGCACCTGGGTGACGGTCCAGCGTCCGGTTTTTCCCGTCTCGACCCAGTCGCCCGGGAACGGGATCTCGTCGGGGAGTTCCGACTTGGGAAACCGCCAGACCGCGGTGCATTTTTCGATCCGCGTGCCGGATGGGGAGGCCGATTGGGAATGGACCCGCAGCGCGTGGGGGATCACGGTGGCGTTGCTCGTTCGGGCGTTGAACCAGGTCAAAGCGACGGTTTGGTCAAAAATGGTGAATGAGTCTTGCATGGTTTCAGGTTGAAAAATTAACTTCCCGCGGTGGTTCGGATCTCCACGGGATCGCTGGCGGCGAGCTGGGCGTTGCACCACTCGACGGTGCCCTGGAGCCGGGCCAGGTAGGACTCCCACGAGACGGATTGATCTTCAATTTTGTACGACGGTTTGGGGTTTTTCGTCAGCTCGGCGATCATCGCGAGAGTCTGGGAACGAATGGTTTCGATTTGCTGAGTGTAAGTCATTTTTTTCGGAGGCGATACTTCGGTGGTCAGTGGGTTAAAATCACGAATTTGATCCGGGCGGGCATCCGTCCGGCTTCGCTGAGCTGGATCGTGCAGTCGATGCAGTAAAGCCGGCGCGGCTCGGTAAAAAGCGGTTTCTGCGAAACGTCGGGCACCAGCCGGAAATTGTAGCCGAGCGCGTCCGCGTCCCACGAACTGTCGGTCTGGAGCGAGTCGAAAAAGACGGAATCCAGATCGAGCGAAACGTTCTGGTGGCCTTCGACCGGCGTGGAACGGTCGGGGAAAACCGGGTCGATGAGCGAAGCGCTGTAGGAAGCGGAAAGGACGTCCTTCCTTTTCAGGACTTCGGAGTAGTCCCCCACCACGCGGGCCAGAAGAACGACCGAGGCGTTGGTGAAGGCGGTTCCGTAAAAGGTTTTGGCGTGCATTGGAATCGGGGGGTTAAAGGGAAAACGAAAAATGAAGGCGAAGAAAGAGCAGAAAGTTTCGGGTTTCGCGGCTTTCGCGTTTTCCGCTCCTTCTTCGTTTTTCGGCTTCATTCGGTTTTACTCTCGGATCTGCGCCTTGACCGCGGTCGGAGCGTGGATTTGCCCCTTGGGAACGAGGATCAGGCGTTTGTTGAGAGGAATCACGTACGGGGGACTGTATTTCCAGCCGAGGAGCAGACGGAAAAAGTCGAAAAAACCACCCGGACGCGGGGAATCGGAGGGTTCTGTCATGTGCCGGAAACTCCTGTAACGGGTTCAGCCTCCGACGAGACGGCAAGCGTGCGGACCGCGTGCTGCGTCGTTCCGTCGGTGCGGTAGATCGTCCAGTCCGTGCCGTTGACGGCGCTTTGGAGCTGGGCCAGGATCACCGTGCAGAGGGAGAAAAGCGGCGCGGTGCTTTCCACGTCCGAAATGTCGAAGCCCAAAACGGCCGAGGCGATGGACTCGGTGCTCAGCGTCTTGAGGTCGTCGTACAGGCTCGTGAGCGTCATCGCGCTTCCCACTTCAGCGGGCTGAGCCGGGATCAGGTCGGTTTTGGACTGGATCGCGTCGCAGACGGAATCGACGGTCGAAAGGGCGGAAGCCGTGGCCAGGCCGCTCTGGATCGCCGAGACGGAAGTGGTCGAAACGCTGACCGGTGAGGAAAGCGTACGGGAATTTGCCGCCCAAACGCTCGAAACGATCGCGGAGATCGAGTTGGACGCGATTTCCGGAG
The DNA here is from genome assembly GCA_017447865.1 of Thermoguttaceae bacterium. Lineage (GTDB taxonomy): Bacteria > Planctomycetota > Planctomycetia > Pirellulales > Thermoguttaceae > RGIG3701. The sequence goes on from JAFSMO010000053.1 coordinate 20,415, forward strand.
GGGCGGAAAGCGTGCGGGAACTCGCAGACCAAACGTCCGAAGCGGCCGAGGAGGCGATCGAGGAAACCGACGCGGACGAAACGGAAACCGGGTCGGAAAGCGTTCGCGAGGCGGCGGACCAGACGCTGGCGGGAATCCCCGAAACGTCGGCTTTGTACGCGCTCGCATCGTGAAAAACGAACTGGACCGGCGGAATGACGACCGACGTGGTCGAGCTGGCGACGGAAAGCGTCACGAGTTCCGCATTCGTCTCTGCCGCGGTCAGAACCAGGGCGTAAACGCCGGCTCCGACCTCGGATGGAGAGTTGGTCGCCGTCGCGAAAGCCCCGCCGTTGAGCGAGAGTGAGCACGTATGATTCGCGGAATCCCCCGTGACCAGCCCACCCGTCAGGGAATTCCAGGCGGTGTAAGTGATGGTGGTTGAAGTGTTCTTGAGCATAATTAAAATTTGAGGTTTTTAAATTATGAAGTTCGGCGGGATTTTTCTCAACCGGTGCAGCAGACGACGCAGCGCGGGTCCAGAATGGCCGGGACGCCGCGTTCGCTCGCCTTGTAACGCACCACGATGTCCTGCGAAAAGCTCGCGTCGCAAGTGGTCGAGGAGCGGGAAACGGTCAGGCCCCAGTTTTCGATGTACGCAAAAGCGCGCTTGAAATCGCCGATGAACCAGTAATTCGCGGCATTGGCGGCCGAGACTCCGCTGGCGATCAGGCGGCGGTAGGCGTACGCGCTGCTCTGAACGTCATACGTTCCGAGAATATTCGGAATGGTCGCCTGCGAGTTCCCGGACCCGATCGCGGTCGTGTAGGTGATGCTTCCCGGGTAGAAAATCTGCGCGGCGGCGAACCGCTTGCCCGGCATGATGAGGACCGTGTTCGGGTTCATCAGGACCGGGTCGTTCGTCACGTCGTCGCACATCGCGGCGAAAAGCTGCTCCGCGGCGTCCACGTCGGTCCAATCGACCAGTTCGTTTCCGGTCAGTTTGTTGGTCCACGGGCCGGAATCGGCTGCGGCGTAGTACGTATTGTACGACGTGCCGTTCTTCGAGTACGTGTTGCTCAGGCCGAGGATCACGTCGAGGATCCGTTTTTCACGGTCTGCGCCGAGTATCTCGCCGACTTCCGACGCGCGTTTGAGCACCAGGCCGGTCTGGTCGAAGAAAATCGCTTCGCGGGTCACCGGGACGATGAGGCCGTGCTTCGTGGTCTCCGGCGTGTCGATGTATTCCTCGCCGAAACCCGCGTTCGGGTACTTCATTCCCTCGGCGACTTCCATCGATTCGCCGGCGGCGATGCGGGTCACGCCCGGGATCCGTTCACGGGAAAGGCGCGACGGAAGGATGCTCACGAGTTTCGAGGCTTTGAACGCTTCCTGCTCGTACGACTCGCGGATCTTGGAGCCGACGATCCGGCCGGTAATATTCAGGAAGGCGGTGGAATCGACGCCGTCGCTTTCGGTCAGGGCCGTGCCGTTGCACGGGTCGAAGGTCCGGACCCATTCCAGCCCGTCCGGGACGAGCGCCTCGGCCAGGTCGCGCAGGGAAAAATCTTCCGGCAAAAGCTGGCGGGACTCGATCGCTTCGGTCAGGTGGGTGGTCGTTTTCTGCAAGCCGTCCAAATCGACGCGGCGTTTCAATTCACGATAATTAATGGTTTTCATTCTGAAATTTTCCTTTTGGGTTGAGAATTGCGGGTTTCGGGGTGGAAGTGAACGGTTTTTCATTCCGTTGTATGCGACGGATCGCTTCCCGCGACGCCGCCCTTGATGATCGTCGAGAGGATCGCGACGTAGGCTTTTCCGGCGGGGACGTTTTCCAGGTGGACGATTCGGCCGATGGCGGTTTTGGCGCCGGAGACTTTGATCACCGCGCGGTTCTGGAGGTAAGTCTCCGCGGCGTTCAGGTCGGCGCTCACGTACGTGCCGAGGACTTCCGTCTCACCGGCCGCAGTGTCGTCGGTGAATTCAAACGTTCCGCACGTCGCGACGCGGATCGGGCTGGTCGCTCCGGCCGGGCTGGCCTGCATCGCCACGCCGAGGAATTTGGGGGCGAAAGCGGCCTGGGTGCCCGCCAGGTTGGTCGATTTGGCGAAGCTGGAGGCCGGGAGCGCTTTCCCGGAGTCGAGGTAAAGCAAATCGCCGATTTCAATGACGGTCGCGGAGGCGACGGGCGCGCTGACGGGGCACGTCTCGCCCCATTTCCAGTTCAGGTGGTTCATTAGAATTCCTTTCTTGAGGGGTTTCTGGGAGTTTAGTGGGAATTTTCTGGGAGTTTTCTGGGAGTTTTCTGGGAGTGGTTGGAGGTGGACCGCTAGTTGCCGCGGATCGTTTTCACGAAATCCTCCGTGCTCATGGGCCGCTCCTTCAGGACGTCCGACGGGGCGCGGGAGACCGGCTCGGAAACGACTTGCGAGGCGCGCAGGAGTTCCTGAAACTGCCGCCGCAGCGCCGCGAGTTCTTCCTGAAGCGCTTTCAGTTCCGCCTCCTGAATGGCGCGTGGCTGAACGTCAGCCGGTTGATTCTGACCCTCGAAAAGCCCGTGCGTGGTCGCAGGGTCCGCCACCAGATCGACGCTCCGGACGGACGTGATCTCTTCGACCAGCAGCGTTCCGTCTTTCTGGGGGACGGTCCGGGCCATAATATTATGCGAAAAACCGACGTTTTCCGGGGCGTGCTCCGCGTCCCACTTCAACTGCTCGGCGAGCGGGTGGCATGGGTTGAAGTGGAAGTCGCCGTAAAGCCCGTCCTTTTCGCGGTACCGGACGTTCTGGATGCTCCCGATCCGGTCCTGGTAGTCGCGCGGAGCCTGCGGGGACTCCTTCGGGTGGTTCACGTTCACTTTCGCGTTTTCGTAAAGTTTCTGCGCCCGGTTCAGCGCTTCGGGGGCGTACTGCCGGCCGTTGAGGGAGGAAAGACCGAGGATCTTCACGCCCCGCAGGACGTTCTGCTCCCGGTCGAGACGCACGTTGGCGTCGGCCCGCGCGTACTCCAAAAGCGGAGACGGGCGGCGTGGAAAGTTAAAAATCATGGCTTTTTGAAAATTGAAGGTTTGGGGAAACTCGGATTTCCTGGGGAGTCCAGGACGAGCTGGGACGGAACTACTTCACGGATTTCTCGATCCCGGACTGGATCGACTGAATGATCCCGTCCTGAACGGTGAAATGTATGCGGGCGATGCCGTGGAAATCGCGGACCTGAACGTCTGCCAGGATCTCCTGAAGGAGCTTGAAAATCAGTTTGCTCCGGTCCTGATTGGTTGAATTTGACTGCGTGCTTGCTGGCATGGTGACTCCTTTCTGAATTTCAGCATTTTAACGAGCTTGGCGAGTTTGTAAATTTTATCTAATTATTGCATTTTGCAAAAATTAGTCCAGTACGGCACAAAATTCAGGTGGTCTTTTGTACACTACTGTACCTCGCCCGGATCTCGTCGATGCCTATCGCGCCGAGTTCGAAGAGGATCTGGTCGGCCTTCACTTCTTCGAGCCGGTCGCGGACGGAAAGTTTCGGCGGCACGATGTGGATCCTCACGCCGGTCAGGATCTCGTCGGAGAGTTTTCCGGCCGAGATCCCGTTCAGAAGCACACGCTTCATCAGGCGGGAGTCTTCACGGATCATTTCGCGCTGAAGCCGCTCGAACATGCGGACGGACGGGCCCTCGGCGATCATCGTGGAGGAGTAGTTGGCGTTGCTCGCGTCGCTCGTGAGCATGAACTCGGGCATGCAGAGCCGGCTCGCAATGGCCCGCAGTTCGGCCTGGAGGACCAGAATGTAGCGGCTCGCATCGACGGCCGCGACGGGGAACTGGTACTCCACGCCCGCCGAAGTGTCGAGGATGGTCCCCGGCGTGTACTGGCGGTAAAAATTCGACCGCTGGGAGGAAAAACTTCCGTAGTTTCTCGTCTGAAGGTCGGCATTCGACGCAGCAAAATTTTCGATTCCCAGGCGCGAGCCGCCCTGGTGCTTGCGGATGATCGCGATCGCGGACTGGACCTCCGCCACGACGCTCATGTTGCGCAGGAGTTTCTCGGCCCGGTGGAGGTTTTTCCGGACGGGGTAAAAAACCGGGATCCCCCGCGGGACCGCCGCGTCCACGTTCGCTTTGCGGTGCTGGATCTCACGCGCCGGCACGAACTGGCCGTTGACCCAGAAAGCCTGGACCGACTCGGCATCGCCGGGAGCCGTTTGGACGCCGAAACGCACGGTGCAGCGGTTTGCAGCGCCCGACTTTCCGCGGAGGTTTTTCAGGTTCAGATCGTCCCGGCTGGAGTCTCCGTGACGAACGTCTTCCGGCGTGAAAACGTCTTCCGGCTCGATGAACCGGACGCGGGTCTGGCCGTCCTGATCGACGAAGAAGCGCAGAAACGCCTCGCCGTCGCGGTCCTTTCGCCGCAAAATTTCCTGCTGGCGTGCGAACCAGTCGTTTTCAAGGATGAAATCGTCGATCCAGTTCTGGGCGCAGGCGAGATTTCGCGGGGAAATTTCGGAACCGGGGGCGGCTTCGACGCTGATCTGGTGGCCGGTTCCAACGACGTAACTGATGCGGTTTTCATGGCCGCAAATCGCGAATTCGTTCGTCAGGGCGAGCTGGCGGCACGACTGGCGTGCGTCCTCGAGGGACTCTTCCGAGTCGAGCCGGCCCGCGTCGTCGGAGGAATCAAACGGGTTCCAGCGTTCCGCGTCGTCGTATAAATATTCATGGGGTGAAACGTACATCATTCACAATTCATAGTTAAAAAGGTTTTTTCCCAGGCCGTCGTCAAACTCGCTTTCGCCGAGCTGCTGGGTCAGGAGCCGAATGGCCATTTCCAGCGCGTCGGGGCCGTCATCGTGGTCTCCGATGGGGAACTGGCGCAGCTGCTCGACGAGCAGTGACGAGCCGGGGGAATTGCGTCGGAAGTGGATCCGGCCGGACGCGAGCCAGGGGCCGAGCCGGCGAAGTCGCACTTCCTTCGCGACGGAATTGAAAATCAGTGAGGGCTGAACGATCGGGAGGCGGTGGGCCTCGAAACGCTGGCGGAAAAAGTCGGCCAGAAGGTCCTGGAACTGGTTTCCCTCCACGCCGAAAGCGTCGGGCCGGAAGGAACGCCAGAGCCGGACGCCGGCTTCGACCATTTCGTCGATCGGAAGGCGCAAAAGCTCCGCGTCGGCATACAAATCGCCGTCTTTTCCGAGGGCCAGCATGACGAACGCCGCGAAGTCACCCCGATTCGCGTGCCGGCCTTTGCTCGGGTCGAGGGCCATGACGCGGAGGGTGGTTTCGGCGGGAAATTCGTCGAACCAGAAGTTTTCCCGGTCGAAGTATTTCTCCTCCCACTCACAAAGGTCGGGGTTGACCGGCGAGTTCTGCTTTTCACGCTCAAACGCGCTTTTGCCGGCTTCGGCCCGCATTTTCATCAGCGTCAAAAGGTCTTCCTCCTCCGGCCAGAGGACCACCGCGCCGAGGTGCATTTCCTCCCGATGGGTTTCGTAGAAACGCTGGGCGGTCAGTCCGTGCGGGGCTGCGAAGTACAGGCGCTCCCACTCGTCCCAAAGGTCCATCCGGTCCGGCCAGCGGAGGATCGAACGGAAAATCCTCGACCGCCACCCCGGCGTGCGGCTCAGCTCCAGCGCGAGGGCGTCCCGGTGGAGCGCGGTCGCCAGGTGGATCACGTTCGTGCGGGAATTCCCGGCTTTCAGCAGCGTACCGAAAAACCACTCCCGCGACGTGTGGCGCAGACGCGCGGAGCGGCAGTACGCCTCGTTCTGCAGGTCGTCGCCGACGATCAGGCTCGGCCGATGCGCGCCGTGGCGGCGTCCGCGGAGTTTCTGGCCCGTTCCGTACGCTTCGATCAGGACCCCGTTGGGAAGAAGAAGCCGGTCTTCCCGACTTCGGATCTTCCCGTTCAGGGCCGACTCGTAGCGGAGTTTCAGGGCCGGGCTGGACGCGAGAGCCTGCCGAAGGTTTTCGAGGTGCAGGCACGCCTGGTCCTGAGTATCCGAAACGATCCAGATGTAAGGCTCCACCCCTTCCAGGGCGCAGCGGAGCGGGAACGCGAGCGTCCCGATGGTCGATTTGGCGTTTCCGCGCGGAGCCAGAACGTTGAGCCGGCTCCCCCGCTGGTTCGGGAAATGATCCAGCACGCGGAACATCCAGCGGTGCATCAGGGAAGGGGGGCGGCTGAAAAAATCCGGCAGGAACGTGAAGCACCACGATTCGAGCGTTCCGTCCCGCGGACTGCCCTGGTTTTCCCGATGCCGGGCCTGACCGTGCGCCCGGGCGAAAACCGGTCGGAACCGGGTCAGGAAATTTTCAAACGCCTGAAGGTCGGAGGAGGAAAACACTTTTTTCAGTGAGGAGTTAGGAGTGAGGAGTCAGGAGTGGGGAATTGCTGGCGCAATTCCGTTTTAATTCATAATTTCTTCATCATTTCGTCCAGTCGGGCCAGGATGCGCTTTCGGTAGGCCGGGGATTTGACCTCTTCGGCGATGATCTCCGAGAGACGCTCCATGATGAATTTCAGCTGCTCGGGCGTGAACGTTCCGGGAGGGCGGAGGCGGTAGTCCTCGGGATTTTTGCGTTCCAGGATCCACGTGGCCGCCTTCCAGTAGCGCTCCTGCCGGGCCGCGGCGTTGACGCTCTTCATCGACGTGATCTCCGCCTGGAGGTCCGCCCGCTGGAGCGATTCGGCAAACTTCGGGTCCTTTTTGGCCGTTCGGCGAATGAAATCCTGCGTGCAGCCGATGTAACGCGCCGCGATTTTGCGGGAGCAGCCCACCGTCACGATTGCGACGATCTCGTCCTTCTGCTTCTGCGTCAGCGGCGGATGAGGAGCCGACTTTGGAGTGGGAGGGGATTTGGTTGGGATTTTGGGCATAAAATCTAAAATGAATAATGAATAACGAATAACGAATAATGGGGCGAATGGGGACGGCTCAGGCGGTTCGTTCGAAGTTTGAGTTGAACTCAAACGAGACGACCAGCCGCGCGCCGGCGCCTTTGTATCGCGGCATGGCGGACTTCCGCGGGGCGGAAGTCGCCCGGTGGACCGTGACCGTGCGCCAGAGCGGAGAGCGGCGGCAGTGCGCGATCACGGCCGGATGGGAGCCGGTGATGCTCAAACGGAGTCCCTGCTCGTGGAAGTACGAGCCGAGGGCTTCCGCGAAACGCATTCCGATCCCGAGGCCCTGGAAGTCGGGAAGCGTCACGAGTCGGCTGATCCGGCGCTGACCCTTCCGCCCGATCAGGGGCAGAACGGCGCAAAAGGCGACGGGCGTTTCGTGCCACATCGCGATGAAGCACTGCGCGCTGCGGTTCAGGCTCGCGCTCAAATAGTGATGGCGCGCAAACATGGGCCAGACCGAGGTACTGGTACGGAAAATTTCGAGTCGGATCTCGGGTCGCCGAAGACGCCTCCGTGTGACTTTTCTGACGGCCAGGTCGAGGATCCAGTCCGGCTCCAGCCACTCCGCCACGTCGTAGTGGCACGTGACGGCGACGAATCGGGCGGGGATCGAGCCTGTGCGGATCCCTTTGGAAAGCGCGGCGGACGCCACTTTCGCGACGGTCCGATCGACCACGCTCGTAAATTCGTCGAACGCGATGATCCGGTTTTTCCCGTCCGGAAGCCGGGCGAGCGAAAGGGCGCGCGCCAGGTCGCACCGGAATTTCTCGCCGTTGCTCAGCACCGCGTACGGCTTCACCCACCCAGGCGGAGAACTGAAACCGACGGAGGTCAGAAGCGCCGTAATTTCCCGGGCGGAGAGGTCTTCGTGGAAACCGTCGATGACCGCCGAGTTTTCCGGCCAGTGCGCTGATTCGTAAAGGTCCGGGCCGAAAAGTTCCCGCGCGACGCTCGATTTTCCCGAGCCGGACGGGCCGACGATCAGGCCGATCTTCCAGTCGTCTGCGGCCAGATCGGGGACTTCCGTCTCGAAACTCTGCGTGAGTTTTTCTTCCAGCGGAACGTCGAAGATCCCCGCGACCTGCTGCACCCGGAAGGAATCGTAAAGCGGGGAGGAAAGTGAAATGGAAAGGGGCATTTTGTTCTCCTTTTTCTCCTTGGTGAGCCGTTACAAATTGAGGAGTCTGCACTTCAGCCCCTCTTCGCGGAACCTTTCGTAAAGTTCCTCCTGGCGCTCTTCGGAGCCGCAGTCGATCACGATCTGGAAAAGCGTTGGAATGACCGCTTCCGTTTGCGGAAGGGCGGCTTCCAGGTCCTCGGTGGTCCCGAGCGTCTGGTCGAGCAGTTCCCGCACGGCCGCGGACGAGGTTTCCATCTCGGCGATCAGATCGGCGTACAGTTCGTCGCTTTTTCCCGCCATCGCGGAGATGGGGTCGAGCGTGGCGAGCAGTTTATCCGCTTCGGCCTCGTCGAGGTCCAGAACGAGGACCGGAACCTCCTGATTCGGAGTGGTTTCCGCTCGTAAATGACCGTCGAGGAGCATGAGCGACCCGTCGGGCAGTTCCCGGGCGATGAGTGCGTCGGCGTACCCGATTTCGGCCAGAACGCCCTGAATGGCGTTTTTCTGCTTTTCCGGGTGAGTCCGCCAGTTTTTGGGGTTGGGGATCAGCTGCGAGGCGGGGACGCGGCGGAGTTCCTTGATTCGGTCTTTGATCAGCATTTTTGGAGGTTCCGGGATAGGTTGATTTAGGCGGAGGCTTTTTCGCGGCGTTTCTTCATCCACCGCCAAGCGAGTACGGCAGGGAAAAGCCACGCGAGGAAGTAAAGGATCAGGAGGAGCGAAAACGGGATCGGGCACTTTGGTGGCTCGGTGGTGTTCGGTTTTGGGGGCCGAACGGCCGACTCGGAGGGGGGAGCGGCTTTGGGACGCGGTTTTTTGCGTGGTTTCTGAATTGGAAGAAGCCGGGATTGAGGCTTTTTCACTTCAGGAGTCACTTTTTGGAACTCGGCGTCGAAAACCTGACGGATTTTTCCGGCCCAGGTCCCGTAAACGCAGTGGTCGTCAGTCCCCCACAGCACGCCGGCGAGGTGGCCGTCCAGCGTGAAAATGGGTCCGCCCGAGTCACCCATTCGGGCCGTGCCAGTCAAAACCATCGTACAACAGCCGGCAGTCCGCGGAAGGCGGCAATAGCCGCGCAGCGTGCCGAGGTTCCAGAGAAAAGAACCGGTTGGGCCGTAGCCGCAAAAACGGAGGAAATCACCTTGACGCGGCGGGGTCTGAGCGAGCAAAACTGCCTTGGGCAAAGACGATTTGGGAGGGGCCCCGGCGTCTGCCGTAAGAAGCGCGGCATCCCACTCCCGGTTGAGGACCAAAAGCCGGACGGGAAGCGGCGGAAGATTCGGAAAGTAAACCGTGATCCGCTCGGAACGACCCACCACAAATAAATGCGCGCAGGTCAAAACGGCATTTCGGTCGGCGTTGAGCTGGATCCAGGTTCCTGTGCCGTAATTCTGGACGTTTCCCGCTTCTACAAGGATCCGGACGACCGTCGGGAGGGGCGCCGCTGGTTCCGAACGAAAATCCGTCGCAGGAGCAGTGGAAGACTGGGGTGGGAAAAAGCACCCTCGTCCACCGGGGCAAAAGGAGGGGTAAAGAACGGCCGGTGAAAACGTCAGGGCGGTTAATGCAAGGGCCGTTCGGAGGAATGGAATAGACATTAATGAGGAATTGGGAAAACGGTAAGGAGTCAGGAATGAGGTTGAAACGACGAGTAGGTTGGGGGAAAAACAGGACGAGGTGATTCGGGCGGTCATTTGGGAAAGCAGCGCGCCTCCCAGTTTTCCGAGGCCAGATTTTCGCGGCGGTCCCGGATCTTCTGGTCACGGAGATTTTTGTATCGTGCCTGGTATTTGCGCGGAAGATGCACTCCAAGATAAAGGCTGGCTTCCCGCATTTCCTGTGGGGTCAGAATGAGCGGCGTCATGGTATGAGGTGAGTTCATAGGCGGTCCTTTCAAAATCCGCAAGACGGTCAAACACTTTTCCTGCGGGCACAAAAAAAGGCCTGGCGTGGAGTCTGGATTAAACCAGATTCCGCGTCAGGCCCTGAAATCATACCGGCCAACGAACCGGCTGTTCAAAATACCCGCATAAGCGTTTGAATTGATTGAATTGTTTTTACTGATTGACTTTCCTCAACCAGTAAACTCATTATACGGTCAGACGGCATTTTGTCAAGCAAAAGTTTTCAAATTTTCAGAAAAAAGTGCGTTTGATCCCGTAAAATACGAATCGAAAATTTTGAAGAATTTTTTCACCTGCGTGTCATTTTGGACCGGTGCACGGAGCGATTTTCCTCTTTTGGAAGGTTTTTTGGGGGAAATTTTTTTTGGAGAATCGCTTGACTTTGGGGCGCGGGGAGGTATAATCAAATGTGATAGTCGAATCCATTTCACGGATTTACAGAATTAAAAGGATTTTGGGTTTTTCATGCAAGCACCAGTCGCCGTCTTTTTCGCTCTTGAAGCCGAATCCGGCTGCTTCGAAGACCGCCTGAAACGTGCGGAGTACCAGCATGCCGCCGCGTTTAGAACGGTTTCCGGGACGTTTCATGGCGTGGATTTCCTCGTCGTTCAGACTGGAGCAGGACAGAAAACTGCTCGTGAGATCGCGCAGGTCGTCTGCCGGGTGCACAGCCCGCGCATGGTCATTTCGGCGGGCTTTGCCGGTGCGCTGACGAAAGGGTTAAAGAAGGAGGACCTTCTTTTCCCCTCGGAGTTCCTCTGCAAAGGCCAGCCAATCCTGACGCTCCAGTCGAGACTGAAGCTCGGAATTCTGCCGGAGAAAAGCCAGCTCGGAGGCCGGCTCCTGACGGTGGATCAAATCGCGGCGGACCCCCAAACCAAGCGCGAATTGGGCGTGAAATTCCAGGCGCAGGCGGTCGAAATGGAGTCGTACGCCGTGGCGCAAACCGCCCGCGAAATGGACCTTCCGTTTCTTTCGGTCCGGGTCATTAGCGACACAGTGGACGAAACTCTCCCCCGGGACGTGCAAAAGCTGGCAGAGCAGAAAACCACCGCCTCCCGGGTCGGCGCGGCACTGGGGATGATCCTCGGCCGACCGTCGAGCGTGAAGGAACTTTGGGGCCTTTATCAGACTTCCGTCAGCGCGTCCGCCCGCCTCGCCGACGCCCTGGAAGCCTTTGCGAAAGCGGACCTTTTCCGTTTCTGCTCCGAAAATTTTGCCGTGCCCCAGGAAGAACGGAAACTCATTTCGTCCGGTGATTAACGGCTGGAGCGGACAAAAACGCCCGGCCCCCCAATTCGGAATTAAAACCCAAACCAGGAGTTTTGCCATGGCAATTTGCAAACTGAATCAGCTCGAAAGCGGCGGCCCCGAAGCGGACGTTTTTGCCGTTTTGACCGTCCGTGAAAGACTGGTCGCCTCGAACGGGAAGCCGTACTACCGCGTGGCGTTTCGGGACGAGACGAAGGAAGTCAATTTTCCGATCTGGGAGAACACGCCGACGTTCCAGCTCTGCGACAAAAACTGGGAAGTGGGCGCGCACTACAAACTCCGGGCGAGTTTTGTGGAGGACCGTTTTGGCGGGAAGCTGGAGATCCGCCGGATCCGTCTGGCGACCGAAGCGGACCAGGCCGACGGTTACGACCCGAACATGGGGGTCCCGCGGTCGAAATTCGACCCGGAGACGATGTACGGCGACATCATGCGGATCCTTGACGAAAACATTACGGACCCGGGGCTTTTGAAACTCGTGCGTTTCATTTACGAGTCGCATCGGGATGAAATTCTGAAATGCTCGGCGGCCATGGGGAAGCATCACGCGTGCATGGGCGGTCTGCTTGAGCACACGCGGAACGTTTTGTGGACCACGGTCACGCTGGCGAAACGGTACGAAACGATCCTCCCGGACCTCCAGCCCCCGCTGAACCGGAGCGTCGCGGCCGCCGGCGCCGCCCTGCACGACATTGGAAAGCTCCGCGAGCTTCACCAGACCGACACGGGTTTCGAGTACACGGCGGAGGGAAATCTTCTCGGCCACATCGTCATCGGGCGCGATTACGTCCGGGACGCTGCCGCGGAACTGCGCCGGACCGACAAAGAATTCCAGCTCGATTTCGAGGTTCAGCTCCGGCTCGAGCACACGATCCTCTCCCACCAGCGCCTCCCGGAATGGGGCTCACCCAAGACGAACATGACGCCGGAGTCGCTTTTGATCCACTACGCCGACGACATCGACGCGAAATATTACATCATGTACGCGATCCTCCGGGAAACACCGGAAGGGACCGAATTTTCCGACACGCGAAACACGATGAAGACCACCATTTTCAAAGGGCTGAAGCACGATGAAACCAACGAATAGTCCACGATTCGCCCAGCGCCGAAAGCAGGAATCGGAATCCGCCGCGGCTCAAAATCTGGCGGAAGCCCCGATCCAGCTGCACAGTTCGCGCCGGCGTCAGCTCAACGTGCGTCCGAACCGGCGGCTCTGGCTGGAAAACTTCCTGGCCTACTCGGCGGGGGAGTGCCACCTCTCGCAGAATACCGTGGCGGCGTACCGGCGCGACCTCGAGCGGTTTTACGTCTGGCTCGGGGACCAGGACCTTTTCACCCTGAAAATTTCGGACTTTTCGTCGTACGTCGGCTGGCTGCACGACCAGGACCTCGCGCCGGCGTCCATGGCCCGGCACATCGTTTCGCTGCGCATTTTCTACAAATATTTGCAGCTTGAAGGACTCGTGCACGACTCTCAGGTGGAACTGCTCGGAAGCCAGAAACTTTGGGAGCGCGTGCCGAAATTCCTCACGCCGAAGCAGGTCGAGCTCCTTCTGGCGGCGCCGAACCCGGACGTGGACCGGAACTGGCTGCGCGACCGGGCGATCCTGGAGACGCTCTACGCGACCGGCTGCCGCGTTTCGGAGATTGCGTCGATGCGTCTGGCAGACGTTCATCTCGAGGAGCATTTCTGCAAATGCACGGGAAAAGGAAGCAAGCAGCGAATCGTTCCGCTCGGCGAAAAGGCGGTGAACGCCCTGATCATGTACCTCGAGGAGGAGTACCCGATCCTGGCGGAACGCGCCCAGCGGCACGGGGAAGAGCCGGTTTTCCTTTTTATGTCGTGCCACGGACGATTCCTTGACCGGCACCGGATCTGGGAGCTGATCAAGCGCTACGCCGTCCGCGCGGGGATCCGGACCGACATCAGTCCGCACACGATGCGGCACAGTTTCGCGACTCACCTCCTGATGAACGGCGCCGACCTGCGTCAGGTGCAGGAAATGCTCGGCCACGCGAACATCATGACGACGCAGATCTACACGCACGTCGATACGAAACGGCTCAAGGCGATCCACAAAAAGTTCCACCCGAGGAGCTGAAGCTTTAAAAAGAAAAACTCCTCAAACCCCGCGTACGCGACGCTCAATCCCAGAGAAAACGCCCAAGGCCGCAATAGGCCCCGCGGATCAGGCGGATGGGGCGGATTTGGGCGGATTGGATTTTAAATCATGAAGCTTTGGAGTGTTCGCGCCCGTTTGGAACGATTCAATTCAATATTCAAAATCCGCCTTAATCCGCCTGATCCGCCTAATCCGCGGGGCCTATAGTCGCTGGATTTTGCAGCGGGCTGGACGTGAACTTCGAGCTGGTCCCTTTTCACAAAAATTTCCTTTTTTTTCCCGAAATTTTCTGAAAATCCGGTTTCGGACGGTAGTCAAAACCGGATTTTTAATTATAATAAAGGAAACCTTGGTTTCGTTCCTTCCTTCATTCCTCGTTAGGGTTCAATCATGAAACGCCGTCAATTTCTCGAAACGACGCTGGCCAGCCTGACCGCTGCGCCGCTTTTGGCCTCCCAGGAGTTTTCGACCGACCCGGTCGCGCAGGTCCAGCTCACGCCGGAGATCTCCTGCTCCCGCATCGGCTTTGGGACGGGAGTCCACGGCGGCGGACGCCAAAGCAATATTACACGCATGGATCGCGCCTTTGCGGTCGATCTGGTCCGTTACGCCTACGACTGCGGCATCCGCTTCTTCGACATGGCGGACATGTACGGGTCCCACTCCATCGTGGCGGAGGCCCTGGAGGGAAAACCGCGGGATTCTTACGTCCTGAGCTCCAAGATCTGGCACCAGCGCGGCGGGATCCCCGAGCCGGAACGGCTTTCGGCAGAGGAGATCGTTCCGCGTTTCCTCAAGGAACTGAAGACCGACTACCTCGACGTCGTTCAGCTCCACTGCATGCGGAACGCGGAGTGGGTCCAGGAGCATGAAGTCCAGTTCGAGCCGTTGGAGCGTCTCAAGAAGAAGGGGATCATCCGCGCCCACGGCGTTTCGTGCCACGGCCACGACGCGGCGCAAATTGCCGCCGTTCATCCGTGGGTGGACGTCATGCACATCCGGATCAATCCCGAGAATAAAGTCATGAGCGCGACGTGGGACGAGACCCTTCCGGTCATCAAAAAGGCCAAGGAAAACGGAAAGGGCGTGATCATGATGAAAGTCCTGGGTGAGGGCAGGATCGACACGCCGGAGGCCCGCCGCGCGTCAACGTTTGCCGTGACCCAGAAGTCGGGCGGCGACGTGATGATCATCGGCTTTGAAAAACGCCAGCACATCGACGAGTTCCTGACCAACGTCACGGACGCGCTGAAAGAAATGGCGCACTGAGAGAAAAACTTCTAAAGCCCCGCGTACGCGAGACCCAATCCCCCCAAAAAAACGCCCAAGGCCGCACCAGGCCCCGCGGATCAGGCAGATTGGGCGGATTCAGGCGGATTGGATTTTTAAATTATTTAAATTTTGAAGTGTTCGCGCCCGTTTTGAGCGCTTCAATTCAATATTCAAAAATCCGCCTAAATCCGCCTGATCCGCCCAATCCGCGGGGCCTATAGTCGCTGGATTTTGCGGCGAGCTGGGCGTGACCTTTGGGCTGGTCTCATTTGTAAGGGCGTTCTATTTCCACTTCTCGACCCACCACCGGGCTTTATAGATCATCCCGTCTTTGAGCGTTCCGACGGGCGTCAGCTGGTCGTTGAAGAACGGAATGCGGTCGGACCAGTAGCTCTTCGTCGGGGCCTGGATGATGAGCGTCCCTTCGGGCGACTGCGAAATGCTCTTGATCGAGCGTTTCTCGGCCGGCGTACTGTCTGGAGGCAGGAGCCACGTGAACTCTTTCTTCTGAATGTCGAACACACCGACCCCTATGCCGGTCACGAAAAGCGCGCGCTGATTCGGCACGGGGTACAGATCGTGCCCGCCCAGTGCCGGGGTTCCGCGGACCGGGACCGAAAACTCTTTCGTAAACTGCGGGTCTTTTTTGTTGAAATTGTATTTGTAGCCGGCGAGTTCCGTGTAGCCCAGGACCCAGAGGATCTGGAGCTCATCGTCCCAGACCACGCCATGCCCGCCGTAGGTGGGATACTGCGCCCCCTTCGGGTTGGGCTTCAGCCGGGAGTCGGCGTTGATCGCGTCATTCCCTTCCGGAACGGGCCAGACGGTGAACAGGCCGCCGCTGGAGATCGAGACGATGTTTCCGTCCGGCAGGAGCTCGATCGAGTGCGGGTTCCCGTCGATGTGCGAGTAAAAGAGGCACGCTTTGTCGGCTAGACGGATCAGGGCGATCCCGCTGCCGGAGGCCGTCACGAGCAGGTGGGACGTTCCGCGCGCCGGCTTGCACTCGTCGGGATTGCGGAACCATTTGTAATGCTCGGGATTGATCTGCGGCGACATTTCGGGGGACCACTCCCAAACGACCGATTCGGGCTGGTTCCAGTCGGTGCCGGGTTTCAGGATGAGGATCTTGTGCCGGAACTGGTCGCAAACGACCACGTTGGCGCTGAACGGCCCGGCCGGTACCGCATCGGACACGATCTGAGCGTGCATTTTGGCCAGTGCGTCGGCGAGATCTTCCGCCTGAACCGGACTGGAAAATGCGCAAAGCGCGAGAAGAATCAACGGGAAGGAAAGGAAGGAAACGAGTTTTTTCATGGTTGAATCCTTTGGGTAAAAAATCAAGATCAAAAGGCTCCCCTGAAAGGGGGGCTGCCGAGCGTAGCGAGGCTGGGGGGTTCTGAAAGTGCGACGGTTTTTCCCGGTTTTTGAACCCCTCCGGCCCTTCGGGCCACCTCTTGAGCGTTTAAAGGCCCACCTGAAAGGGGGGCTGCCGGCGAGCGGTGGGCTTTTTGCCCACTGTAAACTGGGGGGTTCAGGCCAAAGGACGGATTTTCCTCTGGTTCTGAACCCCTCCGCCCCTTCGGGGCACCTCCCCTTGCAGGGGAGGCTTTCAATGGGGAGCGCTCAGGGGAGGCGAGTTTTACGGCGTTTCACTCTAAAATACTCGATTTTTCGTTGAGCGTCAAGTCCCCCCCTTGACTTTTTCAAGGCTGGTCCTTAAAATGAGAGAAAACGTCACCCCTCCCACCCTTTCCAACTCTCACGACCATGAAACACTTCACCCTCCTTTTTTTCGCCGTGCTTTTTGCTCTTTCCTTTTTCCCCGCTCCTGAGACGGACGCGCAGACGCTCGACCCGCTGGAAACGCGCTGGACGTTCGGGAATCACGAGCCGATCCCGATGTACCGCCGGATCGGGCGGCGCAGCACCGGCGGGATCGAGGGGAGCGCGCAGTGGCTCGCCGACTGGCACCACTGGTACGACTCGGAAGCCTGCCCGGCCCAGATGGAAGCCCTCGGCCTGAATATGATCCACTCCCGCTTTTACAAAGGGTTGGGCTGGCAGTACGAGTCGCAGGATTTCCCGAACGTGCAGAAATTCGTCGCCAACTGCCACAAACACCACGTCCGTGTGCTGGCGTATGTCCAGTACATGACGCTCTACTACGAGGTGATGAAAGACGAGATCCCGGACCTGGAGACGTGGGCCGCCATCGACGAAAACGGGAAGAGGGCGTTCTACGGCAGCACGGACTACTTCCGCTGGCTCCCGTGTGAGGGAAACCCGAAATTTGAGGAAAATCTGAAAAAAGTCATTCGGATCGCGCTGACCGACGGCGGGTTTGACGGCCTGATGTTCGATAATGCGTGGGGCGAACGGTGCTACTGCGAGCGCTGCACGAAGGCGTTCCGCGAGTACCTCGAGAAAAAATGCGACCCGTTCGGGCGGCTGGGGATCCCGTCGTTCCGCCACATCGAGATCCCCCAGCGGGCGAAGTTCGGCGAGATCCAGGACCCGCTCTACCAGGAGTGGCTTCTGTTCCGGACGGAGCGGCACTCGGCCCTCTTCCAGCGGCTGACGGCTTACGCCCGGTCGATCAAGCCCGACGCCATCGTGACGGCCAACACGTGGGACATTCGGAACCCGAATCTGGCGTGGCGCGACTCGTACGACATTCCGGAAATGACGCGGGATTTCACTTTCCTTCTCTCGCAGGACCCGAACGCGCCGCGGGTTTTGAACGGCGGGATCATTAATCGGGTGCGCGAGCTGAAACTCGGTCAGGCGCTCGGAAAGCCGGTTCTGGCCCTCTGCGATCAGGACGCGGGGATCCAGACCGAGGACCAGTACCTGCTCCCGCTTTGGGAAGACGCGGTTTTTGGCGGGATCCCGACCGACCGGACGATCATGAAGCCCGACCGCGAGCACTTCGTTTCGCCGGAGGTGATCGCGTTCCGGAAACCGCTTCTGGAGCGTTTCAACCAGGAGATCCGCGAGAACCGCCCGGCCTTTGCGGCTCCGACCTGGAACCCGGTCCGCGTGCTGATTTCCCGCGAGTCGCAGTTCTTCTCCGAGGCGGCGTTTCTCGGTCTTTTTGCGGCCGAGGAGGTCCTTCTGAGGAACCACGTCCCGTACGGGCTTCTGCTCACGTCGGCAAAAGACCCGATGCAGATCCCGGAGGACTGCGAGCTTCTGGTCGTGCCGGACCAGCGATGCTTGAGCGAGGCGGAGATCGATCGGCTCGCCGCGTGGGCCAAAGGGGGCGGGAAGCTCTTCCTTTCCGGCCCGGTCGGCGATTACGACGAGCTGTACCGCCAGCGGCGCGAAAATCGGCTTTTGCGTGAGGTGAAAGACCTTCCGAACGTGGTGTACCGCGCAGACGCCGACCAGTCGCCCGGCCGCATGAACACGAAAGGGTGGGAAGAATGGGTGAAAAAAGACGGTGGGAAGCGCCTGATCGCCGACGTCCGGACGCTCTGGACGCCGCCCGTGGAGCTGGACCTCCCGCAGACGGTTTTCACCGAGTGGAAGCGCGACGGGGATCGGCTTTACATTCATTTCGTGAACTACCTGCCCGAGACGGTCCAAGCCGAGGGCGTGGGTGAGTTCCGTGAGCACGCGCTGAGAGTGGTGGAGCTTCCGACTCGTTAAAGACTAGGTGGCGAGCGGGGGCAGTTATGCCCCCGTATTTTTGAACGAAAGAAACATTTTACGGGGGCATAACTGCCCCC
>JAFSMO010000054.1 GCA_017447865.1 Thermoguttaceae bacterium
AAATCAAAATTTTTGCTTCACTTAACCCTGGAAGCAATTTCGATAATAGAAAAACCACAGGAGGTTATAAGCCATGCCGGGAACTTTCACTGAACAGAATATCGAGGATATGGTCCTCCATGCGATTGTGGCGAATGGCTGGAACTATGTTCGTGCGGAAGATCTGCCCCGGGCGGAGTCCGATGTGCTGGTGGAGAAGTATCTTCGCGAGGCGCTGATCCGGCTGAATCCCTGCATCGCGGAGAACCCGGCGAACGCAGATACCGTGATTTACAAGCTGCGGGCATTGATCTCCACGGTGCGTCCGCATGATCTCGTCACGCAGAACGAGCGTTTCAAAAAACTCATCTTCGAGGAAAACAGCTTTCCGTTCGACAAGGACGGACGCTCGATCAGTATCAGGTTCTTCGATTATGAGAACCCGGAGAACAATACCTTCGTGGTGACGAATCAGTGGGTTTATCCGCAAAAAAACGGCGGGAAGCGGCTCGACGTGGTGCTTCTCATCAACGGCTTTCCCGTCGCGGTCGGGGAGATGAAGTCGCCCGTCAGACCGGCAATCAGCTGGATGGACGGCGCGGGGGATATTCTCGCTTATGAGAAATCCATCCCGCAGATGTTCGTGACGAATATCCTGAATTTCGCCACGGAGGGCAAATGCTTCCGGTACGGCGCGATCAACGCCCCCGTCACGCTCTGGGGACCGTGGTACGCCAACATCCCTCACGAAGAAGGCGACCTGGCGAAAGTCCAGCGGGCGGTCTCCTCGATCACGAGGAAAGAGGTCTTTCTGGACCTGTTTCGTTACTTCACGCTGTTCTCGACCGACAAACACAACCGGAAGATCAAAATCGTCTGCCGGTATCAGCAGTACGAAGGCGCGAACCTCATCGTCGAGCGCGTCAAGGCCGGCTTCCCGAAAAAGGGGCTGATC
This sequence comes from Thermoguttaceae bacterium, assembly GCA_017447865.1. Classification (GTDB taxonomy): domain Bacteria; phylum Planctomycetota; class Planctomycetia; order Pirellulales; family Thermoguttaceae; genus RGIG3701. Next base: position 935 of record JAFSMO010000054.1, read on the forward strand.
TGGCATTTCCAGGGGAGCGGCAAGTCGCTGCTGATGGTCTTTGCCGCCCAGAAGCTCCGAATGGTGAAGGAGCTGAACTCGCCGACGGTCATCATCGTGAACGACCGAATCGATCTGAGCGGCCAGATTTTCGGGACCTTCTCAATGGCTGACGTGCCGAACCTGGTGCCGGCAGACACGAACGCGGAAATGATCAGGCTGCTCAAAGCCGATTCCCGCAAGGTCATCATCACCAAGATTTTCGAGTTTGCCAAGATCAACGACGCCATCAATTTCCGAGATAATATCATCGTGATGGTCGATGAGGCCCACCGGACGCAGGAAGGCGATCTTGGCGCGAGGATGCGTAATACACTTCCCAACGCGTTCTTCTTCGGTCTCACCGGCACGCCGATCAACAAGCTGGACCGAAATACGTTTGCCACGTTCGGCGCCACCGAGGACCGTTCCGGTTACATGAGCCGGTACTCGTTCGCGGATTCCGTCAGCGACAAGGCGACGCTGCCGCTGCATTTTGAGCCGGTGCCGGTGAAGCTTCATGTGGATCAGGCCGCGATCGATGAAGAGTTCAAAGCCCTTACCGACGAAGCGGGACTTACCGAGGAGGAACGCTCGAAAGTTGCCCAGCGCGTGCGTATGGCGGCGATCATGAAAGACCCCGAGCGGATCAAAGCCGTCTGCGAGCATATAGCCGAGCACTTCATGACGAAGATCAACCCCAACAGTTTCAAGGCGCAGGTGGTCTGCTTCGACCGGGAGTGCTGCGTGATGTACAAGAAAGAACTGGACCGGCTCCTCGGAGAAGCGACGTCCACGATCGTCATGGACACGAATAACGATAAAGCTGACGAGTACAGGCAGTGGCGTCGTACCCGCGAAGAAGAAGCAAAAGTGCTGGACGATTTCCGCGACCCCTTCAACCCGCTCCAGATCGTCATCGTCACGAGCAAGCTGCTGACCGGTTTTGACGCTCCGATCCTGCAGGTGATGTACCTGGACAAACCCATGAAGGACCACACGCTTCTGCAGGCGATTTGCCGCACGAACCGCGTTTACGGACAGGACAAAACATACGGCCTCATCGTAGACTATGTAGGCATTTTCGACGATGTGGCCAAAGCCCTGTCCTTTGACGCAGAGGCCGTCGAGAAAATCATCAGCGATATTGAAAAAGTCAAGAGAAATGTTCCGGAGCTTGTGGCCGCCTGCGTCCAGTTCTTCCCCGGCGTTGACAGGACCCGCGACGATTGGGAAGGTCTCGTAGCCGCTCAGGAGTGCTTGCCCAACGATGAGATGAAGGACAGGTTCGGCGCGCAATATCGGGCTCTGAACCGCGTATGGAATGCGCTCTCCCCCGATAGCTGCCTGAACCCGTACAAGGAAGATTACCGCTGGCTTTCGAAGGTGTACGACTCCATCCGCCCGACCGACGAACGCGGAAAAATGATCTGGTCGGCACTCGGTCCCAAAACGATCCAGCTAGTTCATGAAAACATCTCGGTTGAGTCGGTTTCGACGGATGAAGAAGTCCTCGCAATGGACGCGGAGATCATTCAGAAATTCATCGAAGGCGACGCGGCTTCCGAAAAGAAACGCAAAAAGCTGGAAATGGATCTGGCCGCTGTCATTCGAAAGCATCACGACGACCCGCGCTTTATTGCTCTGGGCGAGAGGATGGAAAGGCTCCGTGAAGAACACGAGGCCGGTCTGCTGACCAGCATGGAGTTCCTGAAGGCGCTGCTCGCCCTGGCAAAAGACGTTGCGCAGTACGAAAAAGAGACGGTCCCGGAAGAAGAAGCAAACAAGGGCAAAGCCGCCCTGACGGCACTTTTCCAGAACGTGCGGAATGACAACACTCCCGTCATCGTCGAGAGAATCGTGAATGACATCGACGGCATCGTCCGGATCGTACGTTTCCCCGGCTGGCAAAACACATCGACCGGCAGAAAAGATGTCAGCAAGAATCTGCGTGATATCATCATGCGGAAGTACCGGATCAAGGATCAGGAAGTCTTTAACAAAGCGTACAGCTA
>JAFSMO010000055.1 GCA_017447865.1 Thermoguttaceae bacterium
ATCGTCATCGTCGTCATCGTCGTCACCGGAGTCGTCGTCATCATCGTCGTCACCGCCGAACAGATCGTTGCCGGAATCCTTTTTCTTCTTTTTAGAGTCGCCGGAGTCGTCCGAGTCATCATCGTCATCGTCCCCGTCAAAGAGGCCGTTCCCGGAGTCCTCTTTTTCGTCGTCGTCATCGTCGTCGCCGATGGTTTCTTCCTTCACTTCGGTTTCTTCCTCTTTCGCGCCGAAGAAGAAAGCTTCTTCGTCCTCGATTCCGGACTCCATCAGTTCGCTGAAACCGCCTTTGACCTGCTTTTTGTCGATGTAAACCATCGCGCCCTGGTCGATCCAGCCGGGAGCCGGGTAGGCGATCAGGTCGGAGGTGAAAAGAGACGCCATGGCGGCTTCCTCGGTGAAGAGCTGGGCGATCTGATTGTTCCCCACCACGCAGTCTTTCATCCAGACGGAACTGCCGGTTCCGACGGTGACGCCGTATCGGGCGTTTCCGCGGACCGTGACGTTTTTCAGGGAAATGTACGTGGCGGCATCGCTGAGGTTCACGCCGTCATTCTGGAAGCCCTGGATCACCAGATCCTCCACGTCAACGTGATGGGCGTGGAAGAACGTGAGCCCAAAGCGTTTTTCCGGGGCCGTCATTGCGTAGGCGCGCTTTTGGGCGATTTCGGAATCCTCCTGAGGAACGATCCGCTCCAGAGCCAAAACCATGTGCGCCTCTTTCGGGAGGAAGTAGACGCGGCCGTCATAAAGGGCCCAGCGCATGGGTTTCCAGTCGAGCTTGGCCAGTTCGTCCGTCGAATGAACGTCTTTCGTGTCAAGCCGGATGCAGGGTTTTCCACGGAAAAAGAGGTTTTGGAACTCCATGTACCGCGGCTGGTAGAAGAAAATCCCCTTTTGGCCCGCGGCGTGCCAGTACTCCGGCGGGATCTCAGCGCTGCCGTCGATGGTCGCGCCGTTCCCCTTGATCCGGAACGGGAAACCGGGCATTCCACTGTTTTTTTCACCGCCCACGATCACACTCTCCTGGTACGGACGATCCGGATTGTTCGCCAAAATGATGCAATCGCTGGCGTGGGCCATTTCCAGCGCGTGCTTGATCGTACGCACCGGCCCGTTCATGTCGATCGCTTTCGGCGAAAGTCCCGCGAAATCGTCGTTCCCGTACACGTTATCGACGTAAATTTCACGCGCGGCGGAAAAACCGGCAAAGCTCAAAAGCAGGAAAAAAACCAGGAAAATTGATTGGAAACGCAACATTGCAAGCCTTTAAAAAAATGAAAATTTGCATGGAACCGGATCCGTCCGAACCCCAACCAATCCCTTAATTATATTTCCTTCGGAGGAAGGCGAAACCCGTCAGGCCGAGCAGGAGCAGGACCCACGTGCCAGGTTCCGGGACCGCCGCGCCGTCCGTCGCGAAGAGTGCCCAGGCGCCGTCCTCGTACTTGAGGGCCAGGCGACCGTCGCCGTAAGCGAAAGCGATGTTAGACGCGAGGATGGTCGGAACGTCCTCGGAGTTGGAAGTATCGAGGAATTTCACCGTGTCGCCGTACTCGAGCGGGATCTGGTCCGGCGTGCCGTTAAGGAGGAAAATCGTGTCACCAAGGTCCGCGGTGCCGGTGATCTTCAGTACGTCGTGACTCTCCGCCCCTGCGACGTCAATGAGCACGCTGCTGCCGGAAAGGTTCAGGTTTCCGTTGATCGTCAGCGTCGCGATGGAATCATCGCCCGGAGAGACCGTCAGGCCGGTTTTCGTCAGGTCGCCGACGATCGTGCCGGAGCCGCCCAGCAGCGTGCCGGGGACGAGCGCGTCGTTCACCTGGCTGGAAAGCGTCCAGTTCGCGGCATTCACGATCAGGCTGGCGCCGGGAGCCATCGTGAAGGATCCGGCATCGTCCAGGTTCTCGCTCGTTCCGAGGATGAGCTTCGCCCCGTCCGCCACGCTGACGGTCAGCGGGAGACTGGCCGCGGAAGTCTGGATCGAGCCGTTCCCGGCAAATTCGACCGTTCCTTCATCGATCTGAAGCCGCGGGTACCGGTTCGTCCCTTCGAGGATCAGCGTCCCTTGACCGACTTTATGGAACCCGATGTTATTGGCCATCCCGTTGCTCACGTTTTTGGCAATTCGCAGTGAACTGTCGGCTTCAACGACGTTCACGGAGCCGAAGCCTCCGTCGTACAGGTATATGTTCGAGTCGATCAGCGCGTGCGCGTCCTCGCCCTGAACCACGAACGCCTGGTTTCCGTTGCCGCGGAAGTTGAAGTAGCAGTTGGTGTTCGAAGACGTGATGGAGGCGCTGCCGACGAACGTCACGGTGTGGCTGTTCGCGAAGGAAATGTCATTGCCGGCCATTTCGATCGTGGATCCGTCGTAGATCGTCACGTTGTTGCTGTGGTCGGAGCAGGCTTTCCTGGCGAGTTTCAAGTAGCCGACGCCGCCGTCCGCCGAGCCGACCGTGATCAGGCAGTTCGCCGAGATGGCCGGGCCGATATTGTAGTCCACGAAACCGAAATTCGCGTTGACCGTTCCGTCCGAGACCGTCAGCGTCGAGAGCGATTTGTTCGGCGTGTTCAGGTTGACCGTCGCGCCGTTGGTCACGGTCAGGGCCGTAATGCCGGAGGTCGTGTTGCTCACGCCCTCAAGCGGGCCGATGGTGACCGTGCCGCCCTGAACGTCAAACGCTCCGGAAATCGGCGCGCCGCCGAGAATGTTGAGCGTTCCGGCTCCGGTCTTCGTGATGGCGTGCGAGCCGGTGAGCTGGCCCGTGATCTCGATCGTGCGGTTTTCGCCCGTCTGGAAAGTGAACGCGGTCGGATTGGTGGCCGCGACGTTCACGTTGGCCGCGATGGTCTGCGTCGTGGCTGATTCTGCCGCGGAGGAATCGCCGATCATGACCGAGTACGCGTTGCCGCGGTTGGTGAAGCTCAGGCTCCCGAGCGTTTCGCCCGCACTTGAAACGTTTCCGGTCAGGTTGATTTTGCCGCCGGTTTTGTAGTTCTGGCTGAGCGAGAGCGTGTGGCCGTTCGTCTCGATGTCGCTCTGAATATTCGTGACCGGGTTGGCGTCACGCAGGCCAAACTCGGCGTTGGCGTTCAGGGTGATTTTCCCGGTGAACGTCGTCGTATTATTGACTCCAATGGCGCCGCGCGGCGTGCCGTCACCACCAGCGCCGGCCCCATTTCCGCTGATGAAAAATTCTTCGGAGTGGGTTCCGCCGTTGGCCCAGAACATGCCGCCGTCCGCGATGATGACCTTGGAGGTGCTGCCAAGGCCGTTGGCGATCAGGCGGGCGTGGGAGTTGAGTTCGATCGTGCCGGTGAAGTCCCCGAGCGTCGTATTGCTCAGGCCGTAATTTCCGCCGTAGTTGCTGGAGCGGCTGTGCTCGGCGCTCACCGAGATCGTGCCCGCGCCCGAAATGGCGGTGAAGAGCATGGCGTCGTTCGAGTATTGATTGTTCCAGACGAACTTCGCGCCCTCGGCGACTTCCAGCGTTCCCTGACCAGCGACGTACTGGCGGGAGGCGGTGGTGCTCGTTTGATTATCGCCGGCCGGGACCACGACGGTTCCTTCGCTGATGGTGAGTTTGCCGGTGTTCGTGTTCACCGCGCCGATCTGCAGCGTGCCGGCGCCGGTTTTCGTGATGGCTCCCGCCCCGGAAATGACGCCGTTTGCGTAGGTGGTGAGGTTTTCGCCCACTTTAATGACCATGGCGCGGCCGTCGTTTGTGTTGTTCTGGGCGATCGCGGCGTTGATCGTCTGCCCGGCGCTGGAACCGTCAAAAGTCAGAACGAACTGCGTGTTGGCGTCCACGATCGTTCCCGCCGTTACGTCGCCCTTGATGGAAATGTTCCCGCCGTTATTCGAGACGGTGTTCTGGAACGTGAGCTGCTTCCCGGCCAGGTCGAGCCCATTGGCGAAAGTCGAATTGTGCGCGCTGCCCAGGCCGATCAACGCATTGGACGCAAGGGTCACGGTGCCGTTGAACGTGCAGTCGCCGTCCAGACGGATCGCGCCGCGGCCGGAACCGTCACCGCCGGAACCCGCGCCGTTGCCGTTCAGAATGAGATTACTGTTGAAGGTCAAGGTCGCGCCCGGCCATAATTCAGCGCCGGATTCCACGACGATCGTTCCGACTTTATTCAGTTCCGTGGTCGAACCGCTCCAGTAGAGTCGGGTGAAATTCGCCAGTTCCAGCGTGCCGGTGAAGTCGGAGAGGACCGTGTTCACGCCGTAGGAACTGTTGCCGTAAACTTTGCCGATCTCCAGGCGGAGCGTCCCGGTGCCCGTGACCGTGTTGGTGAGGTCGGCGCCGACGTTCCCGTCGGTCTTGGAAGTGGCCGTGTTCGTCCAGAGAAGCGTCCCGCCCTGGTTGATCGTCACGGTTCCGGTTCCGAGCGGTTTGTAAGATGCGCTGGAGGAGCCTTGCGGGATCACCCCTTTCACCGTCCCGGCGTCAATCGTGATGCCACCCGCCGATGAGGAATTATTTCCGGTCAGCGTCAGCATCCCGGTGCCGGCCGTGCCGTTCGTCAGGGAGTTGACCGTCAGGGTTTGACCGCTGGAAATATTCATTCCGCCGGAAAGCTCGACGTTCCCGCCCATGTTGAACCAGCCGCTGGCCGTGGCCTGGATCTGGCCCGTGGCGGTACTCGCCCCCGTGAAGTAAACGCCCTTAACGCCGGAACCATCGATCGTGATGTCGCCGGAGTACGCGGCGTCCGAAATCTCCAGCTCGCCCTCGACCGCGGCCGGAAGCGCGGAGACGTGAAACGCGGAAATCAAAAACAGGATGGCGCAAAAATTGGAAACTCGCATGGTTATGAATCGTGAGTTAAAAATCGTAAAGTGTTCACTGCCCAGTCCCAAACGGAAACCCACCGGGTCCGTTCCGGCTGGAAAATCAATCATGATTTATATTATACACCAATCGCGGAAAATTAACACCATGAAGGGCAGAAAATTCAAGAAATTTCAGAAAAAAACCGGAAAAGAGGCAAACTTTGAGGCCCCCCTTGAAAAAATCGCGGTTTTGCGTAAAATCTAGGGTTAAAATCCAGTGGTCCTTTTACTTCAGATTTTGAAAAATGAACTATAAAAACGTTTGCATTGAAGCGGTCGTCAATCTGCTTCCGGAAGAAATCGTCACGACCGACGCGATCGAGGAGCGCCTGGCGCCGGTTTATGACCGTCTGCGCCTTCCGCCGGGCCGGCTCGAACTCATGACCGGGATCCGCGAACGGCGGCTCTGGCCGAAGGGGATTTTGCCGGGAAGCATCAGCGTTCAGACCGTCAAAAAGGCCCTGGAGCAAAGCGGCGTGGACCCGAAGAGAGTCGGCGCGCTGATCCACGGCTCGGTCTGCCGGGACTACCTGGAACCCGCCACGGCCTGCGGCGTGCATGAAGGGGCCGGACTGCCGGAAGACTGCCAGATTTTCGACGTTTCGAACGCCTGCCTCGGGATCCTCACCGGGATGATCCAGGCCGCCAATATGATCGAGCTGGGGCAGATCGACGCGGCGATCGTGGTCGGAACGGAAGACTCGCGGTCACTGCTGGAAACGACCATCGACCAGATGCTCAACGACCCGACGCTCACCCGGCAGAGCATCAAGCCGCTTTTCGCGTCGCTGACGATCGGCTCGGCCAGCGCGGGATTCGTGCTCGTGCGGAAGGATCTTTCCCGGACCGGGATGAAGCTGCTCGGGGCCAATGTGATCGCGAATACGCGCTTCTGCCATTTGTGCCGCAGCGACGCGAGCGTGAAAGAGGGCGACGCGATGAAAACCGACTCGGAAACGCTGCTGATCCAGGGGGTCGATACGGCAAAGCGGCTTTTCCCGCAATTTCTGGAAAATCTCGGCTGGACGCGCGGCGAGATCGACCATTTCTTCTGCCATCAGGTTGGAAAAGCGCACCAGAAACTCCTGTACGACACGCTGGAGATCGATTTCTCAAAAGATTTTTCGACGCTGGAATTCCTCGGAAATACCGGCTCCGCCGCGCTTCCGTCCGCCTTCTCGATCGGCCTGGAACGGGGCCTTTGCAAAAAAGGCGAGAAGGTCGCGCTGCTCGGGATCGGCTCGGGGATCAACTCGCTGATGATCGGCGTAGAGATTTAGATTCGGAGGGCCGGCGTCCTCGCCGGTCAAGTTAATAATCTGAGAAACGGGAAAGGCTTAATTTCATTAACTTGACCGGCGGGACGCCGGCCCTCCGAATCTACTCGTCCCCGTAAAAAAAGGCCCCGCGGATGAGGTGGATCAAGCGGATAAAATCGGATTTTAAAAAATCAAAAAAATCCGTTTAAATCCGCCCGATCCGCTTAATCCGCGGGGCCTTTTTCGGCCTGCGAGTTCTTGCTGGTTTGGGGTTTAGTTGGTCAATTAATCAAAATTTCATGACCGGCGAGGACGCCGGCCCTCCGGATCTTTAGCAGATTTTCCTGTACTGCTCGTACGCTTCGTCCCACGCGGCCGTGTTTTGCGGCTCGTAAGTCTCCATCGGGAAACTGTTCCGGACGATCGCACGCGCCTCGGAAATGTCGCGGACCGCGCCGTCGGCGATGGCCTGGATCATAATATTTCCGATGGCGGTCGCTTCTACCGGCCCGGTCACCACACGACGCCCGGTCGCGTTGGCGGTCATCTGGCAAAGCTGGCGGTTTTTCGTCCCGCCGCCCACGATGTGGATCGTTTCAATACGCTGGCCGTTGATCTCCTCGCACATGCGGAAGACGTCGCGGAAACGCATCGCTATGCTCTCCACCGCGCATTTCAGGACTTCGCCCTCGGTCTGCGGGACGCTCTGGCCGGTACGCTGGCAGAAACCGACGATTTGCTCCACCATGTTGACCGGCGCGAAGAACTCGTTCGCCTCGGCGTTGATGAAACGCTGGAGTGACGGCGCCGCGTCGCTCATGGCAGTCAGTTCGTCCCAGTTCCAGTCTTTTCCCTGCGCGTTCCAGATGCGCTTGCACTCTTGGAGGATCCACATGCCGGTGATGTTTTTCAGGACGCGCCACGTGTTCCCGACGCCGCCTTCGTTGGTGAAGTTCAGCTCGAGCATCTTCTCGTTGATGATCGGTTTGGGAGACTCGATCCCCATCAGCGCCCATGTGCCGAGCGAGATGTACGCCCAATCCGGCTGCGCGCCGGGTTTCGTCTCGGCCGGAACCGCCATTACGGCGCTTGCCGTGTCGTGCGTGCCGGGCAGAACGACCGAAACTTCAGGCCCCAAACCCGTTTTTTCCTGCACGCTTTTGCGAAGCGGGCCGAGATTCGTGCCGGGAGGCGTGATCTTGCCGAGGAAATGCGTCGGAACGCCCAGTTTTTCGAGGAGTTCCCACGCCCAGTCGCCCGTCAGCGGGTTGAAAAACTGCGTGGTCGTCGCGTTGGTGAACTCGTTCGCCTTCACGCCGCTTAAGAGCCAGTGGAAAACGTCGGGGATCTGCAAAAAACGCTTTCCGGCCGTCAGCAGCGGGTCCCCGGCGCGCTGCATCGCGACGAGCTGGTACACCGTGTTGAACTGCATGAACTGGAGACCCGTCTGAGCGAAGATCTCCGCGCGGGAGACCGTTTCAAACGCGGCTTCCGGGAAACCGTCGGTCCGGTGGTCGCGGTACGTCACCGGGTTCCCGAGCAGGTGGTCGTTCTGGTCGAGCATCGCGAAATCGACCCCCCAGGTATCGACCCCAACGCTCTGGAGCGTTTCGCCTTCAGCGAGTTTCGACGCGGTGACGGCCAGTCCCTGCTGAACGTTTTTCCAGAGGGCGGGCAGATCCCAGTAATTCGTTCCGCCGAGGTCCACGCCTCCGTTTTCGAAACGAAACATTTCTTCAAGGGTGAGGGTTTCCCCTTCCAGGCGACCCAGTACGTGGCGCCCGGAGGACGCGCCCATATCGACGGCGAGGTAGTTTTTTGTGCTCATCTTTTTTTGATTTTTAGGTTTTAAGGTTTTAAGATTTTGAGGGACCCACCCGCGGTGAGTTTCCCGGTTGAAAAACGACTGATTTGACTTGAACGAGCGAGTGCGGCTCAAAAGTCCATTCTACCACAGACTCCCGAATATTTCAACCGCCCGGCCGAAAATTTTCAGAAAATTTTTTCTGGGGGCTTGACTTTCCGCCGCGGTACGGTATGATTTAGGAAAGAGGCCGTTTTCTCCCTTTTCCCAAGGAACTTTTTTATGTTTTTCTGGTCCCGAGCGTCCAAAAAGTCTTCAATCATCCCGACCGGGCCGGAGGCGAATCGTCTGCGGCACGTCGCGATCATCATGGATGGAAACGGGCGCTGGGCGCAAAAACGCGGACTGCCTCGCGCCGCCGGGCACCGCGAAGGGGTAAAGGCGGTCGAGAAAATCGTCGCGGAGGCCGTTCGACTCCGGCTCGAAGTCCTGACTCTTTACTGCTTTTCGAACGAAAACTGGAAGCGGCCGCAAGTGGAGCTGGACGCTCTGATGGCGCTTCTGGAGCACTTCATGGTCTCCTCGCGCCCCAAATTCATGGAGCAGAATATTCGTCTGCGGGTCATTGGCCGTCGGGAGGGGCTTACCGGGTCGGCGCTTTCCAAAATTGACGAAACAATCGCGATGACCGGGCAAAATTCGGGCTTGACCCTTCAGCTGGCGATCAATTACGGCGGCCGTCAGGAACTCGTCGATGCGGCGCGGACGCTGGCGGGGAAAGCGCAGGAAGGGACACTAAAACCCGAGGAGATCGACGAGGAGCAGCTTGCCGCGGCCCTCTACACGACGGGGATCCCGGACCCGGACCTTCTGATCCGCACGGCCGGCGAGATGCGGCTGAGCAATTTCCTCCTCTGGCAGTTGAGCTACGCCGAGCTTTGGGTCACGGACGTCTGCTGGCCGGACTTCGACGAGGCGAAACTGCGCAAGGCGATCACCGCGTTTCAGGGGCGCACCCGGCGGTTCGGGGCGGTAAAATAGAAAAATCAAATTTTCTCAAGACTTCAAAACTCTTTTTCCGGGTGGGAGCGCGTTCCACTTCCAACCTCTATTTAAACACGGATTTCCACGGATTAAAGGGATTTGAAGGATTCCATTTTCTCAAAACAAAAACCTTTTAATCCTCAAAAATCCGTGGAAATCCGTGTTTAAATGGAAGTTTGCACTTCAACGGGTTCGGGGTCATCGGATGAAAAGCAGCTCCGCGTAACTGGGCAGCGGCCAGATTTCGTCTTCGGTCAGGTTTTCGAGGTAGTCCGCGATGACCCGCAGCGCGTACATTCCCTTCTGAACCGAATCGCGGTAAAACGTCGCTTTCTCCATCACGCTCATTTCGGGTTTCACCCCCGCCAGACGCCGTTTCAGCGTTTCGATCGCCTGGACCAGCATGTCGAGTTTTTCGTCCAGTTCCTGCATGATTTTGCGCTGCGTGACGGTCGTCAGGCCTGGCAGAAGGTTCACTTTGTGCCGAATCACCGCCGGCAAAATCATCGTCTGCGCGATCCGGATCATCGAGGCGGCCTCGATCCCGCGGACCATGCAGTAATTCTCGGCCGTGATTTCCTGGCGGCTATGCAGCTCGGACTCGGTGAAAACGCCGTACTTCCCGAACAGTTCGATCGACTCCGGCTCCGTGAAGACCGGCAGGCAGTCCACCGTGTCGCGCAGGTTCGGCAGACCGCGGCGTTCGGACTCCTCCACCCAGTCCTGCGAGTAATTATCGCCGTTGAAGAGGATCGGGCGGAACTCGCGGATCATCTCGGCCAGCACCGAACGAACGGCCGCTTTGAACGTTTTGCCCCCGGCCATTTCCGACTCGATGCGCGTGGCGGCGAAGTCGAGGCTTTCCGCGACGATCGTGTTCAAAACCGTCACGGCCGCGGCCGAGTTCTGGCTCGACCCGACGGCGCGAAACTCGAATTTATTCCCCGTGAACGCGAACGGGCTGGTCCGGTTCCGGTCGCCGGAGTGGCGTTTGAGCTTTTTCAGAATGGGAAGCCCGATCGCGCGCTGGGCCTCGTCGGAGTGCGGGGCTTCCTCCGATTCCGTATGGCCGTCGGCGATGAAGTCCAAAATGTCGGTCATTTCCTTCCCGAGGTAAACGCTCATGATCGCCGGCGGCGCTTCGGCGGCTCCGAGGCGGAAATCGTTGTGCGGCGTGGCGGTCGAAAGGCGCAAAAGACGCGAGTATTTATGCACGGCCCGGCAAACCACGGCGCAGAAGAGGAGGTACTGCGCGTTGCTCTCCGGCGTGTCGCCCGGTTCGAGGAGATTTTCACCCGTATCGGTGCCGATCGACCAGTTATTATGCTTTCCGGAGCCGTTGACCCCGGCGAAAGGTTTTTCATGAAGCAGGCACACGAAACCGTGACGGCGGGCCGTCTGGCGGAGGATCTGCATCACGAGCATCTGGTGGTCCAGCGCGAGGTTGATCGATTCAAACGTCGGCGCCAGCTCGAACTGCCCCGGCGCGACCTCATTGTGCCGGGTCTTGATCGGGACGCCGAGTTTCATCAGTTCAAACTCGACTTCCGTCATGAACGCCAGTACCCGTTCCGGGATCGCGCCGAAGTAATTATCCTCGAGCTCCTGGCCCTTGGGCGGACGCGCGCCGAAAAGGGTCCGGCCGCAGACGATCAGGTCGGGGCGCTGGATCGCCAGGCGACGGTCCACGAGGAAATATTCCTGCTCCACGCCGAGCGTGCACTCAACGTGATTAGCCGTGGTGTTTCCGAAAAGACGCAGGACGCGCAGCGCTTCGCGGTTCAGAACGTCCAGCGAGCGCAGCATCGGGGTCTTCTGGTCGAGCGAATCGCCCGTCCAGCTCACGAACATGGTCGGAATGACGAGCGTTGCGCCGTTGGGATTTTGCAGAATGAACGCGGGGCTGGAAGGGTCCCAGGCCGTGTAGCCGCGGGCCTCGAACGTGGCACGCAGGCCGCCGGAGGGGAAACTCGAAGCGTCCGACTCGCCGCGGATCAGTTCGTTCCCGCTGAATTTCGCGATCGCCTTCAGAAAGCCGCTGGGGGTGAGGAACGAGTCGTGCTTCTCCGCCGTGCCGCCGGTCATGGGCTGGAACCAGTGGGAGTAGTGCGTCGCGCCGTGCTCCATCGCCCAATCCCGCATGGCCGCCGCGACGATGGGGGCGATCGTCGGGTCCAGCCCACCGCCGCATCGGACGGTCTGCTGGAGGGATTCAAAGACTTCGGCGGGAAGGCGCTCTTTCTGCACGGCCTCGGTAAAGACGAGCGAGGCGTAAATTTCCGTGAGGTCCCGGGTCTGGTAATCGACCAGTCCGCTGCGGGTGGTCACTTGAGTTCCGATGGATTTGACGGCGTTCTGTCTGGCGTTCATGTTTTTTTCGCAGATGAGTGGAAGGAATAGTCTACTTTCTTTACCTATTATACCACAAAAATCGCCGCCTGCCACCCCCCGCAAGGAAATTTTTTAAATTGAGGGGATTGGCCCCCGAGGAGATTCAGACTTTTCTCATTCGGCCCTTGCATTTAAATCCCTTTCTGGTATAATCAGCAGAAGTGGAATAAAAATGAATATTTCCCTCCTGAAAATTTTAACCAAAGGAACTCCAAGATGAGAAAAACCACCTTGCTCCTGCTCGCGGGCCTGCTGACCGTCCTGTGCGGCCTGACTTTTGCCCAGAATACCAAATTGAATCAGGCGACGCATCCGTCGATCGACGAGCTGAAGTCGCGTTTTGCGGATCCGGGGCGGGATTACGCCACCGCGCCGCTGTGGGTCTGGAACGACTTGCTCACGGACGACCAGATCCGCCAGACGATGCGCGATCTGGCGGCGCAGGACGTCAAGCAGGTCTTCGTTCATCCGCGCCCGGGGCTCATGACGCCGTATTTGTCGGACGACTGGTTCCATTTGTGGCGCACGGCGCTCGACGAGGCGGAGCGGCTCGACATGAACGTCTGGATCTACGACGAAAACTCTTACCCGACCGGGTTCGCCGGGGGGCTGGTGCCGGAAGCGATGCCTGAGTCCCGTGGGAAGGGCCTGAGCGTTTTTCGCCGCGACGCCCTGACCGACGCCAACGGGAACTGGACGGCCGGGCCTGACGTCGTGTACGTGGTTCAGGTGCTCGGCGACGGCTCCAAAAAGGACCTTTCCGCGCTTTACCACCAAACCAAGACCGGGAAACTGGCGGACGAGTTCCTCAAGGGGAAAGCGGACGGCGTGACGTGGATCCTCGGCGAGTACAAATGGGCCGGCGCGTCGCAGTGGTACGGCGGAATGTACTACGTCGATCTGATGAAACCGGGCGTGACCGAAAAGTTCATCGAGGTCACGCACGAGGCGTACAAGAAGCACATCGGCGACCAGTTCGGCAAGCGCTGCCCCGGCATTTTCTCCGACGAGGCGCAGATCACCCCCGCCGGGAATTTGTCGTGGACGGACGATCTGCCGGAAGTCTTTGAAAAGATGCACGGGTACAGCATCCTGGAAAATCTCGAATGCCTCACGGAGACGTCGGGCGACTGGCGCCGCGTACGGCATGACTACTACCAGACGCTCGGCTTCCTCTTCACCGAGCGTTGGGGTCGGCCGGTCCACGAGTGGTGCGAGGCCAACGGCATGCAGTGGACGGGGCACTACTGGGAGCACGAATGGCCCGGGGCTTCGCACGCGGCGGATAACATGGCGATGTACTTCTGGCATCAGCGCCCGGCGATCGACATGCTGATGAACACGTACAGCCGCGACGGCGGGCAGTTCGGCAACGCGCGGGCGGGCCGGGAGCTTTCGTCGGTCGCCCACCAGAACGGCCTGGCCCGAACGCTCTCGGAAAACTACGGCGCCGGCGGGTGGGACATTCGCTTCGAGGACCTGAAACGCCTGGGCGACTGGTCGTACGCGGTCGGTGTCAACACGACGGACGAGCACCTCTCGTACATCAGCATCCGCGGCGCGAGGAAGCACGACCACCCGCAGTCGTTTTCGTACCACGCCCCGTGCTTTGAGCAGTACAAATATTTGGCGGATTACTGGACGCGGCTTTCCTGGATGCTCTCCTCCGGCGAGCTGACCTCCGAGCGGTTCCTGCTCATCGAGCCGACGACGACCGCGTGGATGTACCAGCGCCACGAAAATCTCGGCCGGATCGGCAGCGTGTTCCGCGAAACGATCAAGCGTCTGGAAGAACTGCAGGCCGATTACGACATCGGCTCGGAGTACATCATCGAAAAGGTCGGGCGCGTTTCCGACTCCGGCCGGTTTGTGGTCGGCAAGGCGCAGTACGATTATGTCGTTCTGCCCGACACGCTGGAAAACCTCGACGTCCCGACGCTCCGGCTGCTGGACCAGTACGTCAGGGCGGGCGGAAAAGTCGTTTCGCTCGGCGGAAAGATCCAGTTCGTTGAAGGGGTCGCGCTCGATCAACAGGCGGCGGAGATCCGGAAGATGGCCGAAAATGTGACCGCCGCGATGGAGGCCAAAACGGTGGACGGGCTGGACCTGAACCGCCAGCCGGTGCGTCTGGTTCCTCAAACGGTCGAGGATTGCACGTTCCACATGCTGCGCCAGACGAAAGACGCGTTCATCCTGTTCGTCTGCAACGCCAGCATGGACGCGGCCGCGCAGGGGGCGATCCAGCTCGACGCGCCGCTGAAAGACGGGGACGTTCTGGTCGAGCAGTTCGACCCGTTCACCGGCAAAATCAGCCCGTACTTCGGCGAGACGTACAGCATTCCGCCGTGTGGGTCGCTTCTGCTGACGTTCACCCCGGGCCGGAAACCCGCCGCGGCTTTGGCCGGGAAGCCTGAAGACGCCAGTCCCGCCCGAGTGATCGTTCCCACGAAGGACTGGGCGACCAAACGCCTGGACGCGAACGTTCTGGTCCTCGACTACATGGACGTTCAGATCGGCGGCGAGACGCACCAAAACCAGTACTTCTACCCCGCCAACGCGTGGCTCTGGCAGAAGAACGGCTTCGCGAAATCCCCGTGGGATAATGGGGTCCAGCTCCGCGACACGCTGCTCAAGCACGAGTTTGCCGACGATTCCGGCTTCACGCAGACGTACCGGTTCAACGTCGCCGAAGGGTTCAAACCCGGCACGCTGCAATTCGTCTGCGAAAACCCGACGGGCTACCGCGTTTCGGTCAACGGCAAGCCGGTCGAGCCGATTCCCGGCGCGTGGAAGTTTGACCGGTCGTTCGGCGTGTATGACGTCGCCCCGCTGGTCCAGGCCGGGGAGAACGTGGTCGTTTTGACGGCGGACAAAATGACGATTTTCCACGAGATCATGCCCGCGTGGGTGGTGGGAGATTTCTCGCTCGAGCCGGCGAAGCAGGGTTTCGTGATCGTTCCCGACCGCGGCCTGCAGGCGCCCAAAGACGACGCGGAGGAAAAACCGCTGGTCCACTCCAGCGTGCCGGACGGCGTCGCGTGGCTCAGTGCGGGCGTGGATTACGTGGCGGGCGTGCGCGATTTCGCCCCGGCCATCACGTTTACGTTCCCCGCGAAGCAGACCGTGACCGGGATGCGCGTCTGGAACTACTGCGAGGTCAATCTCGAAACGCGCGGCATCAAGGAGGCGGAACTCATCGCGGACGGCGTCAGCCTCGGGACCTTCACGTTCAAAAAGGGCGACTGCACGCAGGAAACGATCCTCTTTGAAAGGCCCGTCATTTGCAAGGAGCTGACGTTCCGGGTCCTCTCGAACTGGAAAGGTTTCACCTTCCCGCTCGACGAATCGTTTGTCGGCACGAAACGCGAAAGCAGCGGCAACGATAACGCGTTCGTGGGGCTGGCGGAAGTGCAGTTCCTGACGGTTGCGGACGGCCGCGAGACGGGCATTTCCGGCGTCACGGCCAAGGCGACTTCGGAGCTGAATTTCCGCGGCCATAATCGACCGGCCCACCTGGCCGTCGATGGGACCGGGCTGGAGGTCGATCCTCAAAAAGGCTGGGCGGCTCTTGGCGCGCCGTTCTATTCCGGGGCGGTGGACTACACGCAGACGGTCACGAAAACGGCCGGCCAAACGTTCGTCGCACTGCCCCCGATCCGTGAGGGATGGAACGGCGCCGTGGCGGTGGTGCTGGTCAACGGGACGCAGGTCGGCACGATCGCCCTGCGTGACGATTCCGTCGATATTACGTCGGCCCTGCGCGACGGCGAGAACGAAGTCACGGTCCGCATTTACGGGACGCCGAAGAACCAGTACGGCCCGCACCACAAAGGCCGCCTGCGCGGTTCTGCCTGGCCGGGGAGTTTCCACGGTGCGCCGGCCACCATGCCCTCCGGCACGGCTTACGACGTGATCCCGTACGGCCTGTTCTAGCAATCGGCTCCCCCCTCCTTGCGGAATTTTTAAAAGTTGGTATAATATAAAGAAGTCAATGTAAAGATTCCCCCTCGCAGGGTTTCTGAGCAAAGACTTTAATTTGGCAGTCGTTCTGAGTTGCCGGGTTCGGCCGGGCAGTGAAGACGGGGAAATGCGCGAATCCAATCGTCCGCGGTCTGCGGAGGGTTTGCAATATTGAATTCCTGCTTCATACTCTGAACGCAGGAATTTTTTTTGTAAAACCCTTTTTCAGACTGACTTGCGAACGTGAGCGCATCCCCTTCAGAAAGACGCATTGGAATCGTTGGGATCATCGTGGAAGATCACCGTTCCGTCGAGAAAATTAATACGCTTTTGGCGGATTACTCCGACCACATCATCGGCCGGATGGGGATCCCGTACCGCTCGTGCGAGTTGAGCATCATCAGCGTCGTGCTCGACGCGCCGACTGACGTGATCAGTTCCCTTTCCGGGAAACTCGGAATGCTTCCGGGAGTCAGCGCGAAATCGGTTTGTTCGAAGAAAGAAACGACGCAGGAACGTGCGCCGCGTAAAGATTAGTAAAAACAGAAAGCTGGACTCCAATGTACGATCCCAAATCTCCTCATGCCGTAGAATTCATTGATGATGGGGAAATCCTCGAAACCCTGGCGTATGCCGACGAGCACCGCAACGACAAAGCGATGATCTCCGCCATCCTCGACAAAGCGCGCGACTGCAAGAGCCTCAGTCACCGCGAAGCGATCCTGCTCCTCGACTGCACCGACCCGGAACTCAACGAGCGCATTTACGCCGAGGCGATGGAGATCAAGCAGCGCTTCTACGGGAACCGCATCGTGATGTTTGCGCCGCTTTACCTTTCCAACTACTGCGTGAACGGCTGCACCTACTGCCCGTACCACTTCAAGAACAAGCATTTGACCCGCAAAAAACTGACGCAGGACGAGATCCGCGCAGAAGTCATCGCTCTGCAGGACATGGGCCACAAACGCCTCGCGCTGGAGACGGGCGAGCACCCGACGATGAACCCGATCGAGTACATTCTCGAGTCGATCGACACGATTTACTCGATCAAGCACAAAAACGGCGCGATCCGCCGGGTGAACGTGAACATTGCGGCCACGACCGTCGAGAACTACACGAAACTCAAAAACGCCGGGATCGGGACGTACATCCTGTTCCAGGAGACGTACAACAAAAAACTTTACGAGGAGAAGCACCCGACCGGCCCGAAATCGAACTACGCGTACCACACGGAAGCGATGGACCGCGCGATGGACGGCGGGATCGACGACGTCGGCTGCGGCGTCCTGTTCGGGCTGACCCCGTACCGGTACGATTTCGTCGGGATGCTGATGCACGCCGAGCACCTGGAAGCCGCCAAAGGCGTCGGGCCGCACACGATCAGCGTGCCGCGCATCCGCCGGGCCGACGACATTGACCCGCTGATGTTTTCCAACTCGATCGACGACGAAACGTTTGCGAAGATCGTGGCCGTTCTGCGTATCGCGGTCCCCTATACTGGCCTGATCATTTCCACCCGCGAGTCGAAAGCGGCCCGCGAGATGGTTTTGAAACTGGGCGTTTCGCAGATTTCCGGCGCGTCGCGCACTTCGGTCGGCGGCTACGTCAATCCCGAGCCGGAAGACGAAAACTCGGCCCAGTTCGACGTGGTCGATAATCGGACGCTCGACGAAGTGCTGAACTGGCTCATGCGCCTTGGTTACGTCCCCTCCTTCTGTACGGCCTGCTACCGTGAAGGGCGGACGGGCGACCGCTTCATGAGCCTCGTGAAGTCCGGCCAGATCGTCAACTGCTGCCACCCGAACGCGCTGATGACGCTCAAAGAGTACCTCGAAGACTACGCGTCGCCCGACACGAAAGCGATCGGCGAGGCGCTCATCGAGAAAGAACTGACGAAGATCCCGAACGAGAAAGTGCGCCGGATCGCCACGGAACACCTGTACGAGCTGCACGAAGGAAAGCGCGATTTCAGGTTTTAAACTTTTTCGGAGTGCGGCAATACAGCGCGCAGTGCATTCACCGCTTTCACTTGCGGCAATACTGCCTCGAAGAGGCATTTTCCGCTGAAGTGCGCTGGGCCTTTCCCACGAGAAAAAACATTTTCGCGGCCACATTTTTCGGTCGCTAAGTGAAAGCGGCAAATGAAGCCTTCGGCTTCTGTATTGCCGCACTCCAAAATTCCACTTTTTACACTTCACACAAAATTTCAAGGACCTCCAAAATGCCCATCACCGAAATCCTCGCCCGGAACGCCGAGCTTTACGGCCCGGAAATCTGCCTGACCGAATTGAATCCCGAAGACGACGAAAAACGCCGCGTTACGTGGAAAGAGTACGAGCTGATCGAGGACACGAATAAAGACGGCTCGCGGCGCACCATGACCTGGCAGGAATTCGACGAAAAAGCGAATCAGTTCGCCAATCTCCTCCTGAGCCGCGGCGTGAAAAAAGGCGACAAAATCGCGATCCTGCTCATGAACTGCCTCGAGTGGCTTCCGATCTACTTCGGGATCCTGCGCACCGGCGCGCTGGCCGTTCCGATGAATTTCCGCTACGCTCCCGACGAGATCAAGTACTGCCTCGACCTTTCCGAATCGACCGGCCTGATTTTCGGCCCGGAGTTCATCGGGCGCGTGGAAACCATCTGCGACAAGATCCCGGCCGTGAAGCATCTTTTCTACGTGGGCGAAAACTGCCCGACCTTCGCGGACAGTTTCGACAAACTGCTCCAGTACATGTCGACCAAGGCGCCGAACGTCCCGCTGACCGACGACGATTTCGCGGCCATTTACTTCTCGTCCGGAACGACGGGCTTCCCGAAGGCGATCCTGCACAAGCACCAGAGTTTAATGTCGTCGTGCATCACCGAGCAGAAGCACCACGGGCAGACCCGCGACGATAAATTCCTCTGCATTCCGCCGCTCTACCACACCGGCGCGAAGATGCACTGGTTTGGAAGTTTCCTCGCCGGCTCCCCGGCGGTCCTGCTTCGGGGCGTGAAGCCGCAGTGGATCATGCGCGCGGTCTCGGAGGAGCGCTGCACGATCGTCTGGCTGCTCGTTCCGTGGGCGCAGGACATTCTGGACGCGATCGAGCGGGGCGAGATCAAACTCGAGGACTACCACCTCGACCAGTGGCGCCTGATGCACATCGGCGCGCAGCCGGTCCCGCCGAGCCTCATCAAACGCTGGAAGAGCTATTTCCCCAAGCACGACTACGACACGAACTACGGCCTGAGCGAGTCGATCGGCCCCGGCTGCGTTCACCTTGGGATCGAAAACACGCACAAAGTCGGCGCGATCGGCGTCGCGGGCTACGGCTGGAGCGTGAAAATCGTCGATGAGAAACACCAGACCGTTCCGCGCGGGCAGGTTGGCGAGCTGGCGGTCAAAGGGCCGGGCGTCATGACGTGCTACTACCGCGACCCGAAAGCAACGGAAGAGTGCCTTCAGGACGGCTGGCTCTTCACCGGCGACATGGCGCAGGAGGACGAGGACGGTTTCATTTACCTCGTGGACCGCAAAAAAGACGTGATCATCACCGGCGGCGAGAACATTTACCCGGTGCAGATCGAGGATTTCCTGCGTCAGCATCAGGACATTAAGGACGTGGCGGTCATTGGCCTGCCGGACCAGCGTCTGGGTGAGATCACCTGCGCGATCATCGAGCTGAAGCCCGGCCGCAAGACGACCGAAACGGAGCTCCACGAGTTCTGCACGGGCATGCCGCGCTACAAACGGCCGAGAAAAATCATCTTCGCGACCATTCCGCGCAACCCGACCGGAAAGATCGAGAAGCCGAAACTCCGCCAGATTTACTGCGGAAAGAGTCTGGTTCAGGCGCAGATCGAAAACTGAGCCGCAGATTTTGGGGGTCTCGCGAAAACGGGACCCCCACTTTTTATTCTTCGTCCTCCATCTTTTCCACCAAATCCTTCAGCAGGTTCGGCGAAATATCAAGTTTTTTCTCGTCCACCTGCTTGAGAATATTCAGCAGATTCTTGTTGTTCATGGAGACCTCAAAAACATGGACGAACGAGTCGTACATTTCACGGAGTTCCTGTTTTAAGGCCGGATCCTTTTCATCTTCCACGGTATCTTTGAAAATATCCACGAAAACCTTGAAGTAATCACTTTCTTTGATCTCGTCCACCTTTGGGATTTTGCTCAGGATTTTGCGGCGCTCCGCGAGATTGGGTTCCATAGTGAGCATAAGCATCAGCGCTTCCGCCTTGACGCAAAGGTAATTGACGCGCGTATTTTCCGCCAGGTTGGCCTTCCTGTAATGAATATTCTGATCAATGCTCAGGATCGTCGTTAAATCCTTGACTTTTTGTTCATCGCTTTCATCGGTGAGAACAAGATTGAGCAGCGATTTCGCGTATTCCAGCACAATATCCAGGGAAGGATTTTTCGTTTCCGTGAGTTTCAGGAGCTGGTCGGAGTACCGACGTTTGGCTTCGTAAGGCTGATCTTCGGTGGCAATATTCACGAGGCTTCGGGCGTACTCACGAAGCACTGAAGGCGCACTGCCGCTTCTTTTCAGAATCCTTTCCAGCATGAGGATCGCCTTCTTTTTATTCTTCAGGGAGATTTCGTCGATTTGATGGTTAAAAACCGCACGCGCCGCCGTCACGAATATTTCCGGAACACACCCGGGCATTTCGACCATTTCCATAATCTGGCGAACATACTTGCGTTTTTCCCGAATATTCTCCGTATAGAGCGCCATAAACAGCAGTGAATGGGCGTACAGTTTACGAATGTCCCACGTCGCTTCCGGGGCTTGCGCCAATTTCTTGAGCTTTTGGAAGTAACGATTCCGAAAGGTCTCCTGATTATCGTCATCAACGATGAAGTTAAACATGCCTTTGGCGTAAATGTTCCTCAATTCGGCATTGGTGCCAGGCTTGTGAACCAGTTTCTCCAATGTGGCGAGGCAGTTGACGCGCTCCCCCTCATCGTGAGTAAAGCAGCCCAGGTTCACGTAAGCCTTGGCCGCATGGATCCTCGTAGTAACGGTCCCTTTTCCATAGAGCGCAAGCGTTTGGAGCTGATGAGTATAGGCCCGTTTCCCGTTTATGTTCGGTTCATCCACCGAGATATTAAAAAGACCACGCGCATAAATGTCGAGCACATCCGAGGTGGCGTTCCTGCAGAGCGTCATTTGATGGAGCCGAGTCACCAGTTCCTTTTTTTCCTCAAGCGGAAGCTCGTCTTCGAGCATCAGATTGATGATGGCACCCGCGACCAATTCAAGAAGATCAGAGGAAGCTTCCGGCGCGTTGGTCAGATCGATCAATTCCTTCGCAAGCTTTCTTTTTTCCGTCATATCCGGGGCTTCCATCAGGACGACACTGGATGCAAGCGCGTAGATGAAGGTCGCAGAATTCGTCAGGGGTGCGACTTCTTTCAGAATTCCCTGAATTATTCGCAGCAGAGGAAGTGCAAGATCCCCATCGCGCATCAAAATGATGAGGCGGCTCGTGAATAAATCAATCTCCTTCTTTTCAAGAGCTTGAAAGAGCAGATGAAGTGAATTCAACTTTAAAACGGGCATTGGTTCAATTAAGAATTAAGAATTGTGAATTATGAATTAAATTTTTAAAATAATGAATCACAAACTACAGAAGGGAGTTTGAGGCTCGCCTTCTGCAATTCGTAATTCATAATTCTTCATTCATAATTTACAAAAGGTCAACCCATTTCTCGGTGCGGGCGCTTTCCAGCACTTTGTCGCACACGAACTGGGTACGCATCGCCTGACGCATGTTCGGCTGGTACTCCGTGCCTTCATTGATGGCCGTCAGGAAGTCCGCGAAATTGTTGATGAACGTGTGCTCGTAACCGATCGTCGTGCCGGGGACCCAGTAGTGACCCATGTACGGGTGCTCCGAGTTCGTGACGTGGATGCTCTGCCACCCGACCACGTGGTCCGGGGTCTTTTCGCCCGTTTCCGGATCGCGGTAACGGAAGAACTGCAGGCTGTGCGGGCATTCCAGATCGAAGTAAACCGCGCCGTTCTCGCCGTTCAGCTCGAACGTGTTGTGGTTTTTGCGGCCGCGGGCGTACCGGGTGCTGTGGAACGTGCCGAACGAGCCGTTTTCGAAGACCGCGATGAAGGCGCAGGCGTCGTCGATCGTGACTTTTTCCATCTTGCCGGTCTCGACGTGCTTGCGTTCCTTGACGAAGATCTCCGTCTTGGCGCACACGCGGGCGATCGGGCCGTTGAGCCACTCCGCGATGTCGATCGAGTGGGCGAGAAGGTCGCCGGTCACGCCGGAACCCGCCACTTTGGAGTCGAGCCGCCACAGTGCCGCGCCGCCCATCGGGACGTTCTGGGAAATGGTGTAGTCCTGATTATAGACCGCGTTGTAGTGGAACGGCCGGCCGATGCGCCCTTCATCGACGAGCTGCTTGGCAAGCGTGACGGCAGGGACGCGGCGGTAGTTGAAGTTCACCATGTTCGCAACGCCGGCTTTCTCGACGGCCGCGACCATTTCCTGCGCTTCCTGAATGTTCATGCACATCGGTTTCTCGCAGATGACCATTTTCCCGGCCTCGGCCGCCGCGATCACGATGTCGTGGTGGAGGTTGTTCGGGACCACGATGTCGATCAGGTCGATGTCGTCACGTTCCACGACCTTGCGCCAGTCGGTTTCGATGGACTCGTATCCCCACGTGTCCGCGTATTCCTGGAGGGTCTTGTCGATGGAGCAGACGCACTTCAGGACGGGCTTAAACCCGGTCTTGAAGAAGTGCGGCACTTGCAGGTAGGCGTTCGAGTGCGTACGGCCCATGAAACCGGTGCCGATCTGGCCAATGCGGAGTTCTTTCATTGTGTGTTCCTTTCTATGGAGTGCGGCAATACAGCCTCGAAGAGGCATTTGCCGCTTTCACTTAGCGACCAAAAAATATTCTCCTTGAAAAAGGTTTTCACGGGGAGAAATGTTTTCCCGCTTCAACGGCAGACGCATCTTCAAGGCAGGATCATCGCACTCCAAACTTTCAAATTTAAAACTATCAATTAGTATAAGAATCGGTGTTAGCGTGGGAAACGTCCCGCGCACTTCAGCGGCGAAAGTCTCTTCGAGGCTGTATCGCCGTAAGTGAAAGCGGCAAAGGAAGCCTTCGGCTTCTGTATTGCCGCACTCCATATTTAAAAATTATCAATCACGTTTATTTTGCTTGAATCCATCTGCAAAATCGTGTTTTTGAAAAACTTCGGGTGTATTTTGAATAAACCACGTGTACGAACAGTGGGGATAAAGGGCGGCGTTCGCTACGATTCCGTGATGGACCGGATTCGTGTGAACGTAATGCAAACGGGCAAAATACGATTTCTGAAATGTAATTTGACTGTCCCAGAAATTATACCAAAACTTTCGGCCCGGCTGTTTATCCGTTCGGTTAAAGTGCAAGGCACTGGAACGATGGAGTTCACTTAGTGCCGTGCGTAATGACGTATTTTGGTCTGGGACCTGAACAATCATGTGGTAGTGATTTGACATCACGGCCCACGCCTGAAGCTCAAACCCGTATTTCAGCATTGTTTCAAAGAGGAGAGAGCAAAAATAGGTTCGGGTTGCAGGTTCCCATAGGAAATGCTCTTTCTGATATGTACCGGCTGTGACCATATAAATCCCGCCAGCATCCATTTTGTGGACCGGGGCGTGCGGCCAAGTCGTGAGCATAATGTCCTCCACTGAATTGTTGCTTTACTTGGCAGCTGGTTCGTTTTCCATAAGAAACGATTCGTCCAGCGCATTTTAACGGCGAATGCCTCTGCGAGGCTGTATCGCCGTAAGTGAAAGCGATGAATGCGCTAACGCGCTGTATCATCGCACTCCATACGGACCTGCATCATCGCGGCGAGAATGTTCTCCCACGTGGTCGGGTTCGTCATGCAGGAGTTCGGGAACATGCAGCCGTCCCAGCAAATGTGCTTCAGCGCGCCCGTGAATTTGCCCGTCTCGTCGCAGAGCCAGTACTTCGCAAAGTGCGGAATGTCCAGCTTCCCGTTCGGGTCGTTCACCAGGCAATGCCGCCCCGTTTTATCGTGCGAGCCGGAACCAAAGACCGAGCCGTCGTTCTGGGCGACGTGGAAGTCCACGACCCACGGACGAAGCTGCGAGGTCAGTTTGATGTACGCCTCATCCAGAACATCGCGGTCTTTCCAGTCGTAATTCTCCGGCAGGATCCGGTCTTCCGGCGCGTTGTAGCCCATCAAATAGAGCAGCGTGTGCGACATGTCGGCCTGGAAACCGAACACTTCGGGCTGGCCGACCCCTTCCAGAACGCGGAGCATCCACTTCCACGAGTGCATCCCGCCCCAGCAGATCTCGCCTTCCGCCGCGAGACGTTCGCCGTAGTCCGAAGCGATCTTGGCCGCTTCCGTGAACGTGCCGATGATCTTGGCGGTGTTCCCGACCGGGTCGCTGCTCCATTCTTCGACCGAGCAGGACGAATCGACGCGGATGCAGCCGTACGGCCGGACGCCCATCTCGCGGAGCTTCATCCCCAGGCGGCACGCTTTCTGGACCATCTGCAGGAACCGCCCGCGCTCGATTTCATCGCCCATCGCGCTTCCACCGCCGCAGCCTCCCCAGATCGGAGCGACGCACGAGCCGATCGCCAGCCCGTAAGCACGGACTTTGTCGGCCAGGCGTTCGAGGTCCTCGTCAGTGGAGTCGATGCTGATGTGCGGGTCGGAGAGGAAAAGGTCCACGCCGTCGAAGCGCTGGCCGTCCACCACGGTGTCGGCCGTCATTTTGAGCATGGTATCCAGATCGATGAAAGGTTCCGTACCGGGCTGGCCTTTT
Organism: Thermoguttaceae bacterium; assembly: GCA_017447865.1. Taxonomy (GTDB): domain Bacteria; phylum Planctomycetota; class Planctomycetia; order Pirellulales; family Thermoguttaceae; genus RGIG3701. The sequence goes on from JAFSMO010000055.1 coordinate 24,122, forward strand.
CCGACCACGCCGGGCCACATTGCGTTGTGGAGTTTAAGCATAAGTGAGGGTCCTTTTTTTTGTGAAAGTTCAAAGGTTGGAAAATGCGAGCCGCGGCCTATTTACCCAGTTTTTTGACGTCCATCGGATTGGTCAGGCTGCTGTTATATTTCGCGGCCTTGCCGTCGTCCGGGGCCATAAGCTGGCAGTAGGTCAGGTAGTTAAGGTCTTTATTGATGTATCTCCCGCTTCCGTCCGCGAATACCATGTTGAATCCCTTCTGGGGGTGGTAGCTCGACGGGTAATTGTTCGTCGTCTCCGATGACGCCCAGAGGATGCCGTTTGCGGTACGCTCGGCGGGCTGCCAGTTGTTGATGGAAAGGTTTTCCGAAGCCAGTACCGTGTAGCTTGAGCCGTCTTTCATCTTGCCGATCATCGACCGTTTGTTGATTTTCGGGTCCCGTACGAACGCACCGAGCTGGAAGGCGTAAACGCCGCCAGCGTCGTTTTCAGTCCCGGAGTAGCCGCAATTTGCGCCGTAAGAAAGACCTGCCAGAACGACTTTCTTCTCGGGCGTGTCGGGGCAAATCATACACTTAAGCGATTTGTATGTCACGGTCCCGTTGTCCCATTGATTCCAGAGGGGCGTTTCGCCGAGCTGCGGCAGAAGCGGAATGACCCAGCTCACGGAGAGTTGGGAGCCATTGTTCCGGTAGTAGTAACGATAATAGGGCAAATAGCCTATTGTGGAATTGTGTGCGATCGCGGCCGTTGCGATCTGTTTTTCGTTGTTCAGGCAGGTGGTCTGTCTTGCCGCTGCACGAACCGACTGTACGGCCGGAATGGTCAGGCCGATCAAAACCCCCATGATGGCGATGACGACAAGGAGTTCCACCAGGGTGAATGCCCGACGAATGGATGTGGTTTTCATGATGGGTGTCCTGTAAAAAGGGAAACGTTTCCAATGATTACTCTCTATACGTTCTATTTTGCACTAAAATTGAAAATAAATCCAGCCCCACCCGTGCTTTTTTTGGAAATTTTTAAAAAAAAAGTGCCGGAGGGGCTGGAAATTTCCTGAAAATGGGGCAAAATATAGAAATAATGAATAATGAAGAACGAATAATGGATGATCGAAGTTGGCCGTTTTTCAATATTCTTTATGCTGTTTGAACCAACACGAATTTTCACCGTATTAATCAAGGACTACTATATCCAATCAGCATATTCAAGGGGAAAACCATGTCCGTCACAAAAATCGCCATTGTCCGCCGCCGCGGGTTCACGCTCATTGAGCTTCTCGTCGTCATTGCCATCATCGGCGTCCTCATGGGCCTGCTTATGCCCGCCATTGTGAACGCACGTCTGGCCGCGCTCCAGACCACCTGTGCCAATAATGAGAAAGAACTGGCACAAGCCATGTGTCTGTTTGATTCCAACAAAGACCGCCTCCCGTATGTGGGAAAGAGCGGAAGCAATTACACAACCTGGTACGATCAGATCCTGGAAGATTTGGGGCTGGGAAAATTCGCCGAAGCGATTACCAACGGAAATTTCTCCAACACTCCGATCAAACAGTTCAAATGCCCCGTGGGTGACGCGCCGGCGAACAGTTTCAGCTACATGGCCAACGTGGGTAACTCGGGCGGCTGGGGCCTTACAAATGGCAGCAGTGCCTCGGACCGGAAAAAGTGGAGCGCCTCCGGCCTTTTGTTCTACTACAATGGGACTAACGCGAATTCCTACACGCGGTCTTCCATTTCCTCCATTAAGGACGGGGCTTCCATGACGATCCTCCTTGCGGAAAAATGCTACCAGCGCGTGCCGGGCCATTCAGGAACCATCAGCACGGATTACAGTCCGAACGATAACTGGGCCACGCAGACAGGCCGGGATAACGCCTGCAAACGCTTCGGCCTCATCTGGGGCGATAACCAGATTAATACTTCCAATTACTACAACTTCCCGACGAGCCGTCATTCGCAGGTGAATAATGTCGCGTTTGCCGATGGCAGTGTGAAAGCCGTCAGCAAGGCGATCCAGTACGCCACCTATAAATCGCTCATGTGCCCATGCGACGTTGATTCCGGAATCGGAAACATCAATATCGCCGGCGACCCGAACTACGAGCAGTAAAAAACGCCTCTGGCGATTAGTCGAAAGAATGGCGAGCGGGGTCAGTAATGGCACTGCAGATTCTTCTTTACGGGGACGACGCTTGCAGCGTCGTCTTTTAAATTTTGGAGTGCGGTGATACAGTCGCGCAAGCGACATTCACCGCTTTCCCTTGCGTCAATACGGCCTCGAAGAGGCATTTGCCGCGGAAGCGCGCTGGACGTTCCCCACGTGAAAACCCATTGATACCATTCCATTTTTCGGTCGCTAAGTGAAAGCGGCAAAGGAAGCCTTCGGCTTCTGTATTGCCGCACTCCAAAGGACGATGAAGAAAATCTGCATGATCGCCGGTTGGGGCCGTTACCCCGTTTACGTCGCGAAGGCGCTCGCCGCGCAGGGGTTTGAGGTCCACTGCTTCGGCGTGGCCGGGCATGCGGACCATAAAGCTCTCGCCGGGATCTGCGCCGTGTACCACCCCATCGGGATGTGCAAGCTGGGGCGGGTCATTCGTTACATGCGCCGGCACGGGATCGTCGATTTCATCACGCTCGGGAAGTACTTCAAATGGCGCCTTTTCCGCCCCACGTCGTTTTTTGTGAATCTTCCCGACTGGATCACATTCCGGACGTTCGCCTCGTACTTCATCACCCACCAACACGACTGCAAGGACGATACGCTGATGCTCGCACTCGTTCGACTTTTTGAAAAATTTGGCCTGAAAATGCGTACGCCGACCGATTTCGTGCCGGAACTGCTCGCCGGAGAGGGTATCCTGACGAAGAAGCATCCCACCGAGGCGCAGTGGCGTGACATTCGGTACGGCATGCAGGTCGCGAAAACGCTCGGCCGCTTTGACGTCGGGCAGTCGGTCGTCGTGGCGGAGGGCGTGGCGATCGCGCTGGAGGGGATCGAAGGGACCGACCGCTGCATCGAACGTGCCGGGGAATTGTGTACCCGCAAAAACCTCGTGCTGGTCAAAGCGGCCAAGCCGAACCAGGACATGCGGTTCGACGTGCCGACGATCGGGCTGCAGACGCTCGAAACGTTCGCCAAGGCGGGTGGCCAGGTGATCGCGATCGAGGCCGACCGGACGATCCTCATCGACCGCACGGACGTTCTGGAGTTTGCCGACGCGCACGGGATCGCGGTGTGCGCCGTCCAGTACGGGGACGACGCTTCCAGCGTCGTCGATCCGGAAGGCCGGCTTCCCGCCGGTCAAGTTGATGACCGGTGAAGCGGGAAAGGCACAAAATATTTATTTGAGTGGAGTTTACGGTGGTATTACTGCCACCGCTCGCAAAACGACTCTGGCGAGTGGAGTCAGTAATGATTCCGTAAATTGTGGCGTAATTAACTTGACCGGCGAGGACGCCGGCCCTCCGTATTAACGACGCTGGACGCGTCGTCCCCTTAGAAAGCACCCCATGATTGAGCCGGTTTTAAGCGCCACGCTGATGATTTTCTTCCTGATCATCCTCGGCGGGTTTTTGAGATACGTAAAGGTTTTGCGTCCCGAGGCGGATGACTCGGCGATGAGTCTCTGCCTGAATCTGCTCTACCCGTGCCTCATCTTCAGCAAGATCATGACCACGCCGCTGAAGGAAAACCTGATTTCTTACGGCATCGCGCCGCTTTTCGGTTTCTTTTCGGTCCTCGTCGCGATGCTGATCATGCGCCTGTTCACCGCCTTGCCCGCCCGAATCACGAGCCTGGCCGACGACGCCGAGCGCCGGACGTTCCTCTGCACGTCGTCGCTCTACAATTACGGCTACGTCCCCATCCCGATCATTCAGTTCATGTACCCGGACAAACCGGAGTACGCCACCGCGCTGTTCGTCTTCATCCTCGGGATCGAACTTTCGGTCTGGATCTGCATCGTGCCGTACCTTGCGGGCGGGCTTCAGAAGGGGTGGTGGAAAAAGGTCCTCAGCACGCCGTTCATAACGATTTTCCTGGCGATCATCCTGAACCTCTGCGGTCTGAGAATGGGCCCCGACGGCAACATTCCGATGTGCATCGCGCGGACGATCGAGAACATCGGGCTGGCCCAGATCACGGTCCCGCTGATTTTCATTGGGGCGATGATCTACGACCAGGTCGCGAACGGGAACGTCAACGTCCTGAAGGCGAAAACGTACTCGCTTGTGGGCTGGACGCTCTTTTTCCGCGCGCTTCTCTTCCCGGCCCTGATGGTTTTCGCGGCGCTCTGTATTCCGGGAAACCCGCTCGTTCAGCGCATTCTGGTGGTTGAGGCGGCGATGCCGACCGCGATGCTGATCATCATGTTCTCGAAGCTCTACGGCGGCTCGAACAGCGTGGCGGCCACGGCGATCCTGACGACGAACCTCCTCACCCCCGTCGTGGCGGTTTTGTGGATCCTCGGCGGAATTCGGCTTTTGGAAATGTTCCCGGCCGGGATTTTCTGACCCACCGCCTGATTTGGCGCTCAAATCTCTTTTTTCTTGAAAAAACCTCAAAAAATCCTCATTTTTTTCATTCCCGGTCGGTTGACAAACGCGGGGGACTGTGGTTTAATAAATAAATTAGAGTGATTTTATTTCGATTACCCTTTCCACCTGGCGATTTTTCGCAAATTTCGGAGAAATTTCATGTTTAAAAAATTCATCCTGCCGCTGGCATTCGGTGTGGCCGTCTTCTTCGGGACCGCGCTTCAGGCTGAGGTCGAAATGACCACCATGTCCTGGGCGAATAATCCGGACGAATTCGTCACGATGCAGAACGACATCGCAATCGGTCACGTTCTGAATTTCCTCAACTTCCCGGAAACCAAGATCGTGGAATCTCCCGGTATTAACTCGGGGTCGTACGTCGCCATGACGGACAGTCTGGTCGGTCAGCTTGGCGGTGACGGGCGCGTCGGCGTCTCGGGCAATCCCGCCCGTTTCGTCGTTTATCTCGGCAAGCCCCGCAATATTAAAGAGGTCATTCTTTACACCGGGAACATCGACTCCCGCGCGAATCAGGACTACGAGGTCCGCTTCGTGAACAACTCGAAGAACCCCGGTCAGAAACCGAATTTCGACGGTCCGGACGCGTTCCTGCTGACGACCGGCGATAAAGTGATCGGTTCCAACGGCGGCGGCTTCAAATCCTCCTTCCGCGAAACCGAGGACGGCAAATTCATCGGCGGCCAGGCCTTCGACTGGATCGAGTACCGCTTCTGGAACACCTACCCGACCAAGGCCGGCGACCCGAGCAAGAAAAATACGCGCGCCGACGGCTGGATGTCGCTGATCGAAGTTCAGGTCGTGGGTGACGAAAAAGACCCGAGCCTTTTCTCCAGCGAAGAAGAAAAAGCCGCCACGCAGGAAGCGATCGCCCGCCGTCAGCTTGAGCAGAAGCTCGCCAAAATCGCCCCGGACGCGGTGGACGCCATTCAGAAAATGCCGTCGCTGCGCATGGCGATCGACAATCTGACGAAATCCTTCCCGGGCCAGTACGATGGCGCGAAGTATCTCGCCGGCCTGAAAAAATACGAAAACGCCTTTGAAAACATTAACCCGGAAGACTCGGCCTCGGTCGATAAAGCGGTGAAGCTCGCCGAGGAATTCCTGGCGTTCCGCCGTGAGGCGCTTCTGGCCAACCCGCTCCTGCCGGAGAACGTGCTGGTGCGCGTCGCCGGCGGCCCGAACGTCGAGGCGAACTGGATGTCGAACTGCTCCCGCGGCAAAGGCCCGAACGACAACACGATCGACGTCCTGAACCTCAAGACGAACGAGATCACCCCGCTGATCAAGGCGCCGCGCCCGGGCTACATGGGCGACATTTGCCTGAACTGGGACGCCAAGCGCATCCTGGTCACCGCCCTTTCCGACAAAAACACGTGGGAAGTTTTCGAAGTGAATCTTGACAAACCGGAGGAATTCAAACAGATCACCCCGTTCATCGGCCCGGACGTCGATAATGTGGAGGGGTGCTACCTGCCGGACGGCGCGCACATGTTCATCTCCAGCGCGTCGATGATGGGCGTGCCGTGCATCGGCGGCGCCGGTCACGTGGGGAACATTTTCCGCGTGGAAGCGGATGGAAAAACGACCCGTCAGGTCACGTTTGAGCAGGACCAGGACTGGTGCCCGATCACGCTCAACAACGGCCGCGTCATGTTCCTCCGCTGGGAGTACGTGGACGATAATCACTACTTCACGCGCATCATGATGAGCATGAACCCGGACGGTTCGGACCAGAAAGAATACTACGGCTCGAACTCGTACTGGCCGAACTCGATGTTCTACGCCAAGCCGATCCCGGGCAGCCCGAAATTCGTCACGATCGTGACCGGTCACCACGGCGCCGCTCAGCGTCAGGGCGAGCTCTGGATCATGGACCCGCGCAAGGGCCGTCAGGAAATCGACGGCGTGGTCCAGCAGATCCCGTACCGTGACAAACAGCCGGTCGCGAAGATCATGGACCAGCTGGCCGACAATTCGTGGCCGAAGTTCCTCTTCCCGTTCCCGCTCAGCGAGGACTACTTCCTCGTCTCCGCGCGTCCGAAGGCGGACAGTCAGTGGGGGCTTTACCTGGTCGATACGTTCGACAACATGCTCCTGATCAAGGAATTGCCGGGCCGTGGCCTCTTTGAGCCGCAGCCGCTGAAAGAGCGTCCGACCCCGCCGGTCGTCGCCAGCCGCTTGATCGAAGGCCAGAAGGACGCGACCGCGTTCCTGACCGACGTGTACTTCGGCCCGGGCCTTGCCGGTCTGCCGAAGGGGATCGTGAAGCGCCTGCGTCTGTTCGGTTACCAGTACGGCTACCGCGGCATTGGAAACCACAACATGATGGGGATCGAAGCCTCTTGGGACTCCAAGATCCTGATCGGTGAAGTCCCGGTTTACGAGGACGGCTCCGCGTTCTTCCAGATCCCGGCCAACACGCCGATCGCAGTGCAGCCGCTCGACGAACACGGCTCGGCGGTCCAGCTGATGCGTTCGTGGCTCGTCGGCATGCCGGGCGAAGGCGTGACGTGCAACGGCTGCCACGAGTCGCAGAACAGCGTGACGCCGGCGAAACGCACGATCGCGATGCTGAAGGCCCCGTCCCCGATCGAAGAGTTCGGCGGCGAGTCCCGCCCGATGGGCTTCAACCGTGAAGTTCAGCCGGTGCTCGATAAATACTGCGTCGGCTGCCACGACGGCTCGAAGGAAGGCCGCCCGAACTTCGCCGACATTTCGCGTCCGAAAGACGAGTGGGAGGGCCACTACGGCAAATCCTACATCGACCTGATCCCGTACGTCCGTCGTCCGGGTCCGGAAAGCGACGTTCACATGTTCTATCCGATGGAGTACCACACGAACACCTCGCCGCTCTTCCAGATGCTTCGCGACGGGAACCACCACAACGTGAAGCTCGATGACCAGGCGTTCCGCCAGCTCGCTCTCTGGGTCGACATGAACTGCCCGTATCACGCGACGTGGACGGAAGTTTCCGAGGCGTTCCGCGGCAATTCCGACGGCGTGAAGGCGATGGCCAGGCGTACGCAGGAGATCCGCTCGATGTACGCCAATATTCACGGCGATCCGGAACACGGCAGTTTCATGAAGGTCGACCGTCCGGCATTCGTCAAGCCCGAAAAGTGGGTGGACCCGAACACCGTGGCGCCGGCTGGCGCGAAGACGGTCGTGAACGGGACCGGCGGCGAAAAGGTCACGGTCCAGTTGACCGACACGGTCTCGTTTGACATGGTGAAGATCCCGTCCGGCAAATTCGTGATCGGCGACGATTGCAAACACCCGGCCGAGGCGAATCGTAACGAAGTGACGATCGAGAAGCCGTTCTACATGATGACGACCGAAGTCACGAACGAGCTCTACAAACTGTACGACCCGCACCACGACAGCCGGTTCATCGACCAGCAGTGGAAAGACCACACGTGGCCGGGCTACGCGCACTGGTTCCCGCAGCAGCCGGTGATCCGCGTCTCCTGGAACGAGGCGGTGGGCTTCTGCAAGTGGCTCTCCCAGAAGACGGGCAAAAAGTTCCGTCTCCCGACCGAGGCCGAATGGGAATGGGCCGCGAAAGCCGGCACGGAAACCCCGTTCTGGTGGGGCGGTCTGGACGATGACTTCGGGAAATACGCCAACCTGGCGGACGTGAGCATGGATCTGTTCGTCTGCAAGGGCGTGAACCCGCAGCCGGTCAACCACGCGGAATTCGAAGCCTTCTGGAAGGCCATCAAGACGGTCGATGACGGCCAGATGATCCCGGGCTGGGATACGGCAACGCACCGCAATTCGCCCGCCACGGACGATCCGGGCAAAGCGACCGCCTGCTACCTGCCGAACCCGTGGGGTCTGTACGACATGAACGGGAACGTGAACGAGTGGACGCTTTCCGATTACAAGCCGTACCCGTACAACGCGAACGACGGCCGCAACGCGATGAATCCGGAAACGGAAAAAGTCGCAAAGGGCGGCTCGTGGTTTGACCGTCCCAAGACGGCGCGCAACGGCTACCGCCTCCCGTACCCGGCGTGGCAGAAGGTCTATAACGTGGGCTTCCGCGTGATTTGCGAGGAGTAGTAAATCCCCAACCTCGTTTGAAATGAAGAGGGTGGTCGTTTCGGCCACCCTCAACCGTTTAACCCCTTTTTTATGGAACGAATCTCATGAAAAAATATTTTTCCGCCCTCCTTTTTTCTCTCCTTTTGGTCTCGGTTTCCTTCGCGGCTGACGGCTTCACGTCGATTTTTAACGGCCAGGACCTCACCGGCTGGAAACCCCGCGGCGGGTTCGCCCAGTTCAGCGTCCGGGACGGTGTGATCGTCGGCGTTTGCGCGCCCAACACGCCCGGGAATACGTTCCTCTGCACCGAGAAGGAGTACGCCAATTTCGTCCTGCGCCTCGAGGCCAAGTTTGAGGTGATGAGCAATTCCGGCGTTCAGGTCCGCAGCCACACGAGACCGAACAAAGACCGCGAGACGGTTTTCGGCTACCAGTGCGAGTTTGCCGACCGTGTCGCCGTGGGCCAAATTTACGACGAAGGCCGCCGCGCGTACAAGTACGCCACGAAGTTCCGCGACCTGAGACGTCCGGACGAGTGGTTCTCCGACGACGCTCCACGCGCCTACAAAAAAGAGGACTGGAACCAGATCGAGATCCAGTGCATCGGCCCGTCGATCCGGACGTGGATCAACGGCGTGCCGTGCGCGAACATGATCGACGTGCTGGACGCGGAGGGCTTCATCGGCCTGCAGGTCCACGCCGGCGGCCAGGGGACGATCCTGTTCCGGAACATCGAGATCAAGGAACTCCCCACTACCGCCTGGGAGCCGGGACTGAAAACCGAAAATGATTTTGCCGTCCGTGCGAAACTTCCGCTCGAAACGGTCCGCGCTTTACTTCCGGCTGAAACCGGTGCGAAATTCTTCCGGAACGGCGAGAATTCCTACGCCGCGGCCATCATCGGCGACCGCGTGGTCCAGATCGTGAACGACCTGGAGCTTCAGGACGTGACCGACGCCAACGCGGCTTCCGCCCTGCGTGAAAAACTCGGAAAAACCGAAGCGGCGTGGGAAACCATGATGCTCACGCCCGAACAGAAGGCGCAGATCGAACGTTAAAATTTCCACTTTTCAGATCAAATTAAGGAGAAAAAAATGAATCGTCGTCAAATGCTGGCTGCAACCGCGGCCTTTGGAATGGGTTTTGCTCTGGCCGACGTCACGAAAGCCGCCGACGCGCTGTCCGGCGAAGACCCGGAACTGAAGAAATGGCTCCTCGAAGAGGCCAAAATGGAGTTCAACCACGTAGGAATCCCGACCGATCAGGACCTGGAGTGGGACACGTACCTCGAGGCGATCAAAGTCCACATCATGGAGTACGAGAACGACCCGTTCGGCATCGAATGGATGAAATTCGAGGAAGGGGCGCCGTTCCCGGAGTGCATCTGCAAGCGTCCGCACGTCGCGTTCAAAATCGCCAATTTCGATGAAGTGATCAAGAAGTTCAAGCTCATCGTCCCGGTCAGCCAGCCGCGCCCGTGGATGAAGACGTGCTTCGTCGAGCACAAAGGGATCGGGATCGAGTTCATCAGCAAATAAGATGCGGAGGGCCGGCGTCCTCGCCGGTCAAGTTAAAGAAGTGCCTCTAGTGAATGGTAAAATTAACTTGACCGGCGGGGACGCCGGCCCTCCGGATCTTAATCCCTGATGATCGTGCACTTCGGCAGAGACTCCAGGAACAAACGTCCGTAATATTTCGACGTGATGCGCGGGTCAAGGATCACCACCCACCCCGTATCGGTCCGGGTCCGGATCAGGCGGCCGAACCCCTGCTTCAGCTTGATCACCGCTTCCGGGACCTGGTACTCGTTGAACGGGTTTCCGCCGCGGGCCTTGATCGCGTCCACCCGGGCTTCGGTGAGCGGATGGTCCGGCACACGGAAGGGGAGTTTCGTGATGATCACGTTTTTCAGCGCGTCGCCCGGAACGTCCACTCCCTGCCAGAACGAGTCCGTCCCGAACAGAACGCTCCGCGGATTGGCCTTGAAATGCTCGACCATCTGCGAGCGTGACATTCCCTCGCCCTGCGAGAAAAGCGCGAGGTTCTGGCTGATGAGCCACGGCGTCATTTGAGCCACGATCCGGTTCATCAGGCCGTAACTCGTGAAAAGGACGAAGGCGTGCCCGTCCGTTTGGCGCACGTACTTGCAAATGCGTTCCACGAGCTGGCGCTCGTAGTTTTCCGGGTCCGTGACCGGGTCCGGCATGGAAACGCCCAGAACGAGCGTCACCTGCTGCTCGTAGTTGAACGGACTCCCCAGAAGTGTCTGCTCCGTGCTCATCAGCCCGACCCGCTGGCGGAAGTAGCCGAAATCCCCCGCCGGGGTTTCCGGCAAAGCCGGCGCTTGTGCGCTCCCCTGCTCCGCCTCTGGTTCCTCACTTTTCAAGGTTTTCTTTCGTGAAGAAGATGAAGCCGCGCGGCGGACGGTGGAAAGCGTAGCGCTCGTCATGATCACCGAATTCATTTTGTTGAAAAGCATTTCACGCATCAAGGGCCCGACGTCCACCGGCGAGGCGTTCATTTCGATTTTTGGCGTGACGCGCCGTCCCCCTTTTCCTGCTGGGATGAGCGTCAGCCAGTACACAAAATCTTCCGCTTTTTGAGCGATCCAGGCGTCCAGCCCCACCGCCAGCGCGTTGAGCCGATCCGCCACGGACGTGAGTTCCAGCTGGGCCTCTTCGCTTTCCATCCCTTGCGCGTCGTTGAAAATGCACCCGGCCAGTTCCGCCAGCGCCACGCTGAGACGGTTCACCACGATGTCGGGCCGCCGGACGCGGATCTCGCTGGCGCGGAACGGACTGTTCATTTCAAGGAGTTTTTTCTCGAACCAACACTCCAGCTCGTAGTAAAGTGAGGACGCCTCCGCGTAGCATTTCTGAATGATGTTCTGCGCCTCCTGCAGACCGTAGGTGACGAGAATGCCGTGGTTCGTGCGCAGATTCAGAAGGCGGCGGAGCAAATACTCGATCTGGCCGTTGGTGATCCCGATGCCGAGATGATCGCCCGCCACCGCTTCCATCGAGTGCGCCTCGTCGAAAATCACCGCCTCGTAGTCGGGCAAAATCGCGCCTCCGCCGTTTCGGACCGCCAGATCGCTGAAGAAAAGCGCGTGATTCACGACCAGAATGTGCGCGTTTCGGATCCGCCGCTTGGACGCCTGGTAGAAGCATTTTTCGAAGAACTTGCATTTTTTGCCGAGGCAGTTTCCCGACTCGCAGCAGACTTCCTCCCAAACCCGCGGCGAGACGGGAAACGTCAGGTCCTGCTGGGAGCCTTCGCGGGTCTGATTCGCCCAGACGCGCAGGTCTTCGATCTGGTCGTTTTCCTCCTGCGAACTGAAAAGGGAAAGGGCGTTTTCATACGCGGCCTTCATCCGGCGCGGGCAGAGGTAATTACTCCGGCCCTTCACCAGCACAAAAGAAAACTCCAGCGGTATCAGACTGTTCAGAAACGGGAGGTCTTTGCTGATGAGCTGCTCCTGAAGGCTGATCGTCTGCGTAGAAACGATGACGCGGCGGAACGGGCGCTGGACCCGGCCGTCGTAATCGTAATACTGCGACGTAGCGAGAATCGCTGGAACCAGGTAGCCGAAACTCTTTCCGACCCCCGTCCCGGCTTCGACGACCAAATGCTTCTTGGTCAGAAAAGCGTTCAAGACGTCGTTGGCCATGCGCAGCTGCTGCGGCCTGGACTCGTACCCCTTCATGCGGCGCGCGAGGAGACCTTCGGGGCCCAAGATGGATTCGGGAGTGAAAAAAGTGGAATCTTCGGACATTTTTTTGATTTTGGGGTCTGATCGGGAAACAACGGTCAGAGTTTCGTTTCCTTACTCAATTTTACGGCCTGAACCTTCACGCCTTGATCTCTGAACATGGATCCCTGAACTGTATAATATACCACAAAACAGAATTTTCGCAAGAAGGAAGGCGAAAAATTTTACCATCTTTTGTAAAAGTGGAGGTTTTAGGAGAAGAAAGCGGGTCGATTCGTTTATCCGGTTAGGCGATTTGCTTCCGGTAAAAACGATTAGTCGGAATAAACTTTTATTTTCTTGGAAAAATAAATAGAAAATGGTGGGTGAGGTGTTTTCTTTTCTCCGATTTGGTGTAAAATAGATCATTGGAAGAAAATGTTTCAGAGAGTGATTACTCTTTTGAATTCAGAGAAATTAAAATTTCACTATCATCCGATCCGGGTGCAGAACTGAGGAGTAAAATATGCTTCGCAAAGTATTTGTGGTTTTGGCTGTTCTGGCCGTTTGTATGCTTGGCTCATTCACTTTCGCTCAGACGCTTACGACCTCGAACCAATCGTCCGTCGGTGGTGTCATGATCGACGCGAACGGAATGCTTTCCCAAGCCTCCGTCGAGGAAATGAATCAGCTTCGTCTCGAAATCAAAAACAATTTGGCCCCCATCGCCAAGGGGCTGAACAAGGCCGTCGAGATTCGCCGCGTTTCGTTGAAAAAGCTCAACGAAGAGATCGCAAAAGCTGAAGCGGAAGGCTCCAGTATCCCGGATTCCGTCCGTCTGCTCGGAGGTTTGACTTCCATACAGAGCGTCGTGCTGTTCCCGGAGGAGCAGGACGTCGTGCTCGTTGGACCGGCTGAAGGCTGGGTCGTGGGGCCGCAGGGCGTGCTGGTCGGGAAAGAAACCGGAAAGCCGATCATGCGTCTGGACGATCTGGTCGCGGCGATCCAGGCCGCTTCCGCGCAGAATCGTTCCGTCTTCTCCGTTTCGATCGATCCGACGAAAGAGGGATTGCAGCGCATGAGCGAATTCGCCACGAGCGTGAATCCTCAGACCCCGCCGCAAACCATTGCGCAGGGAATGGAAAAGGCGCTGGGCGATCAGACGGTCACGCTCAATGGAATCGACGAGACGTCCCACTTCGCGTACGTCATGGCGGCGGCGGACTTCCGCATGAAGCAGATCTCGATGGGAGCCACGAAATCCCCGGTCAAAACGCTTCCGTCTTTCGTGAGTATGATGAAAAATCCTGCTCCGAACGGTGCGCTTCCGCGCTGGTGGCTGGCCCCGAATTTCGCCGCCATCACCCGTGACGCGCAGGGCCTGACCTGGTCGCTCGACGGCGGAAAAGTCGTGACCTTGACCGACACAGATTTCTTCGATGGAAATCAGATCGTCCGCAAGGGCGCAAAAGCTTCCGACGTTTTCCAGCAATGGGCCGACAAAATGACCGAAAACTACGATGCGTTGAGCGTCGCGGAACCGATTTTCGGCCAGCTCCGTAACTGCATGGACTGCGCGCTGGTTGGCGCCATTTTCGCCGAAAGCAAAGTTTTGGCCCAGATGGGCGATTCCTTCGCCCCGATGATGACGAGTAAAGACGTGAATCCGGCTCGTGAAGCCGTTCCGGCCAAGGCCCCGAGCTCCTCGGTCGTCGCCCGCCGCAGTGCTGGCATCATGTTCGTGACCGGCGGCGTTTCGATCAATCCGTGGGAAATGGTCCAGTCCTCGAAAACGACCGACCTGAAGTCCGTGCGTGAAAAAGGCGCGATCCCGGCCAAGCGCTGGTACGAGAACTGAACGATTTGGTTCGATTGAACTTCAGAACTATTCCAGAAACTTGAGGGGGGACGCGAAACGAGTCCCCCCTTCCCTTTTTTAAAACCGCTTTCCGCCATCGACCGGAAGCACGATCCCGTTCAGGAACGCGGCGTTTTCCGAGCACAAAAAGAACGCGGCATCGGCGACTTCCTGAGGCGTTCCCCACCGGTCGAGCAAGGAGTCTTTTTTCGCGTGTTTCTGCCATGCCGCGGGGGCCTGCTTTCCCCATTCGGTCTGGATCCAGCCCGGGGCGAGAACATTCACGCGGACGTTTGGCCCCACGCCCTGCGCCAGCGAGCGGGCGAATGCCGTGACGGCCCCTTTCGCCGCCGCGAAAAGCTGCGCGCTGTCGCCGGCCATTCCCCAGTCCACGGCGTCCCAGCCGATCAGCAGGATGGTCCCTTTTTGACCCGCGGCACTGATTTTCTGCGCGGCGTTTCTCGCGATGCGCATACTGGCCTGAACGTCCACGTTCCAGAGCGCGGTCAGCTTCTGCTCAAAGGTCCATTTCTTACGTTCCCCGGTCAAAATATCGACCCCGGCGGTCTGGATCACGGACTGGATCCCGCCGCGCCAGTTCCACGCTTCCTCAGCGAGCCGGTCCTGCTCGGAGATTTGCGCCAGATCCGCCTGCGCAAACTGCATGGGGACGTCAGGAAACTCCGCTTGAAGCTGATCCAGAGGTTCACGATTCGAGAAGTAATGCAAAAAGAGCGCGTCGCCATTTTGAGCGAAGCGCCTTGCAACCGCCAGCCCAATTCCGCCGCTGGCCCCGGTAATGAAAACAGTCTGAAGCATAAATGAATTATGAATTTTGAATTATGAATTATGAATTATGCTTTGCAAAACGGGCTTCAGAAACACTTTACCCCATAAAAGCCGAAGGCTTTTCCAATTCATAATTCAAAATTCATAATTCATAATTTAATAGCACGGTCCTTCCATGATGAATTCCTGCGGGACGCCGTAACACTGCGAGCAGCCACCGCCGTCGATGATCATGGCGCCGTCTGTGTCGTAAATGACCCCGGCGGAAGAACCGTAGGCGGGAGAAACGCCGGCGGACTGAAGGCGCGGCTTGCCCGTTCCCGAGGAGGCGACCGGAGGCGCGACCGTCGAACCACGTGAGTTCATTTCCCGACTTTCTGCGGAGTAGTAGCCGTTTCCGGGATTCGTATCGGGGTTCCGGCTGTTCCGGGTGAAAGCGCTGCCCGTATTCTTCGGCGGAGGCGTCGGCGCATCGACTTTCGGGTACGGGTGTTCCTTCATGGCACGAATGACGTCCAGGGAAACCCCGTGATTCTGGAGGGTCAAAACGTCCTGGCCCTGCAGCGGCTGGTAAAGGCCGTGGGTCCGAATGTGCGTGATCACGTTGGAATCCGAGACGCCCGCCTGACGCCACGCGATCACGTCATTCACGGTCACAGGCCGGGCGGCAACGGGGCGGCCGGTCGATTTTTCCATGGCGATCCGGTTTCGGGCGTCGTCTTTGACGTCTCTCGAAGCAAAAAGCGGCACCGAGGAACTGGAACGGGCTTCAGGATGTTCCTGCGTGTCGTAAGCACAGCCGTTTCCGACGTAGGCCCCCTGATGAATGGAAGCGCAGCCGGAAAGGACGACCAGAAGCGCACACGCACAGACTCTTCCAGCGAGCCCTGCCGCCGAGTGTGAATCTGATTTTGCGAAACGTACCTTCATGAACCTGCTCCAATTCCAGAGGAATTTTATTAACTTTGAATAGTTTACCCACTTTGAATTCCGGCGTCAAGAGCAATTTCGGGAAGAAATGAAATTTTTTATAAAAATTGGTCTGGTTCTTCATTTGCGCCACGTTTTCAAAGTCCCCCTCCTTGAGACTTTTCACGCACATGATATAATTGGGTAAATTAAGGTTTCAAATCCCAGTCCTCTAACAGGAGAAAAAATCATGGAACTTAAAGGAAGCAAAACCGAAGCGAATCTTCAGTACGCTTTTGCCGGCGAATCGATGGCCCGGAACAAGTACACCTACTTCGCGAGCGTCGCGAAAAAAGAAGGTTTCCAGCAGATTGCCGCGATCTTCGAGGAAACTGCCGGTAACGAAAAAGAGCACGCCAAACTCTGGTTCAAGGCCCTGAACGGGATCGGGACCACGGCCGAGAACCTCCTGGCCGCCGCCGAGGGCGAGCACGAGGAGTGGACCGACATGTACAAGCGTTTCGCCGAAGAAGCCAAAGAAGAAGGCTTCACCGAGCTGGCCTACCGCTTCGCCGCCGTTGCCGCGATCGAAAAGAGCCACGAGGAGCGCTACCGCAAACTGGCCGAGAACATCGAAAAGAAGGAAGTTTTCGAAAAGATCGGCGAAAACACGTGGATCTGCCGGAACTGCGGCCACATCTATTTCGGAAAGACCGCCCCGGAACTCTGCCCGGTCTGCGCGCACCCGCAGGCGTTCTTCGAAATCAAAGCGGAAAACTATTAATTTAATTAGGAATTAGGAATGCGTAATTCGTAATTGCGCTTCGCGTAACGCGGCTTTCAGAAAGACTTCAACCCATAAAAAGTCGAAGACTTTTTTAATTACGAATTACGCATTACGAATTACGCATTGAAAAAAGGGTTTTTTATGAAAAAGTTCATGCATTCGGATCAGGTTCCGGCCAATCCGGTAGAGACGCCGGGGGCGCAAAGGGCGAAAATGCGTCTGCTCATTGGCCCGGGTGACGAGGCGCCGACGTTCGCCATGCGTCAGTTCGAGCTGGAGCCGGGAGGCTGCACGCCCGACCACGAGCACCCGTGGGAGCACGAAATGTACATTCTGCAAGGCGCCGGCACGGTAAAATGCTCCGGCGAGGAATTCCCGGTCCGTCCCGGCTGTTTCGCGTTTGTGCCGCCGAACGAGCCGCACCAGGTCGTGAATACGGGCCTGATGACGATGAAATTCCTCTGCCTCATCCCGGTCGAGCAGAAATGCGGCTGCCCGGTGAAATGAACCTCGCCTAAAGAGTCCGAAATCGCAGCGTATGCCTGATTTCGGACTCTTTTTCAAATGAAATCCTGAAATTACTCGAATTCTATCCTGCACCCAGGAAGGGCATCCTGAATTTTCTTCTTTTCTGCATCGATAAATTTTTTCTTCCAATCCACTTCAGAGTCCTCGTCCTCCTGGTCGTTATTTTCGGGCTCAAAGGGCAGATCCCTGATTTTCTGTTCCATTTTGTCCACAAAGCCACCAATACGAAGGTGCTTTAAATTGGGGATTTCCTGCAGGGTTTCCAAAACGTAATCCTGCTGGAATTGCTCGTAGTCCATACTCAGAGATTTGAGTGCTGACAGCCAGACCAGAGCGGACAAATCCAGGTCATGGGACCCCTGAACATTCAAACAGGAAAGCTTCGGCAAATTTCTGAACCATACGAGATACAACAGAGGACAGCCATCCATTTGGAGGTTATCGAGGGCCAGCAAATCCAACATTTTGAGACTTTCCAGGACCGGACAGTCCAGCGGAAGACACTCCAGCATTGGCAGATTGGCGAATTCAACCTCCATCAAATTCTTCATATTTCTGAGTTCAAGATATTTCAAATTCGGAAAATCACGAATTTCAAGCTTTTCATTCGGTGCTCCGGACAAATAAATATAAGTTAGTTCCTTCCTCGTAAAAATGGCCTCAATACTTTCCGGAGAAAGATTGGAACAATCTTTAATCAAAATTCCAAACATTGGGGACTTTGACACAAATAATTGAACATCTTCATCCGTGACCTTTCCTTCAGCGGAGAGAAAGCGCAGGTTTGGACATTTTTTCTCAATCGCTCCCACAACCCCATTATCTTTTGAATTTCGGATATCCAAGCCATTCAGTTTTGGAAAAACAGAGAGCTGCTCAAAGTCCTGGGCGGTGACCTGCTCATCAATTCCAAAGCTCACCCCTTCCAGGTTTTTCAGCCCTTCGAGATGCGGAACGTCCTCTGGCTTCAAAAAATCAGTGGCTTTTGCACACAATGTCCTCAAATTAGGGGAATTCTCAAGATCCTTAACGATCGGGTACAAGGAACGCTTGGTATTAATATCAAATTCCTCCAATTCTTTCAGCGAATCCAGATTCCTGAATTCAACGATTGAATTATCACAGTCCATTTGACAGCTACATATAAAGGACTTTAAATGGGGCATTCCTGAAAAGTCAACCAGCTCCACTTGGGGCAAATCAACAAGGAAAAGGTTGTTCAAATTGGGGATTTTCCAATCAACGATTAATGGTTTGGGACGTCTTATAAAAATACACATAGGATTGAGCCCTACCAAATAAAGAGTTTTCAAACTCTTGAATCGGTTGAGGAAGTCAAGATTCCTGTATTCTTTGTCCAGTCCTGCCAACGGAACCCAGAGAGATTCCATCTCCATGGAAATCATTTTCTCAATAATATCCCCAGAGAGATGACTTGGTTTCCAGATGAGATTTTTCAGGTTTGGCAAATGTTCCTCCGCAAAGGAAAGAATGTCCATTTTATCATACGAATCGGACAGATCCAAACTTTCCAACTGCGGCAAAGTATCCAAAATACCCAAGAAAATCTTCGGAAATAAAGAAACCTTGTTAAACGTCAGTCTCTTCAAATGGTCTTGCCAGCACAAATAAACCAGCGTGGATTCATCGTATCTCACTTCCTTGAAAGAAAGCTCCTGTATGTTTTTCAGGCCGAGGATCCCTTTCATGAAACGAGGCTCAATCTTGAAACATGCAAGCTTCAGGGCTTTAAGTGCCGGGAACTTTTCAAGTACATGAATCAGTTCTTCGGCTTTGACCGTCTCCGGCAGATCTACAATCTTCAGCGTATTAAGCTGCGGCAAAGTCGAAAGGAGTTCCAAATCCTCCATGGTATTAAAATATGAGTCACCAAAAACCGACGCGTCCAACACGTCTTCCGGTTCCCGAAAACATCCATTATTTCTGAGTTTTTCGAGGAGCGTCTGGCGATTGTTTTGATCGTTATTCATCGTATCCTCCTTTAACGGATAGTCAAGGAAATAGAAAAAGAGAATCACTTGGGGCAGCTGAGGGGCTGCCAGTGAAATGAGTCTCGTCCAGGAGTCCGAAAAGAAGATCTGATTTCTTTCGGACACTTTTTTAGTCGAGTCGTCTGCCATACCCGAACTGGATCTCGCAATTCGGTAAGGCGTCCTGAATACGCTCACGTTCGTTTCTCGGACAGTCGCTCTTCCATTCCTCTAAATATTCACCATTTCCAATAAAATGATCATTGATTTCCTGATTGGTTTTTTGATTGTCGCAGTCGATGATCAGGTTCCGCAATTTGGGGAGTTCCTGAAGGGTTTCCAGAACAAAATCCTGATATAATTGATCGAGGTCCAGTTCCAGTTTTTCAAGCTCTTGCAGTCGAATCAGGGTCGTCAGATCCAAATCCGGAGACCCCAGAACATTCAGGAAAGTGATCTTCGGCGCATTCCGGATCGACAGGTAATAGAGCAATGAGCAATTTTGAAGCTGGAGCGTCTTGAGGCTCGGAAGATTATCGATTTTTAGGCTTTCTAACGATGGACACATCAATGGGAATTTATCCAGAACCGGCAGATTTACCAGTTCGGCTTCCATCAGGTTCTTCCAACCAATCAGGTTGAGCCTTTTCAAATACGGCAAATCACGCACACGCAGCGTTTCGTTCGGCGCCTTGTCCAATGAAATGAATCTCAGTTCCTTCATTGAAAAAATGGTATTAATACTTTCCGGGGAAAGGCTGGAACAGTCTGACACGTAAATCGTGTACTTTCTTTTCTTCGGCGCGAATAATCGAATATCTTCATCCGAGGGTTTACCTTCAATCCAAAGCGCCTGCAAATTGGGGCATTTTTTCTCGAACTCGCCCACAACTCCATTGTCTTTCACATTGTAGAGCGCCAAATGAGTCAGTTTTGGAAAAACCGGCAGATTCGCGATGTCTTCGGGGGTAACGCGGTCATCGATTCCCAATTCCAAATCTTCCAGGTTTTTCAGATCACTCAAATATTGAATGTCTTCCGGTTGCAAAGCGTCCGGGGCGCTTGCAGTCAAAGAATACAGATTGGAGAATTTGCTGAGAATACTCATAATTGGGCATGTGGTTTTCTTGTCACCAATGGCAAAAGTCTCCA
This sequence comes from Thermoguttaceae bacterium, assembly GCA_017447865.1. Classification (GTDB taxonomy): domain Bacteria; phylum Planctomycetota; class Planctomycetia; order Pirellulales; family Thermoguttaceae; genus RGIG3701. The sequence continues at coordinate 44,439 of JAFSMO010000055.1, forward strand.
ATTCTTTCAGGGAATCCAGATTGTGAATTTCAAGGGGGGGATCATCCTCCTTGCCAGAACCTATAAGAGCAAACCTTTTTAATTGGGGCATTCCCGAAAAATCGATGAATTTCAATTTTGACATATCAAAAATGGAAAGTTCCGTCAAATTCGGAAGGTCCCAGTCGATTTTCGTTAAGGATTCCAGGTACCCGAAATCAAGGGATTTCAGGGTTTTGAAACGGTTGAGGAATTCCAAATCTTCGTATTCCGGCGGCAGTTCGGTAAAGGCTAAATGGAACGATTCCAGACCCATGGAAATCATGGTCTCAATCTCCTCACCTGAAAGATGAAACACTTGCCATCGAAGATTCTTTATATTGGGAAAATTCGCTTTCGCAAACTCCAGCATGGAGAAATTCTCCAGTCGGGAAGTGCTTATATCCAAATTTTCCAACTGCGGCAACGTGCTCAAAATTTCCGGAAAACTCTCCGGAAACGGAGGGACCATAAAGAACCTCAGACCTTTCAAGTGGTCCTGCCAACACAAAAGTTTTAGTGTGGATTCATCATATTCCGCATTCTTAAAAGCGATGTCCTGGATGTTTTTCAGACCGAGAATCCCCCTCATAAGATCCGGCGTGATCGTGTTTTCGTTCAGTTCCAGGGAATTCAAAGCCGGGAATTTCTCAAGCGCGGCAATCAGCGTCCCGACCGTCATCGAGTCAGGGAGCGCATCAATAGTCACAGTCTCAATTTGCGGCAAAGCCGATAAAAGGTCCAAATCCTCCTCAGTCTGAAACAAGGTATCACCAAAAACCGTCGCGTACTTCAATTCTTCCGGTTCGTCGAAAAAACCGTCATTATTCAGTTTTTCAACGAGCTCTTGCCGCCTGTTCTGATTTTCGTTCATGATTTTCTCCTTAAAAGGACTGACTGAAAAAAACACTGATATAAACTATAACGAACGAAAGCCAAAATATTCCAGCTTTTTTGGGAAAAACAGGAAAAACGTAAAAAACGCTAAACTTTTATTCGAAAAATGATTTGTAATCATATCCGAACTGAATCTTGCAATTCGGGAGAGCTTGCCGGATCCGCTCACGTTCCGCACTCAGGCAGTTACTCTGCCATTCCTCGATGGTTTCGCCGTCTCCCCTAAAATAATCGTTAATCTCCTGACCGGCTTTTTGATTGTCACAGTCGATGATCAGTTTCCGCAATTTTGGGAGTTCCTGAAGGGTTTCCAGAACGAGATCCTGATGGAGTTGGTCGAGGTTCAGTTCCAGTTTTTCGAGCCCTTGCAGCCGGATCAGGGCCGTCAGATCCAATTCCGGAGATCCCAGCACATTCAGGAAGGAGATCCCCGGAGCATTGTGGATCAACAGGCAATACAGCAATGAGCAGTTTTGAAGCTGGAAATTCTTGAGACTCGGCAGATCCAGGATCTTGAGGCTTTCGAGCGACGGACACCTCAGCGGAAACGTTGTCAGGGACGGCAAATTGACCAGTTCGATTTCCATCAGGTTATTCCAGCCTTTGAGTTCGAGACTTTTCAAATGCGGGAAATCACGTACTTCGAGAGTCTCGTTCAACGCGTTGGTCAACGTGATGCTCCTCAGTTCCTTCATTGAAAAAATAGTGTTAATGCTTTCCGGGGAAAGGCCGGAACAGTCTGAAATGGAGATCGTGCACTTATTAGTCTTCGTCGCGAATTGTCGAATATCCTCATCCGTGGCTTTGCCTTCCACGCACAATTGTTCCAAAGCTGGGCACTTTTTCTCGAACTCGCTGACGACTCCATTGTCTTTCACATTGTAAAGGGTCAGAGATTTCAGTTTCGGGAAAACCGGCAGCCTGGCGATGTCCTCGGCAGTGACCCGGTCGTCGATTCCCACTTCCAAAGATCGCAGATTTGGAGGAACGACCAAATCAGGAATGTCCTCGGGTTTCAAAGTATCCGGGGCGGTTGCGGTCAACGACTCCAGACTCGGAAGTTTCCCAAGCGAACGCATAATCGGGAATGAGGTCCGCAGATTACAGATATCTAAAGACTTCAGTTCTTTCAAGGAATCCAGATTAAAAATTTTAAGGAATAAATCTTCCGACCGGGCCCCCTGCCTAATACGAATGCTTTCCAAATGAGGCATTCCTGAAAAGTCAATGTACTTCAAATGGAACAAAAATCTAATACTAATATATGTCAAATTGGGCAGGTCGCAGTCGATTTTTACCAAGGAGTCCCCCCCTCCATTCAAAGTAAGCGATTTCAAACTTTTGAACCGGTTGAGGAATTCCAAATTCTGATATTCTAAGGGCAGAGTGAACAAATACAAATTGAAAGACTCCAACCCCATGGATATCATCGTCTCAATTTCCTCCACGGAGAGTTCATTCGCATGCCAATCGAGTTTTTTGATATTAGGCAAATGTTCTTTCGCAAAATTCGGCATGGAGAAGTCCTCGATATCCAAACTGCCTGTACTTAAATTTTCCAACTGCGGCAAAGTGCTCAATATTTCGATAAAAGTCTCCGGAGACTTAATATCACAAAGGAGGAAATCCAGCCCCTTCAAATGGTCCTGCCAGCACAGAAGTTTCAGAGTAGCTTCATCAAATTTTATATTGCAAAAATAAAGTTCCTGTATATTTTTCAGGTTGAGAATGCCCCTCATCAGATCCGAAGAGATCGTGCCTTTCTGCAAATCCAGAAAGTTCAACGCCGGAAACTTTTTAAGTGCGTCAATCAGTTCTTTGTCCGTGATCGAGTTCGGCATTTCCCTGAAATACAGTTTCTCAAGCTTCGGCAAAGCCGTCAGAAGCTCCAGATCCTCCACCGTCTGAAATGATGTGTCGCCAAAGATAAACGCAATAGTCACGTTTTCCAGTTGGCTCGGATCATCGTAACCCAGTTTTTCCACTAACATTTGCAACTTGTTCTGATTTTCGTTCATGATTTTCTCCTTGAATTTGACTGACTGAAAAAACCACCGATATAGAATATAACGAACGAGTGAAAAAATAATCCAGACTTTTTTGGGGAAAACAGGAAAAAGTCAAAAAAACCGGCTGGACTTTTATGAGAAGGAAATCCCTTTATCATAACCGAACTGGATCTCGCAATTCGGCAGGGCCTTCTGGATGCGTTCCCGTTCCTCCAGAGAGCAATTACTCTTCCACAGTTCCGCAGGAGAGTCTTTGATTATTTCATAGTTAATTTCCTGCCCATCTTTTTGTTGGTCGCAGTCGATGATAAGATTTCGCAGATTGGGCAGTTCCTGAAGCGTTTCCAGAACGAAATCCTGATGCAGCTGTTCGAGCGTCATTTCCAGCTTCTCCAGTCCTTGCAGCCGGATCAGAGCAGTCAAATCCATGTTTGGAGACCCCAACACATTCAGAAAGGAGATCTTCGGAACGTTATGGAATAGCAGGAAATACAAAAATGGACAGTTTTGAATTTTGAGCGACCTCAGATTCGGCAGATCCTTGATCTTGAGACTCTCCAGGACCGGGCACGTCAGCGGGATATCGTCCAGGGCCGGGAGATTGGCAAAGCTGGCCTCCATCAGGTATTTCCATTCGCTGAGTTCAATATAGTCCAAATGCGGAAAATCCCGGACCTCGAGCGTTTCGTTCGAAGCGCCGACCAAAGAGATCGATTTCAGTTTCTTCATCGAAAAAATGGCATTAATATTTTCCGCTCCAACGTTGGAACAATCATCAAGCGTAATTTCACGCAAGGAGTTCATCGACGTCAATGCCTGTACATCTTCGTCTCCCGGTTTACCGTAAACATCCAGTTCTTTTAATTTGGGACATTTGCTTACGAACGCTTTCACAATACCCTGCCTGTTAGCACTAAAAAGCTCAAGACTACGCAGTTCCGGAAATCCAGACAGCTTCTCGATATCTTGGATACTAATCGATTCGTCAAGGTCCACGTCCAGTCTTTTCAGTTTTTTCAGGTTATTCACATAAGGGATGTCATCCGGTTTCAAAGGGAATACTTTCGAAAGTTCCAGGAAACACAACTCGGTGGAATCCTTCAGATCGGGAATAAGCGGGCGATCTGAGGGCACATTGGAGAGCTTGAAAACTTCCAGTTCTTTCAGCAATTCCAATCCCTTGAACTCAACATTTGGCTCCCCCTCGAACTCCGCCTCGAAGTGCAGTTGATAATCATCCTCATCCTCCTCTTCAGGATCATCATCTTCGTCCTCCTGCTCAAACAGACTAATCATGCCAACATCCATAAAAGATACGGTTTTCAGATGGGGCATTCCTGAAAAATCCATGTACCGCACATCCGGCGCATCCGCAATAAAAAGGCTCTTCAGATTGGGAAGGTCCCAGTCGATTCTGGTTATTGCTGGACACATCAAATGAAGATTTTTCAGGCTCCTGAATCGGTTAAGGAAGCTAAAATCCTCGTATTCAGGGGCCAGACCGGTCAACCTGAACTCGAATGTTTCCAGCTCCATGGAAATCATGGTTTCAATCTCCTTCCCAGAGAGATAGGACGTGGGCCAAATGAGAGTTTTGATATTTGGCAAATGCTCTTTTGCGAAGGCCAGGATGGAAAGAGGCTCCACGACCTCAGGCCGGCCAGTTCCCAAATCCAAAACTTCCAGCTGCGGCAACGTACCCAAAACATCCAGAAAATTCCCCGGCAGCGGAGAGAGTACATCAAATTTCAGCGTTTTCAAATGGTTTTGTCCGCGCAAAGTATCCAGTACCGCCTCGTCATATTCCACCTTATTAAAGTAAAACGCCTTGATGTTTTTCAAGCCAAGAAGCCCTTCCATAAGGCTCGGCGTCATCGTGCCACACGCCAGAAGCACCGAATCCAGATCCTTCCATTCCCCAATAACGCGAAGCAGTTCCTCAACCGTCAGCGAGTCGGGAATCTGTTTCAGCCAGATTGCCTCAAGCTTAGGCAAAAAGGTCAGGAGTCCCAGATTCTCCAGGGTCTGAAATTTCGTGTCACCCAAGATCCGGACCCGGGTCACTTCTTCCAGATCCTCGGAAGTCTCGCAGTTAAAAATTTCCATCAACTTTTGCAGCTTGTTCTGCTCTTCGTTCATGATTTTCTCCTTAAATTTGACTGACTGAAAAAACCACCGATATAAACTATAACGAACGAGTGTAACAATATTCCAGAAATTTTGAAAAAAACAGGAAAAAAGTCCCAAACCGGCTGGACTTTTACAAAAGAAAGGGGGAATGCGCCAGCCTGTAAGCCAAGCGCATTTCACCCCCAAATTTTCGGCGTTTAAGGGATCTTACTTCTCTTCAAGCCCTTTTTTGTACAGCGCGTTGATCTGGTCGATCGTCAGCGCCGCGGGCCAGTACTGGAAGCCTTTCGTCTCGCCGGTGAGCTTGCTCTTGTAGTTGCCCGTCCCGTCGTTGCCGATGTTCCAGTTCAGGTCGGAAGCGAACGATTTGAGCGTGGAAACGTCGTCCGAGATGAACGCCAGCCGCCCGTGTGGACGCCCGACGAACAGCATCGCGTTGCCGCCTTTCTGGGCCGTGACGGCAAGGAATTTCCACTCGTTATCCGCGTACTCGGAGTACGTCGGCATCTTGATGTCGTCCCGGGTCGTGCCGTCGCCCAGATTGAGCGTAACCCACTCTTTGCCGTCTTTGTCGTTGTACGTCGCCAGGGCAAAGCCCGGGTTGCGGCCGCTCTCCCAGTCCTTGTTGGAGACGATCGCCGGGTCGCCGTCCTGGGCCGCGTTGGTCCGGAACCAGATCACGAAGCTGAAATCGTTGGCGGGGCAGCCGGCCTTCAGGTCCGCGACGTTGGTGAACGTTTTTTCGAGGTCGGCCGGGGCTTCCTGAATGGTTTGCGGAATGTAGCCGTCAAACTCCTCCGGAATGGCGCCGGTCATGTGCTTCATCAGGTAGGCCGCCGAGCAGCAGTTTTGCGGCTGGCCGACCATTTTGCCCCCTTCGATGTCCTTCGCGCTGACGATCAGCGGGATCGTGTAGCAGTTCTTGTCGCCGACCACGCCGTGGGTGCGGAACAGTCCGCCGTGGTCCGAAACGACGACGATCATCCAGTCCTCATTGGCGAAATTCGGCCGGCCCTTGATCGCGGCGAGCATCTTCCCGACCGCCTCGTCGTTGAACGTGACGGAATCGAAATACGTGTCCGAGTTGACCGTGAAACCGGTGCGGTGGCCGTACATGTCCTGCGAGTCGAGGTAAAGCATGATCGCGTCCACGTCCTGGCCCTTCGTCCATTTCGTCCCTTTGACCCCCTCCTTGTCGGGGAGCGTGCCGTTGAGGATCTGGACGGTTTCCTCTACGAGGTTGACGTCCCCCTGGAAGCCGCCGCCAAGGGAGTTCTGGTACGTGGCGTCAGCGGGGATGGCCGCGTCTTCGCCCCAGTTGTAGATCCAGACGGAAACGAGGTTGGGGTCGTTCTTCCGGAACCGCTGCAGCCAGGTCGGGAACTCGTCGTACTTGCCTTTGTCGGTCTGGCCGTTGCTGTAGACGCCGTTTTTGGCGGCCGTGACGCCCGTGGCGATGGCGACGTGGTTGGTCGCGCTGGACGGCGCCGCCTCAAGATTGGTGTGGGCCTGAAAAGTGTACGCGCCCTTGTAGCCTTCCGCCCAGGATCCGTCGCGCAGGGAGTCCAGATTCGGTGTGGAAACGGAATAAAGCGCGTCCGCGCGCAGTCCGTCGATCATGATCAGCAGCGCTTTCTTCTCGCCCGAATTCGCAGCGGAAACGAGAAGCAAAAGTGCCGCGGCACAAATCAGAAGTCGTTTCATGGTAAACCTTTCTCTTGTTAAATATTGGGTAATAAAATGGAAGGCGGTAATGAAGGCCGAAGGCCGGAATTACGCAATTATTTCGAAAGCGCTTCGATCGCCCGGGCGACTGCCGCGCGGTGGCGGTAAATCGCGACCGGCGAGAAGTTGAACGTCGTCCAGTTCGACGTAATGTCCTCCGGAACGGTCAGCAGCGCCTCGTATTTGGCCCGCTGTTCCGGCGTGAGGTCTTTGGCTTCGGCCAGCTTCGTCTTGAGGATCTGCAGCATCTCGAAGTCCTCGATCCCCTCGCGGAGGGACTCAAACCGGATCGAGCCGACCGGATCGTCCAGGTTCGGTTCTTCGCTGGGCGTCTGGCACGAAAGCGGCGGGTAAACGAACCGGCCGTCGCCGTTCCCCCAGAAGCGTTTGGTGCCCGGTTCTCCGCCCGAAACGTAGCACATCGGGTCGAGGTACGGGTTCTGCGGGTTTTTGGCGTCCGGGAATGCCGTCGGCGAGGTCCAGTAGTTCGACTGCCAGATCAGCACGCCGCGCAGGTCGTACTTCCACGTCTGCCAGAGCCAGGTCCGCAATTCCACGGCCGCGTGGTCGGTGAACTCGGTGCAGAACGGCGCGTGCGGCCCGCAGCAGACGTACGTCCAGAACCGGGCGCCCTTGGCTTTCAGAGGCTCCGCCAGCTCGTGATTGTAATTGTACGTGACGGGGCACCAAATGTCGATCTTGCCGAGGTTTTCCTTCTCCGCCTCGTCGGCCGCCGGCTCCTCGGTGAGCATGGTCGGGATCTCAGGCGCGTACCGCTTGATCCGGTTCATCCCGTTGCGGACGAACTCGTAGTCTTTCTGGCTCGGCTCGTCAAACCAGTACGTGTAGCACATTTTCAGCCAGCCTTTTTCCTTCAGGTGGCTCTGAAGCTGCTCGACCTGGCTGCGGAACATCGCTTTGTACTCGGGCGTGTCCTCGCCGTAGCCGAGGATTTTCGGCTCCCAGCGCTGCTGGTACGTGCCGCCGCCCATCCCCTGGATGGAGAAGCGGATCCCGGTGAAGTGGTACTTCTCGATCGCCTTGGCCATTGCGGCGTCGAAGGCCGTGAAGTCGATTTCCGCCCGCGAATTCTCGGGGTTTTCTTTGTCGGCCTTAAACTCGACCTTGAACGGATCCAGCGGGACCGGATTGTACGGGCTGATCCGGTAGCGGCTCAGGAGCGTGAAGTATTTGTCGAGCAGGACCCGTTTGTCCTCGTCCGTCTTGACGCCGTGGTACTTCCAGACCAGATTCGGATTGAACCCGAACGCGGTCTCCACGGTGTTCGACTTGGGAAGCGCAAAGCCCCAGACGCGCAGCAGGACCGGGACCTCCGCCGATTGCGTCCGGCCGTTCGCGGTCAGCTTGAGCGTGAGTTTCGTCCGGTACATTCCCGCCGGAGTTCCTTCCGGGACGTAAACCGTAATCCAGACGGGGCAGTTCTTCCCAGCCGGGGCCGTGAATTCGTCCGGAAGCGGCGGCAGGGCGTCGGGCCAGAAATCGCGCACGCCGGTGGAGTCCGTCGGGTGCGAAACGTAGTGGTAGTAAACGCTCCTCAGCTCGACGTTCGCCGCCAGGATGGTGTTCTGGCCGTCCTTCGTTTTCAGATCGCCGGCGACGCTGACGGAGACTTTCGCGTCTGACTTCGGCACGACGACCAGCTGCGCGGACTCGTAATCGTTCCCGGCCGCGGCGAGGAAAAGCCCCTTGGACTGCGGGCCCTTGGTCGCCTTCGGCGCACGGCGGTTCAGCGGGATCTTGTGCATCGCGTCGCAGTGCCAAAGCAGAGCGTCCGTCAGCGGCGCGTCAAGACGCCAGCCGTAGTCTTCGCGGTAGAAGTCCGGCACGTAGTACGAGCAGCGCAAAACGCTCGTTTTGGCGGCGCCGGAAGCGTCTTTCCAGTTCAGCGTCAGATCGTACGTGTGATCTCCCGGCTTACCTTGCGGAAGCGCGTACTCAAAATCCTCCGGGAAACCGGCGTCGCCGGAAACAAACTCCCAGAAATGCGTCTGGCCGACGATTTCCGAGCTGGAGGCCTGATCCGCCGGCGGCTCGTTGCTCTTCGTATTGGCGGCAAAACGAAAACGGTGCAGCTGCAGACTGGTCGGTTCCTTCGAACTGTCGGACACGAACCGGATCCAGACGCTCGCCGCATCGAGCGAATCGGCCGAGCCGTTGGCGGTCCCGCGCTGCTCCAGTTCGGCCAGCGGCTTCCAGGTCTCGCCGTCCACGGAGTACTGCGCGGCCAGTTTCCCCTTGACGTAGTACTCGCAGCTCATTTCCAGCTGAATGTTCTTGAACGTCCCGTCGCCCGGCGCGGTGAATTTATAGACCAGCTCGGAGCTCGTGCCGAAATTCCAGCGGTTGGAGTTGAAACTCGCGGTCCAGAATTGGAGCCTGGGCGAGTATCCGCCGCCGATTTTGTTGAACGACGACGCGAAGCAGTACGTCCCCGAAGCGGGATCGAACGACTCGTTCTCGGTCAGCCCGTTCTCGTCGGCCCGAAGCGTCACGGGGAGGATCTCCGCCTCGGCAAACTGGAACGACCCGTTGGCCTTCCACTCGCCCAGACGCAGATCGTCGGTCTTCGTCTCCGGCCCAATCGGGAACACGATCGTGTAGGTCTTCCACTCGGGCGTAAACGAGAAATCTTTGTTGAAGAATCTCGGCCCGGTCATGCCGCCGCGGCCAGCGCCGAGGGTCCTCGCCTTGAAGCGGAACATTCCCAGCCCGCTCGGGGACGCCTCACGCACTTGATCGAACGGGAAATTGGCATAAACCCACGCCGAGGACCCATCCCCATTTCCGGTCAGCTGCAGGACCGCGCCTTCCACGCCGTCCGCGCCGGGAAGAACCTCGCCGACGCCGCTGTGAGTCAAGGTCCACGAGGAGTCGGAAAAATCGAATTTCATACGCCCGCCTTCCAGCGCCGACGCCGCAGACGCCCAGACGCTGAAAAGAGCGATCGTCAAAAGCAAAAACAGTCGTTTCATGGGAAACCTTTCTGAGGGGAAGAAGTGGTTCAAAATCTTTTTTGGTAAAACCGCACTAAAGCGCGCACTGAGTATTCATTTTTTTTATCAGGAATTCCCGGATGGCCCTCGGACGGTCCTGCGCGTCGAGCCGTTCTATCAGGCGCTGGCGTGCGGCGATTCTCTGGGCCTGAATATGATCGATCCACATATCCAAAGCGGCGACCAAAACGCCTACAGCGATAATGACCGGAGTGGCCACCTTGCTGAACGGGTCCGGCGAAAAGACCGCGACCAATCCAAGCACACCAACACCAATCTGCACTACTCCAAGAATCTTTTTATAGTTGGAAAGGTCCACGTCAAGCAGCCCTTTTTCAAATTGGGATTCGGCGTCATAAAACATGTAAACCCCATAGCCGATATCCCATATAGCCCCCGCAACGCCGACAACCCTGTTACCCACTTTAACGAATTTCGCAAATCGGGCTGCGCGTAATGCGGATTCGATTTGGGGATTTATTATCTTGGGATTTGTTATTTTTCTTATACTATACTCTTTAATAAGATCACTTACTTTGTATACTTTGTTTCCTTTGGTTATAATCTCATCAAGATTTCGAATTGCTCTCGAAAGATCTGTTATTACTTCGTCGCTGGTTTTATTAAAAAACCGTTTGTACATTCTTTGAGTTGCTTCATGATAATAAACCTTGCTTTTCGCTCGAACGCCCAACACATTATCAGTTAATTTACATAAATTAAATGACCCAAATTTCTTTTTGACAAAAATAGATTCTACAATTTTTTTTCTCTTTTCGGGGCGGAACTCATCCAAGTGGTCTTTGAGATATTGTAATTGATCTGAGGGTATCAAAATAATACAATCCTGATATTTAACATCAAAGATGGCATCGATTGCTTCTTCATAGCTAAGCTTTTGCTGGACTTTCAGCTTTACAATATTTGTCTTTTTCTCAAGAATCAGCAAGTCTGTGGAATCATGTGTTTTTCCTAGTATCGCAGTGTTTTCAGCAAAATAATTTCCACCCCTGCGAGTCATCGTTTTATTAAATGATCGGCGAAAGCTCTCCTCAAAAGTTTTTCCTGCGGTTTGATTCATTCCCCGAACTTCGTTTAAATATATATCAAAATTAAAAAGGGAACTGACAGCCGCTTCGGAGTGCACTTTGCCGATCGTCTTCTCTACACGCATCGCTTTTGTCAGTCCCTCTGTCGGAGACAGGTCGATCTTTTGCCCAATGGTAAACGCATCATAGGTTTTTGCCTCCCGGATCGCCTCCGGCGACGGGTTGCAAAGGGCTTTCCCCAATATGAATTTTGCGGAAGCTTCTGGAATAAAACTTCCGAAAACCACCAATATGAACAACGATATTAAAATGATCGTACGAATACGTTTCATGGCACTTTAAAAAGCCGACAGGGGGGCTTTGTCTCTGAGAATCATTTTATACACATTGGACGAAATCTGATTCGCGTCTTTGATCTCCATCATGATCTTTCCCATTTTCTCGTTGTAAACAGAAGTGACCACTGGATAAAGATATTCTGCGGCAATCTTCGACATGGAATCAAATTGATTAACATTATTCGCATTATTAATGACCCTGTTTGCCCAGAGATTATAGATCACCTGGTTCAGGGTCCGGGTTTTATCCATCAAATCCGCAGCCTCCGTTTGATATTGACCCGCCTTGTCAGGCGCGGCCACAGAAAGTACCTGCATCAGTTCCACACTCAATTCGGAAGCAATAAACAACTGAATATCCAGAAGAAGCTGATGCGATTCTCCAACACCATATTCGATCTGGTTTCCATTTGAGTTCAGGATTACTGGTTCGATCCTTTCCTTCTGGCTCTTCTCTTTTAAGGCATTGAAGCGCTTTTTGAGTTCTTCGATCCTGGCATCGGTTTCCGAGATGATCCGGTTGTTCACGTTTTGAACGATCGTATTAAAACGTTCCTGCTCCTGATTGGGCAGTTCTTCGGAATAATCAGCAAGAAAATTATAGGCAGCCATCAGGTCCAGGTTGTTATCACCGGTTTCTTTTTTCAGGACTTTGACAAGCTGTCCCGCTTCGGTTTTTTCGGCGTTTTCCAACAGGGTTAAAGCGTTCAGGGCTTCTTTCCTGATAATTTCCCCCCGATAGGAAGCGATACGTTCACGCGTTTTCCAAAGACTTTTATACTGTTCAATGTTTTTACAATGATTGAAACAGTTCTCGACCACCTGGTTAAACAGCTCGATCACCTCGATATGAGTACTCGCTGAAATGGAGTTATTCGAATCCAGATGATTTTGATACAACTGCCAAAAATCCGGGATCAAGTCCGGATACTGGGAAGATTGATAAATTGCCGCCTCAGCCATTCCCAAATAACACTCTGGATCTTCACCGTCGTTTTGAGCCCCGTTTTCAAGGGCTCGGCTTTTCTCCAAACCGACCTTGAACATTTCCAGCAGGTCTTGACCCGGTTGGTCCGTACGGTTCATTTCTGAAATTTCCGGTTTCCCGCAGCGGCTATTGTTTCCTGAAAAAACAAGGAAACCACAAAGACATACAATGACCAGCAAGCCGATTCCAACAAAAGTTTTAAACATTTTATCGCTCATATTCGCCTTTCCGAGTCCGCAAAATCAGTCCTTGACTTCCTCGAATTCGACTTTCGTGCGTCTGTCTTTATCAACGTCATCACCGGGTTTTTCGTAAACTTCCTTTTGGGCAAAGTCCAAATCCGTTATTCTTGAAATCGCGACAAGAAATATCTCGTAAAGAAAGGTATCTTTGTCCTTGATTTGAAGCGCAAAGTTTGCATTGACTCCTTCCCGTATTTCAAAACGATTCAAACTGTCGTTTGGTATGTCACAATCCCAGGAACGTATGGGAGATCTTGCGTATTTGCCATTCACTCCGCACGGGAACCCATCCTGCTGAATATAGATACGCATTTTCGGCGCATAGCCCTTTTCAGAGTAACGAGGCTTTTGTCTTATGGAATGAGTCGCTGGAATGGTAACCGTTGTAATTCGGTATATTCTGCGTATTCCCGCAAAACTCAATTCCATTTCGGACTGATTTTTGCTCGAGCATTTCACCACCCATCTGGTATGGTCGTTGGGAAATTCCTTCATACAATCGTTGAGCTGCTTGATGACCTCGTCCGTTGAAAGCTCGATCATATCAAGCGTCCCCATTTTGTTTGCGATTGTAAACTTAACTTTTTTATCAGCCTTGCAAGATAATAAAAACTCTCTCTCGGGTTTCTCGTATTTTTCTAAAGACAAATCAGCGAAATCCGGAGTGTCTTTTGACTCGGGCGTGAATTTCTTGTTGTCGAAATACAGCCATTTATCGGAAGCGCCTTCCAGACTGATTATCACCCACGACTTGTAAGATTCGTAAAGATATTTCCTGTAATCATTGTCTATTGAGGTAATTCTATAGGATACAATCTGGAAGTAGTATCGATCATTTTTGATCTCTCCCTTTTTAAGATAGATGGTGTTTCCTCTGGAAATCTCCAAGGGGTATGGAGTATCATTCGTTTGGGGATCGTCGGCCCAGGCAAACAGTTCTTTTGTGTCGAATTTTACGCCTCTGGATACTAATTCATCTCCGGTATGCCATTTGGAATAAACATTTACGAAGCATTCCTTGCATTCCTTGTTAATGAACAGCTGGAAGTTCGCCGGTTTCGGAACCTCCTCGCAGATCTGATTTCCTTCCTGCGAAGAGGTCACAGCAATACGCTTCCACTCTCCTTCAATCATTCCATAAAGAGAAAAGTAAGGATAAAGCGGCAGGTTGTCAGACCTGAGCCGGACTTTTGAAATTTGGAGGTACACATTGTCGTTTTCCGCGACCTTGTACGGGCATGGTACCATCTCTTCGGGTTTAGGGTCACTATTTGTTTGAGCAGAAACGCCAAAAACCAGGGTGAAACTCAACAAGACCAAAATCAAAAAAGCTCTCGTTTTCATTAATCTTTATACTCCAATTTGAAGAATAAAAATGATATTATATCACGCCCGAAACACGTTGTCAAGGGTTTGGGGCGGTGGAAGATTTTTCAGGTAAAGGATTCCGGTTTTCACTTGATCAGTTTTTCTTCCACCAGCGCGAAAATCTCCCGGCCCAAGTCGGTCTTGGAACCCTTCAGGCGGGTGATGATCTTGCCGGGACAGAGGAAGATTTCCACCTCGTTCTCGGTCGAGTCGATGGCCGACGGGCCGTTCAGGACAAGCAGGTCGCAGTTTTTCGCGATCATCTTGCGAAGCGCACGCAGACGCACGTCGGTCGTTTCCAGCGCGAAGCCCACGACCCACTGGTTTTCCTTTTTGGAAGTCCCGAGCGTGGCCAGAACGTCCGGCGTCTCGACGAAGTGGAGCGTCAATTTATCGCCGGTCTTGGAAATTTTCTGCTTCGCGACGGCGTCCGGCTTGTAGTCGCACGGGGCGGCGACGCCGATCACGCCGTCAAACTGCGGGAAAAGGCGCTGGGCCGCTTCCAGCATTTCGTCCGTGGTCACGACCGGCACGACCGTGGCCCCGGCGGGGTACTGGATCTCCACCGGCCCCGAGACGATGGTGACTTCGTGCCCTTTTTCGAGCGCCGCCGCTGCCAGCGCCGCGCCCATGCGCCCGCTCGAGGCGTTGGAAAGAAAACGGACCGGGTCGATGTACTGCCGCGTCGGGCCGGACGTGATGAGGATTTTAGCCATTTTGGTCACTCCTGATTTCGGATCGAAAAACCTTCCGGAAGCGCCTTTTCCGCGATCTCGGCTTCCGTTCCGAACGATTTCGGGATCACGATGACGCGCGGAGCGTTCGGGTCCATCGGCGCGGCGCAGGGGTTTTGCTTCACTTCCAGAACCGCGAGTTTGCCGTCCTTCACCTCAGCGTGGACCAGCGCTCCGCCGTACGCCGGCAGTGTAAACGAAAAGTCCTTCCACTCTTCCGGCACGCCGTAAAAAAGCCGGATCTCGTTTCCGCGGGAGAAGATCAGCATTTGGTTCACGGCCTGAACGCAGGTCCCCGCGGCCGTCGTGAACCACGGGTTCCGCACGACGTCTTTCTCGTTGATCTCGAACAGCTCGCCGAACGCCCCGCAGGTCTCCGCGGCTTCGCGCATCAGTTTGGCCGGGAATTTGCGGTCGCCGAAGACCGTCATGGTGATGGCCATTTTGCCGGCGTACCACGGGCAGACCGAGTTCCCGACCGGGTACATGTTGGCGTGGGAGCGGCCCTCAAAGAGGAATTTATACGCGGTTTTCTTCTGGAGCTCGTGGTCGCCGTCGAAAATGTCGTACGGGTAGATCCCGCTCAGCGTTGCGACGGTCGGCTCCTTGCAGCCTCTGTAGCCGATGTAAACGCCGTCCTCGACGGGCAGTGACTCGACCAGTTTATCCGCCACGTGCCGGAAATTGGCCGCTTCCTTCGCATCGACGCCGAGCAGATCGGCCGCATCGGCCGCCGCGTGCATGGAATAGACCGCCCCGCAGGTCGTCATGAAGGCGTGATCACGGGCGGGGCCGAGGCGTTCCAGGTCGGTGAGTTTTCCGAGGTACATGGATCCGTCCGAGTCCTCGTACGTCCAGTGGGAGAGGAAGTAGCGGGCGCACTCGAGGATCAGCGGGTACGCCGTGCTTTTCAGGAATTCCCGGTCGTTCGAGTACAAATACTGCGTCCAGGCGCTGCGCGCGATGTTCGACATGTGGAACATGTGGTCGTTCCAGAATCCGGGAGGCGCGCCTTCCGTTCCGTCTTCGAGCGACTCCCAGACGAATTTCGCGCCGTAGGTCCCCTTCGCGCCGTAGTGCGCCACGCGGTACGTCGCCTTGGGGAGGACCGAGTGCCGGAATTCCGGGCAGCGGCGCGCGATGGCGAGGTGGTTGCTCGTCAGCGCCCCCTGATGGATGAACATTTCGTCCCAGCCGAAGAACCGGCCGTTCCAGAGAAACGGCGAAATGCCGACCGGGAACGACCACGGCGTCGCATCGACCCGAACGTGGTACTGGGCCGTTTCGTACATGCGCTGGATCATCGGGTCCGGCACGCTGACGGCGCTTTCCTCGTAGTACGTCTTCCAGTCGGCGGCGTTTTTCGCATACAGGCCGGCAAAGCCCTCGCTCTGGATGCGCTGGATCGTCTTCTTCGTGAGCTCGTCGTACTTCACCTCGTCCAGCGTGTCCTTGAAAACGACGTAAAAAACGGCTTCTTTCGTCTCGCCGGGAGCCAGTTCGAGCGGCTTTTCCATCCGCGCGTCGGTCTTGCGCTCCCACTTCTTCCACGGCGGAAGCGCTTCCGACCCGTCCGGCTCGTAAATGCAGACCGTTCCGAGATCACCGAGCAGAACGACGTTCCCCTGCTGGGTCGGGTGGCCGTAGAAATTGTAGTCGAAAACCGCCTGAGCGCCGTTCTCGCGCGTCTCCCAATTCCCGATCAGCCGCCCGGGAAGGTGGTTTTTGTCGGCGGCCAGGCCCATGAAGTACCGGAGGAACGGCGTGACGCGGAGTGGTTTCCCGCCCGTGTTCGTCAGTTCGCGGCGAATGACCAGAATGCTTTCGTCGAGCGGCGCGAGGACCGTCATTTCCTGCTTCACGCCCGGAAACTGGTGCGTGCAGCGCATGCAGCCGTTCGGGACGTCGAGGGTCTGGGTCCATTCGTCGGCGGCGAGGAATTCTTTCCCGTCGATCTCCACCCCCTGCAGGAACCAGCCGAGCGTGAGCAGATCGTACTTCGGATCCCCGTATCGGCGTCCGGAGCGGAAAACGCCCGAGTATCGGCTTTGCGGCTGGCTGCCGTTCCAATCGACCGCGAGCCAGAGCGAGCCGTTTCCAAGGACCGGCGGCACGTACCGCTCGGGGATTTGCGCGCCGGAACCTTTTCGCGTGTTCATCTCCAGCGGCGTGGAGGCCCAAACCATCGGCGTGAGGGTGAGGAAGAGTAAGAGGGAAAGAAGGAGTCGTTTCATTGGGGGTTTCCGTAAAAATGAAAGGATTAAGGGGACGACGCATCCTGCGTCGTCTTTGGAGTGCGGCAATACAGAAGCCGAAGGCTTCCTTTGCCGCTTTCACTTAGCGGCCGAAAAACGGGGCGGCGAAAAAGGTTTTTTCTCGTGGGGAAGGTCCAGCGCACTTCAGCGGCAAATGCCTCTTCGAGGCGGTATTGCCGCAAGGGAAAGCGGTGAATGTCGCTTGCGCGACTGTATCACCGCACTCCAAAACGACGCTGGATGCGTCGTCCTCGCAAAACCTCACTTCACCATCAGCTCGATCCAGTCGTACATGCTCTTGAGCCACGATCCCTTGTGCTCCGATTTGTAGTCGCCGACGAACGTGTGGCGCGTTTTGGCGTAAATGTGCAGCTCGGCCGGAATGTTCATCAGGCGCAGCTGACGGTAAAGGGCCAGCGCGCCGGTCGGGGTGCAGGTCGTGTCCTCGTCGCCGAAGAAAATGCAGAACGGCGGCGTTTTCTCGTCAAAGTACAAATTGTCGGCCAGAGCCATTTCGTTCGATTTGGAGCCGCAGGAGTACTTCTCCGCCGGGACGAGGTACGCCGGATAAAGCGGCGCGGCAAAATTCAGGTGGCACGGGATCTGGTCGATCTCGTCGATCGGGTCGTACGCCCGATGCTGCGAGTTCACCGCGCAAAAGACCGTCAGATGACCACCCGCAGAGCCGCCCATCGCGCCGATTTTTTCCGGGTCGAAACCCCATTCTGAGGCTTTGGACCGCACGAGCCGGATCGCCCGCTGGGCGTCCTGCCACGCCGCCTTGTGACGCTCCTCGCCGGCCCACTTGCGCACCGGGACGCGGTACTGCAGCACGGCGCAGACGTAGCCGCGCTCACGGAAGTACTCGGCCGTGTAGTAAAACGCGCCGGGATAAACGCTCAGGAACGCGTACCCGCCGCCAGGGAAAATGAGGAGGCATTTGCCGTTGGCCTTCGTCTTTTCAGGCAGAAAAACGTCCAGCATCGGGCACGTGACGTCGCGCGTCGCCTTGATCTTCTCCACGGATTCCGTCTCATTGGGTGCCAGACCGGGCCAGACCCGAACGTGAAAGTCCTGCGCCAACGCGAGCGTCGAAAAAAGAAAGAGCAAAACGAGGGGAAAAACCGGTTTCATCATGATCAGAAATCCTTGATTTGGAAGGGGAAAGGTGGGAAAAAAGGGACGCTACTGAACCGCTGCGCCGCTGGCTGCGGAGCCGGACGCGCGCATCCCTTTGCAGTGGTGAACTTCCGGGTCCACGGAGTAGCTCAGGCGCTGGATCGAGCCGTCGCACATCGCCATGCCGCAGGAGCCGGCGTGAGCGCTCCCGAACATGAACCGGCCGCCGATGTACCCTTCGCGGTCCTGGTACGGAAGGCATCTGGTCCCGGAACTGAGGGTGAACGTCGTGCCGTTCAGCTCGCCGCAGTAGGTCGAACGGATCACGTCGTGGTCCGCGCCGCAGTAGTGACTGTAATCGTCGCCGCCGGAACGGCTCGAGCCGCTGTAGTACATGCTCTCGTAGCAGGCCGGCACGATGAAACGCTCGCCGACCAGGTACGTGTTGGAGGTCCCGTCACGCACGTCGCCGACCGTCGTTTTGGAGTAGAGGTAAATCGTCCCCGTGTGCTTGGTCCCGAGTTGGGGCCAGCTTTTGGTGGAGCGGTACTTCGCGATGGTTGCCGTATCGGGCCCGGCGTAGGAATAAACGGAGCCTTTCGAGTCGAGGTACGTACCGTAGCACGCGGCGTAATCGCTCTTGGTGCTCATCGACGGCTGCGTCCCGTTATAAAGCCCCTGCTGCAGGGTTTCGTAAAGTTTGCACGGCCGGCGGGACGGGCAGTGGAAAACCGCCAGCGGCGTGCTCATGACCGTCGCGGCGCCGGATTTTTGAGTGGCCGAGGGGGCTTCCGGCACGGCTCCGTCCGCGGGCATCTGGAAGAGCGCGTTCTGCTCGAGCATCGGAAGGATCGCGTAGCACCACGAGCCGGACTGCGTGTAACTGAACCCGCCCTCTGGGTCGCCCATCCAGTTGTAGCCGTAGCCACCGGACGGGTACGAACGCGAGGCGCTTTCCACGTTCAGCATCGCGAGCGAAAGGTTCTTCAGATTATTGCCGCACTGCATGACCCGGGCCGCCTCACGCGCCTGCTGGACCGCCGGCAGAAGGAGTCCGACCAGCATCCCAATGATGGCGATGACGACCAAAAGCTCAACGAGCGTAAAAGCGGAACGACGCATTTTTTCCTCCGGGGTCGAATTAAAATGGAAATTAATCAAAAAGCCAATCGTCAACGTCACCCGTTTTCTCTTTGACTTCTTCCTCGCTCATCGTGTCAGCGTCGTTGAATTCATCACGCAGACCCTGGCGCTCGCAGCCCTCGACGTAGATCGCCTTGTACGGACGCGCGGGGCAGATCGACTCGCAGCCGCCGCAGCCGATGCAGATCGATTCGTCCACGTGCGGGATGGTCAGGCCCTTTTCCGGGTCGCCGTACGGGATCATCGAGACCGCCTTGGTCGGGCAGTGCTCGTCGCAGGCGCCGCAGAACGTTCCGTCCACGGCCACCACGCAGTTTTCCTCGACGAAACGCACGCGGCCCATCTGAACGCGGTTTTTGAAGTAGCGCATTTGCTCCGCCGGCGTTTTTTCCGGTTCCATCTTCCGTTCGGGTTTGCCCGGAACGTCCGATTCTTTCGGAGTTTCCTTGGGAGTCGACCGCTTTTCAGGATCCTCGTACAGAACCAGGAGATCGCCGCTTGGGGTTTCCATTTCGGCTATATCCATCCTGTGGGCTATGCCCAGAATATTGATCGCGCCGTTCGGGCAGACCTCCGAGCAGACGGTGCAGTCGTAATTGCAGAACGTGTTCGTGAAGTCCATGACCGGCGCGAACATTCCCTTCACGCCGTACTCGAGGAAGGCCGGCTTGAGCACGTGCTGCGGGCATTTCGCGACGCAGAGATGGCACGCGGTACAGTGGTGAAGCAAGTGACCGATGCTTCCCGCTCCCGGAGGGGCCACGGGGGTCTGGCGCGTCCAGGCGTGCTGGCCCGATTTGTACACTTTGTCGGGTTGAGGCTTCACCATGACCGTGTTGGCGACCACCGCCGCGGTTCCCGCCACGACCGGCACACTCGCCGCCATCGACGCCGTCGTGATGAGGAAATCACGCCGGGCCTGGGCTTTTTCGGCGTCCGATTTATGCGTAATTCCGCCTTCGGCTCCATTACCGCCTTTCATGGCAGGCAGAAAGCCGCCGATCGAGTAGGTCAGCGCGTCAAACTTGCACGAGCCGAGGCAGTTGAAGCAGTCCACGCAGCGGGAAGCGTCCACGGCTTTCCCCTTGGTGTTCATGCAGGACGATTTGCACTTTTGCGCGCACATCCCGCAGCTCTTGCACCTGGACGCGTCGATGCGGATGCGGAAGAGGGAAAAGCGGCTCAAAAGACCCAAAATCGTGCCGACCGGGCAGATCGTGTTGCACCACGTGCGGCCGGAACGCCACGCGAGGATCCCGATCACGGCGAGCGAACCGAGCGCGAGGCAGAAACTCCCGACCGAAAGCATCGCGTGGGAGTACGCAATGCGCGAGAAGTTGAGGCTCCCCTCCGTAACGAGGCACGAATTATTGATCAAAATGTAAACCGGGCGGAACACGCCGTTCGCGATGCGCCCGAAAATCGAGTACGGCTCTATCACGTAGAAAAGAAAGCCCAGCCCCACGTAACCGGCCCCAAACGCGACCAGGACGCCGGCCCAGCGCAGAAGCGGGAGCGGTTTCTTGTACCGGTACTTTTTCCCGCCCGGCATTCGTTTGGAAAGCCACGAGATGAAGTCCTGCAGAATCCCAAGCGGGCAGATGACCGAGCAGTACAGACGCCCGAAAAGGAACGTCACGGCCAGAATCGCCAGCACGACCCAGTGCGCGTGGTGCAGAAGCGCCGGGAAGAACTGGATCTTCTCGAGCCAGCTCCCCTGACCGACGGTCAACCCGTCCGGGTTTTGTGCCGTTCCGAGAAACGCCTGCGTCCAATCGAAGAAAAAAAGCGTGATCGCCGCAAGCATGGCGACGGCGAAAATGATTCGGAGGGTTTTAAGTATCATTTTGGGTCCTTTGACTCTCTGAAAGTTAAGAACGTTTTCAATCAAACGGGCGAAAATCTACCCGGAAAGTTTTTCGATCGCGGCCAGGATCCCGCTCGCGTCCAGCCCGACCTCGGCGAGCTGCTCCGCCCGGGTGGCGTGCTGGATGAAACGGTCCGGAATGCCCAGCCGGATGATCCGCGGCGACGTGGGCCAGTCCTCCGGGTGAAGGTCCTGCGCGTCGTTCGCCATTTCCAAAACCGCGGAGCCGGCGCCGCCGATCCTGCACCCTTCCTCCACCGTGAGCGTCCACGCGCTTTGGCGGATGAGCGGAAGAAGCGTTTCCTCGTCCAGCGGCTTGAGGAAGCGCAGATTCACGACCGTGATGGAACGGTCCCCGCGCTGACGCACGGCCTCGAGCGCTTCCGCCGCCTGAACGCCCGTCGCGAGGATCAGCCCGCCGCCGGGGGTTCCCGCCTGCAAAATCTCGCACTTGCCCAACCGGACCGGCTGACGTTCCACGCCGGTAATTTTCGGGGCCTGGGTCTTGGAGTAGCGAATCGTGACCGGGCCGGTGTGGGTAACCGCCAGCTCGAGCAGTCCGTTCAGGTCGTACTCGTCGCACGGGGCGGTGATCGTCAGGTTCGGGAAGATGCGCAGGTACGCCAGATCGTACGCGCCGTGGTGCGTCGGGCCGTCCGCGCCGACCAGTCCCGCCCGGTCCATCAGGAGCGTCACGGGAAGATTCTGGAGGGAAACTTCCTGGAAAATGTGGTCGAACGCCCGCTGGAGGAACGTGCTGTAAATGTCC
The DNA here is from genome assembly GCA_017447865.1 of Thermoguttaceae bacterium. Classification (GTDB taxonomy): domain Bacteria; phylum Planctomycetota; class Planctomycetia; order Pirellulales; family Thermoguttaceae; genus RGIG3701. The sequence continues at coordinate 66,104 of JAFSMO010000055.1, forward strand.
ACGACGGGCCGCAGGCCAGCCTTGGCCATCCCCGAGGCGAGGACGACCGCGTGCGACTCGCAGATCCCCACGTCGAAGAAACGGTCCGGGAATTCCTTCCGGATCAGCTCCAGCTTGTTCCCCTGGCACATCGCGGCCGTAATCACCACGACGTGCGGGTCGCGCTCCATCAACTCCCGGATCTTCTCGCTGGCGAGCGCCGTGTACGAGTGGTCCGGCTTCGTTTCGCACTCGGGAAGCGTCACCCCCTGCACCATCGCGGGATTCGGAGCGTGGTAACTGGCCGGGTCCTCTTCTGCGGGCGTGAAACCGTGGCCTTTTTGCGTCAGAACGTGAAGCAGGACGGGGCATTTAAACTGGCGCGCCATACGGAGGAATTTCTGCATCTGGCGAATGTCGTGCCCGTCCACGGGGCCGATGTAGCGGATCCCCAGCTCCTCGAAAAGCATCCCGCCCGAAACGCAGGCTTTGAACGCCATTTTCAGGTCGTGGAATTTGCTCCGGATCCCCTTCCCAACGACCGGAATGTTCTGGACCATCTGCTTCAGGTCGGCCTTCATTTCGGTGTAGAACGGGTTCATGCGCAGGGAGTCCAGGTACTGGCCGAAACTTCCGACGCGGGGGCAGATCGCCATTTTATTGTCGTTCAGGATCACCGTGATGTTCTTGCGCAGCTCGCCGAGATGGTTCAGCCCCTCGAAAACCACGCCGCTGGTGAAGGAGCCGTCCCCAATGACCGCCACAACGTGGCGCCGGGGTTCATCTTCCGCCGCCTCATTGATCACACGGAGAAGATCGTCGCCGCAGCGCAAACCAAGCGCGGAGGAAATGCTGCATCCGGCGTGGCCCGTCATGAAAAGGTCGTAAATGCTCTCTTCCGGGTTCGGGTAGCCCATCAGCCCGCCGCGCGTGCGGATCGTCGAAAACTGCGGGTAACGCCCCGTCACGAGTTTGTGCGGGTACGACTGGTGCCCCACGTCCCAAATGAGCCGATCGTATGAGAAATCAAAGACGGAGTGAAGCGCAAGCGTGAGTTCCACCACCCCCAAATTGGACGCGAAATGCGCAGACCGCTGCGCGACCACGGAGCAGATCGCCTGGCGAATTTCGGCCGCCAGTTGATTCAGCTCCGGGACGGAAAGCCCTTTCAGGTCTTGAGGGGATTGAATATTGGGAAGCAGTGGAGGCATGATGAGGGAAAAGGTGAATTACGGGAAAGGAGCCGCGCAGGCCCTCCCAATTTGAACGGACCGACGCGCAGGCCGGTCCTAAAAAATCTAACGGTCTAAAAATCTTCCGGTCCTCCGGAACTACTTCTTTTTTCTGTAGGCGGGCGGGCCGAGAATTTCCTCGATCTGCGACTCGTCCAGCTCCTCGCGGATGATCAGCGCCTGGGCCAGCGCGTCCAGCATGTTGCGGTTTTCACCCAGGAGGGCTTCCACCTGCTGCGACGTGTCGTTCAGGATCCGCATGATCTCCTCGTCGATGATCTGGGCCGTTTTGTCGCTGAAATTCCGCTGCTGGGACATTTCTTTCCCAAGGAACGGATGCTCGCCGCCGGTGATGAAGGCCGCGGGTCCGATGCGCTGGCTCATGCCCCACGCAGAGACCATTTTCTGCACGATTTCCGTCGCCCGTTCCAGGTCGTTGGCCGCGCCGGCGTTCAGCTCGTTGAAAACGAGTTTTTCCGCTTCGCGCCCGCCGAGCATCATCTTCAGTTTGGCGTGGATCTCGCGCTGGGAGTGCATCAGGCGGTCTTCCTCCGGGACGCTCCACGTCACGCCGAGGGCCCGGCCGCGTGGAATCACGGAGACTTTGCTCACGCGGTCACATTCCGGCGTAAGCCACGCGACGAGCGTGTGCCCCGCCTCGTGGTACGCGGTCTTTTCTTTCTCTTCGTCGCTGATGATCTCTTCACGCTTCGCGCCCATCAGGACTTTATCAATCGCATAGTAGAAATCGTTCATGCCCACATTTTCGCGATCGTACCGGCACGCCCAAAGGGCCGCTTCGTTCACGATGTTGCGAATGTCCGCGCCGGTCAGACCGGTCGTCATGGCGGCCAGGCGCTCAAAGTCCACGTTGTTGTTGAGCGGGACTTTCCGCGTATGCACCTTGAAGAGCTGAATGCGGTCTTTGTGCACGGGACGGTCCACCGTGACGTGACGGTCGAAACGGCCGGGACGCAGAAGCGCCGGGTCCAGAACGTCCGGCCGGTTGGTGGCCGCGATGACGATCACCACGTCGGTCGTGGCGAAACCGTCCATTTCGCTCAGGATCTGGTTCAGGGTCTGCTCGCGCTCGTCGTTTCCGCCGCCCAGACCGGTTCCGCGCTGGCGGCCGATCGCGTCGATCTCGTCGATGAACAAAATCGCAGGGGCGTTGGAGCGCGCCACGTCGAACATGTCGCGGACCCGGCTCGCGCCGACGCCGACGACCATCTGGATGAAATCGGAAGCGTTGATGGAGTAAAACGCGACTCCCGCCTCACCCGCAATGGCGCGGGCTAGGAGGGTTTTACCGGTACCGGGAGGGCCGAACATCAAAACGCCCTTGGGGATCCGCGCGCCGAGACGCTCGAATTTTTCGGGATGCTTCAGGAAATCCACGATTTCGGAAAGGTCCTCCTTCACGGATTTCAGCCCCGCCACGTCGGCAAAGGTCACGGCATCATCGCCCCCCTGGAAACGTTTGGCCGGGCTTTTGCTGAAACCGAACATGGGACCGCCGCCAAGTTGGTCACGGGTACGGCGGAACTGCATCCAGATGCTTCCGACCAGGATGATCGTCACGATGATCGAAATGAGCATCATGTAACCGACCGCGTCGAGCGATTCCTTCACGTTATATTTGTCGCCGACCTTTTCACGGATTTTTTTGTCCAGTTCGCCGCCCGCCTCAAGGACCGACGGAAGGGTGGTGGTGAATTTTTTCCCGAGACGAGTTTTTTTGCCAGTTCCGGATTTGGACCCGGCTCCGGGTTTGGTTTCGGCTTCGGGTTTGGTTTCGGCTTCGGGTTTGGTTTCGGCTTCGGGGCTGGATTCGGCTTCGGGTTTAGTCTCGGCTTCGGGCTGGGACTCGGTTTTGGCTTCGGAATCCTCAGTCTGCGCGGATTTCGTTTCGGAATCTGCGTCCGGGGAATCTTTCTTTTCGGAAGGAGAAGATGGAGCTCGGGAAACCACGGAATTGTCCGGAGCAAACGGCGGATCCACGAATTCGCCGGAGACTTTGTTCGCGTCAATGGTCACTTTGGCGATGTTCCCGGCATCAAGCTGTTCGAGGAAGAAACCGTAATTGATCGGTGCGGATTTGGTCGCATTTCCCATGAAATACCATGCTAAAGCCGCAACGACTCCAATGATGAGCAGCATGAACATCGTGTTGGACTGTGGCGAATCATCCTGGCTGGACTTTTCGGAATCCGGAAGGCCGTCGCGAACATCATAAACGGGTTTCTTTTTTTCGGGATCAGGCGTTCCTTCGTCCTTTTCCTTCGGCGGTTCAGACGGTTTCTCCGAATCGTTCTGAGGAATTTCATCTTGTGGACCGGGTTCGTCCTGGATATTATTTTTTTCTGGTTCTGTCATTTCAATCAAAAAAAGAGTCTAAAACCAAGACTGCGAGAAAGGGCCCCCGCGGTCTGCGTAATTAGTCGATAATTAATTTACCATTTAGTCTATTTTACCCTATATTTTAAATATTGTAAAGAGGCTGGCCCCCATAAAAATGGAATATTTTAGAATCTTTTTCAAAAAAGGTGGGGGGTTGAGAAAATTTTGACGCTAAAACCTGATAAACCCGAAGTGGCCCCCCTTTATATTTAAAAATTTTGCAATATAATGAGGAATTAGGACGTTTAAATTCAGACCTGTTTTTTTCTCACGCATTGGTGTAAGCCGTGCTCCCCTTGCAGATCCTCCCTTTTTCCCGAGACTTCCATGAAAAATCTTCCCTTAATCGCTTTTTTGCTCTTTTTGCTCCCGGCTTTTGCATTCGCGGAAGAGGCGCAGCCCAAAGAACCGTTTGAAATTCAGGACGATTTCAAAGCGCTGAACGAAATCGACGGGGTGGTTTTGGCCGACCTCCAGAAGAAAGGGATCCAGCCCGCGTTTTTAAGTTCCGACCCCGTTTTCCTGCGCCGGGTTTACCTCGACGTGACCGGAAAAATCCCGACGGTTGAGGAGGCCCGGGAGTTCCTGAAAAACGAGTCGCCGACCAAACGTGCCGAGCTGATCGACCGTCTGCTCGATTCGCCGCAGTACGCCGACTACTGGACGATGCGCTGGGCGGACTTTTTGCGCGTGAAGGCGGAATTTCCGATCAACCTCTGGCCGCACGCCACGGCGGTTTATTTTCGGTGGATCCACGAACAAATTGACCAAAACACGCCGTACGACGTTTTAGCCCGCGACCTGCTCATGGGCCAGGGGAGCTGCTTCCGCGCGCCGTGCGCCAATTTTTACCGGGCGGTGGAGCGCAAGGAACCCGTCGAGCTGGCCAGTGTGGCCGTGCTGACTTTTCTGGGGGAGCGGACCGATTTGTGGCCCGAGGCGAAACGAAACGACGTGACGAAATTCTTCACGCGCGTGGCGTTCAAAGGCTCGGCCCAGTGGAAAGAGGAAATCGTTTACTGGGACTCCAAACCGCTCGACTCGCCCGAGGTCGTTTTCCCGGACGGCTCGAAAGGGACCGTTGGGCCGGGGCAGGACCCGCGCGAGGTTTTCATGAACTGGCTCGTTCGGCCGGAAAATCATGCTTTCAACCAGCAGATCGTCAACCGGCTCTGGTTCTGGCTCATGGGCGTGGGAATCATCGACCCGCCGGACGATCTGCGCCAGATGTTCGCGGGCGCCCAGCCGCCGGCGTATCCGGGAGGCGGAAACCCGCCGATCAACGCGGAGCTCCTGAACGTTCTGGAGAAAAAACTCGTCGAAACGCACTACGATCTGAAGGCCGTCATGAAGTTCATCCTGAATTCGCGCACCTACCAGCAGTCCTCCATCCCGCGCGAAACGGCTGAAAATGCCGAAAAGGCCGTGAGGAATCTGGCGGTTTACCCCGTCCGGCGAATCGACGCGGAGGTCCTGCAGGACGTTTTCATCGACGTTTTCAACACCAAAATCAAGTACGTCAGCGAAGTCCCGGAGCCGTTTTCGTACGTCCCGGAGGGCGTCCGGACGGTCCAGCTTTACGACTCGGGCCTGACGAATCCGTTCCTGGAAATGTTCGGCCGCTCCACGCGCGACAGCGGCATGACGACCGACCGGAACCGGAGCGTGAACGAGGCGCAGCAAATGTTCCTCATGAACTCGAACGAAGTGAACACCTGGATGCTCCAGAACGTCCAGAACCGGATCCGGGAACTGGATAAAATCAAGACGAGACTGCCGGAACAGTTCGCAAAAGGCGCGCGCAATCTGGCCGAGACTTTGTGGCTCAAATTCCTCTCCCGCCATCCCACGGAACCTGAGATCGAGGCTTTCACCGAGGTGCTGAGGAGCCGGGACTCGAACGATGCCGTGTGGTTTTTGGTCAATTCAAGGGAATTTTTGTGTTTGCATTAAAAAAGGGCCAGTCAACCCGGTCCTTCGAAATAAATCGGAATAAAAAGGAGCGTGAAAATGCTAGATCGTCGTAATTTCCTCAAAACGGCCGCCTCGTTTACTGCGGCGGGACTGGTTTCCCGCGCGTTCGGTGAGGAGGCGGAGGCTCCGAAACCCGCTTTCAAAGCCGGGAAGGCCAGGCACGTCATTCAGATCTGGATGTGGGGCGGGCCGAGCAGTCTGGAAACGTTCGACCCGAAACCGGGCGCGGGGCCGGCGTACTGCGGATCGTTGGACCACCCGCTCCAAACGAACGTGCCGGGGATCGAAATCAGCCAGACTTTGCCGAATCTCGCCCAGTGCGCGGACCTTTACGCCTGCATCCGTACCATGACTCACGAGACGAACCACCACGAGATCGCGGCGTACCGGATGCAGACCGGCCGCATGCCCGGCGGTGGGCTCGTTTACCCGAATTTGGGCGCGGGCATCTCGAAGATCTGTGGCGTGGACGCCGGCTACGACTCGCCCATTCCGCCGTACGTCGTGCTGACGACCGGCCAGGGGCGTTTCTCGGAATCCGGTTTCCTCGGCCCGAAGTACAAGCCGTTCATTACGGGCGGCGACCCGTCCAAAACGCCGTTCCTCGTTTCCGGCTACGTGCTGCCGGGAGTGGACGGGGAACATCAGGCGCGCCGTCAGGAAAACCTCGCCAAACTGGACGCCTGGGGGAATCAGTTCCCCGAAAACGGTCTGGTCGATGACCTGGAGGCGGCCCGGAAGAACGCGTACCAGCTCATCACGGGCACGGCCGCCGAAACGTTCAACCTGGGAAACGAGACGGAGGAAATGCGCAACGCGTACGGGATGAACTGGTTCGGCCAATCGTGCCTCATGGCGCGGCGGCTCGTCGAAAAGGGCGTTCCGTACATCACGATCAACTACAAAGGCTGGGACACGCACAAGCGGCACTTTGAGGTCCTGAACCGCCGTCAGTCCGAATGGGATCAGGGGCTTGCGACGCTTCTGAAGGACCTGCGCGACCGCGGGCTGCTCGACGAAACGATCATCTGGTGGGGCGGCGAGTTCGGCCGCACGCCGAAGATCCAGACCGAGTCGCCGTGGTTCGGCGGACGCGGCCATTTCTGCCACTGCTTCAGCGTGATGCTCGCCGGCGGCGGGTTCAAAGGCGGAACGGTGGTCGGAAAGTCGAACGAGACGGGCGAGAAAGTCGCCGAGCGGCCGGTTTATCCGCAGGACCTCCTGGGCTCGATCTACTGGCAGATGGGGATCGACCCGACCGGCAAAATGCCGAACGATAAAGGCTTCGACATTCCGATCCAGGACCCGCCGAGCGAGGCCGGCTGGCTCAGGGAATTGGTTTAACGGAAGGCGGTAATGGAGCGCACAGCGCGGAATTACGCGCCGGGTGAAATCACTACGGATGAATGGGAGGCGGTAATGGAGGCCGGAGGCCGGAATTACGCGCCGGGCGAAACCACCACGAACGCAGTGACGCGTAATTCCGCGCTCCGCGCTCCATTACCGCCTCCCATCTACGAGTAATTCCGCGCTCCGCGCTCAATTACCGCCTCCCATCTACGCGTAATTCCGGCCTTCGGCCTCCATTACCGCCTCCCATCCGGGGTAAAATGAAAATCAATCGTTCCAGCCCCCCCACCTTCCTCTAACCTGAAAGATTTTTTATGAATTCCTCCCACCTTTCCCGCCGAAATTTTCTTGCGGCCTCCGCCCTGATCGCGGGGTCGGGCCTGAGCACCGCGCAAACCATCCAGAATATTCCGGGTTTTGACCAGACCCGGACCGATTACGATCCGCTGCAGGAGTGGAAACCGTACACGGACCGCAAAGTCCGCGTAGGGATCGCCGGGCACGGCGTCTGCCAGTTCGGCCTTCAGTTTTCGCTTCAGAACCACCCGAACGCGGATCTGGTCGCCATCACGGACCTTTTCCCGGACCGGCTGGCCGACATGCAGAAGAAATGCGGGTGCAAGAAGACGTACCCCTCGCTGGAAGAAATGGTCAAAGACGACTCGATCGAGGCGATTTTCTGCGCGACGGACGCCCCGGCGCACGCCAAACACGCGATCCTTTGCATGGAGCACGGGAAGCACGTGGCGACGGCCGTTCCGGCGTTTCGCGGCGACATTGAGGACGCGGAGCGTCTGCTCGAGTGCGTGAAAAAGCACCCGGATCTGGTGTACTGCATGTTCGAGACTTCCTGCTTCCACGACGATCTGTACGCGATGGAAAAGCTCTACGCGGCCAATGTTTTCGGAAGGATCATTTACTCGGAGGGCGAGTACTGCCACCCGACCATTCTCGGCGGGCCGTCCATCGGCTCGTACAAAGACTGGCGCGCGAACGGCTGCCCGATGTGGTACCCGACGCACGCCACGGCGTATTACGTCGGCGTGACGCACAAGAGTTTCACGGAGGTTTCCTGCTGGGGGACCGCGCCGTTCGACGAGGTGCATCGGAAGGTGAACGCGATCGGGAACTCGTTCCGCAGTGAAGTCGGCCTTTTCCGCACGGCCGAAGGGGGCATTTCGCGCATGATGGTCTGCCACTCGCAGGGCGAGTACCTCGAAGCGGGCCGGATCCGCGGCGAGTACGGCGGTTTCAATAAAACGTTCGTCGGCGACCCCACGGCGCAGAAGCGTTACGAGCAGGTGCAGGCTGAGGGCGTGAAGATCCGCAAATACGCGCTTCCTCCGGGCGTTCAGCCGGGCGGGCACGGCGGTTCCCACGGCTACCTGGGGCACGATTTTATCGACTCGATCCTCCGCAAGCGCAAGCCGGCCGTGGACGTTTACGACGCCCTGAACATGACCGTGCCGGGCTACTACGCCCACCTTTCCTCGATGAAGGACGGCGAAACGATGAAGATCCCGCAGTTCCTGCGTGAGGGGTGATCTTCCTTCCCTGAGAACCAAATGAGACCAGCCTGGAGTTCACGTCCAGCTCGCTGCAGACTCCAGCGACTATAGGCCCCGCGGATTAGGCGGATTGGGCGGATCAGGGCGGATTTAAGTGGATTTTAAATATTGAATTGAATCATTCAAAACGTGGGGGAACGCTCAAAAGTTTAAATGATTTAAATATTTAAATCCAATCCGCCTTAATCCGCCTGATCCGCCGAATCCGTGGGGCCTATTGCGGCTTCGGTCGTTTTTTGGGAGATTGATTGTCGCGTACGCGGGATTTCAAGAGTTTTTTATTCCAGAACGGTCATTTTCATCTCTTCGTTCCGGATCTTGCCGAGGAACGTGCTTGCGATGCGGCAGCGGATCACGACCGTTCCGTCCTCGCGGTACTGACGGGAGAAAACCTCGCCGTAGTTGGCCAGATATGCCGCCAGTTTTCCGTTTGCCGAGGAGGTTTCGATCTCGACCGTGGGGAAGTTCCGGCTCAGCATTTCGCTCACCTCGTGCGCCAGTTCCTCCAGGCCCTGACCCGTGCGGGCGCTGATCCCCAGCGCGTTCGGGTACTGGTTCAAAAGCGCCTGAAGGCCGTACCCCTTCGGCAGTTCGCCCTCGGCGTCGAGTTTTTCCAGCACGTCGATCTTATTAATGACCAGGATCGTGTCTTTTTCTTCGATCCCAAGCTGCTCGAGGACCTCGTAGGCCGCCTGGATCTGGAACATGACCATCGGATTGCTTCCGTCCGCGACGTGCAGAAGCAGGTCGGCGCAGCGGGCCTCCTCGAGCGTCGCACGGAAACTGGCGACCAGATGGTGCGGAAGTTTGCGCACAAACCCGACCGTGTCGCTCAAAAGGATCGGCCCCCAGCCGGGCAAAGTCCAGCGGCGCGTTCGTGTGTCGAGCGTCGCGAAAAGCTGGTCCTTCACGTAAACATCCGAGCCGGTCAGGGCGTTCAGGAGCGTGCTTTTCCCGGCGTTCGTGTACCCGACGAGCGAAACCGTGCGCGTCTGGCTGCGGGACTGGACCTCACGCTCTTTGCGCTGCTGAACGACCGCAAGCTCGGCTTTCAGGTCGGAAATGCGCTTCTGCGCGAGCCGCCGGTCGGTTTCGAGCTGGGTCTCGCCCGGGCCGCGAAGCCCCACGCCCTTTTTCTGACGCGAAAGGTGGGTCCACATGCGTTTCAGCCGCGGGAGCGAGTACTCAAGCTGGGCCAGCTCCACCGCCAGCCGCGCCTCTTTCGTCTGCGCCCGGCTCGCGAAAATGTCGAGGATCAGCTCCGTCCGGTCCAGGACCTTCACGTTCAGCTCTTTTTCCAGGTTTCGCGTCTGGCTCGGGGCCAAATCGTCGTCGAAAATGACCACGTCCGCGCCGGTGTGCTCCACCATCCCCTTGAGTTCCATGACTTTCCCGCTTCCGATGTACGTGGCGGGCTCGATCGTCGCGCGGCGCTGGACCATCTCGCCCACGACCTGCGTATCGGCGGCCTCGGCAAGCCCGCGAAGCTCATCGAGCGGCTCCTCGGTGGCTTTTCCGAGCACGCTCAGCCCGGCCCCGTTTTCCGCGGGAGCACCGGGTTTTTGCGGCCGCAAAACGGCGACGAGGAACGATTTCTCGATGGGAACGGCAGTGGAATTGAGCTGGTCCATAAAAATTTTGAGGGGGAATGAATCGGTTTACTTCAGTTTCTTGCCATCGCTGAAAGCCGTGCCGGCTTTTCCGCTGATTTTGAGGTACAAGTGGCGGAACGGGTCGAAAACGAGCGGCGCGACTTTGTCCGCGTCGGGAAGACCGTCTTCGCCCAGTACGCGCTCATCGACGCTCACGTTTTTGATCTCACCCACCAGGCGGCAGGCGTTTTCGTCCCAGCTTTTGACCGTGCACTCGACCGCGACTGGGAGTTCCTCAATGATCGGGGCGTCCACGAATTCGGATTTGACCGCATGAAAGCCGGCTTTCGCGAATTTGTCCGGCTCTTTGTTCCCGGAAACGATCCCCACGTAATCGCAAGCGACGACGTGCGCTTCGTCCGCCACGTTGACCGTGAACGCACCGCGAACGAGGAGGTTCTTCACCGTTTTGTGGCCGGGATCGAGGCAAATGGAAATCTCATTTTCCTCGCTGATCCCACCCCAGGCCGCGTTCATGGCGTTGGGCGTTCCGTCGGCGTCATAAGCGGCGATGATGAAAACCGGCATGGGGTAAACGGCAGGTTTGGGGCCAAAATTCTTGCGCATGGTTCAGTCCTTTCCAAAGCATTTTCATCGAACGAGCAAAACACCTGAGTGTTTCCGGGAAATTTCATCCTGTATTTTACCAGATTCAAAAATTTCGTAAATCGGGAGTCATGGCGCAAAAAAGAAAAATGGGAAAATTTTTAGGAAATTTCGGGAAAATCTCACAAAAAACCCTTGAAATTGTTTGACTTCTTGAAAAATTTTCGTATAATGTAAAAATAAAGTATTGCTTTCGTTTTTTTATGAAAACAGGACTCCACTCATGAAGCGTTCCGCGTTTACACTCGTTGAGCTTTTAGTCGTCATCGCGATCATTGGAATGTTGGTCGGACTCTTGCTTCCAGCCGTTCAGCAGGCTCGTGAGGCGGCTCGTCAAATGCAGTGCGGGAACAATCTGAAGCAGATGGGTCTCGCCTCGATGAACCACGAATCCTCCACCAAAGCCATGCCAAGCGGGGGTTGGGACGGCTACTGGGTCGGAGACGGTGACCAGGGTTTTGGCGCGACACAGCCCGGCGGCTGGACGTTTTCGCTTCTGCCCTACATGGAACAGAACGCCGTTTTCATGCTCGGAGCGAACGGCGTCATTGAAACCGACCAGACTCAAAAAGATGGCGCGAAAACCCGGGCGGAAACCGTGATTCCGGTCTTCAACTGCCCGTCACGCCGTTCCGCGATCGCGTACCCCTACGCGCTGAGCGCGGTGCTGATTAATACGACCGCCTGCACGGTCACCGGGAAACTGGACTATGCCGGAAACGGCGGCGACTCCGGAAACGGAGGAAGTTGGAACTCCGGCGGTTACGGAACGTCCCCCAACACGATCGCCGCGGGACGGACGCAGAAAACCTCCATCACCTGCTCCGGCGTGATCTTTTTCAAGAGCACCGTCTCGATGGGTGAGATCCGTGACGGAACCTCGAACACGTACCTGGTCGGCGAAAAGTACGTCTGCAACACGCACTACGAAGACGGCAAAGACGGCGGCGACGACATCGTGGTCTATTGCGGGAACGACGAAGACATCATACGCCAAGGGAATTCCCAGCCGTTCCAGGACCGCAACGCGATCCAGCAGGGATCGTTTGGAAGCGCCCACGCCGGATCGTTCGGCATGGCGATGTGCGACGGCTCCGTGCAGCGCATCAGTTACGCGATTGACCTTGAGACGAACCGTTACCTCGCGCACAAAGCGGACGGCAAGGCGGTCACGATTCCGCAGTAAACGAGTAAACGAAACGTGGGGGCGATTTCAAAGGCCCCCCTTAATTTAAAATTTCAAGTACGGATTAACTGCAATTCCAACCATTAATCCTCTGATTCCCCATTCCTTTTTTCAGGAGACGAAAATATGAAACGTCGTGAATTTCTCGCACTTGCCGCGGCCGCGGCATTCTGCCAGAACTTGAAACCCACTTTCGCCGACGGCGCGAAGAAAAAACTTCTTTACTTCGAACGTTCCAACGGCTTCATTCACCCCTCCACGATCATTGACCCCGCGACCGGCAAGAGCGTCGGCGGCCGCGTCATCACGGAAGTTGCCAGTAAACTCGGCTTTGAAGTGGTCTGCACGAAAGACGGCCGAATTTTTGACGGCGATCTCTCCCAGTACGCCGCCTTCATTCTGAACTGCTGCGGCCAGCTTACCGGAAACGGCGGAAATGACGGCCCGGACGCTTACCCTATGAGCGAAGCCGGCCTTCAGAATTTCTTCTCGGCAGTCCGCGCCGGCGCTGGCGTCATGGGCTTCCATAACGCGTCGGACACGAATAAGTCCGGCGGTCCGACCCGCTTCGGGAACCGCCCGATCGAGGAACGGAACGACTACACGAAGATGATTGGCGGCGAATTCATCGTTCACGGCAGTCAGCAGGAAACCGACATTCGGATCGTGAAGAAGGGCGAGCTTCCGTCCGTGACCGAAATTCCGCGCGTGAAGGAAGAGTGGTACGCGCTGAGAAACTTCAACCCGGACATTCACGTCCTGTTCGTGCAGGAGACCGAAGGAATGCAGACCGACGGCGGAAACGTCTGCTACGACCGCGTTCCGTTCCCGTGCACGTGGGTCCGCAAAGAAGGGAATGGCCGCGTGGCGTACACGTCGTTCGCCCATAATACTTCGACGTGGGAAACCGACTGGATGAAGGCCGTGATTTTCGACCTGATGAAATTCATCACCTGTCAGATGGACCTCGACCTGACGCCGAACATGAACCAGGTGGCCCCGGGCTGCGAAGTCGCGTGCCGCCGTGAGGAGTAAATCCTTAACGCTCCCCTAGTTCAAGACGAAATTTTGGGGCCAATGTGCCAATTTTCTCAAAAAAATTGGCTTGGCCCCCTTGACAGACAAAATCTTTTCTGTTAAAATATGAGTAAATCTGAAAAGCGAGAGTAATTCAGTGGCAGAATGCTAGCTTCCCAAGCTGGACGTCGCGGGTTCGAATCCCGTCCCTCGCTCTGCATGAAAAAGGCCGGACGGATGGACATCCCCCCAAATTTTATATCATGTCCTGCGGGATGCGATACCTCCGGCCTGTTTTGTTTCATTAAGCCGGCTTTATTCGAGCCGGCTTTTTTCTTTTATTCAGACTCTTCTAATCCAAATTCGGGCAGATGATCCCGTCGCGGAAATCGGAAGCCAGGAACTCCAACCGCATGTCACACTCTTCCTTTTCGTAGTCGGTGAGATTGCGCGGCGAAACGATCGGTTTTTCCGGCACGGAGTTTTCTTTGCCGTAATGGCGGGAGAGCGTGTTTTTGAAGACGCCGCGCTTCTGCCACATGTAAAGACTCATTCCGCGCAGGCTTCCCTCAAAATTGACCATCAGCGTGAATTTACTAAACAGAGCGGTCGCCCGCATGAAGTCTCCGGCGTCGTACGCCCGCTGAATGTTCCCCAAAATGTCGGCGTAAACGGCGCGCTCCGTCACGAGGCCCTCGCAGCCGATACGCATGTGCTGGAGCCACTTGAACCCGCCCATCGCGGACATGACGCGCTTGATTTTCGGTTTGGCCGCCACGAGTTCCTTCATGCGCCCCTCGATCGGGCCGGTTTCTTCCTTCACGTAGCCGAAAAATTCCGACTCTTCGCCCAACTGGATGAGGAGTTTTACGGACGGCGCCTTCCCTTTGAATTTCGTTCCGCCGGAGGTCTGAATGATGACCGGCCGGTGCACGATCTTCATCAGTTCGCGCCAGTACTCGTACAGATCGTCCTCGGTCTGGCCTTCATCCGGCGGGCGGGAGATGATCGCGGTGGGTTCCAGCGACTCGGCATGACGCGCGTAGTCCAGCATGTCGGCCGTGTTCTTGCCGTTCACACCAAGGCAAAGCGCGGCTTTGCGCCCCTTCATCGTCTCAGCCAGAACGGTCATTCCTTTCATTTTTTCCTCTTTCGTCAGAAGGTCCACGGCGTCGCCGGCCTGAGGCCAGATCATCCCGTGGCACTGCGCCCAATCGACGAATTTGGCCGATTTCGCGAGCACTTCGTAATCGACCTCCCCGTTTTCGAGGAACGGCGTGGAAAGGATCGGGAACGGCCCGCGAACGCGCGGATCGCCGATGATCGGGCCCGTCGGAGGGAGTTTCGGAGCGTCATCGGCGGCTGCGGCGGGAGCCGCGTCCTGAGCCAAAATTGAGGCGGGGGCCGCCAGTCCGGCGAGCATCGTGCCGAGCATGGTGCGGCGGTTCAGTTCAAAAGAGTTTTTCATGGGTGGGTCCTTTCGGAGTAAGGGGTAATTATCAGCAAAAACGTTTAATTTAAATGGTTTGATTTCGGATTCAATCCGGGTCGCGCAGTTTCCGGTAGTACATTTCCAGGGCCTTTTCGTAGCCGGGAATTGGTTTCTCGCCGGGAACCAGGCGCAAAATGTCCCGCTGGCGCGTGGGCAACTCGCCCCAGTAGTCGTTTTGAAGCGTTTCCAACGCCGTGGGAGCCGCCGGAACGTCCTCACCCGGCGCCGGATTTTGCCCGGAAATCGGCTTCTGCGCCTGGGAATCGGCGTTTTCGGAAAGGTCTTCTTTTTCGTGCGTCGCTTCGTTCCGCCCGGATCCATCTTCCGCGTTTTGCGTTTCGTCCGGGACTTCCTGACGCTGAAGGGCCGAACGGAGGCCGTACAGAATTTCCTCCTGGATCGAAATGGTCATTTCGCCGAGGTCCTGTTTTTCCAGGAGGAACATCACCTGGTACATCTGCGCGAGGATTTCGTCGAACGCAGAATTCGGGACGGCATCAAACCCGAGCTTTTTGGCGCACTGGGCCGTTTTTCGTTCCTGCTCGGCCAGAAATGCGGCCTGATCCGCTTTTTCCGCGGTTTTTTTCTCTTCATCTTCCGCGAGGGCTTTCGTCTGCTCCAGAATGATCGACTGCATGGAGATCAGGATCAAAACGTCCGCCGGGAGAATTTCGGACTCTTCTTTTGGCGTTTCGTCGTCACCATCTTCGGCCGAAGTCTCCGGCTCACCGTCCGTTTCATCTTCGCCAAGTGCTGGTTTTTTCGGATTAGAAAGGCGATTTTCGAAATCGGAGTTTTTGACGAGCTTGCCCATTTCCGGCGTCAACCCGTCGGCGATTTGTGCGAGTTCCGCGAGCTGGTCGTAAATCTGAAGCTGGAGCGTGTACTGGTCCTCCAGAAGTTCCAGCGGCGGCGCGTGATGAACCGAAATGGTCTGAAAATCCTGAACGGAAACCTGAAGATTGGCCGTCAGATCTTCCCAAAGCGGCGCCAAAACTCGCGGAAGTGTGGGCTTTGCTCCTTGCTCACGCTGGGTAAAATACGAACCCGCCAGAATTTGGACCGTCGCGCAGTCACGGAACGCTTTCCGCTGAGCTCTGGTGAGGGGAACGATCTCGGTTTTGTCCTGCTTCACCACATTTTCCGGCGTGTTAGTTTCTTCCAGAAGATGAAGGATTTGCTCCTCGCTGGCCAGCATCCGGCCGAAAACCTGAAGTTCATCCCGCAGCGGATTGGGCGATTGCGGTCCAAGTGACTTCACGGACGCTTCAAACGCAAAATTCAGCTGAACGTTTTCGCGCTGGAAGTCCCAGAGCCGATTTTCCTTCAGCGCGTGCAGTTCCATTTCCAAGCCGCCCCGAATCGTCGGAACGGTTTTCAGCCGGAAATTTTCGTCAAAGATTTCATCGTACTGGACCAAAAACCGCTCCAGTTCCGAACGAATCGCCCAAATTTCTTCCTCGGCGGACTGCAGCGCCGCAGCGTGTTCGAGCCGGATTTCCATCGGCGCGCGGTTTTCCGCCTGATTCAGAATCGGCTGAAGGCCTTCCGCCAGTTTTTTCTGCCGCCCGGCAAGCGCTTCAAAATCCCGGACCATCGCGTCCGAGAATTCCTCCCGATTCCATTCTTTCAGCTGAGGGTGAAGGATTTGCAGGATCTGCTCCAGATTTCCCGTCAGGCGTCCCCGAAAACTTTCGAGTTTCGCGGGATCCGTTCCTCCGGGGAGCTGAAGCGATTTGGAAAGCAAAACGATTTCCCGGTTCAGTTCCGAAATTGGTCCGGCTTCCAGTTTTTTGAGCAGACCGCGCAAATCCCGGAGCGTCGCGAGTTGGGCCTTGGAAGTGGTCGAAGCATGGAACGGAAATTCCGGGTTTCCATCGAGTTCCTGCTCCAGACTTTCGAGTGCCGCCGGAAGGCCGTTTGGCGACCGTGAATCCAGAAGCCGCTGAATGGTTTCCATTCCCTGCGCGAGGAAATTGGCCGTTTCCGGGGCTTTTTCCGTGAAGGAATCGTCGAGGCGCTTCCGGCTTTGCGTCAGTAAATTCCCGACTCTGCGGAGTTCCTGCGTGATGGAAATCCACTGCTGAAACGCCCGAAACTGCATCGCCTCAGGCGTGACGGCGTTGAAGTAAATGGTTCCATCAACCGTCCGGTTCCCTTCCGAATCGATCGCGAACGCTTCGACCCGGACGCGCATCCCGGCCTCAAGAGGAACGGACGCCAGATCCCACGTGAACTCGGCCGTCTGAGAAAGCGGAAGCGGCACGTCCGGAATCTCGCCCGTTTCCGGGTCCGCGGCGTTCCAGACGCTAAAAACGGTCCACTTCGGCGTTCCGTCATTGGCCTGCGGGAAGGAAAAACCACTCACCGCCCCCGCGTCCGGTTTTTCCGTGACCCACTGAAAGCCGACGGCGGTCAGGCCAAAATCGTCCTGGGCCTGAAATTTAAGCGGAAGTTTCGCCCCCGGGAGGAACGGGCGCCCGTCTTCCGGCGACTCGCAGGCCACGATCGGGCTGAGGTCTTCCCGCATTCGAATCGGGTGGCGCTCCAAAACGGAGGTCAGGCCGGTCTGATCGGTCAGTTCCAGCCAGTAGTCGCACTCCTGCAAAAGTTCAAAACGGAATTTGAAGACGCGCGAAGCCCCGCCGTCGACCGGCTCGCCCGGGACGTACGTCCGATTGGAAAAGCGGAGCCGGGCCTCTTGAAGCGGGCGATCTGCCGCAATCATCACGCCGATGCGTGACCCCTGGAGACCGGAAATTTCCCACCCGGTTTCCGCGGGCTTCTGATGCGTAGATGCGGGAGGCTGGAGCCGTAAAATCACGTTGGTCAAGCGCGCGTACGTCCGGACTTTAACGGGCAGACGCTCGCTTAACCTCGGGTTTTCGCCCGGCATGCAGAGCGAAACCCAGAAAGATTTCTGAACGTTGGGAATTCGGACGAGGAACCGGCCGAAAATCGGCTCCACGCGAAGAATCTGGGCGGGTTCCTGCGCGTCCTCTGAGGCCCAAACCGCGACCTGAACCTGGGCGGCGTTTTTTCTGAGGGAGATTTCCGCATCAAACGTTTCACCTGCCACGAGCTCTTTCGGAATCGCTTTCCACTGCGGCCGAAAATCGATCTTCCAGGCGTTTTCCGTCTTCCACGGCATGACGAAACGTTCGACGGCCACGGGGCCATTTTCGCCGCACTGGGCCGCAAAAATCGCAAACACGAAGAAGAACAAAACGGTGAAGCCTCGCAATATCCAGCGTGCCCGCCAGAAACGCTCCAGCCGAAGCCAGTCGGAGGGGCGAAATCCCTCCATTTCCGTGTCTGTCTGCGTGATCACCGCCTCACGGAGTTCCTCACCCGCCGCGGGCTGGGGGCGTTCCAGAAAGTCCAGCGCGTTTTCAAGCTGCTTCGGAAGCGAGGGCGGCGGATCAGAGGAGGCGGAGGGGCGATTTCGCATGGCACACAAAAAATGAAAGGTTTCAAATCGGGTTTTGGGGATTTTCCGGAAAGCCCGGAACAAAAAACGGCTTTCCAGGGCCAGAACCACCAGCGTAGCCGCCAGGATCAGCCAGCGCAGCAGAGGAAACTCCCAGAATTTCCACCACCAAAGAGCAAAATCCAGCCCGGAGCCGAGCAAAAAAAAGGCCCCGACCGAGATGAAAACCACTTCCAGCGCGTACTCCACCACATGATGCCGGAACGCATCGCGAAAATGATCGAGTTGGCGCTGGATCGGTCGCATATTTCGGCTCGGGGGTTTGGGGGAACAAAAACTGGAAAGGAGACGAAAACTCGAAAATTAATCCCCGTACTTGGGCGGCATTTTCCGCTTGTGCCCGGTGGCGTTCATGGTCCGCTGAATTTTGGCGACGTTTTCCGGCGTCCCGGTCCCGTGAAGGAGGAATTCATCGATTTCCGCATACGTGATCCCCATTTCCGACTCGTCGGTCTGGCCTTCAAAAAGCCCGGCGGAGGGCGCTTTATTAATGATCACGTCCGGTGCGCCGAGAAAACGCAGGAAATCGAAAATCTCCGTGACGGTCAAATCCGCGATCGGGTTGAAGTCAAACGCGCCGTCGCCCCATTTTGTGAAGTAGCCCATCGCCAGCTCGGAGCGGTTTCCCGTCCCGCAGACCAGTGCGCCGCGCGACTGCGCCAGCGTGTAGAGCGTCAGCATCCGCAGCCGCGGGTTCACGTTCATTTTCGCTTTAGCTTGGGAATCTTCCGAAAGATCCATTTCCGAAAGGACCGGGTCCAGAACGCCGAGGAAAGCGGTTTTCACGGTCGAAAGATCCACTTCCACCGTGGGGATCCCGAACTGACGGGCGGCCAGAAGCGCGTGTTCACGGTCGGTCCCGAAATTGCAGGAACTCTGGCATGGCATGATGACGCCCAGAATATTTTCCGTGGCTTTTCTGCACAAAATTCCAGCCAGCGTGCAATCTTTCCCGCCGCTGTTTCCGTACACGATCCCCATTCCGGGGCTGGTCTCGTTTTTCCCGATCATTTTCCGGATCCACGCGACCCGTTCGTCGGTTTCTTTGGCCCAATCACGAAGCATTTTATTCCTCTTGCAACACCTTAAGCGAAAAGAATTGATGAAAAGAAGAATCAGGAGTGAGAGGTTGAACTCTTTCCTCTCATTATTCGTTATTCGTTCTTCATTATTCGTTTATTCCCGATTCCCCTCCACACTAAAATATTATATCACACGAGCCGCGCTCTGTAAAGCCCCTTGAGGAAAAAATTTTTATCTCTCCCCTTGCACAAAAATTCAAAAAATGTTAAAATAAAAAGAAAAGGAGGAATTTTTCCATTTTAAAAGGGGAAACGCAATGAACCGGACAAGAAAATCAGGGTTTACGCTCGTCGAGCTGCTGGTCGTGATCGCGATCATCGGAATGTTGGTCGGGCTTCTGCTCCCAGCCGTTCAGCAGGCGCGCGAGGCGGCCCGAGTAATGCAGTGCGGCAATAATCTGAAGCAACTGGGGCTCGCCGCGATGAACACTGAAAGTAGCTCCAAGTCGCTTCCAGGCGGTGGTTGGGGCTACCACTGGTGCGGGGACCCGGACGGCGGCTTTGGCCAAAAGCAGCCCGGCGGCTGGTGCTACCAGATCCTCCCGGCGCTCGAACAGAACGCCTTGTTCATGCTCCCGACGGACGGTCAGCTCCCGGAAAACCCCTCCGCGACCCAGAAGACGAAAGCGGCTGAAATGCAATCCGTCCCGATCCCGGCTTTCATTTGCCCGTCCCGGCGTCCGGCGATGCTCTACGAGTCAAAAGGCTACCAGGGGCTGGAAAACTCGAACATGGCCAATCCCGGCAGCAAAACCGACTACGCCGCCAACTGGGGGACCAATAATAACAGCAAGGGGAACCACCACGATTACGTCGGAAAATCCCCCTCAGAAAACGCCACGTTCCGTGCCCAGAATTCCTGGCCCAATTTCGCCACCCAGCAGACCGGCGTCATGTTCGCGTACTCGCACGTTACGGTCGGCGAGATCCGCGATGGAATGAGCAACACGTTCCTCTTCGGCGAGAAATTCCACCAGCCGAGGCTTTACAACACGATCGACCTGGGCGGCGGCGCCAAAGAAACGAATGACGATTACACGATGCTTTACGGCGCGGACATCGATCAGATCCGCACGACCTACTGCGGCGACTGGAGCGGCACTGCCTTTACACGCGGAAGTAATGCACGGCCCCCGATGCAGGACCGTGACGGTTTCGGAGGCAATACTCCCTGGTTCGGAAGCCCCCACGCCGGATCGTTGGGGATGGCGATGTGCGACGCCTCCGTGCAGCGCGTCTCCTACTCAGTGGACGCTGAGGTTTACACGGCGAAGGGTTCCCGCGCAGACGGCCAGGCCGCCAGCGGCACGTCGCTCGAGTAACGGCGTTCTGTTGAAGTCTGAACAGAAAAATGAAAATTTGAAAATCAAATTGGAGGGGAGCGTATGCAGAAACTCACCCACGCCAACTTTCAGTTTCTTGAAAATGAGTCCCGCGACTGGGTTCGGGCCAATATCATTACGGAGGAAATCCGTGACGTGATCCTGGTCCGGTACGAGGTCCATTCCCGGGCGGAATCCCTGCAGCGGACCGGCCTTTTGACGATTCTTTCGCTGGGAGTTTTTCTGCTCGGGCTGGCGATTTTTCTCCTCGTGAGTTTCAACTGGGCGGCGATGACGGCGGTCCAGAAACTCTCCATCGTGTTCGGCGCGCTGGCAGTCGCCTACATCACGGGCGGCATTTTCGGGGCCCGGAAGCACCCGGTCCTTTCCGAGGTGGCGTTTTTCTTCGGCGCGATCCTGTTCGGCGTCGGGATCTGGCAGATCGGTCAGATCTTCCACATTTCGGCCCACGCGCCGGATCTGCTCTGGTACTGGGCGGTTGGGAGCCTGGCGCTGGCGATTGGGCTGCGCACGCCGGTGGTGCACGCCTTGGTTTGCGTCCTGCTGATGATTTGGATCCCGTGGGAAATCTTGGGGTACTACTACCTCGCGCCCGGCTTCCTGCGTTTGTTTGGGGGGACCTGGGGCCAGAGCGTGCCCAACGTCGGCTGGTCGGTGCCGGTCCTGCTCGCGCTGGGGTACTGGGTCACGCCGTGCCTGGAAGCCGGAAGCCGAAGCCGGGCGACGGTCCGGTTTTTCTACGCGCTCGCGTTCCTCTGGTGGGTCCTCTGGATTCCGGGCGCCTGGGACGGACCTTTTGGAACCTCGTTCTACTACGTGGTTTGCGGAACGATCCTGACGCTCTTGCCGCGGCTCCTTTCCCAGGTCCGCGAATCAGGAAAACTCTCGCCTGCCTCGCAGCTTTTCGTGGTGGCCGGGACGCTGATGTTCGGCGCGGGGCTGATCCCGTTTTCATACAATGAAATCAACTGGTACCGGTATAATCCCGACTTGAGTTTTTACGCTTTCCCGATCGCGCTGGAGTTTCTGTTCCTCCTGACGCTCGCGCTGATGTCAGGGAAGGCTCCCGCTCGGAAATTTGTGCGGCAGAATCTGCTTCTGATCCTGACCGGGATTTACGCCGCGTGCGTGCTTTTCCTGATCCGCTACACTTCGACCCTGAAGTTCGACACGTGGTCCGGGGGGCTCGTGGCCATGCAGAACATTTTCATGTTCGTTCTGGCGCTTTCGTTCATCCACTTCGGTCTGCGCGAGTCCGTCCTTTCGGTCTTCACGTTCGGCGTGCTTTACTTCCTGCTCTGGTCGGTGCTTCGCTACTTCGACCTTTTCGGCGACGTGGGCGGGATGCTCGGCGCGGCAGGGCTTTTCTTCTTCTGTGCCGTCGTGATGTTCGGCTTCGCGTTTTACTGGTTCAAAATGAAGAAAGGAGCGTGACCCCATGAATAAACGCGCGTTTTATATTACGGTCGTTATTCTCGCGCAGCTTGCGCTCCTTTTCGGATTGATCGCGTGGTACAGCATGCCGTTTTGGGTGGAAGACGCGGTCGAAGTGACGGTCCGCACGGAGCCGGTCGATCCGAGGGATCCGTTCCGCGGGGATTACGTGATCCTGAACTACCCGTTCAGCCGGCTGACCGGAGACCTGCAAGACGCCGCCCGGGAAAAGCATGAAAAAATGAAGGGCCGGTACGTGTACACGATCCTGAAACCGGCTCCGGGCACGCATTTCTGGGAGATGGAAAAGCAGACGTACGACTTCCCCGGCAAAAATCAGAAAGACGCCGATTCCGTCGTGATCCGCGGAATGACCACGGAGCCTTACTACTCGACGCCCATCCGTTACGGGATCGAGCAGTTTTTCCTTCAGGAAGGGACTGGCCGCGCGATCGAAGAAGCGATGCTGAACGCCCGGGGCCAGCAGACCGTCGAGGTCACGCTCCGCGTCCTCCCCTCGGGCCGCGCCGCGGTCAAAAGCGTAAAAGTCGTTCCGCCAGACCGCGAGGTGAAAATCGAATTCATGCCGACGGAACTATACAATTAGGAATTAGGAATGCGTAATGCGTAATTATCGCTTCGCGTAATGAAAGATTCAGAAAGCCTTCGACCGTTAAAAGCCGAAGGCTTTTTTAATTACGCATTACGCATTCCTAATTCCTAATTGAAACGGCGCTTTCGCGCCGTTGGCTCACGGTTCGTCTTTAAGGATCACTTTGTACGCGGCGGTGATGCACTGCCCCGGCTCGAGAAGGATCGGGTCTTCGTGAACGCGCATCGTGCCGCCCATGTAGGCGAACGCTTTCCAGCCGTCCCCCATGGAGTAGCCGGTCATGGGGCGCGTATTGCCCTCTTTCTCCTCGATGGTCACCGAAACGTTTTTGCCGCCGATGGTCCCGGTGGCGTTGATCCACTTGCAGTCCTTCAGCCGCTCGTCGCCGCGGACGATCGCCCCGTCATGCGCGCCGGTGCTGTTGGTGAACCGGACGCTCTCGTTCATGTCCCGGGCGAAACGCATTCCCAGGCCGAAGTAGTACCGGCCCCAGATCTTGACCGCTTTGTCTCCGGCGGGCGTGAGGACCGATTTCCAGTGCAGGACGTTGGTGCCGTCCACGCTTTCGACCGAGATCTCGCGCTTCTCTTTGGCCAGAACGACCCCTTCGGAAGAAACCCAGTTCAGCTCCGCCTTGATGGAGGACTCGTCGGACTCGAGTTTGGTGAGGACTTCCTGGCCGCACTTGGCGCTGTACTCGCCCCAAAACTCGACGTCGTCGATCCCCAGCGAGTACATCAGGCCGTGGTGGTGAAGGTGGTCGGCGGGCGAGTCGGCCAAAACCTGAACGCCGTTGGGCGTGTAAAGCTCCTCGACGTACGGCTTGTGCTTCCCGGCGGGCTGGAACTGCGCCACGACCTTGCCGTTCGCCTTGAGCGGGATCCGGGTCTTGAGCTGGCCGTCCACCAGCTCGGCGGTCTGGCCGTCGGCGGAGAGACGGTACAGGCCGTCGATCGTGCGGGCGTAGATCGTGTACGAACCGTCCGCGTTGGGTGCGGTCACCACGGCGACGAACCCGGTCATGCCGCCGGCGAGCATCGTCCATGCTTTTTCCGCCCGGTCGTACTGGCAGATGGCGCCGGAATCATCGACCACGATCAGAACGTCTTTTTCCGGGGTCTTGCCGACCGTCATGCACCGGACGGCTTTCCCCAGCGTGTCCGTCTTGTTCCCGATCAGAATGTAAGTTTCGTCCTCCGCGGCGGCGATGATCTCGTCCTCTTTGGTCGTCGTGGCGATGTTTCCGCAAAGGGTCGTTTTGACGCCGCGGCCCATGAGCTTCTGCGAGTAAACGCTCCAGGCCGGGTTGAACGAGTAAACGTCGCCGTTGGTCACGACGACGAACTGCGGCGGCATTTTGGCCTTGATCTTCCCGCACGAGACCTGGTCAAAGTCGCCGGGGATCGGGGGCCAGCCCTTTTTGTCGAAGTCTTTGTTCCACATGTAGGAACTTCCCGAGTAGGTCGAAACGATGACCGACCCCTTGGGTTCGTTGGCCGTGCCTGCGGGTGCGGTGCAGAAGCCCTTGATGTTGTTCCCGTTCGCGTCGGCCAGAATGACCGCTTTGCCGGTCTCGATCGACTTTTGGACGTCGATTACGTAGAGCGATTTCCTGTTCTGGCTGATGACCGCCAGCGTGTCGCGGCCGTCTCCGTCCAGGTCCAGAACGCCGATTTTGTCCGCTTTTTCGTAGAAGCCCAGCAGACGGACGCTCTTTTGACCGTCGAAAACGCGGACTTCGCCGGTCGAGTCGATCCAGGCGACGCCGAAGGAACCCCCGGCCATATTATAGCAGCAATTCTCCACCGCCGCCGCGGGTGCGGTCAGCGCGAAAGCGAGTAAAAGCGCGAAAAGAATCTTTTTCATTTTATTCTCCTTAAATCGTGGTGAGTTCAGTTCAGGCTCATGGTTTGCGTTTCCGGGTCGAAGAGCACGACTTTGTTCTCGCGGTGGGAAATGACGCCCATGCTCAGCGGCGCCTGCACACGGACGGCCGTCTCAATGTCGCTGAAGGGCTTTTCGCGCGTCTTGACGCAATCGAGCAGGTTCCGCCAAAGCTTGCTCGTGTCGCCCATGCCGTTCCACGGAATATTGATCTCTTCCTTGCCGGGGGCGAACGGAACGATGCGGATGCCGGACTTGCCTTTGCCGAGTTCCTCCCAGATGATGATCCCGTTCGTTCCGCGGATCATCGTGTTGGACGGGACGTGGTTCGAGAGTGAGTTGCACATGACGACCGACGGGCCGTCTTCGTAGTCGGCGATGATGTTGCACTGGTCGGGAACTTCGCGATTATACTGGAACGTTCCGCCGCCGCCGAAAACGCGCGTCGGGAAATCCAGGTTCAGGACACAGAAAACGGGTGTAAACATGTGCACCAGCAGGTCCGTGGCCGGGCCGCCGGCGTAGTCCCACCACAAACGCCACTGGAAGAAACGCGAGACGGAAAACGGAACCTTCGGCGCGTCGCCAAGAAAACGCTCCCAGTTCAGGTCCGGACCGGGTTTGGCGTTGGCGTCCGGAATGGTCATGCGCTCGCCCCAGTCTCCGCGGCGGAAGTAGCTCAGCTGCACGTGGACGGGCTTCCCGATGATCCCCTCCTGGATCATCTGCGCGATTTTCGGGAAATTCTCGTCGGCCATGTACTGCGTCCCGACCTGAACCAGACGCTTGTTCTTTTCGGCGGCCTGCTCGACTTTCTTTGCCATGTCGAACTGCGACCAGTGCGTCAGCGGCTTTTCGCAGTAAACGTCCTTCCCGGCGTTCAGAGCGTCGATCGCCAGAGGCGCGTGCAGACGGTCCGGCGCGGCGATGCAAACCACGTCCACGTTCGGGTCAGCCAGCAGATTTTCGTGCTCGTCGTACATTTTGCAGCCGCCGAGATTCTCCGAGGCCTTCACCAGGCGCGGGCGGTAAACGTCGCAGACGGCGACCGGCTCGGCGATTCCTTCCTTCTGGAAGTTTTTGATGATGCCCTGGTGTGCGCCGCTTCGTCCGCCGACGCCGATAAAACCGACGCCGATGCGTTCGTTGGCGCCTTGAGCGGAGGCGGGAATAATATCGAGGGCGGGAATGGCTGCCGCAGCGACCGCGGCCGTTTTCAAAAAGTCACGTCTTGTGGTCATAAAATTCTCCTGAATCATGGTGAAAGAAGTAATAAAGTGTGGAGTGTGGAGAGTGGAGTGTGGAGTTGGAAAAGCCTTCGGCTTTTTACCGGTTGCGCTCTTTCTAGAACTTACATTACGCGAAGCGTCAACTCCACACTCCACCCTCCAAACTCCACACTCAAGAAACTACGTTGATCGGTTTGCCTGCGACGAACGCGGCAACGTTCCGGATCACCACGTCGAGGCAGCGCTTTCTTGCGGCCAGGGTCGCCCAGGCGATGTGGCCCGTAAAGAAGCAGTTCTTTGCCGTCAGAAGCGGGTTTTCTGCCGCCGGGGGTTCCGTCGAGAGGACGTCCAGCCCCGCGCCCGCGATCCGGCCGGCATTCAGCGCGTCGGCCAGCGCCGCCTCGTCGATCAGCACGCCGCGGGCCGTATTGATCAGGAACGCGGTCGGCTTCATCAGCGCCAGCCGGTCGGCATTCACCAGCCCGATCGTCTCGGGCGTTGCCGGGCAGTGCAGGCTCAGAACGTCCGCCTGCCGGAAAACCTCCTCCATGGGCAAAATCTCTACGTCCATCATCTCGTTCGGGCACCGAAGCGTCTGCCTGCGGCACGCCACGACCCGCATTTCCAGGGCCAGGGCGATCTGGGCGACTTTCCGCGCGATGTTCCCGAAGCCGATCAGGCCCATCGTTTTGCCGGCCAGCTCGACGAGCGGGTGGGACCAGTACGTAAAATCGGGGTTCCTCGTCCACGCCCCGCCGCGGATCTCGGCCGTATGCTCGGAAAGGTGGAACGTCAGGTTCAGCAGATGCGCGAACGTGAGCTGGGCGACCGACGGCGTGCTGTAGGCCGGCACGTTCGTGACCGTGACCCCATGGCGCCGGGCCGCCTCAATGTCCACGACGTTGTAGCCGGTCGCCTGGACGCCGATGTAGCGGAGATTGGGAAGCTGCGCAAATTCCGCCTCGCCGAAGACCGCCTTGTTCCCCAGCACGATGTCGGCATCTCGGGCCAGCTCGGGGATCTGCTCGCGTGTGCAGCGGTCATAAACGACCAGCTCGCCGAACTCCTCGAGCGGCGAGTAGTCCAAATCCCCCGGATTCAGCGCGTAGCCGTCCAGAATTACGATTTTGTGATTCATGAAAACTCCAGTCAAAAGTTAAAAAAGGCCAAAAGTCAAACGCCGGGCATCAGCCAAAAAGACTCTTCCAGAATGACTGTGTTTTTTTGGGGATTTCTGGATTGTTCCCAGAGCCTTTCACGACGCCTGCGGACTCGGAAATAAGCCAGTCGTGCAACATTCCTTCCCAATAATTCCGGAACAGAGTATTGTTATTAAACGTTCCCATTCCTTTCTCGATAATATACACACCGACGTCTTTCCCGTCATGGATTTTACATCCGGTAACGGTCGGATTTCCAAAACTTTTCACTTGGATTCCCGAGTTTACATTTCCGTAAATATCGCAGTCCTGGAACACACCGCGGCCTTCCTGACTGACAAACACTCCAGAGCTTTTTCCGTCGAAGATCCTGCACCCGGTAACGGTCGGATTCCCTAACGCCATGACAGCCACTCCCACATCTGTGTTTGCGTAAATCTCACAGTCCTGGATTTCACCCAAGCCTCCTTTGGAGGCCACGCCGATACTTTTCCCGTCGTGGATCCTGCACCCGATGATGGTCGGATTCCCCCCCTCAACGATCCCAATTCCCACTTGTGAGTTTGCGTAAATATCACAGCCGCGGAACAGGCCAAAGCCGCCTGAGACGGCGACTCCATTCGAGCCCCCGTCATGGATCTTGCATTTGATGACGGTCGGATTCGCCGACTCGGTTACGCCGATTCCCGCCGCGTCATTTCCATAAATGTCGCAGCCTCGGAACTCGCCTCTGGCCTCCTCGCCGATGTACACGCCGCTGCCTCCGCAGTCCTTAATGAGACACTGCTCCACCACCGGACTGGTTTCTTTTCCTTTGATGACCATTCCACTCGTCTTGCGAGAGGTGATAATACAGCGAAAAAACTGTGGTGTGCCGCCGGTAACGCAAAAAGCATTACCCTCGTCCCCGCCGCTGATGGCGGTCAGGTTTTGGAAAGAAGGGCTTCCACCGGTGATTTTGAAAGCGTCGAAATCCGGGCAGTCAATGACCACGCTCTCCGGGTCCCCCGTTTCCCCCCGGAAGGTGACTTTCCGGTTAATGACCAGCGTCTTTGAAAGCTCGTATTTTCCCGGTTTGATCGTGATGATTGCGCCGTCCGGGGCTTTTTCGTACGCTTCCTCCAGCGTCTCGAACGTTCCCGGAACGACGATGTTCTTCGAAACGATCGGCGCTTTCGGCGGCGGCGGAACGATGCGTTTCGAAACGACCGGCTCTTTCAGCGGCGGAGGAACGATGCGCTTCGAAACGCCCGGTTCTTTCAGCGCGTTAATAAACTCCACGCAAGAATTAAAGCGTTCTTCCGGTTTTTTGGCCAGGGCACGCAAAACCGCCGCGTTGACGCTTTCGGGGACGTTTGCAAGCGGCGGAACGGGGGAATAGACGATTTGCCCCCAGAGTGCAACCGGGTCGTCCGCGTCAAACGGAAGGCGGCCCGAAAGAAAGAGGTACGCCAGAACGCCAAGCGCGTACTGGTCCGTGCGGCCGTCCTGCTCCTGATTCGGAAGGCACTGCTCCGGAGCCATATAAGAGGGCGTGCCGCTGCGGCCGCGGGCGCCTGCCGTCTGCGTGACCGTGCGATGAATCTGGGCCGAAACACCGAAATCACTGAGCCACGGGATCTTGCGCCCGCCGCGTAACGCCAGAAGAATATTTTGCGGCTTCACGTCCCGATGAACCACCCCATTCGCGTGAGCGTGGTCCAACGCCATCGCCACCGGACGAAGAGCGTCCACGACCCGAGAAACGGGTAAGCCATTTGCGTGGCTGGGCTGACGGACGAACCAGTCCCAGAGCGTTCCGCCGTCGGCGTACGCCAGAACGAAAAAGTAGCCGCAGGCCGGGTCGGATTTCAGCGCGTAGATCGGGCAGATGTACTGGTGCGTAAGCGGCTGGACGAGCTGGAACGTCCTGATGACCTTTTCCATTTCGTCCTTTTCTTTCTGGATCAGGGCCGGCAGGACCTTGCAGACGACTTTCCGGAGCTCGTTTCCCCCTTCAAATTCCGTGGCGAGCCACGCCTGGCCGTAGGTTCCGGAACCAAGGAGTTTTTCGAGGCGGTAGTTCCGATTTTCACCCAAAAGCATCCCGGGCGCCAGGTTTTCGGGCGTCATCGGGGAAAAATCATCATCGTCGATCGTTTTTTGATTGTCGAGCGTTTCGTCCATCATTTTAAACCTTTGTTTTTACCAAGAGCCACCGCAATCGATTTATATTATGCCCGTCTTTCTTTCATTTGTCAAGTATTCAGGAAAAAAAGAACGCGATTTTTCCGGATATTTTTGCAAAATTCCCTGTTCCTTTTTTTGTGTCAGGCCCACTTGACTTTTTTTCTGGCCGTGGTAAATTAAAGAAAAACATTCCATCATCCCACCATCTGAAAGGACAAAAAATGAAAAAAATCCTCGCCTCTTTCGTGTTCTGCGTTTTCGCGGCACTTGCGGGCCTCTGTTTCGCGCAGGGTCTTGCTCCCGACGTTTCCAACGACCCGGCGCTTTTCCCGTTCGTCATTTCCTACGACGGCCCCCAAAACGCGACCAGCATGGCGCACCTTCTGGACGCTCCGGCCGGAAATGCGGGCTTTGTGCGCGTGGAAAACGGCCACTTTGTGAACGATAAAGGCCGCGTTCGCCTGCACGCCACCAACCTGACCGGCCCCGCCAACTTCCCGACCCACGAGGAAGCCGACAAACTGGCCGACCGCCTCGCCCGCTTCGGGATCAACTGCGTACGTCTGCACTACTTCGATTCCGCGTACGGGACCTTCATGTTCGAGAAACTCCCCGGGATCATCGAGGAAAACGAGAACACCCAGAAGATCCTGAGCAAATCCCAGCGCGACCGGCAGGACTACATGATCGCCGCCTTCAAAAAGCACGGGATCTACGTCGACATGAACCTCCACGTCGCCCGGTTCTGGGACGAACGTGACGGCTTCGTACACGGCGGCCCCTGGGCGAACAAAGGGACCGACAATTTCGTGAAACGGATGATCGAGGAACAGAAGATCTACGCCCGCGAACTGCTGACCCACGTGAACCCGTACACCGGTCTGGCCTACACCGACGAGCCGGCCATTGCCGTGATCGAAATTAATAACGAAAACTCGCTCTGGGCCAACTACCGCAACGGAGGAATGGATAATCTGCCGAAAATGTACGCCGACGAGTTCCAGGAACAGTGGAACGACTGGCTCCTGAAGAAGTACGGCACCGACGAGAAACTGCGCGAGGCGTGGCAGTACGAGCCGGTCCCGCTCCACGGCGAGCAGATCCCGGAAGGAAAATTCACCGGACCGGTCGATTTCACGAAAAAGCCGTGGACGCTCTACACCTGCGGGAAAGGAACGTTCAAGACCGAAGTCGAGGACGGTGTTCTGAAACTGGAAGTGACCGCCAGCGAGGGCGTGAACCCGAAGATCCACCGCGCAGTCAAGATCAAGAAGGGCGGCATTTATACGTTCTCGTTCAAGATCCGCCGCACGGAAGGAACCGGCCCGGCTGAACTCGGAACGGCGCTGGCGGACTACGTGGGTGGTTTCCGCACGTTCGGGCTTTTCACCCGTCTGACGGTCGGCAAGGAGTGGAAAACGTTCACGTTCCCGATTTGCGTCGGTGAGGACTCGGACGGCGCGGAGCTTCAGCTCACCCGCTTCCCGGTCGGGAAATACGAGATCAAAGACTTCTCGTTCCAGTCCGGCGCGGAAGGGTACGAGCTGGATGGAAGCCTGAAAGAAAAATCGATCAAAATCGTGAAGTCGAAAGATTTCGCGCCGGCGCAGGCCCAGAAGGATTTCGCCCAGTTCATCAGCGACACGGAATACGCGTACTGGACCGGGATGTGCAATTTCATCCACGACGAGCTGCACGCGAAGCAGCCGGTTTCCGGCACGCAGCTGAACTACTCGCCGTCCTACGTTCAGGGCGCGCTTGATTACGTGGACCATCACGCGTACTGGCTCCACCCGTCCGTGAAACCGGACTGGGAAATCGGCAACACGCCGATGGTGAACTCCAGCTCCAACTGCGTGACGAACATGGCGGCGCAGCGCGTCGCGGGCAAGCCGTTCACGGTCAGCGAGTACAACCACCCGTTCCCGAATTACTACGGGGCGGAAGGTCAGCCGATGCTCCGTGCGTACGGCGCGTTCCAGGACTGGGACGGCGTGTTCGAGTACACGTACAACCACTGCCCGAACTTCGAGCCGATCCGCAACTCGTACTTCTTCAGCATGATTTGCCGGACGGACGTTCTGGCGCACATTCCGGCCTGTGCCGCGATGTTCCTGCGCGGGGACGTTCAGACCGCCAAAGAGTGCGTGACCGCCAGTTTCACCGCTGAAAAGGAACGCGCCCGCATCGAGCAGAGAAACACGAGCCTCGGGATCACGGGCCTGCAGGTGGACTCCCGTATGCCGCTCATTCACCGGACGCAGGTCGAAGTCAACGCTCCGGAAGACGTGGTTTCCGGCCCGAATGACGATCTGAACGCGCTCAACGGCGTGTACACGAGCGACACGGGCGAGCTGGTCTGGAACCTCGAAAAGGTCGGAAAAGGCGTTTTCCTCGTGAAATCGAAGAACACGAAACTCTTCAGCGGCTTCCCGGAAGGCCGGACGTTTGATCTGGCGGACGGCGTGACGCTCGCCGTCGGGAAAACGATGCTCGGCTGGGCGACCATTTCCATGACCTCGCAGAACGCGAAAGGCTTCGGAAAAGACGGCGCCTCGCGCATTCTCCTGACCGCCACGGGCTACTGCGGGAACAAAGGCCAGATCGCCGAAAACCGCGCGGAAAACGGCCGGCGGATCCACTTCACGACGTGGGGTGAAGGGCCGATCGTCGCGGAAGGAATCCCTGCCGAGCTGACGCTTCCCGCCCCGGCCGCCAGCGTGAAGGTTTTCGCGCTCGACCCGCACGGCGACCGCAAAGCGGAAGTCCCGGTCAAAGCCGGAAACGCCGGGAACGCCGTGATCCAGATCGGGCCGGAATTCAAAACGGTCTGGTACGAGATCGAGATTCAGTAAAAAATTTCGTCTCCCCCCCTTTCCCAAAAGGAAAAATGTGTTATAATACATAAATCATTAACGGCCTTCAAAAGGGCCTAAGCAACGGCAAGTCATGAACCTGGTCAGGGGTTTGCGCCAGCAGCCATAAGTGGAACTACCGTGTGTTTGGGTCCTTTTGGAGGCCTTCTTCTTTTTATTGCAATAAAATCTCGAAAGAATCCGTTAATACTCAATAAAATCGTGTAAATTTGCACCCACCCCCCTTTTCTCAAATCCAAAATCGGGTAGAATTAAGGGGTGATTCATTTAGTTCAAAGAGCAAATGAGTGCATGATGTTTCGTTTAATCCGGTTTTCAGCCCGGTTTTTTTCAAGAAAAACGGCATTTTGCTTGTCTCCTGCTCTTGCGCTTTTTTTGATTTTAGTGTAAAATTGAGAATCGGATTGCCGTCTCCCGGCGGCTGAACTGAATGAACGCCAGGAAAAGAGGCTTTCCCTGAAAAACCGTCAGGAGGACGGTTTGAAAAAATTTACGGGAAAAGCTGATCCTTGCCGGGTCCCCTTTTTTGATTCGACTTGGAATCAGATTTCCGCGAAAGCCCGCCCGCCCCAGCCAGATTGAAACGTTTGTGATGAATGTAAAATCGACTACGAAAGTAAACTGTACCATTTCCAGAACATTCGACGCGGTCCATCTTCTGTTGACCGTCTGCCCGCCGATGGAGCTCGTGGGCGCGCCGCTGGAAATTCAGATCGACTCGGTAAATGCCCAAATTTCCGCCGCGATCCAGGAGTACGCTCCCGACGCGGAAGTCATTCAGCAAACGGTTTTTCTCAAAGATTACGAAGACCGAAAATTCTGTCAGCAGATCTGGCGTGAGTATTACGGTGAAAAAATCCCGGTGAATGTTTACGTCCCTCAGGCCCCGTGTGACGGTCAGCTTCTCGCGGTCGAAGTGCTGGTTCTTGAGCCGGAAAATTCCCAGGTTTTGCACCGCAGCGAGAATTTGCTCGCGTTCAAACAGGACGGCGTGACGTTCTACTTTGCGTGCGAGCAGGAACCCGAGGACTATTCGCGCAGCATGTACGCGCAGTCGGTCGGAATGTTCCAGGGGCTTGAGAAGAGTTTCAAAAGCCGGAAAATCCCATTCGAAAACGTGATTCGGACGTGGCTTTACCTCGGAAATATTACGGAGCCGACCTACAGCGAGCTGGAAGGGGAAACCCAGCGCTACAAGGAATTGAACCGCGCGAGGACTGACTTCTTCCGCGACATTCGGTTCTTTGACGGCGTGACGAAAACGCCTTGGACCCACGAAGTTTACCCGGCCAGTACCGGCATCGGCGCGGACGGGGACACGGTCGTGATGAGCGCCTTGGCCGT
Organism: Thermoguttaceae bacterium; assembly: GCA_017447865.1. Taxonomy (GTDB): domain Bacteria; phylum Planctomycetota; class Planctomycetia; order Pirellulales; family Thermoguttaceae; genus RGIG3701. The sequence goes on from JAFSMO010000055.1 coordinate 99,184, forward strand.
CCAGTTCGACGACCCGCAGAACGGCGTAATCCTGCCGCTCGAAAACCCGCAGCAAACCTCCGCCTTCTGTTACGGCACGGAGTACAGCATCAAAAGCCCGAAATTTTCACGCGCGCTTCTTCTGGCCAGTCACGACTCCGGCCTGATTTTCGTCTCGGGGACCGCGAGCATCATCGAGCAGGAAACCTGGTACCAGGGCGACCCGGAAAAGCAGACGGAGCAGACGCTTAATAATATTGAGGTCCTGATCAACGAGCAGAATCTCGCGGCGCACGGAAAGCCCGGTTTCGGCTGCGAACTCTCGGAATTGGTGAGTATGCGCGTGTACGTGAAACGGCCGGAGGACTACGAGAAAGTCCGCGCCGTTTGTGAGCGCCGCCTGCCCAACGTCCCGAGTATTTACACCATCGCAGACGTTTGCCGCCCGGACCTTCTGGTCGAGATCGAAGGGATCGCGGACGTCGGCCCATCGCGGAATATTGAAAGAAAATAAAGCCCTGGATTCTAAATTCAGAGTAAAAAACCGGGGTCAAAGTCTGGACTTAAACGGGGAAAAAGTACGCTTCCGCCATCCGCCCTGCTCTAGTACAAATCGTTCTTCTCGATGTACTTCCGCACGCTCTCAGGAAGCCAGTACTTCACGCTTTTTCCCGCTTTTACGCGCTTCCGGATCTCCGTGCTGCTGATCGCCACGGCGGGCATGGGGACTCGTGAGGCGCGGATCTGACGGAGGCGTTCCCGCGTCGTGAGGCCATTGAGAAAAGAAAGGTCCAGAATTTCCTGACCGCCGCGCCCGATGAGCGCCAGCGTCGCCAGCTCGCAGATCCGCCGCGGCTCGTACCAGTCCGGAAAAATCCGCAGCATGTCCTCGCCCATGAGCAGGAAAAGCTCGCCGTTCGGGTACTTCCGGCGCAAGTATTCCAGCGTGTAAACCGTGTAGCTGACCTCGTTCTGCCGCAGTTCGTAAAGCTCCAGACTGAAAAACGGATTCCCGCGCAGCGCCAGCCGAAGCATCGCGACCCGATGCTCTTCAGAGGTCAAATGCTTCCTCCGCTTGTGCGGCGGGATCTTGGCCGGAATGAACAAAACGCGGTCCAGACCGAGCGTCTCGCGGGCGGTTTCCGCCAGAAGAAGGTGCCCGTAGTGAATGGGGTCGAACGTCCCGCCGAAAATTCCGAGTCTCATTGCAGGATCAGCCGCTCCGTGAAGTTAATGGAAACCTTGAGTGAACTGACCTCGCCGCGGAATCCCATCACCGACTCGTCCACGCGCTCGGAGAGGAAAATCGCCCGGCCCCGTTCCACATCGAAGAGGAAAATTCCCTCGTAAAGCCGATCCAGAAGCTGGGCCTGAAGCGCGCGGTCCTGGATCGGGGAGAGGATCTTCGTCGAGTAGGCGATTTTCGCGATCCCGTCCGAAACGCTTTCGAGCTTGAACCGCTGGATCATCTCCACGCGCTGGAGCTGGCCCTGCCTGTTCTGCGCGTAAATCGGGTACTGGTGCGTCCACGAGTGCCCAACCGGGATCGCTTCCTCGGGGAACTGGATGCAGACGTACGCCTGATTGGCCTGCTGAACGATCGTGGTCGCCCGGTAGTCCTCCCGCGAAACCTGCTCGCCCCGCGCGGAGATCCGGACCCTTGAAAGGTCACGCCCCAGCGATTCCGGCACGGAGTCGAAACCGTCTTTCGGCGCGATTTCCTTTCGACTGTCGAACGTCCGGGTCGTTCCATCTTCGCGGCGCTCGCGCATATCGACCCACGGGACCGAATTCACGACCGTGGCCGTTCCATCTTCCGCGACCTTTTCGACCTTCCAGGACTTCATCGAGTGCGTGTACGTATCGACGTTTTCCTCCTGGGTCCCGACTTTCGTGACGGTCCGATTGCTGTGCGTCACTTCCCACTCCAGGACGTCACCTTCGTGCCACTTGTACCGAAGCTGGAAGGTTTTTTCGGGCTCCGCCGCCAAAGCCGCGAAACTGATGAGGACGAAAAACGCAAAAAAAGTGATGCAGCGCATAATTTAATGATAAATTATAAATGATGAATTATGAATTGGTAATTGGAATTTGGGATCAGGAGAAAAACCTCATTCTTCGGTACCGGTCATTTTTTTCATGAGGGTCTCAGCTTCCTGGCGAACCGTTTCGTCGTAGGAGTCGTTTTCTGCGACTTTTTTCAGCGCTTTCACGTTTTTAGCCGCTTCTTTTCCCGCGGCGGCAGGATTCATTTTCCCGCTCTGCATTTTTTTCCGGGAAGCCTGCATCTGTGCCCAAACCTTCTGCATCTCATCCATTCCAGCCATTTTCTTGGCCTTTTTGATGATTTTCTCGGCTTTTTCCTCCTGCGGCATTCCCTTCAGGCACTTCAGCATCGCGGTCGTCCGATACAGCGCTTCCGACGGTCTTTCCGCAAGCAGGTCTTTGAGCGACTGCAACTCCGTATTGATCGCCACGTTGATTTCGTCAATGAACGTCTGCACTTCCTGATCCTTGGAGGCTTTTTTCTCCATCTGCTTGATCAGAGGCGCCCACGCTTTGTCGGACGTGAACTTCATCGCGACCTTCGCCTGCGACTGCGGAACATTCAGATCCAGAACCGGGTTGAAACCGTTCACCAGACGGTTCCGCTGGAGGGCCTCCTTTACGTGGAACTCGACTTTCGGGAGGACCTCGTTCGGAGTACCTTCCGCGACCAGCTCCCCGCGGCAATTCAAGAGGTAGGCCTGCGGAATTCCACCGCCCTTCGGCGGAGCCAGCGGGCAGTTGTACCCCTGGAAATTCGTGAAGTTGCAGTTGTTCTGCTTGAGGAAGTCGGTGACTTCCGGCACCATTTCCTGCAGGTGGCTTCCAATCAAAACGAAACTCCCGGATGAGCCGTACTTGGCCTGGCACTCCATCAGGTGCGGGAACGCAGCCCGACAGGGGCCGCAAAAGATCCCCCAGTACTCAATGTAAACGACTTTACCGGTCAAATCCGCGTCGGTGAGCGGTTTTCCCCAAATCACTTGGGGAGCGCCTTGAAAATACTGGGCTGAAACTGCACTGGAAAGAAAAAACAGTGCAAGCCCAAAATACAAGCACGAAAAGAAAAACGATTTCATAAAAGGCCCTTTCCGGAAGTTACTGGGAAAACGGACAAAAAATACGACTCTATAAAATTTAAGTATAAACCGGAAAGAACAAATTGTCAAGGGGGTACAAATAAATTATTTTCTGTATTTTCCCAACAAAAACAAAAACCGGCGAATATCCAACGGAAGCGGGGCCACCAGCTGCATTTTCTCGCCCGTTTTTGGGTGGAAAAACTCGATCCGCTGGGCGTGCAGAGCCTGACGCTCCAAAACCAGCGTCCCGGCCGGAAGAGCGCTCCAGTCCGTGTTTTCGTAGTCCTCTGCCTCTGGCGGAAGAGGAAGCGCAGAATCCAGCGAGATCCCCGAGAGAGACCGGTCGCGCCGCAATTCACCGAGCAAAAGCCTCGGATGCGTACTGTAAAGCAGATCCCCCGCGATCGGGCACCCGATGTACGTCAGGTGAAGGCGGATCTGGTGCGTGCGCCCCGTTTTCGGGAAGCAACGGAACGCCGTGAAGCCATCGAAATGCTCCGCGACTTCGTAAAACGTCCGCGCGGAACGGGCGTCCGGGTCGTCGAACCGGATCATTTTTTTCTCGCGCTGCCCCCCGGAGTGGTCACCGATCGGAGCGTCGATCCAGTCGCAGTCACGCACCGGCCGACCGTAAGAAACCGCAAAATATTGCTTCTGAACGAGGCGCTGCTCGAACTGGGCGGCGAGTTTCGCGTGGGAAAAATCGTTCCGGGCGACCAGGATCACGCCGCTCGTGTCACGGTCAAGACGGTGAACGATCCCCGGGCGCTGTGGGCCGCCGGACTGACTCAAATCGTCGCCGTAGCGGAATTGCAGCGCACTGGCGAGCGTGCCGGACCAATGGCCCCGGGCCGGATGAACGACCATTCCCGGTGGTTTGTTCACGGCCGCGACCCACTCGTCCTCGTACAGAATTTCGAGCGGAATGTCCTCAGCGTGGGGGCATTCCCTCGGAAGCTCCGGGAGCGTGATCGTGACAGTTTGACCCGGGTTCAGTTTATACGCCGGCTTCGCGGTTTTCCCGTCCACGAAAACGTTTCCGTCCGTGATCGAGTTCCGCATCATCACGCGGCTGAAATCCGGGAAATGGTAAACCAGGAATTTATCGAGCCGCCAGCCGGACTCGTCCAGCGCCGTGACAACGGTCTGGGTCCCGGTCGGGATCTCGTGCGCAGCGTCCCCTGCTCCGTCCGTCTCGTCGGGAAAAATCAGTTCGTCGGTAAAATCTTGCGGCTCGGTCATAAAAAAAGCCCCCAATACGGAGCTTCCTTTTTAATTATGAATTTTGAATTATGAATTATGAATGAGGGCCTGAAGTGATGCAGGCCCCCAAATTCGATTTAAATCAGTTCTGCGGGGCGGCTTCAGAAGCCGGAGCAGGAGCGGCTTCAGCGGCCGGAGCAGGAGCGGCTTCAGCGGCCGGGGCCGGAGCAGCTTCAGCGGCCGGGGCCGGAGCGGCTTCAGCGGCCGGAGCCGGCTCAGTTTCAGGAGCAGCAGCCGGAGCAGCTTCAGCAGCCGGAGCCGGTTCCGTTTCAGGAGCAGCAGCCGGAGCAGCTTCAGCAGCCGGAGCCGGTTCCGTTTCAGGAGCAGCAGCCGGAGCTTCTTCAAGTGCCGGAGCTGGAGCTTCCTCAGCGGCCGGAGCCGGAGTTTCTTCAGCGGCAGGGGCCGGGGCTTCCTCAGCAGCAGGAGCGAGCGTTTCCGGATTCGGAGCGTCCAGATTCGTGTTTTCTTCCTGGCTGGCGGAAACTTCTTCCGGAGTGACTGCGGCCGGAGCCGGAACACTCAGCGCGGCGATGTTGGCTTCGTCGAGCTTGTAAACATCCAGGATCTGCTGGGCTTTGCGGCCGTAGGAGTCCTGCGTCCGCGCGATTTCCTGGTAAAGCTTTTTGGCGGCCTTGATGTTTTCTTCCTGGTTTTCGATCTGGGCCATCAGTTCAGCGTTCTTGGCGAGCGCAAATTTGGCCATCTGGTTCATTTTATCGTTGACGTTCGCGGAAACGAGAGCGTTGAACTGATCCTTCGATTTCTCAAACGCTTCTTTTGCGGCGGCGGAATCATTCGCGGCGAGCTTCTGAACGCCTTCCAACTGGACGCGGGCCGCACTCTGGAACGCAACCAGGGAGCCCGGCAACGTGTTCAGATTGGCTTTGGCAAAATCGTCAAGCGCTTCCTGAATCTCATCCGAGGTTTTCCCTTCGGCGGAAGCAATCGTGTAGTAATTTTCCCAGAGTTTCTTCTGGGCGTTGATCTTCGCCTTTTTTGCAGATGCCCAGGCGATGAAAGCCACCAGGCAAATAACGAGAGCGGTGACCAGCGGTTTCCAGTAGGTCTTAATCCACGCACCGTTTGAAACGAGCCAACTTTCCAAATCGTTTTCGCGACGAACTTCTTCTTTCATTTGAGTTAATCCATTAATTAAATGTGGAAGTGATTGTAATCCAAATTTCGGTTTATTATCCCTGAAAAATCGGATTCCGTCAAGGGGAATCTCTCTGATTTTCGGGATTTTTTTGAAAAATTTTAGCCTTGAGGGAATTCGTGGGTGAAATCTACTTCACGACGTAATTCACCATTTTGCCCGGGATCACGATTTTCTTCACGACCGTTTTCCCTTCAATCCAGTTGCAGAACTTTTCGTCCTTCAGCGCCGCGGCTTCCGTCTCGGCCGCATCCAGTCCAGCCGGGAGCTGGATCTTCGAGCGCAGCTTGCCGCAAACGTGGAGCGTCACTTCGACCGTGTGCTGCACCAGCGCCGACTCGTCAAACTGCGGGAACGGCTCGTAGGCCAGCGTGGTTTCGTGCCCCAGAGCCTGCCAGAGCTCCTCCGCAATGTGCGGCGCATACGGCGCGAGCAGAAGCACGAACGTTTCCATCGCCTTTTTCGGACGAACCGTCTGCTTGCTGAAGAAATTCTGGAACTCCATCATGCGCGCGATCGCCGTGTTGAGCTGGAGCGATTCAATGTCGTTCCGGACCGCTTTGATCGTTTTGTGAAGCACGCGGTTCTGCTCTTCCGTCGGCTCCACGTCCTGAACGGCCTCGGCGAGCTGAATCTCGTCGGCCCTTTCGTCGATCATCATACGCCAGACGCGGCCGAGGAAATCGCGCACGCCGCAGACGCTCTCGACGCTCCACGGCTTCACGGCTTCGAGCGGGCCCATGAACATTTCGTACATGCGCAGGGAGTCGGCGCCGTGCTCTTTCACCACGTCGTCGGGATTAATGACGTTTCCGCGGCTCTTGGACATTTTGAAGGCGCGCGAGTCGAGTTTCACCGATTTGTCGGCCTTCAGGACGAAAAATTCGCCCGCTTTTTCCACGTCCTCTTTGGCGATCTTGACGCGGGTCAGGTCAGCTTTTTCCGCTTCGCTCAGGGCCTTGACCTTTTCGATGCTCACGAACGTGCCGTCCGGACGCTGGAACGCGTTGAATTCCATCTCGCCGAGGATCATCCCCTGGTTCACGAGTTTGTGGAACGGCTCTTTCGTGGAGACAAAACCACGGTCAAAGAGCACTTTGTGCCAGAAACGCGCGTACAAAAGGTGAAGCACCGCGTGCTCCGCGCCGCCGATGTAGAGGTCCACCGGCATCCACGCCTTTTCGACTTCCGGATCGACGAAACGCTCGGAGTTTTTCGGGTCCAGGTAGCGCAAATAGTACCAGCACGAACCCGCCCACTGCGGCATCGAGTTGGTCTCGCGCTTGTATTTTTTCCCGTCCAGCTCGACGTAGAGCCAGTCTTTCGGCGCGTGCTCCATCGGCGGCTCCGGGTTTTCGAGCGGCGGGAAGTCAAACTGCTCCATCTTCGGAAGATTCAGCGGCAGATCCGCGTCAGTCAACGCACGCATGCGGCCGGTTTTGTTCCCGTTTTCGTCCAACTCGTGCAGGATCGGGAACGGCTCGCCCCAAATGTGCTGACGGCTGAAGAGCCAGTCGCGGAGTTTGTAGTTCACAGCCTTTTTGCCGATCCCAAGACCGACGAGCCACGACACGATTTCCTTCTTGACCTCCTGCGTGGGCATTCCGTTGAACTGGCCGGAATTGACCGCCAGACCGCTGACGGTGAACGCCTCGATGCCGTCGCGCAGCTTCTGGACCATTTCTTCCGTCACGCCGTTTTCGCCGACGATCGGGTCCACGACCTGAATGATCGGAATATTGTATTTCTTCGCGAAGTCAAAGTCACGTGTATCGTGGGCCGGGACCGCCATGATCGCGCCGGTCCCGTAGCCGGCCAGAACGTAGTCGGCGACCCAGATCGGCGTCATTTCGCCATTGACCGGGTTGATCGCGTACGAGCCGGTGAACACGCCGGTCTTTTCCTTCGCCAGTTCGGTACGGTCGAGGTCGCTTTTTCCGGCGGCTTCGGCGCAGTAGGCCTTCACGGTCGCTTCGTTTTCCGGAGTGGTCAGACGCGGAACGAGCGCGTGCTCCGGCGAGACCACCATGTACGTGGCGCCGAAGAGAGTGTCGGGGCGCGTCGTGTAAATGCGCAGGACGTCATTTCCCGGCTTGCGCGGGTAACCGGTCTGCTCGCGGGTCTTGAGCCACGCTTCGTACTCGGCCTGATTTGGTTTTCCGTCCGGGGTCTTTTCGGAGCCGATGAAGAAATCCAGCTCGCCGCCGGTGCTCCGCCCGATCCAGTTGCGCTGGAGGAGTTTCACGCTTTCCGGCCAGTCCAGCTCGTCGAGCTCGTCCGCCAGCCGGTCCGCGTAGGCGGTGATGCGGAGCATCCACTGACGCATCGGAATACGCACGACCGGATGACCGCCGCGCTCGCTTTTTCCGTCGATGATCTCTTCATTGGCGAGCACCGTCCCGAGGACCGGGCACCAATTCACCGGGGCTTCCTGCTGGTACGCGAGGCGATGATCGTCCACGTACTGACGCACGGCGTCTTCGCCTTCCGCCTTCACATCGTCGGGAATCGGAAGTTCCGCGATCGGCCGGCCCTTTTTCTGGTCGCGATCGTACCACGTATCGAACAGAATGAGGAAGATTTTCTGCGTCCAGCGGAAGTAATCCACGTCGGTCGTGGCCAGCTCGCGGTCCCAGTCGTAGGAGAAGCCGAGCATTTTGAGCTGACGGCGGAAATTCGCGACGTTCTTTTCCGTGGTGATTCGGGGATGGATGCCGGTTTTCTTGGCGAACTGCTCCGCCGGAAGGCCGAACGCGTCCCAGCCCATCGGGTGCATGACGCTCACGCCGTTCATGCGGTTGTAGCGCGACACGATGTCCGTCGCGGTGTAACCTTCCGGGTGCCCCACGTGCAGACCGTTACCGCTCGGGTACGGGAACATGTCAAGGACGTACAATTTCTTCTCCCCCGGCAAACGCGGAGCGGCAAACGTTTTATTCTCTTCCCAATATTTCTGCCATTTCGGCTCAATGACGGCCGGATTATAGCGCGGCATGATTCAATCTCCCAGTGAAAATTTCTGCCAGTTTTTGAAAATATTAAAATCAGAAAGCTCATTATACCCGATTTTCAAAAAAAGAACAGAGGGGGGGAGAAAATAGTTTAAAGTCAGAAAAAGGAAGCTTCGTTTAAAGGCCCCCCTGAAAGGGGGGCTGGCTCGCGAAGCGAGACTGGGGGGTTCCGACCAAAGGACGGACTTTCCCCGGTTTCCAAACCCCACCACCGCCTACGGCGGTCCCCCTCCCCTTTCAGGGGAGGCTTTAAATTGGTGCGGTCGTATCGACCTCGTAAAGGTTTACTTCGCCGGGAAAACGCCTTCCTCCACGTCCTTTTTGTACGCCTCGCAGGCCCCAAGAATCGCGGCATGAAGGTCCACGTACTGCTTCGCGTGCTTCGGAGTACGGCCGGAAAGACCCAAAATGTCCTGCAGGACCAGGATCTGACCGTCGCATTTCGCGCCGGAGCCGATCCCGATCGTCGGGATCTCGAGTTCCTGCGTGATCTCGCCGGCGATTTCTCGCTCGACGCACTCCAGAACGACGCCGAACGCTCCCGCTTCCTGGACCGCCAGCGCGTCGCGCATCAGTTCATCCTGGACGCGCTGAATGGAGTATTTGCCGAACATCTGGATCTTCTGCGGCAAGAGCCCGATGTGCGCCAGGACCGGAATTCCGGCGTCCACGAGCCGCGCAACCATTTCCTTCTGCTGGAACGAGGTTTCCATCTTGATCCCGTGGCAGTTCGTCCGTTTCATGATCTGGGAGCAGTCACGCAGAGTCTCCACCCACGACTGATGACCGCCGGGGAACGGAAGGTCCGCGATGACCAGCGCATTCTGCGCCGCGCGGCGGACGATCTCCGTGTGGTAAATCATTTCCTCGAGCGTCACGGGGAGCGTGTTCGCCTTTCCCTGCACGACCATTCCGAGCGAGTCGCCGACCAGGATCGCGTCGATCCCGGCCTGATCCACGAGCTGGGCCGTAGGGAAGTCGTAGGCCGTCAGCATGGAAAGTTTGCGCCCGGTTTTTTTGATGGCGGTAAATTCAGGAATATTCATGACTCACCTCGAACCGAAAATCACCCAATTAATTCTTTCTCGACCACGGAGCGGCCAGGAAACGCCCCAGTTTGTGCATCGTGCTGGTCTGTGCGCCGCGGAAAATTTCTTTCGCATGGCTTCCGAAGACCTTTTTGATGCCGCGCTCCGTGATGAGCGTCCCGTCCACGAGCACTTCCTGAAGGTTTTCAAAGCGTTTCAGCTGGCGGAGCGAATCGTCGCTGAAGTAAGTGTCCGTCACATTGAACTCGATCAGGTCGGTCATTTTTTTCAGGCTCGCCAAACACGCGTCCGTCACCTGCGTATCGTTCAGGTGGAGGACCTTCAGGAGCGTCATGTCGCGCAGCCACTCGACGCCCCGGTCCGTGATTGGGCTTTCGTAGTCGTTTCCATCGATCGGGATCGTCCCGCCGAGGTAAAGCTCCAGCATCGAGGTCATTCCCGCGATGTACTTCAGGCCAGCGTCCGAAACGATCGTCCCCTGAAGGTTCAGAAGCTGCATCTGGTGCAGGCCCTGAAGCGCGGCCATTCCATCGTCCGAAATATTCGTATCGTCGAGTTTCAGCGAGTCGAGATTCTGGAACTGCGGCAGGAATTCCATCCCTGCGTTCGAGAAAGGCGTGGACGTGAGCGTCAGCTCGCGCAGATTCGTCAGGCCGTCCAGGCTTCCAAACGATTCGCCCGTCACTTCCGTTGAGGTGAGGATGATCGATTCCAGCTCGGTCAGCCGGAAAAGGGCTTTGATCCCCGAGTCGGTCACGTGCGTGGAGGTGAGGTTGATCTCGTGCAGATTCGTGATTTGGCCCAAAAGCTGGAGCGCTTCGTCGTCGATGAACTCGTTCATGGCAAGGCTGAGCCGCAGAGGAACGTCGATTTTCTTCCACGCGGTCACGCACTCGGCCGTGAGCGGGTAATGCCACCAGACTTCCAGCGTTTCGCCCTCTTTCAGCGCCTTGACGACCAGCGGGTCGATCTCCGGATTGGGCGTGAGCGTCGGATCGTCCGGGTCCTGCCAGACCTTGGCCGCTTTGACTCCCGTGGCGGTACGGACCTCCAGTTTGTCCGCCGTGATCATCGCGGGAAGCGAGTCCTCCTTCACGGCCGCGCCGCCCTGGAAATTCCCATACGGGTACGGGATCGGCTGCCCGTCCGGTCCGACCATTCCCGGGTAAAAAGCGGGGACCGCGTAGCCGGAGCTCATCTGCATCGGAGCGCCAGCCGGAAGGACCGTCACGAAAGAAGGAAGAGCGGGAGCCTGAGGCGCGGCGGATGGAGCGGCAGACTGCGGCGGAAGGTCCTTTTCCTCCTCGGCCATTTCGCCAATTTCGGAAAGCATCCGGTCGTAAGTCGCCTGATCGATCGCGCCGTCAAGAAAGCGCTGCATTAATTTCTGCTTAAGCTCCAAAAGCTCACGTTTCATGGTCGTTCCCTAAATACTCGGCCAAAAGGTTAAAATGTTCAGGCCCTAATTATAATCGTTTCTTGATTTTCTGTAAAGTGGGAAAAGACGTTTTTTTAAAGTTTTTTAATATTTACGAGAGAAAGCCGGAGGAGGTGCGCAGAGAGATCGAGAAAAAAAGGAAGATCTGAAGGCGGAGACGACGCGCGGAGCGCGTCGTCGTTCTGGAGTGCGGTGATACGGTCGCGCAAGCGACATTCACCGCTTTCACTTGCGGCAATAAAGCCTCAAAGAGGCATTTGCCGCTGAAGTGCGCTGGACGTTCACCACGTGAAAAACCATTTTTCACCACTAAAATTTTCGGTCGCTAAGTGAAAGCGGCAAATGAAGCCTTCGGCTTCTGTATTGCCGCACTCCAAATGACGCGTCGCCCCTAAATGACCTGCGTCAGATTCTTGATCCTGACCTGATCCCCGCAGACCCGCCGGAGCGTTTCCTGCGCGAGCTGTTTGTGGTACCAGGTCGAAAGGGAGCCGAGCAGGCAGAGCGCGTTTTCTTCCCGCTCGACTTTCAACTGGCGCAGTTCAAGCACCGGGCAGAGACTCAGAACGCTCTGCGCGTTGGATTCCAATTCTTGAGTTTTCATGGGCTTCCTCTTTTCTGAAACTGGGGTGAAATGAAAGGTTAATTCATTTTACCCGGCCAGTCCAGAAATGCCGCAGCTCTCCCCTGAAAGCTCAACTGCCGGCGCGGCGCAGCTGCTCGAGAAGATTTTGGATCTTCTGATGGTTTTCGTCCGTCTGCCGAATGATCAAATGGCCGTTTGGCGACCAGAACTGGATCGTGCCGTTCCCGCCATTCTGCTCCCACGACTCCGGGTGGATCGTGTTCTGGATCACCTCGACGAGCTGCTCGCCGGCCTCCTCGCTGATCTGGCCTCTCCCGGCTCCGGCCCCGGCTCCAACTCCAGGAACGCCCATCTGCGCCATTTCCGCCTGCTGCGCCTTTTCCGGGCGCTTCACCGTCGCGGGCTTTTTCTCCTTTGCCTCTTCATCCTGCTTTTGGGCTTTCTTCTGCGCGAGTTCCGCCTCGGCGATCTGGATGGAAAGCACGTCGAGCTTCACGCGGAGGTTCCGCAAAAGCAGATTCCGCGTCGAGTCTGGAAGCGCTTCATCCGCCTCGACTTCACGGTAAAGCCCGAGGAGTTCCCGCGCGGCGGTCTCGGCCTGGGGAGCTTCGACCTTTTTCCAGTGCTTCAGGGCAGTCTGCACTTCCTTCTGAAGCTCCTTCCCCTCCGCGGCCTGCGCACAGACCGGGGGCAGAACGAGCGCCAGGCCCAAAATCAAAAGAGCGAGTTTGAAAATTTTCATGAGGTTCCTCCTCAAAAAGTCAATGAAGTTTTCTACTTCGTAATTTTCACGACCATCACGCACTCGGCGCCGAGGTTTTTCTCTCCGCAGAGGATTTCCGTCTTGCCCTTCAAATCGTCGCGGAAGGACGTGAATTCCACCTCGATCGGCTCACTGGTCGGGTTGAAGACCGTCAGGTAGTACACGCCGCCGTCGGCCGCCGGGTCGCCAAAACGCTCGACGAGCAGGTCGCCGCTGCTGACGGAAACGCCCGTCTCAGGCTCCCAGCCCGCCTCCGCGACCAGCTTGCAGAGCGGGACGTACTTTTTGAAAAGCGGCCGGTCACGCTCGTAAAGTGCCGGATTTTTGAAGTAATGGTCGGTCGAAGCGTTGGCGCTGAAGTAGCCCGGGAACATTCCGAACGCGAGCGAGCGCTGCATGAACTTTTCGCTGCACTCGTACGAGAATTTCGTGAAATCCGTGTTCATCAGGAAGCAGTACGGCTTCCCTCCGCAGAGCATCCGGCGGTACTGCAATTCCCGGACGTCCATCGGGTGCCAGCCGTTGCGGTTCCAGTCGGTTTCCGTCCCCATGACGTCGAGGATCGGCGCGAGCCACGAGAGCGAGCTGGGCGTCGAATTGGCCATCATGAGGCGGTTCGACGCGTGGACTTTCTGCTCCAGTTCACGCACGTACTCAAAAGAGGTAAGACCCCGGAAAAGCGCGGGCTTTTTCTCCTTCAGCCCGAACGTGAGCGGCGTTTTCGCGCAGGCCAGGTGCTCGCGGCGGAAGTTCAGCGTAAGCGTCACGTAGCACTCCGAGGAATCGATGTACTCGCCATCCACGCCGGAAAAATCGTTTTCTTCGCGGACTTTGCCGTAGCATCTCTCCTGGTAGTCGGCGCTCCATTTGGCCTCGCAAGTGTTTGGGGACTGGACCCCCGGCAGGTCGCACGTGCTCCAGACGATCCCTTTGCACCACGGCGTGTCGAGGTAGCGCCCCGACGGTCTCTGGTCCGCGTCGTACATCACGGAAGTCTCCCACCCTTTCGAGTACGAGCCGCCCTTTCCGGACTCCGCGATTTTGCGCGCCTCGGCGATCCCCAGGTCGATGATCTGCTCTTTGGAAAGGTTTTCGCCCTCCTCGCCATCCGGGAGCTCAAGGCGCATCCACCACGTCGTCGGCTCCGTGTAGCGGAACGTCAGGTAATTGTGCGCGTCGTCCCACGCCGTTTCATTGTCGCCTTCCATGAACCGGAAGCCGAAATCTTCATGATTGGGGACCTCGCTGATCTTCGCGAACGGCATCCAGACGCCCATTTTGGAAACGCGGACCTTGAACGCCTCCGGGTAGAGTTTCATGTAGCGGCTCCACGCGCTCCGCAGCCCGCCGGACTCCTGCGAGAAGTGGCAGAAACGCAGTTCCCACTCGTTATTTTCCGGCACGAAACCCAAATCGTACGCGATACAAAGCTCTTTCGTGACCCGATTGTAGAACGTCCGGTAAATGGCCGGAAATGCCGGGTCGATCCCGAGCCAGTACTCGACGGAGTCGTTCCCCACGCCCTGGATCGGGAAACGGTTCATGCGGCCCATCCCGGAGGGATTCGCGCGTCCCTGCGAGACTTCGTCCCACTCGATGGTTTTCGAGGAGTCCAACGCGTCGAAGTATTTCGTCATTTCGGCCGGGACCGGAACCGCCGCCACGAGCGTCACGCAGCGGTCCGCAGGGCTCAGGCTTTTGATCTTCACCGCGTCAAAAATGGCTCCGCACGGGGTGGTTTTGGAGTCGAGTTTCAGTTCAAACTCTTTCTGGCCGTCCTGCGCGAACGAGGCGGTGTACACGCCGTCCTTTCCCCCCTCGAGACGATGCCAGTCAGAATCCTGCGCCGCGTCGCGCAAGTAAAAACGCGGAACCGGATTTTTCGCCTCAGCCGTCTGGGAGTCCCCGACTGCCTGGGCGACTTTCGGCGAGCGGAAAACGTTCAGTCCGTCGAAATGGAACAGACCACCGATTTTTTCCGGGTCCCCTTGGCGCAGCGTCGGCATACGGAACTGGACCGTCCCTTTTTTCAGGCGGAAGAGGCAGTAGAACGTCAGCCTCTTGATCGGCTTCGACGGCAGGAAAAAAGTCGATTCGGTCTTCCACTCCTTCGAGCCGTCAAAACTGGCTTTGATCCCCCACTCGGGCGTGCCGTCCGTGTACATCGCGTCCACGTAGAGCGAGTAATCTCCGCCGGGCCCCGCCACCTGCGCGGTCAGGTTCCGGCTTTCCCCAGAAATGAAGATCGGGAGCGGCTCGGTCTGGTCCAGGGTCACGCCCCAGATCACCGCGTTCGTCGCAGTGGCTCCTTCACTCGGAGCGTCAACGGTCCAGAGGACGCCCTTTTCGTCAGTGGTTTCCGTCACATTGCCGGACTTGTGCGCGGTGAATTTCTCGAGCAGATTTTCCTCGGCAAAAATCGTTTCGCGGCACTGCTGCATGCAGACAAAATCCGCACGGGCGCCAAGCGTCAAAACGAGCAGAAGGCCAAGAGACCAAACCAGACGGCGGGAAAGAGTGGGAAGCATGATTTTTCTCCTGCGAAAAACTTTCAGGGGGGGACTATTTCTTTCGACCGGTTTGTGGTATAATACAAACTGGTCACTACTAATTAGTGTAACGCAGTTTTTTCAAATTTCAAGCCCCCCCAAGAGAAAATCATAAAAAAAGGAGCCGCCATGAATCTTTCCCGACGTTCTTTCCTGAAACACTCCACCCTGCTCGCCGCCTCCGCCGCCGCTTTGCCGGAGTTTGTGAAGGCCGAGGAACCCGCAGCCGTCCCGCGCCCGAAAATTGCCGTTCTGGGCCGTCTTCCCGACGCGGCCAAAATCGAAGAAATGCAGAAACTCGGCATTGACGGGATGGAAATCTCCGGCCCGTTCACGATGGAAGAGGCAAAAGCCGCCCGGAAAATGGCCGAAGCCGCGGGTTTCCGCTTTCACTCCTGCATGGGCGGAGGCTCCGTCGAGAGGATGGAACTCGCCGCGGAGCTGGGCGCGGACGCCGTGCTGGTCGTCCCGGGCCGCGTCAGCGGCGTGAAAATGCCCGAGCCGTGGGAGTTCAAGATCCAGTTTGACGAAAAGACCAATCTGCTCCAGCAGGTCGTCGAGGGCGACAATTCGCCGTATGCCGACTACATCAAGGCGCACAACGAGGCGATGCAGAAGGCGCGGGCGCTGGTGGAAGGCCTGATCCCCGCCGCCGAGAAACTCGGGATCACGATGGGGCTGGAAAACGTCTGGAATAATATGTGGGTCCATCCCGCTTTCGCAGCCAATTTCGTCCTTTCGTTCGGCGTGCCGCAGGTCCAGGCGTACTTCGACTGCGGGAACAACGTGAAGTACTACCCCCGCCCGCAGGACTGGTTCGACGCGTACCAGGGGAAAGTCATCCGCGTGCACATCAAAGACTTCAAGCTCAACGAAGACGGTCACGGCGGGCGGTTCGTCCGCGTCATGGAAGGCTCGATCGACTGGCCGGCCGTCCGCGCGAAGATGATCGAGTGGAAGTACGACCGCTGGATCACGGTCGAACTCGAAGGAAACCCGCTCTCGCTCGAAGAACAGGCGAAACGGATGAAGCTCATCCTCGACGGCAAACCGCTCGAATGATCAATTAAGAATTAAGAATGATGAATTATGAATGAAAAGGGGACTCGCCTCACGCTGAGACGGGTCCCCAAGTTTTATATAATCAATTAAACTCTCAAGCCTGCTTTTTCGCCCTTCTTCCGGCGAAGCACATCAGGCCGGCGCCGATGGCGAGCAGAAGCCACGTGGCAGGTTCCGGAACGTCACCTCCAACCGGAGACGGCGACAAAGCCCCGTTCAAGGCCACGATGCCTGGCCGGCTGAAGTCCAGACCCCAAACTCCGAAGGCCTGGGAATCGTCAAGCGTCAATTCAACCTGCTCCGTCAGGTAGGTCAGAAAATCCAGAACGATCGACTCGGCATCGCCCAGCATTTCTTTCATGACTTCTTCCGTCACGATCAGCTGAAGGTCCGCGGCACCGCGCACATCACCCACGTCGGCCGGCTGCTTCTCGGTGACGAGCTTCTGGTACATTTCCTCGTTCGTCAGGTCGATGATGTACTTCGAGCCGGCTTCAAACAGCGCGTTCCCGGTAACCGTTCCCGTGAGCTGAATTTCACCGCCGGCTTTGACCGTCACGTCTCCGTTAACGGTTCCATCGAGATCAAGCATTCCGCCGTCGTTGACCGTGACCGGAGATTTCAGCGATCCGGTGACGTTCAGCGTGCCCTCGGAAACCGTGGTGGGACCGGTGTACGTGTTCGCCCCGGAAAGGGTCCACGTGCCGGTGCCGACCTTCTCGACGGAAATCACGTCGTTCGCGGTGCCGTGCGTGTAGTTCTGAATGGATCCGGAGTACGTCGCGTCGGTATTCGCACCGCCTACCTGGACCGTGACCGCGGTCTTCTGATTGTCGTTGCCCGTGCGCAGAACGCCGTTTCCGGAAAGCTCGCCGAACTGGAAAACACCCGAATCGTCCGGCGCGTTGGAGGCGAGGAAGAAATTGCCGCCGTCGCCGACGTATTTGGCGTTCGGAGACGAGGATTTATCATTATAAAGGCCCACGAAAGCGCCGTTTTTGCTCACGACGGTCCCTTCGAAAGCGGTGGAATCACCCTGGAACCAGAGTTGATGCCCCGCCGAGCCGCTGCCATCGAGCACGACCTCGCCGCTGCCGGTCACGTCGCCGGTGATAAACGTCCGCGCGTTGTTGGACATTTGGACGAGCGTCGAAGTGTCCGCGGTCACGTCCACATCGCCGAGTTTGAGATTAATGTCGCCCGCGACCTTTCCGCCGTTAAAGACGACCGAATTCGCGATGGAGTTCGCATTTCCCGAGACGAGCGTTCCGCCTTCGTTCAAATTCACGACCGCGTCGAGCGAGGCCGCCTGGCTCGAGTTCCCGACGGAGAACGTTCCGCCGTTCACGTCGATGGCCGTCGCATCGGTCATGGCGGTCTTGGTCACGACGTCGCCGCCGTTGACCGTGATCTTCGCCACGCTGATGGCCGGGTTGGAATCCTGGAAAATGATCTGCCCCGTTGCGCCTTCCGCGGTTTCAATGACCATTTCGGCCCCCGCGACCTGACCGAAAATGACGTCGGACGAGTTTTCCTGAAGGAGCGTGCCGCCGTTGAACGTCACTTCCTGGTTCACGTACACCCGCGAGATGGTGCCGTCACCGAAGTCCGCGCCGCTTTGACGGTTGAACGCGAGGGTCCCATCCTCGCCCACCACGATCGGCATGACCGCCGTCGGGACCGGGTCGAAGGAGGAGTAGGTGAAGCCCTGAATGTGGCCGTTTTTGTTCTCTCCGCCGTCACCGATCTGGAATTTTCCTTCGGAAACCGTCAGGGTGCCCGTGGTCAGCGTAACTCCCGGACTGTTCGCCCAAGTCCACGTACCGATGCCGACTTTTTCGATGTTGACTTTGGTGGTCCCCTTCGAGGTCGTGTAGTCGAGGAATCTTCCCGCGAACGTGCCGCTCATGTCTTCGCCGCCGACCTGGATATTAATGTCCGTGACCCCGTTGTTCGTCGCATCAGCGCCCGAACGGAATTCCGAGGTCGTGCCCGTCGTCTCGATCATCCCGAACGTGAAAACGTCCGTGTTGGTCTTCGGAACGATGATGATCCCACTGGCGTTTCCCGTGTTCACGACGTACCGGGCGGCAGCGCTCGCCGATTTGGTTTCCTCCGTGTCCGGATCATAGTAAAAACCGAGCCAGCTCGCGGTGGACGTAATCGTGCCGGAGTACCCGGAATGGTCACCGAGGAAGTGGACCTGAGAGCCGCCGGACTTCGTCAGATTGGCCGAGCCGGTGAAATCACCGAGGAATTTCAGCGAGCCGCCCGTCGCGTCGATCGTACTGTCGGAGGCGACTTTCACGTCACTGGCGAATCGGATGTCCCCCCCCGCGCCGGCGTTTCCAAGCGTACCGCCGTCGAGCGTCAGGGAGCCGGTCCCCAGCGCATTGCCGGTCTTGACGTTCAGGAGGCCCTCACGCACGACGACTTCGCCGCTGAAATCCGCGTGGCTTCCATCAACCATCAAATTGCTGGCACCGGTTTTCAGGACGATGCCGGAGCCTTTGAGCTGCCCGTCCCGGATCCGGATGTCCGCCTTGTTCGCGTTGAACTCCAGGTCATAATCGGCCGCACCGGTCAAATCTTCCGGCCGGGAAACCGTGACGCCGGCGGCGAATTTGATCTCAGCCGTCCCGGCATTTTCGATCATCGTCCCGTTGGAGGCGCTCACCGTGAAACCGTAGTCATTAATACTTGAGCGGTTCGTGCGCAGAACGCCGTAATCCTTCAGAATGATGGGACCAAACCATGCGCCCGAATCTGCGCCGCTCCCGTACTGGAGGGTCGTCCTGCGGATCACTTCCGATTCCACGGAGGTTTCGGGATCCACGACCGTGACTTTTTCACCGGAGATCGTGATCGTGTTTTCGGTGGTACCATCCTTCTGAGCCCCTCCCGTGGGGACCAGCAGGGTTCCGCCGCCCGTCAGGACGATCGTTCCGTGCTCGTTTCCGCCGCCAGCAAATCTCAAACCGCCGCTCCACGTGAGCGTAACGCCCGGATCGACCGAGATCTCACCGGCGCCGTTGCTGCGCATCACCTTGTTCGACGCATCGCCGGCGTAGCCGCGGATGTACATGGTGGCGGCGATTTCCGAATCTTTCGTGACTTTCGTCGTACCGCAGAGCAGAACGTTTCCGTAACCGGAGCCGGCATTCGCGGTTCCGTCCGGATTCAGGGCCGTGATTTTGCCGCCGTCCAGGACCAGATCACCGAGATTGACGTGGCCGGAGCTGAGGTTCAAAATGCCGCCGTTGGTCAACTTGAGGATGAGGTTGCTTTTCGTCCGGTCGCCGTTCTTGTCGCTTACGAATTCAGAGGTTTTGAACGCGTTGCCCACGCCGATGTCGAACGTCGTGTGCGAGCCGTCGGTTGCGGTCGTGGTCCCGTCCACGACGATCGTCGTGCGCAACAGGCCGTCGTCGTAGGTCCCCACCGCTTTCGTGAGTTTAAACGTTCCGCCGCCGTCAATGATCATCTTGACTTTCCCGCCGTTCGTATCGTTGAACGTTATAGGCGCGTTGAAGGTGAGCGTTTTGCCGGGAGAGACCGTAAAGGCCGTGGAGTTTCCCGGAACGCGGTTCGTGGGTTCCCGGACCATGATTTTGTCGGTGCCGGTGATCGTCGCGTCATCGGTGGCGGTGATGGTGCCAGCCAGAAGGATCGACCCCCAGCCGGAACCATTGGCGGAGACCTCGATGCTTCCTCCGTTGAGCGTGACATTTCCGAGGTTCGCATTATTCCCGGCCGCGGTAAACGTGATCTTTCCGCCATTGACCGTAATGGGCGCCGGAGTATCGGTCCCCAAACCGAGGGGGTTCTTGCTGCCCAGTTCCAGCGTGGCGCCCGAGGCGACCGTGATGCCGCTCGTTCCGCGGAGCGTGTTCTCCGCGCCCAGCTTCAGCGTGCCGGCGTTGATCGTGGTGGAACCCGTGTAGGTGTTGTTCCCCGTGAGCGTAAACGTTCCATCCCCATTCTTCACGAGGTCGTTTGCCCCAGTGAACGGGACCGTGTAAGTATCGGGGTCAATCGGCTCACCATCGGCCGTGACGGTGATCGTCGCAGCCGGGCAAAGGGACGCCATCAAAACGAAAACGGTAAAAAAGGCGGTTCGGGAACGAAGCATTTTCATTTTTAATCTGATTTGGAATGATTGAAAAAATGTGGGGAGAGTATTCCCCTGAAATTCTATACTCTTATTATATACCAATTTACGTGAAATCAAGTCCTTTTTTTTGAATTTTCTCAAAAAAACAGAAAAAAATTCCAGGAATCTTGACTTTTGAAGGACGCCGTGTTATAATTTTCAGAAACGTCCCGTCCTTTTTGTCGTTTTTGTCAAGGATCGTGCCATGAAAGCGATTTCGAATTCCTCCCTCCTTTTTCTCTTTCTCCTGACTCTCATTTCCTTCGCGGCCGCCAATGACGCCGAATTCCGGAAGCAGATCGAAGCGGACTGGCTCGCTGAAGAGGCGCGGCTGGACCGGAACCCCGCCGACTGGGCCGTGATCGACTCGCTTTTTGAACGCACGGAGAAAACCGTCGCGTCGTGGCACGCCGAGCCGGAAGGTCTTCAGCCGCTGCTTGCGGAACTGGCCGGTCTGAAACGCGAAGCCTGGGCGCTGCGTCAGGCGGAAAGCGGTTCGGCCGAGGCGGACCGTCTCGCGCTTTACCTCAAGATCCGCTGGTGCGTTCGCCGGATCGTTCTTCTTCATCCGGCGCTGAAAGACCGGCCCGTCGCGTTCATGAAGCAGCGGCGCGTGATCCAGCAAATGTTCCACGAATATTCCGGCTGGTACTACGACTTTTTCGGGACTTCCGGCGGCGGCGTGTTCATCCTCCCCCGGCCCGGCCAGTCGGACGAGACCGTCGAGCTGACCGGCAGTCTGCCGACCGGGACGTTCTGCACGCCGTCGCTCTCGTTCGACGGGAAAACCATCTACTTCGCCTGGTGCCGCGTCATCGAGGGCGAGCGTCCCTGGGACGAGGGCCGATTCGATTCCGCCAAACTGCCCCCGCGGCCGGAAAACGCCCAGGGATTTGAGTTCAACTACTTCTCCACGACGCGCCCGGCCTTCCACCTCTACGCGGTCGATGTGGACGGGAAAAACCTCCGCCAGATCACGTACGGGATCCATGACGACGTGGACCCGTGCGAGCTGCCGGACGGCCGGATCGCGTTCATGAGCACCCGCCGGGGCGGTTACATTCGCTGCAACAGTCACTACGAGCCGCTCGAAACCTCGACGATGCACACGGTCCGGAAGGACGGGACGGAACTGACCCAGCTCTCGTACCACGAAACGGACGAATGGCATCCGTCCGTGCGTCCCGACGGCCGGCTCCTCTACACGCGCTGGGACTACGTGGACCGGGACGCCACGCTCTTTCACGGGATTTGGACCTCGAACCCGGACGGGACGGCGCCGATGCACCTTTTCGGGAGTTACACGATCGAGATCGACGCGCACTACCAGCCGAAAATGATCCCCGGAACGAAAAAAATCATCGCGGTCGCCGGCGCTCATCACGCGGTGGTCGGCGGGGGCCTGATCCTGATTGATACGGAAAAGCTCTCGCGGGACCCGCAGGACGGGACCGACTCCATGACGGCGGTGGAAAACCTCACGCCGGAGATCCCGTTTTCCGAGGTGAATCACCAGTGGGCCAAGTCGTTCTATTCGTGCCCTCTGCCGCTTTCTGAGGACCATTTTCTCGTGGCGTTCAGCTTCGACCCGCTCCCAGGCATGGGGCCGAACTACCGCGAGGACTCGAAGAGCGGGATCTACTACTTCGACCGCTTCGGGAACAAGGAATTGCTCTACCGCGACCCGGAAATTTCGAGCGTCGGGCCGATGCTCCTGAACACGCCGGACGGGGTCCCGTTCGTGAAGAAGCCGCCGATCGTCCCGAGCGTTCTGGACGAAAAACTCGCGGAGGAGATGCAGGGCGAATTCTTCCTGAGCGACGTGAACATCAGCCAGCTCCCGATGCCGGCCGGGCGGAGAATCGTCGCTCTGCGCGTCTTCGAGCTGCTCCCGAAAACCCAGAACGCCGGCGGAAACTCCCCCCGGATCGGCTGGGCCAATACGATCCCCGCCAGGTCGTACCTCGGTGAGGTCCCGGTCGAGTCGGACGGCTCGGCCTTCTTCCGCGTGCCGGCCCGCAAACCGCTCTACTTCCAGGCGATCGACGCCGAGGGCAAAGCCGTGCAAGGGATGCGCAGCAACGTGTACCTCCAGCCCGGCGAGAAGCGCGCATGCATCGGCTGCCACGAGCCGGTAAATCAGGCGATCCCGCAGAAAAACGTGCCGCTTGCCGGACGTCGTGCGCCTTCGGTCCCCGAGCCGACGGTCACGGAACCGGGCCCGCTGGGGTACGTCCGTCAGATCCAACCGATCCTGGACCGGAACTGCGTGAAATGCCACCACGGGGGCGACTCGAGCCAGCCGGACCTGCGCGGGACGGACGCCGGCGAATTCACGGCCTCGTACGAAAGCCTGAAACCTTACTTGCGCTGGTACGAGTGGGGCGGCCAGTCGATCTCGCTGATCACCTCCCGCCCCGGCGAGTGCGGCACGGACCAGTCGCCCCTGACGAAGATCCTGACGGACGAAAACCACCGGACCGTACCCCTCCCCGACGCCGACCGCCGTGTGCTTTACCTCTGGATGGACACGAACTCGCCGTTCTACGGGTCGTACAATCCCCGCGAGAGAGAACTGCAGAAAGAAGGAAAAAAACTTTGAAAGGAAATTTTATGGACCAGACGAATAAGATCCTCCCTTTGGAGGAATGTTTGGCGAAAACCCGTCACGACGCGGACGGAAACATCGGGCCTGGCGTAAACGTGGAAACGCATTGCCTCGCGGCCTTTGAGGTGGCGCGCCAGCTTTTGAAGTACTACAGTCATTTCTGTACGGCTTCTTTGTGGGACCCGAAGAAAGACCTCCTCGCGCCGCTTCTGCACGACGTGGGGAAGGTTTCGCCCCGGTTTCAGAAGAAAATTTACAGCGCGTTCCAGAAGGAACTTCCGGAGGCAATTTCGGAGGTGAATATAGGTGACGAAAATCACTGCGTTACTTCTTCCGTGACATTGAGATGGCTAAATTTACGCAATTTGGCAAAAGTAGCGGCTTCCCATCATGGAAGATCCTGTGAGGGGGATGGTCATGATGCAACTACAGATCGCTATGGCAATCGCGAATGGGAAGCTCTTCGTGAAGAACTCATTCAAAAGCTCATAGAAAGAGTTGGTCTGGAAAAGAAAGATATTTCAAAGGAGCCTTGGAAAAAGCAAATTGTTTTGGGCCTCACGATTCTGGCCGACTGGCTCAGTTCCGGAATGGACCTGGAACCGGGGCAAGAACCGACTCCTGAAATCTGCGCGGAAGCCGTTGGTAAAGCGGGGTTCAAGCCATTCAAAGTCCAGCAAGACCTGACGTTTTCAGAACTTTTCCGAGGCGACAACCAACCGGGATTCGAGCCAAACGACGTTCAAAAAACGATGCTCGAAAATATTCAGCCCGGCGGCATATACGTGCTGGAAACCGAAATGGGCAGCGGGAAAACCGAGGCGGCCCTTGCGCTGGCTTACGAACTACTGAAGTCGCACAAGTACGCGGGAGTCTATTTCGCGCTTCCCACCCAGTTGACATCGAATAAAATTTACGACCGATTCAAACCGTTTTTAGAAAACATTCTGGCCCCTGAAAACGGCGAACTGAAACCACTTTTGCTCCATAGCAAGGCATGGTTGGAAAAAGAGATACAAAACGACGAAGAGAACGGTTTTCAGAGGAAGGAATACAAAGCGGATTCCTGGTTTTCCGACCGAAAACGCGCCCTGCTTGCACCGTTTGCCGTCGGTACGATCGATCAGCTTTTGATGGCGGTGATCAATGTACGGCACAGCGCCCTGAGAAGCCTTGGCGCGGCCGGGAAAGTCATCATTCTGGACGAGGTTCACAGTTACGACGCATACACCGGCTCGCTCATTCGAACCCTCGTGGAATACCTGCGGAAATGGAACTGCACCGTCATCATTCTTTCCGCCACACTTACCCACGAACTGAGAAATAAGCTTTTGGGAGTTGAAAATACCCAACAGGAACGAGGCTACCCGCTGCTGAGCATCCGCGGAGAAAAAGAGGTTTTTTACCATGAATTTGACCAGAAAAAATCCAAAAAGGTCAAAATCTCGCATACCAGTTCCATCGATCAGGCTTACGACACAGCTTTGAAGCGTGCGGAACAGGGCGAGTGCGTTTTGTGGATCGAAAACACGGTCAGTGACGCCCAGAAGGCGTTTCGGCACTTTACGTGTTTCTTTGACCCCCAAAATGTCGGTCTGATCCATTCCCGTTTTCAGGAAAAAACCCGTCGAAAAAACGAGGACGAATGGGTCGATAAATTTGGGAAAAACGCTTCCCAAGCCGATCGCGCAGGCGGTAAAATTCTGGTCGGGACTCAAGTATTGGAACAGTCGGTCGATATTGACGCGGATTTTCTCGTCACCCGTCTCTGCCCGACCGACATGCTTCTTCAGCGTATTGGCCGTTTGTGGCGGCATGAGTCGCTGAATCCTTTCCGCCCGAAATCCGCTCAGCCTGAAGTTCTAATTTTAAACGAAAATCCATTCCAGAATGTGGAAAAAGAAAACGCTCCCACCAACACCCCACCGGTTTACGCCCCATACGTTCTGATGCGCTCGCAGGAAGTGTTTGAAAACCGGGACGAAATCGTGATTCCCCGGGATATGCGCGAACTCATCGAATCGACTTACTCCGAACGGGAAGAAAGAGAAACAGGTTGGTACGCCAAGTTGAAGCAGGAACTTGAAAAGAAACGCCGAGAACTTAAAGCATTGGCTCTTTCAAGCATGGGAACGATTGATGAAGCCAGTCCCGATACCGAGGCGAGTACACGCTACATTGAACATGAAACAGTAGAGGTCCTTCTCATAAAGGAATTTTGTGAGAATGAAATCTTGCCCTTTGGTTCCGACGAATGGATAACAATTCCGTCAAAGAAAGACTCAAAAAGAGAGCGTATAAAGTGTGCCCAGGATTTGAGTCAGTACCTTGTACGTGTTTATGCCGATAGAGCGCCAAATTATGTGGGGTACCCCCTTGACAAATTAAGTCACATCCTTTACACTGGATCAAATGACAGGGATCGACCTCTGCGTATCGCTTTTCTTCACGAGGGCAATGATGTACTTTGTGACCAGGCGGGTAAACCCTTGGAAGCCGATGATCCTAAATTCAAAAAATTGAAATACAATCACAAAACAGGCTATTCTTACGAAAGAATGGAGGATAAATGAGCGAAAACTCCCCACCCAAATCGTTCAACCTGGTCACCGAGCCGTGGATCCCCATTGCAGGGGTTGGTCTGGTAAGTCTGAACGATGTTTTCACAAACGAGTATGCGCGACTTGGCGGTACACCGATCGAGAAGGTGGTCATTCTTCGCCTTCTTCTGTGTATCGTTCACGCGAGTATGCCCAATCTGGACTTGGACGGCTGGTATGAATTAGACAGTGATCCTACCCGCAAAAAACTGGCCGATAAAGCATTCGACTACCTTCAAAAATGGAAGGGCCGTTTCGATCTTTACGACGAAACCCACCCGTTTTTGCAGTTTACACAATTGAGAGATCAACCGGCTGATCCCAAAAAAATCAATCCCAATGCACTTTCTCTTCCCATCTCCAGTGGAAATACAACTATTCTGACCCAGTGGAATGTTGGAAAGGAACCAACGGATGCTGAACTCACGCGGTTGATTCTCTGTGGTTCCTGTTATGGAATGGGTGGCGGGAAGTACGATTTTAAATTGAAGGTTGATCAAAACTTCCAAAAACGAGAGGAGGGGAAAAAAAGCAAAGATTCAGCTTTTCCAGGAACATTAACAGGGACTAAAGGTTATTTGCACACGTTTATGCTTGGGAAAAACCTTTGGGAAACGATTCTGTTGAACCTCCTGACTGAAGACGAGCTTCATGACCTTCTGCCAATGATGAAACTTGGACAACCGTTTTGGGAATCAATGCCTACAGGTGAAAAAGACACCAAATACCGTCCTAGTTATATGGGGACACTTTTCCCAATGGATAAATTTTTCTGCTTGCTAAATGAGCAGAATGGGAAACAGAGACTCCAGATGACAGAGGGGATTCAGTACTCATCTAAAGCACCCAAGGAACCCAAAAAAACCAAAGCGCCCAAAGCCCCTCCCCATTGGGACCCGGGAATTACGATTTACTCCATCACAAAAGACAACTATGCAACTCTTTGGTGTGATCCAAATCTGGCTCCCTGGCGTCAGCTCCCAGCCCTTTTGGAATTTATGGCTGCTCCCAAATCGAAATATAAATATCCTGCTTTTGTAATTCAGGGACTTTCGAAATTTGAGGAACATAATAAAGTTACCTCTTTCGGTCTATGGGTTGGCGGTGTCGCGGTCAGTAACAAATCCGGTGAACAGTACGTTTCCGGCCAGAACGACTATGTAGATTCCGACTTTTTGATTCCAATGAATTGGTTTAATGATACGAACTCGTTTGATCGTTTTACTAAATTCGTCGAGTCAATTAAATTTTACTCAGAATGTCTTGAAGCTGCAGTAAACGCTTACTTCAAAAGCCTGAAAGACAATAGGAACAAACTGGGAGGCATTGCGACGCGACTCTTTTGGGAGAAAATGGCACTGCTTGCGCAGTCGATCATTTCGCTTTCAGAGGAAAAGGACCAGGAAAAAATCAAAGCTAAAAAAATCGAATGGATGAAACTCGCCCGTTCGTGCTACGACGAATTTTGTCCGCACGAGACTCCGCGTCAGATGCGGGCGTACACTCAGAATATCCCAGACTTTCGACCCAGGAAAAACAATAATGACAAGAAAAAAGGAGGAAAAAAATGACGGAAGAGACGGATAAACCTTCCCCGAAAGACTTCGTGATTGACGTCATTACGCGCATAAAAAAAGACGATACGGCTTTTCGCGCTGCGATGACCCGGGCGGATAATCCTCAGACCGAGTATCAGTCCTGGCGGTATCTTATTGAACTGGGTAGTGTTGACTTGAAAATTGATTGGCAGCGGCGGGCGTACGCGCTGGTCGGTGCCGCAATCGCCAGGAAACGGCCCACAGAAGATGGTTCACAGTCATTGGGAGAAGCGCTCAAAATGTGCTGTATCAAACCCGGGGAAGTCGATGACAGCGTGGACCGCCGTTTCCGCCGGATTTTGGCCTGTGACAGTCGGGAAGAACTGATCACCGTTCTTCGTCAAATCATCCGCTATTTACAGAGTAACGAAAAAGTTTCACTCAAATACGAGGATCTTTTGTGGGATATTTTGAAATTCGGAGACGATGTTAAACGCAAATGGGCTAAAGCCTTTTACCCCAAAAAATCAGAAATGTCTGAAGACGATTCCGACGGCTCCGAAGAAGAGGAGGAAACCTGATGTTCCTTACGCAACTATTACTTACGACCCAGGACATGATCGACCTTCGCATCAAGGACGATTATGCCGTTCACAAAATCGTTTATTCCTTTTTTTGCAAGGAAGATGGAAACCGCATTTTGTACGTTGACAAAGGGCTTCAAAAAGGGCACAGGGTTTTGTGGATTCTTTCTCAGACAAAGCCAGAAATCCCGTTTGGGGAGTTTGAAACCAAAGAAGTTTCCGGGGATTTCCTGAATCACAAACGTTACTCTTTTGAAATCGTCCTGAATCCGGTCAAAAAGTCCAAAGAAAAAGGGAAGCTGGTCGCCATCCGTATCCCTCCCAAAACGAAAGAAAACGAGGATCTGCGGGAACGGGCAAAAGAGCTGCTTGACTGGTTTTTCAAAAAAGCCGAGCAAAATGGTTTTGCGCCCGATCAGGAAAAACTTCAATTCCTGCCCAAACCGACCCAAACGTTTTCACAAAAAAACAAGCCGGAACAAACGGTAACCCACAACAAAGTCCTCTTTTCCGGGACGCTGACCGTCACGGACCCCGAACGTTTCCGCGCCGCCTTTGAGCAAGGCATCGGCAAAGCCAAAGCCTTTGGTTTCGGCCTTTTGCAGCTCGTTCCCATTTTTGACTGACCATTCAACACAAAATTCAAATCCATTCATGAAAGGATGATCCAATGACCAATAAACTTCAGAACACCCGAATCGAATTCCATATTCTCCAGTCCTTCCCGGTCTCCTGCCTCAACCGCGACGACGTCGGCTCGCCGAAGAGCGCCCTGATCGGCGGCACCCAGCGCGCCCGCGTCAGCAGCCAGTGCTGGAAACGCGCGATTCGTCTCGCAATGCACGAGTACCTTAGCGTCCAGACAGCCTGTCGAACCCGTCTGGTAGAGCAAATCATCGCTGAAGCCTGTATTGCAGAAGGTGCGACGGAGGAACAGGCGCAAAAATGCGGTAAAGCCATCGCTAAAGCGTTTAAGAAAAAAGAAAACGCTAAAGACACTTTGTTTTTCATTTCGAAAAAAGAAGCAGAAAAAATCGCCCAGAAGTTTAAAGAAGACTTCGATGAGAAAAATGCCGAGGCGAATTTGAAAGAAATCAAGGTCAAATTGAACACCGCCATGGATGGCGTGGACATCGCGCTGTTTGGGCGCATGGCCGCCAATGTTCCGGATCTGAATGTGGAAGCTGCTGCGTCCGTCGCCCACGCCATTTCTACGCACAAAGTCGCCTCTGAAGTCGATTTTTTTACTGCCGTCGATGATTTGGACAAGAATGGGGCCGGTCACATGGATTCGCTTGAATTCAACTCGGCAACGTATTACCGCTACATCTCGCTTGATCTGGGGCAGCTTCTTGTCAATCTGGGCGGAAACGAAGACTTCCTCCTCAAGGCGGTTGAAAACTTCACCAAAGCCATCTACCTCGCCATTCCGACCGCTCGTCAAAAAACCATGCCAGCCTCCACCATTTGGGACTACGCCAGGGTTTTGATTCGCAAAGGGCAGCACATTCAGGCATCATTCGAGGAAGCGGTCAAGCCCCAAAATGGCCAATCGATAGTAGCCGCGAGCAAAGCTAAACTAAATGAAGAACTCCGTCGAATTGAAAAAATCTCCGGCTCACTTTATGGAAAAATCGCTTCTTTCGAGCTTGGCGAAGAAAACGGCTTATCCATCGATGATCTGGCGGCCGCATTGAGCGCCAAAGTCCGTGAAATCCTGGCCCAGTGAGGAGGTTTCCGATGAAATTCCTTTTACTCTGGCTGGAGGCCCCCCTTCAGTCGTGGGGGTATAATTCCCGGTTCGACATCCGGCAGACGTTCGATTTTCCCACCAAGTCCGGGATTTACGGCATCCTGCTGGCTTCCAGCGGCGACTCCGGCCCGCAGTGTGAGCTCCTCGAACGGATGAAGGACGCCTTTTTCCTGGCCGTTTCTTTCCTCCCACAGGATAGCGATTCACAAAAGCCGGAAGAATTCCAGCTCCGCGACTACCACATGGTCGGGAGTGGCTACGATAAAGACGATAAATGGGAAAGTTTCCACATTCCGCGTAAACAGGGCGGAGGAATTGCTTCTCTCCCCGGCAGTTCTTACGGCGGTACGAAGCAGACCTACAGGTACTACCTCCAAAACAAAAAATTCGCCGTGATTCTCGGCTTCGAGGACGACTTGGCCGAAAAATTCGCCGCGAGTCTGAAGGCCCCCGTGTTTGATTTGTACCTCGGCCGAAAGTGCTGCGTGCCGACCTGGCCAATATTTCAGAACGTTTTCGACTCGAAAGAAGAAGCGTGGACCGCGATGGAGAAACTGGCCGAAGAGAAAAAACTTAAGCCTGATAAAATGCTCATAGAGGTGGACCCGGCCAACGCAGGCTCGTTGCATGAAGACGTGCGTTTCCTCTCCGACGTCCCGCTCGAGTTCGGCCTGACCAAGCGTTACACCGACCGCTGCGTCCAGATCGTGAAATGCGAGTAAATCCATCACTTTCCGAAAGAATCTTTGACAATCAGAACGTTCGATCAAGAACGAAATTTTTATGGGCCAACCATTGATCATTCGCACGCAGCTCTCGAACATTCCGATGCTGCGCGACCGCTACCCGTTTCTCTATTTGGAGCATGGGCGCATGGAGATCGACGATTCGAGCGTCAAGTGGATCTCGGCCGACGGGAAGCATTTTCGCCTTCCGGCCGCCGAGATCTCCACGATCCTGCTCGGGCCGGGGACCTCCATCACCCATGAAGCGGTCAAGATTCTCGCATCCATTAACGCGACGGTCTGCTGGGTGGGCGACGATTCGCTCGTTTTTTACGCCGTTGGTCAGGCTCCGACCGCCAACACGTACAACCTGAAGAAGCAGCTCGCGCTGGCGGCCGACCCGGAAAAATCGCTCGCCGTCGCCAAAAAAATGTTCGCCAGCCGTTTCCCCCAGGCGGACATTCGGGACAAAACCCTGAAAGAGCTGATGGTGATGGAGGGCCAACGCGTCCGGGCGTGCTACCTCGAACTGGCCGAGAAGTACAAAGTCGGCTGGAAAGGCCGGTCCTACGTCCCCGGAGAGTTCCAGCTGAGCGATATGACGAACCGGCTGATCACCTCGTCGAATGCCGCCCTGTACGCCTTGTGCTCGTCGATCATCCATTCCCTGGGCTTCGACCCGCGCGTCGGTTTCATTCATTCCGGCTCGCCGCTGCCGTTCGTTTATGACGTGGCGGACCTGTACAAAGAAGACCTCGTTTTCGACCTGGCCTTCTCCCTGACGGCCCAAATGTGCGGCGAGTACGACCGATACAAAGTCCTGGAAGAATTCAAAAACCGTCTTCTGGAGTACGACTTCATGGGCCGCTGCACCAAAGACGTTCTCGACCTGATGGGCATAAAAAAACAGGGGAAAGAGTCATGATCGTCATCGTCGCCAACGCCCTTCCGGACGCGGTTCGGGGCAAACTGAAACTCTGGTTCGTGGAGCCCAAGCCAAACGTGTTCGTCTCGGGGATCAAAGACTCTCTGGCGGATCGGGTGGTTGACCTGGTGATGAAATACACGCCGGAATCGTCGGGCCTTCTGGTCTTCAAATCGACCTCGAAGCCGCCCTTCTACCGTATCTATGCGCACGGCAGCCCGGCCAAAACGCTGGACATCATCACGGGTTTCCAGCTCATCCTTGAGAAATGGGACCGCCAGCCGCCCCA
Source organism: Thermoguttaceae bacterium (assembly GCA_017447865.1). Taxonomy (GTDB): domain Bacteria; phylum Planctomycetota; class Planctomycetia; order Pirellulales; family Thermoguttaceae; genus RGIG3701. Next base: position 130,343 of record JAFSMO010000055.1, read on the forward strand.
AAAGTTTTGATTTTGAGCCGTCGTTAGAAAATCGCACCGAGCCAGACAATTTCTGCGATTTTAATTAAAGTACAACATGCAGGATACCGATACGACCTAACATACAGTATCTTGCTGTCTTCCCCGCATCCGCGGGGGTGTTTCACAACAAAATCAATGTTGGTTTCCGGAGAAACGGTCTTCCCCGCATCCGCGGGGGTGTTTCCAACAAACAAACAGGAAAACGACAATGGAAGAAGTCTTCCCCGCATCCGCGGGGGTGTTTCCAAAAAACCTCCTACTCCCTTAAAAGGTTTTAAGTCTTCCCCGCATCCGCGGGGGTGTTTCTAGCAACGTCGGAATAAAAATCCGCACAAACTGGTCTTCCCCGCATCCGCGGGGGTGTTTCTAGAGGGCGCGCCTAAATCCCCTTTTTTTGAATGTCTTCCCCGCATCCGCGGGGGTGTTTCCGCGGAAGCCGAACTCACCGCCTGCGCCGAAACGTCTTCCCCGCATCCGCGGGGGTGTTTCCTTCTGAGGAGGCTGAAGAATGAGTGGCTATGTGTCTTCCCCGCATCCGCGGGGGTGTTTCTTTCTCTGTCAGCGATAAAATGAGCGGCACAGGGTCTTCCCCGCATCCGCGGGGGTGTTTCTCAAGGAGAGCGTTCTGAATTGCTTCTTCGGCTGTCTTCCCCGCATCCGCGGGGGTGTTTCTGCAGAAAATCTTTATTTCGCCTATAGTACAGAGTCTTCCCCGCATCCGCGGGGGTGTTTCCTACGATACGACGAAAAGCCGCGTTGATTCTTTGTCTTCCCCGCATCCGCGGGGGTGTTTCCGGTGCTTAATCCTTTGTTGTATGCGACGATGAGTCTTCCCCGCATCCGCGGGGGTGTTTCTATCTGGTAAACGTAGTTCTAATAAAAAACCCCGTCTTCCCCGCATCCGCGGGGGTGTTTCTCCCTTTGCGCGCCCTTGCTACACCTTGCAAGCGTCTTCCCCGCATCCGCGGGGGTGTTTCCAGCTATCATTCGATCTTTCCAGCTTTTCGAAAGTCTTCCCCGCATCCGCGGGGGTGTTTCTCGTCTTTTCACCGCTCTCGAAAAAGTCAGTGAGTCTTCCCCGCATCCGCGGGGGTGTTTCCAGAGCAAAAACAGCTCGAGGTCTCTCAGCAGAGTCTTCCCCGCATCCGCGGGGGTGTTTCTCAGGATATTCCTGCTCTCCAGTTAGGTAGGGAGTCTTCCCCGCATCCGCGGGGGTGTTTCTTTTCTCTAATTCTTCCGTCGATTTCTTCAAAAGTCTTCCCCGCATCCGCGGGGGTGTTTCTGACGCACTGCCCGTTTTCTCGAGCTTTCCAGCGTCTTCCCCGCATCCGCGGGGGTGTTTCCGCCTTTTGCACTCTGGTCTGACGGTTCGACAGGTCTTCCCCGCATCCGCGGGGGTGTTTCTAACGATTTCCAGTATATGAGGGGTGTACCATCGTCTTCCCCGCATCCGCGGGGGTGTTTCCACGATGACGGCGGCGCTGAGTGTTGCGGGCCTGTCTTCCCCGCATCCGCGGGGGTGTTTCTATCGGCTCGATCGTAGGCGTTACGCAGTTTTTGTCTTCCCCGCATCCGCGGGGGTGTTTCCGAGAGAATCGAGCTTCACGCCCTGCTTTGTGAGTCTTCCCCGCATCCGCGGGGGTGTTTCCGTGGTTTTTGCCATCATAGCCGCGTGCGCTACGTCTTCCCCGCATCCGCGGGGGTGTTTCTTTGGGTTACACTCCGACAAGTTATCAGCAAAGGTCTTCCCCGCATCCGCGGGGGTGTTTCTAAATAAAGGTTTGTCCGGCTCGTCCGTTACGGTCTTCCCCGCATCCGCGGGGGTGTTTCCGTCTTAAACTGGCCGCTGATTCGATGGAAGCCGTCTTCCCCACCAACGCGGGGGTGTTACTTTCCAGCTCACGAATGACCAATCCAAACCTGAAATGTTTGGGGGCGTATCTCATTTCGCGGCTCCGGCTGAAAATTTTACAATTAAGTCGTTTTTTCTCATCTTGCCCCCATTGACATTTCAAAGAGAAAATGATTTAATAAACCGTGGAGGCCGTTTCGGGCCGTAACTGGCTCGGCAACGGGCGATCCTCTATTCCCCCCAAAATTTTCCTTCCTTTCATTTTGCTCACCTGATATGAAAATTTCAACCACGCATTGTGTTCGGTTCTGCGCTTTGGTGCTATGCGTCATCGTGGTGTTTGTCCGTTCTGTTCAGGCGGAATCTCCGGCCCCCCAAACGGCGCTCATCACCGTGAAGACGAACAGCGAGTGCCCGCCGGCGTACCGTGAAATCTACGTCTGCGACGGCGATCCGGCGACATTTTGGCACACGGAATTCCGAAACGAGCAGCGTCCCCCGTTTCCGCACTGGGTCGAGCTGGATCTGAAGCAGAGCGAAAACATTCGAGGCGTGAACTACACTCCGCGGCAGGACTCGAACAATAACGGGACGTTCGCCCGGACCGAAATTTACGTTTACGACGATCCGAAAGCCCCGGGCGAGCCGGTCTGGAAGGGCGACCTCGACACGATGCGCAGCGGGCCGAAAGACGTGGTGAAAATCGCCTTCGACGCGCCGGCGATCGGGCGTTTCGTCAAAGTCGTGGCGCTTTCGTCTTTCACCAACTACCCGGCCGGTTCTGCCGCAGAGATCCAGCCGATCGTGGACGGCAAGACGTTCACGACGAGCGCCAAAATCAGGCCCGTCGACGTTCCGGGCGCCGACGCGGAACTGCTGGGCGAGTACAACTGGATCCTCGATGAACTCGCCAACCGCCAGAAATACGACGCCATCGCCGCGCAAATTTACGACCCCCAAGCGGGGATTCTGCCCGAGGACGAAACGCCGAACGACGTGATTTTCCGCCGGACCGCCGCCGCTTTGGAGCGTCTGGAAGCTCGGGCCCCGCAAGCCGCCTCGCCGTTTTCCGCGCCGCTCAAGGCCCTTGACCCGGCCACGGTCCAGTTTTCCACCCGGAAAGAACGGTTTGAGCACTTTGAAAAGGTCGCGCATTTACGGCGCCAGATCCTCTTTTCTGACCCGGACCTGAATTTCGACAAAATTCTGTTCGTGAAGAAGCACCGCGCGACGTTTAACCACCTTTGCGACCAGTATTACGGCATCAACCTGCTGCCCGGCGGTGGGATTTTCCTCCTTGAAAACGCGTTCAAGGCCGACGTTCAGCCGACGGTCAAAAACGTTTTGGAAAACTCCGTGGTCGAGTCCGGGCGTTTGTCCGGAAGCAAACTCACGACCGGCGCGTTTGCCACGCTGGCTTTGGACTACGACGCTCAAAAAATCGCCTTCGCCTACGTGGAGGCCGAAGGGGACCGGGCGCACAAATACCACTACGACCTTTCCAACGGTCACTGGGAACGCGGGCGGTGCCTGCACATTTTCACGGCCAACGCCGACGGCTCCGACCTGCGCCAGATCACCGACGGAACGTGGAACGACTTTTACCCGTGCTTCCTGCCGAACGGCCGGCTGGCGTTCATCTCTGAGCGTCGCGGCGGGTACTTGCGCTGCGGGCGTGAATGCCCGAACTACACCGTTTTCGACATGAACCCGGACGGGTCGTTCATGCGCTGCCTGAGCTACCACGAAACGAACGAGTGGGCGCCGGTCGTCTCGAACGACGGGAAGATCGTCTGGACGCGCTGGGACTACATCGACCGCCACGGCTGCACGACGCACACCCCCTGGGTCATGTCGCTCAACGGGTCCGACCCGCGGGCCATTCAGGGGAATTTTACTCTGAGGCGTGAACGGCCGGACACGGAAATGGACCTCCGGCCAATCCCGAATTCGTCCAAGTTCGTCGCGACGGCCGGCCCGCACCACGGGCAGAATTACGGCTCGCTCGTCATCATCGATCCGTCCCGCATCGCGGAAGAAGAAAACGACGCGATGGCGTGCGTCAAGCGCCTGACGCCGGACGTCGCCTTCCCCGAATCGCAGGGCGGCGCGCAGGTCTGGGGTTTTGCCTGGCCGATCTCGGAGGACCTTTTTCTCGCCGTCGCCGACTTTTCCATCACGCCCCACCAGGCGATGCAGTGGAACCCCGCCATTCGCGGCGATTACGGCATTTACCTCCTCGACCGGTTCGGGAACCGTGAGTTGATCTACCGCGACCCGGAGATCGGCTGCGCGACGCCGCTTCCGTTCATCAGGCGCCCGCGGCCGAACGTCGCGCCGGAACTGGTCCAGCCGGGCGAGATCCCGTCGCAGGAGTACATTCCGCTGCCGGAGCGCGACTGGACGAAACGTCCGCAGGCCGAGGTCACTATCGCTAACGTGTACCAGAGCCTCAAGCCGTGGCCCGAAAAAACGCGGATCAAGTCGCTGCGGATCGTCCAGCTCTACTCGATGTCGTACCCGTCCGGCTGGATGCTTCACACGGGAATCCAGGAGCCGTCGTCGCGGGACAGCGTGAACCTCGTCCGCGGCGTGATCGGGACCGTGCCGGTCGAAGAGGACGGCTCGGCGCACTTCACCGTGCCGGCTCAGGTGGAGCTTTTCTTCCAGGCCCTGGACGAGAACGGCAACGCGGTCCAGTCGATGCGCTCCGGGACGTACTTCCAGCCCGGCGATAACGTGAGCTGCATCGGGTGCCACGAACCGAAGGGGCAGATCACCCGGTCGTCGAGCGCACTTCCGATCGCGTTTTCCCGCCCGGCCTCCACGCCCGTTCCGGACGTCGAGGGGAGCCGCCCCGCCAATTTCGTGGAGCTGGTTCAACCGGTGCTGGACCGACACTGCGTCGAGTGCCACGAAAAGCCGGAGAGCAAAACCTTCTCGCTGGCCGGGAAGCCGTACTACAAGAAAAACGGCGCGGCGTTCTACCACTCGTACTACAATCTGCTGGATCGCGGCTGGGGGTTTTACGACTACGGCAATTCCGTCCGCACGATCCCCGGCGAGTTCGGCGCGCTGAAATCCCCGCTGCTCCCGCTGCTCGATAAAGGGCACTACGGTGTGAAACTTTCCGATGAGGAACGGCACCGGATCGCGCTTTGGCTCGACATGCTCTCGCCGTTCTACAGCGTTTACGAGCCGGAACAGCAGGCCGTGCAGCTCAAAGGCGGAAAGGTTTACCCGACGCTGGAATAAAACTCTGCTGCGGAGACGACGCTTCCAGCGTCGTCTTTTTAATTATGAATGACCTCGTAATTTGCGTGATTAACTTGACCGGCGGGACGCCGGCCCTCCGTATCTTTCGGTGGCATAACTGCCACCGCTCGCCTATATTAATTTCTTGACAGCGCGGGCACTTGACAACCTCTCTGCCCTGTATTATAATTGACGATTCAGGCCAACTTTTGTGTAAAAACGCGGTTTTTGGGAAGTTGCCTGATTTCACCCCTTCCTTTTTCTCAACGATTATGAAAACCCTACCTGCACACAGTCTTTTGATTTTCGCGCTGACGCTCTGCGGACTCGCCGCGGCGTTTCACGGCGCACAGGCCCAGGACGCGGCCAAACCCGTCCGACCGCACGTCTGCAAAGTCGAGGTCCTCGTCAACAGCGAGAACCCGCGCAACGAGGCGTACCGCGCCTGCGACGGCGATCTGCACACCTACTGGCACACCCGGTTTGAAGCCCCCGCAGTCGATCCGCCGCACTGGATCGCACTGGACCTTCAGGAGCCCATGACGATCGAAGGCTTCGACTACACGCCCCGCGAAGACATCACCAACGGCACGTTCGAGAACGTCCGCGTGTTCGTCTGCGACGACCTGAACCAAAAGGGCGAGCCGGTCTGGACGGGCGTCGTTTACCCGAAGTACGAGACGCCGGTCAAGACGGTCCGGATCATGTTCCCCGCCCCCGCGACCGGGCGGTACATTTTCTTCGACGTGGTGAACGCGCTGCAGAACATCAAGCGTGCGTCCGCCGCGGAGATCCAGCCGCTGGTCAAGGGGAAGACCTTCCTCAACAAAACGCTCGTGGAGGCCTACGAAAGGATGGGCGTCGATCTGGATTCGATCGTCGAGAACGGCCGGTTCACCATGCCGCTCGTCAGCCAGGACGTCTTTTCCGCCAAGGTTTTGCCCGAGGGGATCATCAAGACGGCCGAGGGCGTTGAGTGCGAGCCCCGCTTCATGATGCACGAGTGGATGCTGACGCTGCTCGACCAGGCCGAGGCGCGCTGGATCGAAAACTACGAGAAAGCGAAAACGCCTGAAGAGATCGCCCAGTACCAGAAAGAGCGCAAGGACTTTTTCTTCAAGCAGATCGGTAAATTCCCGGAACGAAACCCGCTGAATCCCGTCATCACGGGCAAGGTGGAAAAGGAGGGGTACACGGTCGAAAAGGTCCGGTACGAGTCCCAGCCCAATTTCTGGGTGACGGCCAACTTCTTCATGCCGGACGAGAAGAAGTACCCGAAGCCGTGGCCGGGCGTGCTGGTCGCCTGCGGGCATTCCGCGAACGGCAAAGGCTACGTCAACTACCAGCGCGTTTCCGCTCTGCTGGCCCTCAACGGCATGGCCGCGCTGATTTTCGACCCGATCGATCAGGGTGAGCGGTTCCAGTACACCCGCCCGAATCCGCCGATCTCGGTCCACGCGCACAACCTGCTCGGCATCGGCTGCATGGCGCTCGGACGCAACACGAACTGGTTCGAGATCTGGGACGGTATGCGCGGGATCGACTACCTGAAGTCCCGCCCCGAAGTGAACCCCGAGATGATCGGCGCGTGCGGTCTTTCCGGCGGCGGCACGCAGACGGCGTATTTCATGGCGCTCGACGACCGCATTGAAGTCGCCGCGTCGCTCTGCTACCTGACCTCCCTGGCGGGCATGTACCGCCGCGGCTTGCCCGAGTCCGACGCCGAGCAGCACGTTTTCGGCCAGCTCGATTTCGGGCTGGAGCACGCTGATTACTGCATGATGCGCGCCCCCAAACCGACGATGATCGGCTGCGCGACCAAGGACTTCTTCCCGATCAAGCAGACGTGGGATTCTTACCGCTACAGCAAGCGCATGTTCGGGCTGCTCGGCTACCCCGAACGGATGAATCTGGCCGAGACGTTCAACACGCACGGCTACGACCAGTTCCTGCGCGTCGCGACGGTCCGGTTCATGCGCCGGTTCCTGATCGGGGACTCCGAAGCGGTCGTCGGCCCGAACAAAAAAGAGCCGATCACCGAGCCGGACCGCGTTCTGGAGCTGACGCCGGAAGAACTCACCGTCACGGAGACGGGGAACATTCAGGAGATTCCGGGCGCCAGAACGACGTTCGACATTAATAACGACTACGCGAAAGAACTCACCGCCCAGCGTGCGGCGCTTTGGGCCAAAACTCCCGTAGACGAAATGCGGGTGAAGGTCCGCGAGCAGGCGCTTTTCCGGGCGTCCAAGGACGTTCCGGCCCTGAGAGTTTTGTCGGCCGAGGACATTCCGGAGCTGACGACCGCGCCGGAGGGCAAAACCCCGGTTTTAGCGGAAGCGAAGCGGATCGTGTTCCAGGCCTCGGCGAAACTCTATTTGACCGGGCTCTGGCTCGTGCCGCATAACGCCGACCTGAGCAAGGCGACGCTTTTCGTCAGCGACAAAGGCAAGAGCGACGGCGCGGAGATCGTCAACAGTCTCCTGGCGAGCGGCAAGCCGGTTTTGACCGTGGATCTGCGCGGCTACGGCGAGACGCAGCAGCTGGGCCAGAACTACTTCAACTGCAACCACTTCGGCCAAGACGGCTGGGACTGCTACTTCGCGTTTGACCTGAACAAAACGTACGTCGGGTTCCGCGCGGAAGACCTCTTCAACCTGAGCCGTTTCCTCAAGACGGAACTCAAGGCGCAGGACGTGGACTGCATCGCCCTGAACGAGGCGTCCATTCCCGCCCTGCACGCGGAGTTCTGCGAGCCGGAGACGTTTGGCCACCTGACCGTCGTCAACACGCTCTCAAGCTGGACGAACATGGTCGAGAACGGCGGAGCCTCCACCACGCCGCTGGCCAGCGTCGTTCACGGCGCGCTGCAGGTTTACGACCTTCCGGACCTCCGGGCCGCTCTGGAGAAAGCCGGAAAACTGACCGTCACCAACCTCCGCTGGGAAAAAGTCCCGGAAGAGAAGTGACACTTGGAAGAGTGTTGAGAGTTGAGAGTTGAGCTGAAAAGCCTTCGGCTTTTGATGGGTTGAATTCTTTCTGAAACCAACGTCACGCGCCAGCGCCAACTCAACTCTCAACTCTCAACACTTAATCAACTTTTGCCCCTCACAGGATTTCCAGCCCATGAAAAGATTCGTCATCGTTTTGAGTTTACTCGCTTCTCTCCTTCCCTCGCTTTCACAGGCGCAGCCGGCGGCGGAGTTTTATCAGCGGCGCGCGCAGGAACTGAAGGACCTCAAGTGGGGCATGTTCGTCTGCTGGTCGCTGAGCACTTTTTCCGGCACGGAATGGACCGACCCGGCCGGGAAAGACCCCTCATTCTTCCGCGCAACCGAGGTCGATACGGACCACTGGGCGCGGACGGCCAAAGAAGCCGGCATGGGCTACATCCTCTTCCTCGCGAAACATCACGACGGGTTCTGCCTCTGGGACACAAAAACGACCGAGTTCAAATCGACCAACTCCCCCCTGAAAAAGGACGTTCTGGCCGAACTGCGGAAATCCTGCGACAAGTACGGCATCAAGCTCGCGCTCTACTTCTCCGAAGGGGATTGGAACTGGCCCGGCGGCGTGTACCGGAACAACAAGTCGGTCGATCCCGAAACGAAAAAGGCGCAGCTGCGCGAACTCCTCACCCAGTACGGCCCGATCGAGTACATCTGGTTTGACCACGCGGCCGGGACCGGCGGGCTTTCGCACGAAGAAACGACCGCGTTTTGTCACGAGGTCCAGCCGTACACGCTCATCGGCTACAATCACGGCGAGTGCTCCGGCGAGGTCCGCATCGGCGAGCGCGGCAAGCCGTCCGCTCTGGACGATGCTTCGGGGGCCGGCTACAATCGGAACGCCGCGTCGTACGACCAATACCTCGCCGCCGAGTTTACGTACCCGATCCTCCCCAAACACGAGGGCGGGGCGCAGTGGTTCTACTCGCTCCCCAAACACGACGGCCTTTGCACCGACGCGGAGAAGATCTACAGCGACTACCTCGGCGCGGTCAAATACGGCAACATTTTCTCGCTCGACGTCGGCCCCGACTACAACGGCCGCCTGCGTGAGATTGACGTCCAAACGCTTCAGCAGGTCGGGCGGATGATTAAAGAAGGCGCGTTTCTCCAAGCGCCCCAAAATGAAGCGGTCGAGGCCAACGGCGTGAACTGGCCGGAATTCCTGGCCCGGCAGGACATCATCTGGGAGGTTCTGCCCGATCATTACGAAAAGTCCGCGTTTCTGGGCAACGGCCTGATGGGGACGATGGTCTATAAGCGCTCCGACCACGAGATCTCGTTTGCCGTCGGGCGCACCGACATCACCGACCACCGCCTCGGCAATTTCCGCATCCCGGTCGGGCGGCTCCTCCTGAAAACGAAGGGGAAGATCCTCACCGGCTCGGCCCGGCTGGACCTCTGGAACGCCGAAACGCGCTTCGAGCTGGAAACGACCGAGGGCCGGATCCGCTTCCGCGCGCTGGATCTCTCTCAGGACATGGTTTTGCTCATCGACGTGGAACGGCTTGACGGCGAAAAAGAGGCCGCTTTCGAATGGGAATCGGAAGAGCCGCTGGTCTATCGGGAGAAGCGGGCGCATAATCTGCCCGACCCGCTCAATCCGCCGGTGGAACTGAAGCAGGACGGTGGAATTTCGTACACCGTCCAGAACCGCGTCGCCGGCGGGCAGTTTTCCGCCGCGTGGGCCGAACGTCCGGTTCAGGGCGCCGCCGCTTCGCGCTCGCAGGTGGTCCTCTCGCTGATCGACACGTTCCCGGAAACCACCGCCTCCCAGCTCGCCCGCAAGACGGTCCGCTGGACGCTTAAAAAAGACTGGAACGAGCTGATCGAAACGCACCGCGCGTGGTGGCACGGCTTTTACACCAGGAGTTTCGTCTCAGTGCCGAACACGCAGATGGAAAGTTTTTACTGGATCCAGATGTACAAGCTGGCCAGCGCGACCCGCCCCGACCGGCACGTGATCGACCTGATGGGGCCGTGGTACTGCCCGACCGTCTGGGCGAAGATCTGGTGGAACCTCAACATTCAGATCTGCTACCTGCCCGTTTACACCGCGAACCACTGCGAACTGGGCGAGTCGTTTACCCGACTGATCGACGACAAGCGGGCGAACCTCGTCGCCAACGCGAAACTCCTCTACGGGATCGACGACGGCGCGACGCTCAACCACACGACCGATAACGACTGCGTGAGCGAAAACTACGCCGGCTACCTCAACCCCGGCGACTTCACGTGGGCGCTGCACAATTACTGGCTCCAGTACCGCTACACGATGGACCGCTCGTACCTCACCGACCGGGAAAAGCACGCGTTTTTCGACATGCTGAAGGGGTCGTTCAACGTGTACACGCACATCTTCCAGAAGGAGGCCGACGGCAAATACCACATTCCGGTGATGCGGTCGCCCGAGTACCCCGTGATGGCGCGGGACACGAACTACAACATCGGCCTGATCCGCTGGCTCTGCGAACGGCTGATCGAGGTCAATCGTGAGTGCGGCTTTAACGACCCGCAAGCCGCCCAGTGGCAGGACGTTCTGGATAATCTGGTCGATTACCAGGTCGGCGAGGACGGCTTCCTCATCGGCGCGGACGTCCCGCAGACCGTCTCGCACCGGCACTGGTCGCACATGCTTCAGGTCTGGCCGCTTTGCATCTACACGGCCGGGGATCCCGAGCGTAGGGCCTTGATCAAAAAGACGATGGACCACTGGACGACCGTCGAGGACGGCAGGCAAATCTACGGCTGGTCGCAGGCCGCCGCGGCAAGCATTTACGCCATTCTGGGAGAAGGCGAGAACGCCCGCGATTACATCCTGAAGCACCACAACAACCGGCGGTTCGTCCGCTGCAACACGCAATATTTTGAGGGCTGGCCGGTCATCGAGTGCTCGCACATCGCGGCCCGCGCCCTTCAGGAAATGCTGCTGCAGTCGTGGGGGAATCAGATCCGCGTCTTCCCGGCCATCCCGGCCGACTGGAAAGAAACGTCCTTCGCCGACCTGCGGACCGAAGGCGCGTTCCTCGTCTCCGCGATCCGCAAAGACGGTAAGACGTCCTGGGTCAAGATCGAGTCCCTGGCGGGCGAAGAGTGCCGGGTCGTTCCGAACTTTACCGGTGAGTTCCAGTCCTCCGCCCCGGAAAAGGTGAAGGCTCTGGGCGGCGGCTTGTACCAGATCGCGCTCGCGAAAGGCGAGTCGATCACCCTCTGGCAGGGCGATGCCGCCCAAACCCCCGCGCCGGTCGCCATGCCCGACGGCCAGAAACTCAACCCCTGGGGCGAAAAGCAGGCGGAGCGCGTTAACATCCGGGAGAGCCTCTCGTTCAACAAACCGGTCAAGGCGTCGGGGAACTGGGACTCCGGCACCTACAGCGTCGCCTCGGCTTTTGACGGGAATCTGGGGACCCGCTGGGGTGCGCAGCCGAGATCCCGCGCCGGGTGGATCGAGGTGGACCTGACCCAACCCATGGAGGTCAAAAAGGTGGTAATCACGGAAATCTCCTACCCGAGAACGAAGTCGTTCCGGATCGAGGTACGGCAGAACGAAACGGACGAATGGACCACGGTTTACGAGGGGACGACCATCGCCCAGCAGAATTTCACCATTCCGTTCGAGAAACCGGTCACGGCCCGATTCGTCCGGCTGAACATTCTCAAGGCGACCGAGGTCCCGACGATCGAAGAATTCAGCGTGTATTGATCTAAAAACCAGGCCGGGGCCGTTTCATCTCGAGATCAAACCCCGGCTCTATTGAATATTTTCTTTTTTTCCTGGAAAATTCTCTGGTTTTACGCTGCAAGTCATTGAATTTACAGTGAAATCGATTATAATAATAGATTAGTTTTTAAACTTTTTTCCTTTTGGAGTCCTCGCCATGCAGAAATCGTTTGAGCATTTCATGTCCCTGCTGAATCACAACAATCGTTCCCAGTCGCCCAAACATCACCGGTGCCAGCTGGAGTCTCTTGAGGAGCGTGCCCTGCTGAGTGCCGTGCCTCTTGCCGCCGACGAGTACACGGATCTTCAGGCGCAGTATGCCGACTTCAACTGCACGGACAATTCCGCCGATTTGCTCAGTGAGCCAGCTGCCGCCCCAGCGGAAATCACCGCCTCCCCAAGCCCCAATCAGGATGTTTACAACACGAACCAAACGGCCCAGATCAAATCGTTCCTCGAACAAACAGACGCCCAGGGCGTTAAAAACGGCCTGAAGATCAACGCGGCCTACAATGCAAACGATCCTTCCACGTGGACGGGAGTCACCTGGACGGACATCAACGGCCAAAAACAGGCCACGGCCATCGACTGGACCGGCAAATGCCTGGTCGGAAGCGCCAATTTCTCGCAGCTCACTTCTTTGACGTCTCTGTCGATCACCGGTGCGAATTCCGAGAATTACGGCGGCCTAACCTCTCTGAACATTTCCGGCTGCACAAAACTCATCAGCCTGAATTTGTATTACAACCAGCTCACGAGCCTTAACCTGGCGAACAACAAGCAGCTGAATGATCTGGACTGCACGGGGAACCAGATCGCTTCGCTGGACCTCACAAATAATACTGCGCTGACGTATCTTCGCGTCTATGAAAACAGCTTGAAAACCCTGGACGTCAGCCACAACACCAATCTGGTGTACCTCATCACGTGTTACAACCAGTTAACGACGCTGGACGTCTCGCACAACACGAAGCTTGAGTGGCTGCAGTGCTACGACAACCAAATCGTAACGCTGGATCTCACGAATAACCCGAAGCTTGAGACTCTGATTTGCTGGAACCCGACGCTTCAGAGCGTTCTGATGAATCCTGCCGCCGTTGGAAAAGTCACCGTTCAACTTTGTGTCTGGGACAATACGCCGTGGACGTTCAAAGACGGGACCGGAAAAGTGCTCAAAACCACGAACTCGTCAAGCCCGACGTTCCTGTTTTCCGAATTGCCGGTCTATTCCACCAATCAGGCTGGAACCCAGACCATTGCCTTTGAATTGGTGGACAATTCCGTCTACGATGAGACGGAATGCGCTAAAATCAAAGCCTTCCTCAATCAGAATGGCAATGGCACCAAGGTCAATCCGGCGTACTCCGCTGACCACCCGTCCACCTGGAGCAACATTGAGTGGGTCGAAGTCAATGGAGTCAATCACGTCTCCAAGATCGACTGGACCGGGAAGAACCTGGCTGGAAGCGCCGATTTCTCCAATTTCAAGTACCTGAAAATCCTCGCGATCACCGGTGCGTCCCAGGAGAATCCCGGCAATTTAACCTCGCTCAACATTTCCGGCTGCACCGCTCTGGAAGGCTGCGACTGCTATTACAATAAACTCACAACGCTCAATTTGACCACAAACACGAAACTGACCGGCATCGTCTGCAATGATAATCAAATCAGGGCGCTGGACTTTTCACAAAACAAGGCTCTGGAGTGGGTTGAATGCCAGAATAACCAACTGACGGCCCTGGACGTTTCCAACAACACGCTCCTGACGCATTTGAGCTGTGGTTTTAACCAGATCAGTTCGTTGGATCTTGGCAATAATAAGGAGCTCACCACCCTGTATTGCAACTCAAACCAGATTTCGTCCCTGACTCTCGCGCAAAATACGAAATTGACGAATCTGCGCTGCTGGAACGAAAACCTGACTTCGGTCATGCTGCCGGAAAAAGCGGCCAACTCGTTTAACATCAATCTTTATTGGGGATTCTGGTCGGGCTGGAAATACAGTAACTCTCAGGGAACAACCGCGCTTTCAACCGATGCGTATGTTCCGACGGAAATCCCGTTTACGGCCATTAGTAATACAGGGGAGCAAACGATCGAGTTTACAGCCTGGTCTGCCGCTGAGTATGAATTGACTGGCCTGACGCTTTCAAACACCAAACCGGAAGTTGGCGATACCATTACCGCGGCGGTCACTCAAGCCGATGCGACCGTTACGTATCAGTGGTATCGGGGAAACAACGCAATTCAAAACGCTACAGCCAAATCTTACACCGCGACTCTCGACGATTTGGGAAGCACGCTAAAATGTGTCGCGACGGGTACGGGGTTGTACACTGGAACCGTCTCCGCGGAAACCGGCGTCGTCAAGAGATGCTCTTTGGACACTCCTGAGATTACGACGGCCTGCGTCGTAGGGAAAAAGATCTGCACGGCCTGGAATGCTGTTGATCATGCCGCGACCTATAACGTAGAATACCGGATCGCCAACGCAGCGAAATGGACCCTCAAAAAAGGAATCAAAACGACTGAGTTTTCATTCTCTGGCAAGGCTGGCAACTTTTATGAAGTGCGTGTTACGGCCATCACTGGCAAGCAATCCGATTTGGAGAATTCGGAAGCCGCAGAGGCAACGATTGCATTCACGAAAGCGCTGAACAATCCGAAGCTCAAAAACACGTACCTCGGCGATGATAACGCATCAGTCTCCGTAACGGGAATCGCCGCTGACGCAACGCACCTGATCGTGAAGCTCGGCGCCGATTCCGTCCGGATTCCCGCGGAAGGCGGAAATGTGGAAATTGGCACCGCGCAGTGCGATTTCCGGGACGGCACGCTCTACTTCACGGGCCTGACGAGTAGTACCAAGTACACGCTCGAGGTCCAGCAGATGATCGACGAGCCGGGCGTCCAGATCAGTTCAGCCGTGGTAAAAGCGACCGTGAAGACGACGAAGACATGCTACAACACGCCGCAAAACGTGACGGCCGAGACGGTAAGCGACACGCAGGTGCAGGTTGACTGGTCCACCGTGACGGGCAAAAACTCAACGCAGCCGGCGAATTTCTACACGGTGCAATATTCCGTCGCTGGAAAGAATAAATGGTCCACCGCCTCGAAGAAGGCCACGAATGGCTCGTTCCTCGTCACGAAACTGAAGGGCGGCACGAGCTACGACTTCCGCGTATTCGCCTCAAAGGATTCGGCATTCCTCGCCTCCAACTTCAGTGAATTGGCGACGGCCGTAACCCTGCCCACGGCTCCGAAAATCGCCTCGGTCAAATCACCGCAGCCGCGCACGGCCGTTTTGACCTGGACCCAGAACAAGGACGTGCAGTCCTATGAAATTCGTTACGCCATCAAAGGCACGAACGATTGGCAAACCGTTCAGGTTCCCGCAACGACCGAGAAGAAGATGACGTACACCTTCCCGGAACTGACCTCGGGCAAACCTTATGAATTCCAGATCCGCGCCCTCGACAACCAGCAGACCTTCTCCGCGTGGTCCGTTTCCAAGGTTCTGTCCAAGGTAAAATAGGAAGTGTTAAAAGGCCCCCCTCAAAACCGAAACCACTTGGTCAAGAGGGGGCCCGGGAACGGATAAAAATTCCACGTCGTTTTTAGAGGCAAGGCAGATCAAGTTTTCAAATCATTACAGTCAGATTCGTTCCATGAACCGTTTTTTGGGTCGTCTTGTTGTTTTATCGTTCCTGGCAGCCGCAGCGGTCTGCACGCCGGTCGAGGCGCGGCTTTCTTCCGAGGAGATCCAGCGGCTTCGCAGCGAGTTCGTTTCCTCGGTTTTCGACGAGTTTGCCGAATCGGTCGTCTTTGTGACCGGCTATTTCGAAGACCCGGCCGACCAGAATTTGTCCGAGTATTTTATCGACGATGAAGACGACAAATACGGCATCGCGACGGGCTTCTTCATCACCTCGGACGGCTACGTTCTGACCAACGCCCACGTCGTCCACCGAACGATCAACCACTACGTCCAGACGATGGACGACGAAGAATACGAGGCGGAACTGATCACCATCCTGGTCCCGTACGACCTGGCCTTGCTCAAAATCACCCCGAAAAAACCGGTCAAGCCGGTGGTGTTCAAGGAGGACGGCGAAGTGCGCCGCGGGGAGGTGGTCATGACGATCGGCCACCCGCACGAGCTGCGCTACTCGTGCCTGCAGGGGATCATCAGCGGCACGGGCCGCCAGCTGCATCTGCCCGAGATGGGCGTTTACATCGACGACATTCTGCAGACCGACATGGCCATTTACGGCGGCGCGTCCGGAAGCCCGTGGTTCGATCTGGACCAAAAGGTCGTCGGCATCACGACCTCCAAGATGTGCGATTCCGAGTGCATTTCCTGGGGCGTTTCCAATCGGACCATCCTCAACCAGCTCCTGAACCTCTACGATTTCCCGCACCGCAACGGGTTCGTCCGCGGGTTTGAGCTCGAACTGGAAAACGGGCACTGCGTCGTGCACGGCCTTGACAAAAATTCTCCCGCGGGTCAGGCGGGGCTGGAGGATGGCGACATCATTGCGATCGTCAACGGCGCACCCATTTCCGGCGTGACGTCGTGGGCCGCAAAGGAAGCCAAATTCAACGCTCAAACGCCGGTGACCATCACCATCCTGCGCGGCGAGAAGAAAGAGCAAAAGACGTTTCGCTTCACGTTTTCCCAGTGGCAGGCGCCCGACGTGAACGAAATGCTCTGGAAGAAAGTCGGGCTGAAAGTTCGTCCCATGACCCAAAAAGAAATCGACCTGTTCGAGTTGAAATCGCCCTTCGCGTACCTCATCACCGACGTGGACGCCCAGCGGTTTGAAGGAATGAAGCAAAAGCCGCAGGTAAATGACGTGCTGGGGAAAATCGCCTGGGTCCGGCCGCGCGATTTTGGCCATTTCGCCCGAATTCTGGACCGACTGAGCCCGAAGCAGAAGATCCCGATGGTCGTTCTGCGCGCCGTGGACCCGCAGACCAAACAGTCGGTTTTGCTCTCCGCCGGGCAAAGCGCCCCAAGGAAGGGAAAACGCAAAACGGTCAAATCCCGAATCGACTACGAGTTTTTCGAGGTGAAATGACCGTCCCTGTTCGGACAAAACAAAAGCCCCCACCCGATGACATCGATTTGCCTCAGGTGGGGGCTTTTTGCTTGCATCTGATTCAGCCGCGCTTCTTGCGCATCCAGAATCCCAGGCCGACGCCGAAGATGAGCAGCGCCCAGGTTGCGGGTTCCGGGATTTCGTTGCCGGGGACAAAAAAGTTCCCAAACGCATTGATATTCCCGGCCACGACGCCGTTCAGGATCTTAAAATCTTCTTCGCTCCAGCTGCCGCGAGCGCCTTCGGCCGAATAAATCGACGCGCCGGTGCCGTTCTCGTCCATGTAGAGCATTTCCAGCGAATACACGCCCACCTCATTGAACGTCAGCGGGATCAATTCGAGGTCCTCGGAGCCTTCGGACTCAAAAATGGATTCGCCGTTGACCATGATCCGGTAAGCGCCGTCACTCGCCACGGCCAGTGTGTATTGACCGGAGGACTCGACGTTCAGTTGTGATTGCACGTCAATGCCGGAGTTTGCGACTTTGATGTCACTCAGATCAAAGCGGTAGGATTTATCATCCGGTTCCACGCCGCTGATGTAGTTGGCCAAATCGTCCAGGGAAGTCACGCCCGTTCCGGCCAGATTATAGATCTCCGCGCTAAAACCGGGCAGACCCTTGTTGGGGTCGATGGTCAACGCATGGAAACCGTTCTCATACGCTTGGGCTTCCAGTTCCGTCGGAGCGAATTTGACCTGACGGATCTGGTCGAGTTCCAGATGGCTCCAGCTGCTTCCGCCGTCGGAGTCCACGATCCAGAGGTAAACCGATTTACCCTGAACGTCTTTCAGATTCAGGAAATCGTAGCGGAAATCGTTCGCGTTTTCACCGGTCACGGAGAAATAAACCTCGCCCGTGTCGGCGTCCACCAGATCCATGTGCTTGTTGTTGATGTTATTTCCGCCGGCGATGTAGTACTCCAAAATGTCGCCCTGCACGAGGAACGGCTCGGACCGCAGAATTCCCGTGGTCTGTTCCTCGCCGAACGCCGCTGTGCCGGTGCTCAGGAAACCTTTGTTCCCTTTGTCGAACGTTCCGGAGCCGTCCACGTAGAAGTTCGTCGCAGCAGAACCGTTTCGCGAGCCGTTAGTGAAGTGCGTGACGGAATCGAGCCGGTTTCCTTCGGCGTCCACTTCGTACATGCCGCTGAATTCGCCGGCCGTGTCGAAGTTGAAGTCGTTCAGCACGATGTGATGCGCTCCGGAGCCCTCGATGTTGCTCACCTGAGTCGTATCGGCCTCCAGATTGGTCAGGCCGACCCAGCCCCAGCCGCCGGTATTGCGGTCAATGGCCACGACCATCAGGTCATGCCCCTGAAGGCCGTCCAGAGAGAACGTGTGGTGCTGCAAATCGTTCGAGCCGTTTCCGGCGTAGGAAATGATGTTGTTGCTGGAATCGCGGACGTAGTCGCTGGTGGTCAGATCCCACAGCGCGATCCCACCGCCGCCGCTTCCTCGGCTGTTGACGTTCAACGCCGTCGCGCCGCCGAGGACGTCCACGGAGATCACCGCGTCCGCCGGGGCGTTTTCCAGCACGCTGAACTGCGGCCCCCAGACCATGCCGGTGGTTTTGTCCGAATTGCCCTGATCGACGATCGTTTTATCGGCTGCGTTGGTCGGGGCGTGGTACATCGACAGAGCGGTGTACAGCGTGCCGTTCGTCCAGGCGTTCCCCAGCGACGCGCCGCCGCCGGAGTACCATTCATCCTTGCTGATGCCCCACGCGAACGTTTCCACCGCTTTGGTGTTGCTCCCCGAGGCGTTCATTTGCGACTGGATCTGGGAAGCGCTCAAAACGCCGTCCGTGATGGTCACGCCTTTCATCTTGCCGTTCAGGTACCCGCCGTCCATGGACCGGCCCAGGTCGATGACATTGGCTCCCGCGAACGCGGCGGCTCCGGTCCGGGTCGCGACTTGCTGGCCGTCGAGGTAGATCGTTTGCGTTTGGCTGCTTGCGTCATACTGGTAAGTGATGTAGTACCATTTCCCGGTTTCCAAAGTATTGGGAGCGGTCAGGTCGTTGCCGTAAAAACCCATGTGAGGTTTACCGCTGCGGACGATCAGGTGCAAGCCCACGTTGTTTCCCTTATTCGCGTTGCCGAAGATGGACTGGTCACCGCTCAGACTGTCGAGATTCACCCAGGCCGAGGCCGTAAACGAGCCGTTCAACCCGGCCGAGCCGACGGGGAGGTTGGTCCGGATGAAGGACGACTGACCGTCGAACGTCATGTCGGTGTCGAGCCACGTACGGGAAATATTCCCGTTGCGCGTCAGCTTGACGCCGTCGCCGCCCGACGCGGAGTTCAGGCCGATGTCGATCGTTTTGGTTCCAATATCCGTGACGTTTTCATTGATCTTCGTGGGGTCGCCGCCGCTGCTCAAATACGAGATCTGATTGTTTCTCAGGGCGCCGGAGTAGATCGCCACATCATCGAGAGAAATGTTGGCAAAGCCCTGGTACGCCGCGGCGCTCGCGCTGTAACGGCCGCTGAAAACCAACGGCTCGCCCTGACCTCCGCACGACGTTGCGGTGTCGGTGATGCGCGTAATGAGCTGCCCGTCCATGTACAGTTCGCGGTACGTTCCCCCATAGACCGCGACGAGGTTGTGCCAGCTGCCGTCGCCAAGATTCGGGGTCGCCACCGGCATGTTATACGTCGGGTCGTCGTCACCGCCGGAAATCCGGTACGTGAACGTCGGAGTGGTCGTGCTCCCATTCCGGCGGACCTGGTACCCGTAATTGTTTTCACCGTACTTGGCGATGTAAGGTTCCCAGTTCCCGTCCGGCTGCCCCTTGACCCACGCGGAGATCGTGAAAGCCGCCCCCGCAAAGTCGTAGGTGTTCTGGTAGTCCGGGCTGAAAAGGGCCTCGTTGTCCGTAGCCGTCGAGGTGTTCTGGATCACCGCGTACGTATCTCCGGAAAAGGTGACGTAATTCCCGCTGGTGAGCCGGCTTCCCGCTTCGCCGCTGATGGCCGTATAAGTGATCCCGGTCCCCTGGACCAAACCGTCGTGCGTTCCCGCCGCGACGAAGCCGGAGGATTCGGTGATGATGCCGCTCTCGGCCGTGTCGGTGTCGAACGTCCAGTACCCACGCAAAACCGGCTCGGCCGAAACCGGCCCGGCAACCAGCGAAAGCAAAACGACCGACGCCGCCAGCCGGGAGGCAAAACGGGACGTGGACCAAAAACGCGCTTTATGATCTTGAGTTCTTGCCATGATGTTACCTGAAATTGGCCTTTTAACTGTTTGCAAAAACACTCGTAAACTTCAATAATCAAAAATCCATAGTTTCTGATTACTATATTTTACGTCAAGATTTATATTTTTAAAGCGCTTTTTTAAAATTTTGTCAAAATTTTTAAAAATTTTCCGGGTTTTCAGCCCGTTCAGGCGGTTTTGAGATAAAAAAACCGGCGTCAGGCTTCGATCTCACCGCGGCTGCGGCGGGCGAGGTAGTCCTTCGTCACTCGCCAGACGACGGGCGAAAGCAGGATGAGCGCCACGAGGTTCGGGAACGCCATCAGCCCGTTGAACGTGTCGGCGACTCCCCAGACTACCGAGACGGTCAGGTACGGGCCGATCGCCACAAAGAGAACGTAGAGAAAACGGTAAATTTTGACGAGCCACTGCCGATGCGGGCCGACGAGGTACTCGAGGCACTTCTCGGAGTAGTAGTCCCAGCCCAGTATCGTCGTGAAGGCGAAGAACGTCAGCGCGACCATCAGGAAGAACGACGCGATCGTCGCGGAATGCGGCCCGAGGAACGCCAGCCCACGGCTGAACGCCTCGATCGTGATGTCCACGCCCTTCAGACCGAGCGACGGCTCCCACGTCCCCGTGACGACGATCACCAGGCCCGTCATGGAGCAGACGATGATCGTGTCGATGAACGTCCCGGTCATGCAGACGAGCCCCTGGCGCGCCGGCTCGTTCGTCTTCGCCGCCGCGGCCGCGATCGGGGCGGAACCGAGCCCCGCCTCGTTCGAGAAGATCCCACGGGCGATCCCTTTCTGCATCGCGATGAAAATCGTGCCTACCATGCCGCCCGTGAACGCCGCCGGATTGAATGCCGCAAGGACGATCAGCTTGATCGCGTCCACGACCGCGGAGAGGTTGCAGAGAAGAATGAAGGCGCAGAACAGGACGTAGAACACCGCCATGAACGGGATGATCACCATCGAGACGCTCGCGATGCGTTTCAGCCCGCCGATGACGACCAGAGCGGTGCAAATCGTGACCAGCGCGCCGGCGATCATGACGGGGAGCGAGTAGGTCGTGCCGAAAAGCTGGACGCCCGTCGCCAGGTCGCTCGGGTTGAAGTTCGGGTCGAAGAAGCGCTGCGTGGCCGAGGTGATGCCGTGGACCTGCGTGATCGTGCCGATGCCGAGGATGCCGGCGGTCACTCCGAAGAACGCGAACAGGACGGCAAGCCACTTCCAGTTCTGGATGCCGAACACGCCCTTCAGGCCCTTTTCGATGTAGTAGAACGGCCCGCCCAGGACCCGGCCGTCGGGCGTAAATTCGCGGTACTTGACGGCGAGCAGGCCTTCGGCGTATTTCGTCGCCATGCCGAAGAACGCGGCGACCTCCATCCAAAACAGAGCGCCCGGGCCGCCGGTGCCGATGGCGGTCGCAACGCCGACGATGTTCCCGGTGCCGATCGTCGCTGAAAGAGCGGTACAGAGGGCGCCGAACGCGGAGACATCACCCTTCGTTCCCTCCTCGGTGTGGAACATGTAGCGGAAGGCGTTCCTCAGGTTCCAAAGGTGGAGGAACCGCAGCATGCACGTCAGGAGGATTCCCGTAAAGAGGATCGTGATGATGAGCGGCAAACCCCAGACCAGATTGTCCGCCTTATCGACCAGTTCCGTCAGCCGGACGAGCCAGTCACTCGAGGTCTCGACGGTCTTCGCGGCGGCGATGGGAAGCGCTGTTGCAATCACGTTATTGGTCATCGGGTCCACCTTTTCTTCTGAATTGAGGATTTATATACGAAAAGACGACGCCAGAAGCGCCGTTCTTTGGAGTGCGGCAATACAGAAGCCGAAGGCTTCCTTTGCCGCTTTCACTTAGCGATCAGAAAACATCGCGGCGAAAAATGATTTTTCTCGTGGAAAACGTCCAGCGCGCTTCAGCGGCAAAGGCCTCTGCGAGGCCGTATTTCCGCAAGGGAAAGCGATGAATGTCGCTGGCGCGACTGTATCATCGCACTCCAAATTCACTTCTTCCGCCAGTACATCAGGCCGAAAGCGCCGAGCAGGAGCAGCGCCCACGTGGACGGCTCCGGAAGTTGATCGTATCGATCGCCGAAAACCAGCAGCGTATCGTTATTCCGAAGGAGCAGCGTCCATTCATTATCCGCCCCCTGGATCATCATTTTGGCAAAATTAAAAGTATTATCCGCTCCACTGGCCACCAGGTATTTATCGAGCGGGATCGTGTCGCCAAGGTTATACTCGTTTTCCGTATCGATAAGCAGGGACGTGCCGGAGAAATTCAGGCCCGCGGCGGTGATTTTGTCCAGATTGTCGTCCGTCAGACGCAGCTCGCCGCCCGTTTGGGTATAGGTCCCGCCAACGGTCAGCGGGGCGTCCACCTGGACCGTTCCGCCTTCGACCGTCAGGTCTTTGGAGACCGAGGGATTGGTCGAGCCGTTCTTCTGGAAGATCAGTTTTCCACCCTTCATGATGAAGTAGCCGGAGGGGTCGTTGAGCGCCGTGACCGCCAGCGTACCGCCGGAAAGCTCCATCAGGTCCGTTTTGCCTTCCACAAGGTGCTGTTCGCCCGCGGCAATGTTGAGCGTTTTCACGTTAAACGTCCCGCCGGTCTGGGAGACGAATGCTTTGCCGAAACGTTCGTTGGACGAGTTGTACTGCCCAACCGTCGCGGTGGTGACGTTCAGCGTACCGCCCTCCATGTTGACGAGCCCGGTCGGGGTAATCGACGTGCTGCTGCCAACGACCAGATTATTGATCGTCGCGGTCCCGCCGTTCTGGTTGTAGGTCCCCGTTGCGTTATACTGACCGACCGTGAAGGAACTGTTCGCTTTGAGCGTGCCAGAATTGAGCGTGAAGACTCCATCTTCGCCGTCGTTGCCGATGAATGCCTGGGCCGTAAGGGTCATGCTTCCGCCGTTGATCGTGGTCGCGCTTCCGCTTCCGTAGTTTCCGACCGAAAGCTGACGCAGATTGACCGTCCCGCCTTCCGCAACATTGAGCGTGCTGCCGTAGAGCCGGAAGTCATTGGAGTTGCTGGTCGCGGATGTGAAATCGATCTTCCCGCCGCTTTCCACGTTGATCGTCTGGTTCTGGAGGCGCACTTGAGTGTTGTAATTCACCATCAGCGTCCCGCCGTCCTCAATGGTGACGGTTCCACCTCTTCCCAAGGGAGTCTGATTTGCCGTCGAGCCGTTGATCTGGAGCGTGCCCTCGGAGATCGTCACCCCTTTGGTGAACTCGTTCGCGCCGGTCATCGTCAGCGTTCCGGGCCCGGTCTTGTGGATGCCGCCGGTGCCGCTGGTATAAATTAATTTATCTGTCAGCTGAAGCGTCGTATTCGCGTCCGTTTCAATCTCGAAGTAGTCGTCCACGCGCATCCGGAATTGGGAAGAAATCGTTGAAACGGTGGGATTTTCGGCCGTCGCGCCTTCCAGGGCGTGAGACCAGAACTTGACGTTCTCCTGCAAAATGTCAAGGTAACCGCCGCCGGACGAAGAGATCGTCGCACCGTACATGTTGAACGTGGTATTTCGGAGCGATTCGTTCCCGGCAGCATTGTCCAGCGTGCCGTAGATGTTAAAGGTGTTCGCGGTGCCATTGTTATAGCCGAGCGAGTCGTGAATGCCGCAGAGCAGAGTCGCCCCCGCGTTGACGGTGACCTCGCCTTTGAAAAATTTGCTGTTTCCGGGACTGACCGATATCTTGAGCGTCCCCTCTCTGACCGTCGTGGTGCCGGGATAGTTAGGGAGTTTGGTAAACTCGACCGTCCCCGCCCCGGTCTTGAGGAAGTCAGGGGTGCCGCCACCCGTCATGACGTCGGTCAGTTTCAGCACGGAATTCGCGTCGGCCGCAAATTCGACCGCGCCGGTCACGCGGAAATTGATTTTGCCCGAAATCGTCGAAACGGTGGGAGCCTCGGCCGAGGCGCCTTCCAGAGCGCGGCCCCAGAACTTGACGGTATCCGCCAGAACGTCGAGCGTCCCGCCGCTGGTGCAGGAGATCGTTCCGCCGTACATGTTGAAGACGGTATTCCGGAGCGATTCGTTCTGGACCGCATTGTCCAGCGTGCCGTAAATGTTAAACGTGTTCGCGGGATTGGCGTTATAGCCGAGCGTGTCGTGCTTGTTGCAGACCATGCTCGCGCCGGCGGCGATGGTGATCGTGCCGTTGAAGAGTTTGCCGCCCCCGGCAGCGCCGTCCAGACGGATCGTTCCGCCGTTGATCACCGTGTCCCCGGTATAAGTCGTCGCAACAGAATACACCAGCGTCCCCGCGCCGGTTTTGGTGATGGTCCCCGAGCCGGAGATGCCGGCGACCGAGGATACATTTTCCGTATCGTTAATAACAAACGTCACGTTTCCGACGCCGTCGGGACCGATCACGATGGCCCCGGTCGGGATCGGATTGTCCGGGTCCGTGTCGGAATAGGTCACGTCGGCAAAGGCGTGGGAACTCGCAAAAATAATCGCCAGAAGCGCCAAAAAAGCTGCGTTCTTGATGACGGTGAATTTCATTTTGTGCCCTCACATTGGGGAACGGGTAAGGTTCAAAGTATCAGTACGTAAATATTATTATACGCCGATTTGCAGAAATTGTCGGTCTGAGAGGGAAAAAAGAGAAAAAAAGTGAAAATTTTCAGAAATTTTTGGAGTGCGGTGATACAGTCGCGCAAGCGACATTTACCGCTTTCCCTTGCGGCAATACGGCCTCGAAGAGGCCTTTGCCGCTGAACTGGGCTGGGCGTTCCCCACGTGAAAACCTTTTTTCGTCGCCATGTTTTCAGGTCGCTAAGTGAAAGCGGCAAAGGAAGCCTTCGGCTTCTGTATTGCCGCACTCCATATCACTTCTTCCGCCAGTACATCAGCCCGAACGCGCCAAGCAGAAGCAGCGCCCACGTCGCCGGTTCCGGAACGGCATTGTTGTCAAATGCCGCAAAGACCGTGTTGCCCTCGACGGTCAAATTCCAGAAATAATCGCTCGTGGACGTCAGCAGAGAGTTCCAGAATTCATTCTGGTAATCGGACCCGAAAGCGCCCGACGTGTTCTGGATGACCGGATACTTCGCGCCGGGCTGGGCCGACGCCATATCCAGGTCGATGATGCCTGACTCAACGTCGAAGGAGGCAGCCTTCAGGAGGTCCATCCCGCTCAGCGGGTCCTGCTCGAGGAGGAGAATACCGCCCTCTTCAAGCGTGAACTTGCCGCCGACCTCGGCCGTGCCGACCGAGTTGCCCGGGGAGAAGACCGCGCCAGAGCCGACCGTCAGGTCACCCGTGGTTTTGCCCTGAACATCCAGCCGGCCTTCGGTAGCAGTCACATTAGCGTTGATCGGCTGAGCGTTATCGGTGTTCAGCTGCGTCGTCCCCTCGCCGGTTTTCGTGACCGACGTGGCATTGATCGTGCCGGAGTACTTCGATTTCGCGTCGTTGTTCAGCGTCAGGTTCGTCGCGTTGATCGTCCCGTTTTCGCCGGAGAGATTGTTGAGCGTGGTGTTTTCCTGACTGAGCGTGACCGTTGCGCCTGTGACTTTGAAACCGGTATTGGCGGCCATTTCGATCGCGCCAATGGTTGCGTCTGCGGCGACTTCAAAGGTTCCGTTCTGGACCGAGGTCAAGCCCGTGTACGTGGGCGCAGCCGCCAGAGTGAACGTCCCGTCGCCGTTGACGATCAGACCGCCGTCGCCGGAAAGGACGCCGCTCCAGGTGATCGACGTATCGGCCGCCGGGGCGAAGGTCGCCGTTCCCGTCAGCGTGGCGTTCGTGGAGCCGGTCCAGCTTCCAAGCGTGGCATCCGAGGCGATCGTTCCACCGGAGAGGGCGACCGTCCCTTCGCCGGAAATGCCGCCGGCGCCCACGGTGACCGTACCAGCCGCGACGCTCAGCGTTGAGCCGGCCACGGTCGTGATGCTGCCCGCCGTCATGACCGGATTCGTTCCGGAAAGATAGTAACCGGAATTCGCGTGCCGGATATTAAGAACCTTATAGGTCGCGGTTCCGCCGGTCTGCTGGACGTTGGCAGTACCTTCCTCTCCGCTGCTATCGTGCCCAATATGGAAACCGTCTGGCGAGTCAATCTGCAGGGTCCCGCCCTGAATCTCCAGCAAGGAGCCGGTTGTATTTTTGTCCCAGCCCAATCCGGAGTTACCGCTGCGGGCGACGACGGTCGCGTTATCCTTGATCAAAATGTGGGTTTTGCCCACCATCGCCATCCAGAACTCGCCGGTGCTGAAATAGCTGTTGCCCTGGAAGGTCATTTCCAGGTTGTATGGATTGTCGCCAAGTAACGCGGGGACGTTGCCGCCGTCGTTGGAGCCTCCCCAGGTGTTGCCGCTGATGTACGCGTAGGCGTTGTCCGACATGGTGAACGACGCGTAAGCCGCCCCGCTGTGGTTTTGATCGTTATTGCCCTGGAACGCGATGAAGTTCCCGCTGTCTTCAAGCTTGGAATTCCCGGACATCGTCACGATCGATTCCACGTTGTCGCCGTTGCTGTAGTTGTACGCGAGATTGAAAGTCGAAACCCACAGATGAGAATTGTCTGACATGGTCAGCGTGCTCAACCCGTGCTGGCTCAGGCGCAGGTCCTTGGCTTGGAGGTAGCTGTCGTTGGTCATGATAATATCGCCTTTGCAGCCTTTTTTGTCCGTGACGTACAGCTGACCGCCCTGGATGATGCACTCTCCGCCGGACAGATTAACTGTCGCGTCTGCATGGAAAGAGAAATAGGCTGTTCCAGTAACGTTAACCGTTCCGCCAGTTTGGTTAAAAACAGCGTGGTTTTCGTTATCGCCCAAGTTGAAATTGCCGCTGCTGGAATTGAACGTACCTTCATTAACCAGCAAGCTGCCATTGATGGAAGCGCTATTATAGGTCGTGGTTCCTCCATTGATTGAAATAACCGCCCCGGAGGGAAGCGATCCGCTCAACGTATTGGTTCCGCCCAAAATAGCCGTCTTGCCGGTAATGCCGCTGATGGTGTTGGTTCCGTCGAGGACGTAACCGGTTGGATTGGAAGCGTCGCCTTCCCAGTTGGCTGCATTGCTCATAGACGTGTCGTCTTCTGCCGCGCCGGTCCAAATCTTGACGCCGGTCGGCGTGGTGTCGCCGTAACTGGCGACGACCGCTTTGGACTCGCCCATCGTGATGACGGACTTCTGCCACCCTTCCGGAACGACCGTTTTGCCGGAAACCGCGCTGGCGGTTGCGTCGTCGGCAAAGTATCCGACGATCATCTGGTCGCCGGAATTATACGTAACGCCGGCCGGAACGGTGATGTTGACCGCTCCGCTGGTCGCGTTGAACGTTCCCGCCGTCGAGGTGATCAGACCGTAAGGGGTCAGCGTGATCGCGCCGCCGGCAAGATTCACCGTCCCCTCGTTGTTCAGCGACGTGACGTTCACCGTGCCGCCGTTGACGTTGAGGAACGTATTTGCTGCGAGATTAATCGTTTCAGCCTCGAAAATGGCCGACCCGTTGACGGTGGTGGCGGATTTTGCGGTAGCGTTCGTGGTAAAGGTTTTCGTCGCGAACTTGCTGTTTCCGTTGAGCGTGATTTCCGCAGCGTAGTCTTTTCCTTCAAGCAGTTCGGTAGCCACTCCCAAGCCAACTTTCACTTCGTTAGCAATGGCAACGGTTGAGTTGTCGTTGAGCGTTAAAGAACCATACGCCGCGCCGCCATTCGTATTTCTCCCGAAGAAATTCATGTTATCCGCCGTAATATTGGCGGAATCGTTCAAGATGTTCACGTTGACAACGTTGTCGCCTGGATCGTAGTTATACGCCACATTCACTTTGTTTGCCTGGATTTTGGAATTGCCCGACATGGTCAGATTAACGTCACCGTGCTGGCTCAGACGCAGGTCGTTGCACTGAAGGTAGCCGTTTTCGGTCATGTTAATGACGGCTTTGCAACCCCTCTGGTCGGTAACATACAGCTCCGAGTTGTTGCAGATAAACTGTCCGCCGGAAAGATTGACGGTCGCGTCGGAGTGGAACGAGAAGAACGTCGTGCTTGACGTGGTGACCTTTCCGCCGGTTTGGGTGAAGACCGCCCCGCCTGCCTCGCCGTTGTTGGAATCGCCGATCTTGACCTGACGGTTGAGATTGACGACGGCGTTGTCAGCAACCGTCAAGGCGCCGTTTCTGTCCATCAAGAAGTCATTGGCAACCGTGAGAGTAGCGTTTCCATTTACGCTCATCTCCGCTTTTTCGTCCAGCCTCAAGGTGTTGCTAACCGTAAATTTGGAATTGTCATTAAGATTGAACTTGGGCGTCAAGTAACTGATGTTCACCGTATTCGCCGTCATGGTGGAATTATCGAACATGTTTACCGTCGTGTCTGTACCCCAAATATTAAAGTTGCTCGAGTTGACAGTAAGCGTTCCATTGTTCCTCAGTTCCAAAACGGAACCATAAGACGAGGACGGCAATGAAGTGTCCCAGCCCAAACCGGAGTTGCCGCCCCGGGCGATGACCTTGGCGTTGTCCGAGATCTTGATGTACGTTTTGGCGCTCATCGCCACCCACCACTCGTTGGACGAGAACGTACTGTTGCCTTCAAAAAGCTGGATGAGGTTATATTCACCCGGGCCGAGAGAATATTCCTTGTTATAGTCGTTCGTTCCGCCCCAGAAGTTGCCGCCAACGTAAACATTGGCGTTATCCGTCAACCGGAATTTTACGGTGCCAGACTGGCCGCTGGCGAGATTCGCCAACGGGATGAACGCGTTATTCATCGTTATATCTGCATCCTGACCGAATGTCAGATCGATATTCTGTCCATCGGCGCCGGGTATGAAATCGTTCGTAACGGTAAGCGTTTTGCCGATAATAAAGCCGGGATTGTCCGCCGAGGTAGGCGCGCCGTTGGTCCAGTAGCCTTCAGGCATCAGGTTAGAAACGGATGTCGGGGCCGAGTCGCTCCAATAAGTGGCCGCCTGAACCGGACGATTCAGGGCAAAAACAAAAACCGACGCCACAGCGAGCGCTGCCGAAACACGGGAAAAGGATTTGACGAGTGCAAAACAATCCATTGTTGAACTCCTTATAGGGCAAAAACGAAAAAACGTTCTTATATACACGATTACTTTTACGTAATATTTTATACCAGATTCTTAAAACTTCAAGGAATTTGGCGAGATTTTTAAAAAAATTTTAAAATTTTTTCGTGTCGAAGAGAAAATAGGCAAAAGAGGGGCGCTGCAGAATTCATTCTCTAATCCTCCGCGGCTCCGCAGCTCCGCGTGAGATTTGAAAGAAGGCGACAAGAAAAACTCTTTGCGTCCTTTGCGTTCTTTGCGGCCAAAAGAAATCATCGTGGTGGTTTTATCTCACACGGAGATGCGGAGACGCGGAGTTTTATTTTGAGAAACTCCCTATTCCTCCGCGTGAGATCTGAAAGAGGCTCTGACTGCCTCATGGGTCACTCCAGCTTGTACTTCCGGTCAAAACTCCGGAACGTGGTCAGGTGGTCCGTGTTGATGAAATCGACTTTCAGCCGCCGCAGTTCCGTCCAGAACGTCTCGTTTTGCGGCGCGCCCCAGAACCGCAGCAGACGTCCCTGGCTGTGCGCCTTTTCGATCAGGGCCTCGAGTCGGGCGCGTTCGTCTGCCGGGAACTCGCCTTTGCCCTTCCACGAGCAGACGCTCCCCCAGCTCTCGTTGATCGCGCCGACCATCCACGCGGGCCGGTTGGGATTATCCAGATCGCCGAAGCGTCCGTCCAGCGTCGCGTAGAACGTTTTCCCTTGGGAATCCTCAAACGCCTTGAACGGCCGGTTGCCCGTAATGATCACCTGAACGGGGCCGGGCTTTTTTACGCCGTCGGTGACCGAGCAAAGGATGTCCTTGTACTTTTCCAGCAGCGGAGCCAGCGCCGCCCACGCCGTTTCCGGGTCTTCCTTGAACTCGATCCACAAATAGAACGTTTCCACGCCCGGATAGACGGTCCCGCCGTTCTTTTCGATGCGTTCTTTCAGCGTTTTGAGGTAGATGGTTTCCAGATTGCGCCGAAGCAGGATCTCGGCCTTCACGTGCCCCGCCCAGAACTGGCCGTCACGGAGAAAAACGTCCGCCTCGACGCTGCAAAAACCGTGGTCCAGCGCGTCCAGCATCGGACGGTTGCGCCAGTAGTCGTTATGCGAATGCCCGTCCCGGATGGGCCGGACGTCTTCCGGCGACGCGCCGGCAAAAATCGCGTGGATGGCGATCAACGCGAGAACAAACAAAACGATGCGGATTTTGGTGGAGGTCATCATGGTCTGGAGTTTTTCTCAGGGGTTTTGAAATTCACTCACGCCATTATAGCATTTTTCCCGGTTTTGTCCAGCCCCTTTGGGAAGCAGTGTCGGATGAACCGGTTTTTTTTAAAATTTTGTCAATTTCCGGTCGCAGCTACTTGAATATTTTTGGAATTTGGATTATAAACAAATCATGAAGCGGCACGGCCGTGCGGCGGCTGCGCTGAAATTTCGTCTTTCAGGAGGACCTCATGTATAGCAAACCAAAGAGAAAAGTTTGTGCGAACTGCAAAAACGACTATATCGAAGGCGATCGTTACTGCCGGTTTTGCGGCGCGCCTCTGGGGAAACCCAAGTACATCGTGGACGATTTCGGGTGCATTTACGGACCACCTCCCGTTCGCAGAGTTCACAAATGCAAAAAGTGCATGTACATGTGGGAAACGAACCAGATGATCGACCGCGAAGAGTACTGCCCGAAGTGTGGAGGCCCCGCGCCGGCTGAAGAAGTAGGTGAATTTTAGTCGGCCGGACCAGATCCCGCCGGTTTGGGGAGATTTCGAATGGATGTAAAAGAGCTAAAACGTTCCCAGCTTGAAGTGCTCGCGCAGCACCGGGAATCCCTGCGAAAATCCCCCCGGCTGCGGTGGCTTTTCTTTGAAATCACCAACCGGTGCAATCTGAAATGCCGGCACTGCGGGAGTAACTGCACTGCCAAAGGCGAAGCGCTGACCGTTGAGGACGTTGAAGCCACGCTTCGGACGATCCGGGGCGAAAAACCGACGATCTGCCTGACGGGCGGCGAGCCGATGCTCCACCCGGATTTCTACGAGATCGCGGAGCGTGTGCGGGCTCTCGGTTTCTTTTGGGGCATGACGACCAACGCCACGCTGATCGACGACGAAGCCACCGCGAAACTGAAACGGGCCGGTCTGGCCACGGTCTCCGTAAGTCTGGACGGGCTGGAGAAGTCGCACGACGCTCTCCGTCAGGTGCCCGGCAGTTGGCGTCTGGCCCTGCGAGGGCTGAAAGCGCTGCAAAAAGCGGGGTTCGAGCCGCAGGTGACCACCGTCCTGCACCGGGGAAACTTCGGCGAGCTCGACGCGCTGTACGCCCTGCTCTCGCAGATGGGGATCACCAACTGGCGGCCCATCAACGTGGAGCCGATCGGCCGCGCCTGTGAATCGGGTGATCTTCTGCTAACGCCCGAGCAGTTTGCGCAGCTGATCTCGTACATCCGGGCCAAGCGCTTTGACCCCGGCAGCGAAATGGAAGTCACGTTCGGGTGTTCGCACTACCTGGGGGTCGAAAACGAGCGCATGGTCCGAGATCATTACTTCCTCTGCGGGGCGGGGATCCTGACCGCCAGCGTCCGGAGCAACGGCGACATTTGCGCGTGCCTCGACGTCGAAAACCGGCCCGAACTCGTCCAAGGGAACATCCGGACGGACGATTTCATGGACGTATGGCTCAACCGCTTCCAGTCCTTCCGAAAAGACCGCACCGCCGACTGTGCCCGGTGCGTGAACTGCTCCGAGCGCTTCATCTGCGGCGGCGATTCGACCCATACGTGGGACTTCGACCAGAACCGCCCGCTGCTCTGCTTTCAGGACTACCGGCAGTTTCTGGAATGAATAAAAAATTACGAGCGGATTCAAGAAAACCATTTTTAGCCGCAAAGAACGCAAAGGACGCAAAGAAAATAAAGAAATAGGATGTAGATTTCAGTGTGCCGCGTGTTGATCGGTAACAAGAAAAAACTCTTTGCGCTCTTTGCGTTCTTTGTGGCTTAAAAAAACCATTTGCGCCTCATTTAAATCTCACGCGGAGATGCGGAGACGCGGAGTTTTTTTTAAAAGCTCTCTAATCCTCCGCGCCTCCGCCGCTCCGCGTGAGCTCTGAAAGAGGCTGGCAAAAAAACTCTTTGCGTCCTTTGCGTTCTTTGCGGCTAAAAAAACCACCGTGGTGTTTTATCTCTAATCATTCAGGAAGAACGGGCTGATCGGCAAGTAGCCCAGTTCAAAGAGCTTTTCGTACGTGTACGGCTGATCGACGTGCCACGACTGGTTCTCGTTGACCAGTTCCTTCTTCCCCTTCTCGACGCCGTACTGGTCGATGATGTAAACCGTCTGATTCTCCGCATCGACGCGCAGAACCATCATGGCGTGGCCGTCCGGACGCTTGACCAGACCGTCGCCCGGCAGGAGCTGACTGTAGCAGGCGAACATCGTTTCCTTGCCGTTGTCGCTGACGACCGTTTTGGAATCGTCGTACTTCGTCATTTTGTAGTCGCCGACCTTCAGAAACGCCTGGCGGGTGCGGCAGTCAACGCTCGACGAAATGTAGATCTTCCCCGGTTCCAGATTGAAGGTTTTCAGAATCGGCATGTCCGGGCAGACCGAACGCCAGGCAAACGAGCAGGCGGTGGCGCAGGCGTTCGCCTTGTACTGGTAATACTCGGTCGGGCCGGTATAAACCAGCTTGCCGTCCTGTTCCTGCAGGTACGTTCTGAAGTCTTCCATGCCCGTCCACTGCCACTCGCGGGAATACGGGATCCCCTTGTACGTTACGCCCTTTTTGTAAAGCGACCGGTTTTTATCCGCCCACCATTCGAGGTCTTCCTGAGGCGTCCACTCCAGCTCCGCCATGGAGCGCATGTAATCGAGCGCTTTCTGCCGGAGCGCGAGATTCTCCTCCGACGGCGTTTGGCCCGTGCGAACGACGCCCATTTCCGGCTGGCCGTAAAGCAGATTATCCGCCAGATGATGCAGGCACCCCAAAACGATCCCGGCCAGTTCCGGCGTGTATTCCGGGTGCGGGCTGACTGTAATGACCGTCCCTTTCCCGTACGTCGTGATGACGATCGCCGGCGAGTTGATCTGGTTTCCCGGCACGGCCCCCAGATCGGCGACTTCCGACCGGTAGTAACAGAGCGTCTGCACCGGCGGCAGGAACGGGTTGATGTTCACGGTGAAGATCGGCCCGTTGTGGTACCGGCAGATCTGGATCCCGCGGTACTTCTCGCCGAAGATCTTCACGCCGAGGTCCGTCGGCTCGATCTTCAGAAACGCCAGGCCGCGCTGCCAGTTGCGGGTTTTGATCTGGGCGTTATCCATGAACCGCTGGTCGATGGGGAAATACGCGCCGGCGCAGAAGCCGATGTAGCCCTTGCCCGACTTGACGAACTCCTTGAGCTTCGCGACGCCTGCCGGCTGCATCGAGGCCGCTTCCTCCGTCGACATGCCGCCGGGAAGGAGGAAAATGTCGAATTGGTCCAAAATACCGTCGCGGATCTGCTGGCCGGTCACCATGGTCAGGTCGAAACGGGGGTCCGAGTCGAAGATCGGCGGGAAATTCTTGTAACCGCCCGGCCCGACGCCTTTATCGTCGTACATCGCGACGTGGATCGGAGCGCCCTGCTCCGAGGCAGGCTCAGCGGCGGGTTCTGCGGCGGGCTCAGCGTCGGGACTGGCCGGTTCTTCGGCGTAAACGGAAACCGCGCCAAAGAAGAACGTGACGGCGGCGAACAAAGCGAAAACTAAGGAATTCTTTTTCATGGCAGGAAAATCTGAAATTCTATCAAAAAACCAATCGGCTGCTCCCCGGTCGGGAGCTCTGAAAACGCACGGACGTCAGTATACCATATTTCCCCCATTTTGTCCAGCCCCGGGGAGGTCCCCCGGCCAGCGGAACTGAAAATTTCAAAAATTTTGTCGATTTCGCGTCATAACTACTTGAAAATTTTCAGAAGATGGTTTATAAACGAGTCTTTGGGGACTTCGGGGTCCTTTTTTCGTGTTCAGCGGCGCCTGCGGCCCGGCCTCGCGGGCGGTCACGCTGAAATTCCCTCTTACAGGAGATCATCATGTTTGGCGGACAAAAGAGAACGAATTTGACTCGCGTGGGTTTACTGTGCGCTTTCATCGCTTTGACGTCAGCGGCGGCGCTGGCGGACTGGATCGACGGCAAAATGCCGGTCAGGCAGGCGGACGCAGTCGCACCGTCGGCCGTGCCCGCTCCGCTGGAAAACGTTCGGCTGACGCCCAGCGTGTTTGCGGACGTGCAGGATCTCGAAAAGGCGTACCTGCTCACCCTGGAGCCCGACCGGTTTCTCGTTCGGTTCCGGTCCGAAGCGGGGCTTCCGGCCAAGCCGGGAACTCAGGTTTACGGCGGCTGGGAAAAGAACACTTCGTTGGCCGGCCACTCTTTCGGGCATTTTCTGACCGCGGCCTCGAAAATGTACGCCGCCACGGGAGACGCGCAGCTGAAAGCCAGCGTGGATCGATCCGTCGCAGGACTGGCGCAGGTCCAGGCGGCATTCGGGTCGGACCCGCGCTGGGAAGGGTACGTCGCCGCGATCCCCAACGGGAAAGACCTCTTTGAACGCACCGCCGCCGGCGACGTCACGCTCATGGGCAAGACGTGGATCGTGCCGTACTACACGCAGCACAAAATCCTGGCGGGGCTTCTCGACGCCTACCGGTACTGCGGGAACGAGCTCGCTCTGGAAGTCGCCCGAAAGCACGTGGACTGGCTGATCCGCTTTCTCAATCCGCTCACGCCGGAGCAGTTCGAACGGATGCTCCACACGGAATTCGGCGGCATCCAGACCCCGATCCTGGAACTCTACTCCATCACCGGCGAGAAGAAGTACCTCGATTTCGCTCTGCGTTTCGAGCACAAAGAAGTGGTGACCGGGTGGAAAGCCCGGCGGGATAATCTGCCGGGGATCCACGCCAACACGCAGATCCCCAAAGCGCAGGGCTGCGCCAAGGCGTACGAGATCACCGGCGACGAAACGCAAAAAACCGCGGCCGATTTCTTCTGGAACACCGTCGTGAACCATCACACGTACGTCACCGGCGGGAACTCGTCCCGGGAGCATTTCGGCCCGGAAGACCAGCTCCGTGACCGGTTCGACAGACCGACGGAAACGTGCAACACGTACAACATGCTCAAGCTGACGGAACATCTTTTTGCGTGGGACCCGAACGAGCCGCGGTACATGGACTACTACGAACGGGCGCTTTACAATCACATCCTGGGCGCAATCAACCATCACAGCTCGTCGGACGACTGGTTCCAAGCCGGCCTGACGTGTTACTTCATCCACTTCAAACCCGGCGACGCGCGAGTTTACGAGGCCCCCTACGACGCCTTCACCTGCTGCTTCGGGACGGGCATGGAAAACCCCGGAAAATACGGGGGCGCGATCTACTGGAAGTCACCCGACAGCAAAACGCTGTACGTCAACCTTTTCATCCCCTCCGTTTTCACGTGGGAAGAGCAAGGGGTCAGGGCCGAGATCAAAACCGGCTACCCGGCCTCCGGCAAAGTCGAGATCGCATTCACCGCCGAGCGGGACGCGCAGTTTGACTGCAAGGTCCGCATTCCGTCCTGGACTGGCAAAAGCGGCTTCGAGACGTTCCCCGTCGTGCTGAGTGCGGGCGAAACGAAAAGCGTGACCGTCAGCTTCCCCATGACGCTCCGGACCGAATCCATGCCGGACGACCCGAACCGAATCGCGATCTTCTACGGCCCGGTCCTGCTCACCGCCGATCTGGGTGACCGCTCTGAAACGCCCGTCGTGCCGGCCGTCGTTTCCGCGTCGAACGACCCAGCAGACTGGCTGGAGCAGTCGCCGGAAAACGCGCTGAAGTTTACCGCCAGGCCCGGCGCGTTTACTTCCGACGCACTGACATTCATTCCGTTCTACGCCCTGCACGAGCGGCGAAACTGCATTTTCTTTGACCGCATGACGCCGGAACAGGCGCAGGCGATCCGGATGGAAGCACAAAAGCGGGCGCAGGCTGAAGAAGAACTCAAAGCGAGGACGCTCGATTACGTCGCGCCGGGAGAGATGCAATCGGAGCGCGACCACAACATTCAGTCGGAGAAATCGGACGTTGGCCCGTACAATGGCCGGAAGTACCGCCACGCCTCGGGCTGGTTCAGCTACGACGTCGCCGTCAGCCCGACGCTACAAAACGAGATCCAGCTCGACTTCTGGGGCGGTGACGTGCGGAAATTCACCGTGGAACTGGACGGCAAAGAAATCGCGGTAGTTGAACTCAAAAATGACCGACCCGGGCAGTTCTTCACCCGATCGTTTAACGTCCCGAAAGAGCTGACCGCGGGCAAGACGAAAGCGACGCTGAAATTCGTCGCCTCGTCCCGCTCGCTGGCCGGCGGAGTTTTTGGGATCCGCGTGCTGAAGAAGTAACGACTTGCCACCGCTTATTTTTCGACGAACCGCGCGACCCAGCCGCCGTTGCGGACCATTTCGATCGTCAGGGTCGTTTCGGCGGTCACGTCGAGCGTTTCCGTCTCGACCTTTTCGGCTTCCTCCGCGGATTCCGGGACGTCGCGGACGATCAGAGCGGAGTACGTTTTTCCCGGCGCGAGGAACGTGAGGGGGAGGCGGTACTGCCGGGCGTTCGTGTCGGTGATCGCTGCCGCGTAGAAGGTGGTGCCGGTCCGGCGGGCCTGGACGAAGAACTCGCCGATCGCCCCGTCCAGCGCCGTCGTTTCGTCCCAGACGGTCGGCAGATCCTGGAGGATCCCGATCCCCGCCGCGCCGCGGTAATGCTCCGGCGTGTCGCAGAGCGTCGTGACCGGACTGTCGTAAAGAACGCAAAGCGCCAGCTCATGCGCCCGCGTGCCGATGACCTGCGTCGGGCGGGTTTTGGAGTACTTTTCCGGCTGGCGGTTGAGCATCCCGCCGGGCGTATAGTCGCCGAAGCCGCACAGGTAGCGCGTGAAGGGGAGCGTCGCGGTGTGGGCGGCGTCGGTCGCGGACTTGCCCATCTCGTTGCCGCGGATCGCTTCGACGGTCACCAGATTGGGGAACGTCCGCTCGATCCCCGTCGGCTTGTAAATCCCGTGGAAATTGACCATCAGATGGTACTTCGCCGCCAGCGCGAGCGTGCGGTTGATCCAGTTGACCGTCTCCTGATCGTCCGCGTTCATGTGGTCGATCTTGCAGCCGGCCACGCCCCATTTTTCGTACTGCTCAAACGTCTTTTCCTCGCCGCAGCGCTGCAGGTCCTGACTCTCCACCCAGAGGAAAACCCCGACGCCCTTTTCTTTCGCATGGGCGATGATCGCCGGCATGTCCACGGCGTCCGTGCTCTGCAGCGTGTCGATCTCGCAGCCGATCCGCTTCTGCATTTTCCAGCTGCAGTACCACGGGTCGTCGATCGTCATGTACTTCCAGCCCATCTCCGCGGCGAGATCGATCCGGTCGATGGTCGTTTCCGTGTTCATCCCTTTGTTCCCGTTCGACCACCAGTCCCAAGCGGACGCGCCGGGCCGGATCCAGTCCGTATTTTCCAGCGCGCACGGCGGGTTCAGATTCAGAACGACGCCCGAATTATTGGCCAGATCGACCGGCGTTTTCCCGAGCAGGACCACGCGCCACGGGGACGGGGCCGAGCGGCTCACCACGACGCAGCCGTTTTTGTCCTTTCGGGGCGTCAGGCGGGTTTTGAGCGTCGTCGAGCCGCTTTTTGCCGACGCGAACTGAGCGCCGGCCCAGTCCACGAGCGCCGCCTCGGTGATTGCCGCGCAGAAGTCCGGTCCTTCCACCACGACCGGGCAGGCGTCGAAGGCGTCCTCCTTGATTTGCGAGAGTTTCCCCTTCACGAAGAACTGCTGGTGGTCCGTGCAGAACCGCCCCTGATTGGACGTCCAGACGTCAAAATCGGCCGGGAAGGCGTACTGCGTCAGGTCTTCCTCCACGACGCAGCCGCGGTCGTTTTTGAGAACGAGCTCGTACCGGAACGCGGCCGCATCGTCGTAGGCGCGGAAGACGTAACGGATTTCCAGGTCGGCGCTGGCGTAAACGAGCGTGAGCTGATTGAAGTGGTCAACGTACTGCGCCTTCTTGCCGAACCGGTTCGTCCACGTTTCGTTTTGGGAGGTTTCCGACTTCCCGACGAACGACCAGCCGGTCGCCGGGTCCGCGTCTTTGAACTTCAGGCCCGTTTGGGAGTCCGTCAAAACCGCCGCGCCGTGAAACGAGACGGAGTACGTCGGCGCAGACTCGTTTTGCGTGACGACGATCTCCACCGCCCCGTTGGGGGAAGTGAGGACGCTCTGCGGCGCTTCGGCCAGAGCAAAGGAAAGATTCAGTGCCGTGAGAACGGCAAACGAAAGAAAAAGTCTGGTGAGGTTCATGGCTGGGAATTACTGGGGGGTGTGGGGGAAAATCAAGTTACTGATTTTTAGTTTACCCCAATCGGAAAAAAATTCAACCCCCCCGGGAAAATAAAATTCCCAGCCTCTCCCAGCTGATCCCTACTCGTTCGGGTACATTTCCAGGATCGACTTCCTGAACGGCTCCCACGGCCAGTGGGAGATCCATTCGCGGTACTGGAACGTCCCTTCTTTTTCCGCCAGGTCGATGACGGCCCGGGCGAGCGCGCCGGGATTTTTCGGGCCGTAGAACGGTTGGCCGGACTTTTCGATCTCCTCTTTGACTTTGGTGTAGTTGCGCACCCAAAGCAGATCGTACGAGAGCAAAGCGACGTCCACGCGGCGTTTGAGAACCGGATCGTCCTTGACCGCTTCACGCGCCCGGGCGACTATCTGGGCCGACTGATTAAACGACGCCGCATCGAGCCATTTGTCCGTGTTTGCCATGAAGCAGCGCAGATAAACGTCGGACGCCCACGCTTTGTCGTGGATGAAATCGAGGTACTCCAGCAGGATCGGGCCGGCTTTCGGGCCGTAATAGTTCACGAAGAACTCGTTCCAGAGCGCCTTGGCGTCCTGATCCGGGTTCCAGAGCAGGTGCATGATGACCCAGTAGCGGGCGTAAACGAAATCGCTGACGGTCGTGTCGCGGTCGCCCTGCTCGTACAGACCGATGGTTTTATTATCGACGAAAAACC
This sequence comes from Thermoguttaceae bacterium, assembly GCA_017447865.1. Classification (GTDB taxonomy): domain Bacteria; phylum Planctomycetota; class Planctomycetia; order Pirellulales; family Thermoguttaceae; genus RGIG3701. Next base: position 169,657 of record JAFSMO010000055.1, read on the forward strand.
GGATGTTCGGCGCCAGCGCCCGCATGTTGGGGTGCGGCTGGAGGTAGAACGAGAAGTTGGTCACGTAGTCCCAGACGAAAAGCTGCGGCGCGATCTTCGCCCACCCCTCGATGTCGTCCTTGAGCGCCCGGTTCGACTCGTCCGTCAGCGGCTTGAGGAATGAACACTCGATCGTGCAAAGCCGAACGATCACGTTGTGCCGCGGCTTGATCGTCTTCGGCGGCTTGCGCGTGTACTGGTACGCCAGCGTATCGACCCAGACGTTCGGGAATTCCTTCTCGATGTCCTCCGCCACCTTGTTGACGAAGTTGATCAGCGACGCCGAGTGCGACCCCTCCGCCTCATCCAGCGCGCGGCATTTTTCGCACTCGCAGTAGCCCTTCCAGTCGTTCTGACTGATGGAGATGATCGTCGCGTTGGGGTTCTTACGCAGCGCTTCCAAGGCGTTTTTGGTCAGTTCCGCCCGCATTTCGTCGTTGGCCAGGCACAGCTGAGTGCCCGCTTTATGAACCTGCTCCGGCGGGAGCGACGCCATGAGCTCTTTCGTCCCGGCCGACGGCCACGCCCAGTCCGGATGCCCGAACTTCCGCACGCCGTTGATCTCCGGGAACCAGTCCGGGTGGTCTTTGAAGTACTTCTCGCCCGGGATCAGGTGGTTGAACGAATGCACGAAGAACTGGTACGTGTGACGCCCGCCCAGCTCCGGCCCCAGAGCGGGACGCGAGCCGTTATTCTTGCATCGGGCGGCAAAGACCGGGTCGCGGAAGCCGACTTTGTACGAGGATTCGCGGTAGATCAGCTTCGGCGCGTAACGGACGTCGAGCGGCGCAATCGTCAGGTTCGGCGTCCTGGGAACGGTCGATTCCGTATCCGTCCACCAGCGCACGCCGAGCTTCTCCTCCAGAAACGTATAGACCGCGTAAAGCGTCCCTCGCTGGTCGTGCCCGGCCAGCAGGATCGAGCCGTCGTCCAGCGACTTCATGAAGATCTCGTCCAGCCGGAACGTGGAGAAATCGACCATATTCTGCGCCCGGTTCGTCCGGCCGACGTAAATCGCCTTCGCGCCGGCTGGGAGGTCTTTCTCCGGGATCGTCCGGAACGCGGCTCCGGTGATTTCCGTCAGGTAGTTTTGCAGTTCAGCCGCCGCGGTCTTTTCCACCGGCGTCGGTTCGTCCGGCAGGACGATCGTGTACGCGGTTTCGCCGTTGGTCGTCAGGGTAACGCTCTGGGCGTTGACCGCCGCCGCGGCAACAAGCAGAAGCGCCGATAAAAAGAAGATGAATTTTTTCATGGCATCAGGTGGGTTAAACAAAAAAAGGATGAAAGATTTCACGCTGGGGCAAGGCACAAAGGATCCTCGCCACTCTCATCGGGGCACCGTCCCGGTTCGCCCTGGGAATTTTCTGGGAGTTTTCTGGGAACTTCTGGGAAAACAAAATCCCAGCTTCTCCCAGCCACTCCCAGCCTCTCCCAGCTTACCGCTGCCAGACCCTTATGTAATCGATCTCAAAAACGCTCGGCAGGTTTTTCGGGTCGGGCAGGCCAAACCAGCTGGGCATCGTTTCCGAGTCGAAATTGATCGTCAGCGGCTGGTGCCAGTGCTCGTTTTTCAGTTCCCGCACGCACTGACCGTCCACGTACCATTTGAGGTGCTCTTTCGTCCATTCCAGCGCGTACACGTGGAAATCCTCCGCCGGTTTGAACGGCAGATCCCAGGACTCCGACCAGCTCAAATGTTTGTTCTCCGGCGTGTAGTTCACGTGCGTCGTCATGATGTATTTGGAGCCGAATTTCGGGTGCCTGGCGGACATTTCATAGACGTCGATCTCCGTCCAGACTTCGGGCGGCGTGTTCTTGTCGAGCCAGTACGGCGGCATGGCCGACATGGTCTCGAACCGGTACCCCAGCGGGCCGAAGGTCTTGTAGAACCAGAACGAGCTGGACGCCGTCGAGTTCATCGGCTTGCTGCGGACCTCGAAGTAGCCGTACAGGACCGTCAGCCGGCTTTGGACCGCCGCGGTGCGGAACGTATGGAAGCCGTTTTTCCGGTCCTGCTCCGAATAGTACCCCTCCGGCGCAACGTCCGCCCGCAGGCAGAGCTTGCCGTCCTGGAGGTAAACGTTTTCCTTGCAGAACATCGCCGGCTTTCGGCCGCGCCAGATCGGATTATAATTGAACCATTTAACGACGTCGAGCTGGTCCTGATCAAACTCGTCGCTCAGGTAGGCGCTAAACTTCCAGCCCTCGCCCAGCGGGCAGACCGGGTCCTGGGCGAAAAGCGCCGCTGGGGCCGCAAACGCAAGCGCCGCGGTCAATAAAACAGTAAGAAAGGTCAATTTGTGGGTTGGCATGGTGTTTAATGGAAAATTGATGTGGTTATAAATCTTCTGTAAAACCTGCTGATCTTTACTGTTCATAAATGACCACTCCGTTATTGCTGATTTCGTTATCGACTTCGGAACCCGTCGATACTTGGGTGACGTCCAGTAAATCGACGTTTTTGTCCAAAGCGGTCACAACGTCTTCCAGAAGGCCAAAAAACGACAGGCCGCGCAAGCCGCTGTCCACCAGAATATCGATGTCGCTGTTCGGGGTCGCGCACCCTTTGGCGTAGGAGCCGAACAGGATCGCTTTCCTGACCGAATATTCCGAAAAAACCGGGAGCAACCGTTCTTCGATTTCCGGCAATGTGTAAATTACTTGGTTCATCTTTTCGATCCTCACAGAAGGTCCCAGGCGAATCACCCCGCTTTCGCGATCAGTTCCTCATAATACTCGCGGCTGCGGGCCATGGCGGCGACGCCGTCGGAGACCGAGTTGGAACACTCCAGCAAAAGCCAGCCGTCGTAGTCCTGTTCGACCAGCAGCGGGATCATCTCCTCGTACGGGTATTTCGGCGTGAGCGGGTCGTGAACGTGGATCGTCGCGCCCAGACGGGTGATCACGGACTTGAAATTCTCGACGAAGCCCGGCTCGTTCATGTCGCACGGGTTGCAGTTCCAGCACAGGCCGACGTTTTTCTCCGTGACCTGCTCGATGATCTCTTTCATGATCGGGATCGGCGCGCAGCCGCCGTGATTTTCGAGGCGGATCTGCTGCCCGTAATCGGCGGCAAATTTGCCCAGCTCGTTGAGCGCCGCGGCGATCTGCGCCGTCGTTTTCTTCTGGTCCACGCCCTTGGGAAGGTCGTTCGGCTTGACTTTCACGCCCGAACCGCCGCAGTCGGCCGAGAGAAGAACGTACTCTTTGGCGCGCTCGATGCAGTGCCGGACCCGGGCCGGGTCGGTGTGGTGGAAGTCCTCGTTCGTGCCGAAGCCGACCAGCGTGATGGGCGAGTCGGCGAAACGTTTGCGGACTTCCGCCCGTTCCGCTTTACCGAGTTCCGGCTCGACGCCGTGTTTGTGCTGAACGCGCAGTTCCACGCCTCCCAGCCCGGCCTCGGAGCAGTTGGCGATGATGGTCGGCAGATCCCAGTTCGCGCCCCACAAATACGTGCACAAACCGGTTTTAATATTGGAGCCTTTTTTGGGCGCGTCCGCAAGCAAAGGCGCACCGGCCAACGCGGCAGCGCCGGCAAGCGTCCCGCACAGAAAATCCCGTCGTGATAAATGGGTCATGATTTCTCCTTCGGTGGGTTAAAAGTTCAGTGAATTATTTGCAAAATCCCGTGCGTACAAAGTCCACGTGGTCACAATTGTTGCCGTCCTCCGCGTCGGTCACTTCCAGGCGGATCTGCTTGACGCGGGAGTCGATCTGAAGGTCGAAGTTCCACGAATCCACCTCGGTTTTCGCGCCGAGGATGGGCGACTTGGCGACGCAGACTTCCGGCTCGCCCATCTCGCAGACGTTCGTCCAGACGCGAATGACGACCGACCGGCGCTCGTCCGTCCTTTGGGAGTCGCTCAGCCCGGCAGTGGCGACAAAGCGGCGTTTGTCGGCGGGGACGTTATACACGACGTTGGCGTTGGCGTGCAGCCCGACGCCTTTCTCGTACGGCTTCCCGTCCAGCTTGAACGGCCGGCCCTCAATGTCGCGGTTGGGGTGAAAAGTCCCCCAGCCAACGCGCAGGCTCACCGGTTTCATGTCGGCAATATTCAGCTCCGGCTCCGGGCCCTGCGGCGGAACGACGATCTTTTCCGGCATGACGGCCGTGGCCGAAACTGCCTCGGAGAAGATCTCGCCCCAACCCTTGGCGGCCAGCGCGTACTCAACCGTCTCGCCCAGCCTGGCGTCGGAGTCGAAGTAGCTCGTCCCACTGACGAAAATCGTTTGAGGGTTTTGCCCGTTGACCGTCTTTTTCAGCACGTAGCCGAACGGCGACTGACCGGTCCAGGAGAGCGCGGCCCCGGTGTAGCCGGCATCGGCGTGGAAGTCGGTCGGCTTTTCCGGGCGGGCGAGCGGGACGGCGTCGGCTTCAAACCGGACCGACCACGCGACTTTTCCGGACCGGGCGGGGAGAACGCGGACGCGGACCGTCGGGCCGTCCTGATGGATCGTCACGGAAGCTTCCACGCCGTCGAAAGACGCCCGGACCGCCTTGAAGTTTTCGGCCACGATGCGCAGCTCGTACGCGTCATTCGCCACGACCGTGCTGGTGCCGGAAAGGGTTTTCGTTTGGGCGTCCCACGCTTCGTTTTCGACTTCAAAGAGCGGGCTGCAAACGTGGCGCGACGTCGAAACGAGCACCGGCGCACCGGTCACTTTTCGAAGACTCAGTGCCCGGCAGGAGGCGGCGGGAACGCTGCAGATCAGGCTTCCTTTGAACGGCGCGACGAACGAATCGTTCCAGAAATCGAACCCGACGTACTGCGCGGCCGGATCCAGGTCAAGCCGGTCCAGCGTCCGGTCAACCGCCAGAACGTTCCGGTCGTTCCAGTTGTAGATCGCAAGAATCGCGTAGTCGCCCCGGCTCAACCGCCAGAACCTGGCCAGCTCCGAGCTGAAAAGGTCCACCGGCCGGACGTTCGTACAGCGGTGCGGCGCCATCGTCCTGCGGAGCACGTCCACACGCGTCTGGGAAAGGTCCGGGAGCCAGTCGCTGAAAAGGTAGAGCGCGCCGCTGACGGACGCCCAGGTCGCGATCAGCTGCGACTGGTTCAGCGGGACACTGTCGCGGACGTAAACCGGGTCCGGGTCGTTGTACCACACGCGGCCGTTGTAGAAGTACCGGGCGGAACCGCGAACCGGCCCGCGGCAAATGCCGTCCCAGCTCGCGCCATTGTCCGGGCCGATGCGGATGGCGTCCACCAGACCGTACGACGCGCCCATGGAGCGCATGTTCTGGGAGACGGTGCACCCCAGAATGAACGCATTATCCGTCGCTTTCTTGTAAAGCCCCAGTGCCTTGCGGTAGGTGGCGACCTGCGGGACCGTCATGTCCCGGAACGTCTGCTCGCCCAGGTCGTCCGGCTCGTAGCCGTCGTTGACGTAATTCTGCATGCAGCCCATGGCCGTCCAGAGGCCGTCGAGCTTGAAGTACCTGTAGCCCCAGCCGGCGCTCGCCTGACGGAGCTCGTTTTCGACGTACTCGCAGACCGCGGGGTTAGTGAAGTCGAAGCACGTTCCGCCCCAGAACGTTTCGTACGGCTGGCCCTTTTGCGCCGTCTGGCCGTACCGCCGCGTGCTCTTTTCGCCCGGGGGCGGATAGTCCACCGCGGCTTTCACGAAGAAGTCCTGCTTGTCCGCGTAGTACGGGTCGTTCCAGTTCCCGCTCGACGCCATGATCCACACGCCGGCGGTCGCGCCTTTCGACCGGATGTACTCCGCCGTCGGCTTCATCCCGGACGCGTACGCGCCGTTAGGGTCGTGGGCGGTGAAATTCTTGCGCGGGCCGTTCTTCGAGTTCCCCATCTGCCAGCCGTCGTCGATTTGGAAGAGGTTGAACCCGAATGGGACGAGCTTTTCCGCGGCGGCGTCCATGAATTCGCGCGTGGCGTTTTCGTTCCCGGCCCGGCCATGGACGTTGGAGTACCACGTGCAGTACCCGCTCGGCTGCGGCAAAAGACGAATAGAGTACTGCTTGGCGACCTGGTCGGCGTACGCCTCAAGACCGAAACGGCAGTCGTCGAAGGCTCCGACGACCAGGATCTCGCCCTTAAAGTCTTCCGCCCGGGCGTCCGCGGGGATCTCCCACCGGCCGTACTGCGATTCCGCCCGGATCACGAGCTGGCCGCTTTCGTTCAGGCGCGTAAAAACGACTCCCGACGCTTTGTCGGTCGTGAGCCAGGCGGCGACCACGCCCCGGTTCGTTTCCGGGTTTGCCGCGGCCGCGAACATGTACGACCCGGGATTTTCATTGACGGTCTTCAGGCCGGCGGTCCCCAAGACTTTGGACGACTCATCCACCCACGACGCGGAGACCGTAATCTCCGGGATGAAAAGCGACTTGACCGTTCGGGCTTCGCCCAGTTTGGGAGAGACGCGCAGGCCCACGAACGAGCCGTCGATCGGCACGACTTCCAGAACGTCCCCGGACTCGGTTTCGGCGGGCAGAGACGCAAACGGCGCCGTTTCTCCGCTGAGATACAAAGAAATGACGCCGTTTTCCGTGACCGCTTTCACTCCGCGGCCTGTTTCAGCAGCTTGGGCGGCGCCGACGCAGAACGTCAACGCCGTCAGCACGACAAATAGAAATTTTCTCATGGGATCGATTTTTGAAATGGGATGATATTCTGGCGGCAAAGCGTAATTTCGCTCACTTCGTTCGCTCCATTACCGCCTCTCAAATCTTTCGTTTACGCCAGCAGAGCAAACCACCAAGGCCCAGCGCCAGAAGCGCCCACGCGGACGGCTCGGGGACGGCGTCATAGTCGAGCGTGCCCGTGATGGCCCAGTAAGTACCGAGCTGCTCGTACCTCAAGTTCGTCAAAATGGGAGACGCACTGACGTAATCTTTAATAAAGGACGACGCAAAGTCCTCGCTGTTGCCGGCGGAGAGCAGTACGGTAAAATCGTCGTACTTGTTCAGAACGTGGTCATCCGTCAATTCCAGATAAATCATGCCGTTGGTCAGTTCCAGATCGCCCGTGATAATGAGCTGGTCGTTTTGATCCGCCCCGCTTCCGGCCACTTCCATGATGATTCGCGCCGGGTCGCCTTCGGACGCCTGACCGAGCGTGAGAACTCCATCGACCGTCATCTTCCCGATCGAGTTGCCGGGTGAAAAAGCCGCGCCGTTATTGATTTGCAAACGGCCGGTGAGGTACTCCATCATATCCAGCCGGCCCGCCGCCACGGTCAGGCTTGGCACATTAAAATCGCCCTCGGCGGCATTGATTTTTAACCGTCCCGCACCCGTTTTGATCACGGATCCCGTACCGGAAACTGCGTTGGTAAACGTCTGTTCTGAAGCGACGGCGATTTCCAGGGTCGTGTTATTGATCACCTCGCCCGTTCCGAGCGTGCCGCTGCCGGAGAGTTTCAGGGAGCCGGCGTTGATGGTGGTCGCACCGGTGTACGTGTTGGCGCCGGTAATTTCGAGCGTTCCCGCGCCGTCCTTGATCAGACCGCCTTCGCCGGAAAGAACGCCGCCAAGCGTGATTTGGTAGCCGGATTCGGGCTTGAACGTGACGCGATCATCGCCCGTTCCGGTCAGTTCCATATTGAGGCTGGAGGACCACGAGCCTTTGTTCGCCGTCAGTGCATCCGCGCCGGCGGTGATGGTCCCTTTTTGAAGCTGGACCACGTATCGGCCGGCTTCGGGTCTCGTTGCGATGATGCCGCCGGTGCCGACGTTGAGCGTTCCGCCGGTCATGACGTACGTTCCGGTCTGCCGGGCGTCGCGGGCGTTAAGGTTCAACCGGCCGGTGTTGATCGTTCCGCCGGACTGGTTGAGCGTCCCGTCGCTGTCCACTGCAAGCCAGAAGCCGGTCTGTCCGCCGGACTCGTAGTTGGGAACGTTCAGCGTCCCACCGTCCATGTTGTACGTGACGTTTGAGTAATAGTAATGCCCCAGCGCCAGGGAGCCGTTGACCGTAAACGTTCCGCCGGTCTGGTTGATGGTGAAGGCACACGTGTTGTTCGCCTGCACGAAGTAGGCCTGGTTCGTGACCGTAACGTTCGCGCTGTCCTGAATGTTCAACGTTCCCTCATGGTACGCGTACATGTTCGTGAGCGTCACATTGCTGGTGCCCTTGAACGTCACCGTCCCCCCGGCGGCCTGAGTATTGGTTGATCGAACGCCAATTTTCAAGGTTCCGATCGTGGTCGTCCCGCCGCTCAACTCGATCAGCGAACCGGTGCGGAGGATGTTCAACGTGGCAAACGAGGCCGTTCCGCCGGTCTGGTAGAGCTTGCCCTTTCCGTCCCAGCCGACATTCAAAATATTTGCGGCGCTGAACGAGCCGGAATTGATGTTCACCACGCCGGTGTGTTTTCCCCAGTGCCCAAGGCGATGGTCATCGCCGGTAAACGTTGCCGTTCCGCCGTCAACCGTAAGCGTGTAGGTGTTCTCGTTATCATTGTTTTGACGCATCATCAGCTGCGTGGCCGTCAGAGAGCCGCCGGCTGCGACTTTGATGGTTCCGCCCGCGACGTCCAGGTAGCCGACGTTGACGTTTCCCGCGATGTTCCAGGTTCCCGTGTTGGTTTTATGGAGTTTGAAAAGCTCATCGCCCGCGCAGGAAAACGACCCGGTCGTCGTATACGTGTAAGAGCCCGTGACGTCGAGCGTCGCTTCCTTGGACAAAACGGTATTACCGATGAAACTGTTGTTTGCGCCCGCGGACTGGAGCGTTCCGCCGTTGAGGTTGATGGTCCCGACGACGTTTTGCAGGTTCCAGATCTGTAAAGTTCCGCCGGTAACTTCAACGCCGTTGATCGCATTGAGCGATTTAGCGTGGTTTTGCCCCACAACGGTACCGGAGGTAACAACAATCTTGCCCACAGCGGACGAATCGTTCATGAACAACAGCTGGGCGCTGCCCATTTTGGTGATCGTGTATGCGGAACCATCAGGGGCAGTAATTGCCGCAGACATTTCCACCCGGTTGGAGTTGTTGATCGTGGAATCGCCCAGGAGGGTCATTGTTCCCTTGACGTAGGTTCTCCCCGAGCCCGTACTGACGATCGCGTTCGTTTCGCCGTCGTCCGCGATTTGAGGGTCCGTAATCGTGTTGTTCTCGTCACTCAAAATGTAAGTATCGGCAGTCGCGAGTTGAACCGACAGCAGCGTCAGCGCGATCAAAGAAGCAAAATAATGGATTCTCATGGTTCTTCAACACCGTTTTCTCAGGAATAACACGATCACTCGCCAGAGCAGACGAATCCGCTCCACTTAATATCTTATAATATTATATACCAAATTTCAAAATTTTATAGTCTGTTTAGAAAAAAAGTCAAAAAAGTGGATTTTCCAGGAAAAGCAGGGCGCGCCCGCTGATGCAGAGATCATGCGTAACGCGCCGAAAATTCATCCGGTCCTACTTCTTTTCGATCCGGATCAGGTTTGCGGACAGAGCCGGCAGAACGACCGTGATCGTCGAGCCGTCCACCGTCACAGCGTTGGGTTTCGGCACGATCCGGTCCGGCGCGTCCAGATCGTTACGTTTCCGCAGCTTGTCGGTTACCTCTTCGCCAGACGCCAACTCCGGCGTTATGACCGTCGCTGATACGGAAGCGATCCCGGAATTAGCAACGGTCAGTTTGAGCGTCACGTCCTCTTCCTTGTTGTTGACCGCTTTGAAGACCACCGTCCTGCCGTCGTCGGAGACCGTTGCGGCCGCGTTGATGATCGGCATGTCGCCGTTCAGGTCCGCAGAATCGGACGTCCACTCCGCACGATTGGGCAGGAAATTGTCGTGCCAGAGCTTCATCACGACGTAGTTCGGAGCAGGATACCAGCCCGCCTGGTCGAAGTTGACAAAGGCATTGTCCCAGCCGGTCGCAGATTTATGACGCAGAAACAGGGCCGGGGCGGCAATTTCCAGCGTGTCACCGACGTTTTCGAAGCAGTTGAGGATCCCGCCCGCGTGCAGGCCCGTGCGCCAGTCGGTCGATTGCGCGTTCCACTCGGAATCGAACATGCGAATGGCGGGGTTCGGGCATTCTGCGATCATTTCTCGCCGTGACTCAAAGAACTTCTGGTTTTCATAGGGGTTTCTCATGTAACCGTCAGGATTATCGTAGCGGTGCGTCGAAAGGTAGTCGAAATACTTGCCCGCGCCGTTGAGAATGGCTCGATCCCAATCATCGCGGGGACCAGACCACGAACCGCAGGCGATGATCTTGATGTTCGGATCGACCGCCTTCATGCGCGGAACGACTTCTTTGATCATCCGGATGTAAACGTCCGCCGGCGTTGACTTCCAATGGACCTCATTGTCGAGCTCAAAGAACTTGATCCCGTAAGGTTCCGGATGGCCGTTTTGAGCGCGGACGGCTCCCCATTTTGAGGTGGCCGGGCCGTTGCAGTATTCGACCCACTCGACCGCCTCGGTCATCCAATCGACTTCGCTGGCGCCATCCACGCGGCTGGTCCACTGCTCCGTTCCCAGGTCCACGACCATGATCGGCTCCGCCCCGACCAGACGGCACATCTGAACGAATTCGTCAATGCCGAACGAGTTAACGTCGATGTCGTTCCACATTTCCCGGGGATAGACGCGGCGGTCGTCCTGCGGGCCGATCCCCGACTTCCATCGGTACATCGACGCGTAGCAGCCGCCCGGCCAGCGAATGACCGCCGGTTTGAGGTCCTTGATCGCCTTGAGCAGGTCCGGACGGAAACCACTGTAGTTTTCCACCCACGACCTGGGCATGATCGACGCCTGGTCAAAGTCAACGAAATTGCCCCCACCGACGTTAAAATCAATTTTGAGCGTCGCATTCGTATTGGACTCATCGACAGTGAATTCGCCGTTGAATTTCGTCCACTGATCCGCATCAACCGCAAACGGCTTGCCCTGGAAGGTCACACCGCCTTTGCCTCTCGCCCAGAACGAGAACTGGTAAACCTCTCCCTTTTGGAAGCAGAAGTTTTCCTGTTCCAAAGATCCTGCGCCGTCCACGTGAACGTATTTGTCGCTGTTACGCGCGTCGCCTCGAACCTGGGCAATATTTCCGTCAACGATCCAAAACCGCATTTTGGACGCCTTGACTCTGGCCGGCGCCTGTTTGTTTCCGTCGTAAAGAATTTCGCCGTCGAGGGATTTAACCAGCACGTTGGAGTATTCCGCCGAGGTATTCCAGGTCCCCAGACCCGCACAGCCGTGCGTAACGCCGTTGTCGGAATTGGTCTCCATGTAGAGTTCATCGTCCATGTACAGCTTGGCGGTTGTCCCCTTCACGACCAGACGGATTTTATACGTCTTGCCCTTTTCGATTTTCCGGAACGGAGCAAAAGCCGCCCGAGCGCCGTGCCGCACGTCCCGGGATTCGTTAATCGTTCCGAACTCCAGACCGCTGCGTTCGTTAGCCCAGCCGCCGATATTGACCCAAAAATAATTCGTGTCGGTGACGCGGTACAAAATCAAAAAACCTTCCTCGCCGCCGGTCTTTTTAGCGTCGCAGGTCAGTTCGTAATCGGTCCAGTCCTGCGCCCCGAACAGAGCGCGGGGATTGCCAGCGTTATCAAAAGCAAAGACGCCTTTGTCGTACTGCCAGTTTGAACCGGTTCCAACTTCAAACGAGCGGTTCCAGACCAACTCGCCCCACAAGCCGCCATTGCAGGAATTGTAAATGTGCTCCAAAAAATGGCCGTAAACTTTGCCGTCGATTTTCCCGAGCACCTTGCCAGGATCGACCGTTGCATCAACGACCGTCTGCGCGTGACCCGCCGCCGTCCATAGCGCCGCGGCTGCCGCACAAATCAAAAAGAAGAGCGTCTTTTTCATTGAGGTGTGCTCCTTAAAAAAGTGAAACAATAAAACAATACTGCACAAATTGCGACGTCGGGTAAAACGCGAAATTGTTCAAACACGCCGTTCATCCTGACGTTTCTCCATAAAACCCAAGTTTACACGACTCAAATCAGAACGTCAAGGGGGGCTCTTGACATTTTAAGGAAAAACTGGCACATTCCGAAATCCGGTCCCTTGACAGCGTGATTTCTTACGATTATAATGAACCTGATCATTCATTACCCCAAAAGAGACTTTAAGGAGAAAAATATGAACAGACGTGAATTTATCGGTTCGATCGGCGCGGCGGCGTTGATGTCGTCCGTCATTACGAAGGCGAACGCCCAAGACGAGGATGCGATCGCCCAATGGAACCGCGAGACGGAACTCGTCGCGCCGAAGGATTACAAGGCGTATCTGCTCGACGGCAACACGCGGGGTTTCGCGTCGCTGGAGAAACTTGAGGCGGCGTTCGAAAAGGTGATGCGGGAGGTAAAAGAAACGGTCGTCACCGGCGACGCGCCTGCCGTCTGGAGCGTGTACAACATGGGGTACATCGTCAAGACCCGCGAGGTGCTTTTCTCCATCGATCTGGTCCACCGGCGGGATTGGGAGTTCGCCCCGATGCTCGATTTTGCGCTCATCACGCACAACCACGGCGACCACTGGCGGCAGGAATTCTACAGGCCGATGAACGGCGCGGGCAAGACGGTCATCTCCAATTTCCTCGACAATTACGGCACAAAGGACTGGAAGAAAGACGGCGGCTTCATTCGCGGCGTGAAGACGTTCAAGCTCAAGGACGTGGAGATCCGCACCTCGCTTATCGACCACAACGACTACCTGATCGACTTCACGACGGCGTTCGAGATCCGGATCGGTGACTTCATCCTGTACCATACCGGTGACAGCGGCCGCGGCACGGAGCCGAAACTCGAAACCGTCTGGGGCCAGCCCGACCTTTGGCTCTTCTTCCCCGGCTGCGGCATCGATACCGCCACGGCCGTGAAGAAGATCAACGCCAAACGCATCGTATTCGGCCATCTGTGGGAACTCGGCCACGCGCAGAACCATCGCGGTCGCCTCGACGAACAGCTGATCCGCCCGCGGCTCGTCTGGGCGAAAGAGGCCGGCTGCGAGGACGTCTCGCTGGCGTTCTGGGGGGATAGAGTTTTGTAGAAATTATTCTGAACTCAAAGAACAAACGGGGACGACGCGCATAAACGTCATCCCCGTTTTTTGCGGCCGGGCCGGCCGCGGACGGCGAGCCGCCGTCCCTCCGTATTAACGTCTCCGCAGTTTCAGCAGGCCGAACGTGCCGAGCAGGAGCAGAACCCACGCGGACGGTTCCGGCACGGAAGCCCCACCCCCCCCGCCGCCAAGTGTGCCAGTGAGGGCGTACATGTCGCCGATCTTCGTGTACGCCAGATCCGTAAACTGCGCCCCGCTGACGTAATCGAGGAGCGTGTTCACGAAGTCCTCGCTGTTGTCGGCGTCCAAGGTCACGGTAAAGGTATCGCCAGGGTTCAACGTGCTCCCATCCGCCAGTTCCAGATAAATCAGACCGCCGTCAAGATTCAGGTCGCCCTCAATGACCAGGCTGTCGTTCTGATCGGGGTCCAAACCGCCGATCTCCATCAGGAGCCTTCCGCCCGCAGCGAGCGTAAACGCGCCGTCCACCGTGGCCTCACCGATGCCAATGCCCGGCGAGAAGACCGAGCCGTCACCGACCGTGATCCCGCCCTTCGCATTGCCAAGCAGATCGAGGCGCCCGCCCGAGACCGTCAGGTTTGGCACGTCAATCAGCCCGGACTCGCCGGAGTTCAGCTTCAGGGTGCCGTCGCCGGTCTTTTCGATCGCCGGGGCCGTGATCGAGCCGGTAAATTGGGTGTCCTCGTCGTTATTAAGCGTCAAGTTCCCGGAAGCGACCAAAGTCGCAGCCGCCCCGTCCGTAACGGCCAGATTGTTGAGCGTCACGCTGCCGACGTTCAGGGTCGTCCCGTTGGCCAGCGTCGTGGAGCCGCCGGTCTGGGCCACAGCCCCGGTCAGAGTCGCCGTTCCGGCCGAAACGAGAATATCGCCCGTGCCCGAAATGGCTGACGGGATCGTCGCGGTCGAATCCTTGAATTCCAGCGTTCCGTCTTCGCCGACCTCAATCTCGCCCGTGCCGAGCGTACCTGCGCCGGAGAGTCTGAGCGTTCCTTCGGAAACGATCGTCTTGACGGCCAGGGCATTCTCGTCGGTCACTTCGATCGTGCCCACGCCGGATTTAACCACGTTCCCGGTGCTGGTGTCGGCAATCTGGAACGACTCGGAGAAAGTCAGCGATTTCGGCTCGGCCAAACCGTAATTGAATTCCAGCGTACCCGCGGTGTCGCCCGTCCCGAGCACGTCGAACGTACCGGTCAACGAGTCGATGTAGTCGATATTCACCGTCAGTGTGCCGCCGTTGGAGATCGTCACGTTCCGAAGCTGGTAATTGTTGGTCGTATCGTTTTCACGCCCGGCAATCGTGACGTGCGCGCCGTCAATGTCCGTTTTCGCCGCCAAGTTGACCAGGAAAATGCCGCCGTCGAAGGAGTACGTGCCGCGGCCCTGGAACAAGAGGGTCGAATCGCCCGACAGATAAATATCGCTTCCGCTTTCGCCGGCACTGTTGCCTGTAAACGTCGCCGACGTGTTGTCACCGGTGAACGAGATCCCCTTACGGGCTTCGATCGCCCCGGCGATCCCCTTGGCGCTGTTGTTCTGGAAAATAAACGAACCGGTCGAGAAATCCACCGTTCCAACCGCAACGATGACGCCGGAGTTGCCGTTCGGGGCCGAGTTGTTGCTGAAGGTGAAAACCGAGTTTTCGGACTTCCCTTGCATCTCGACGTTCGCGTTCGTGTGGATCGCGCCGCCGTTGTTGTTCAGGGCCGTATTGTTGTCAAAAGTGACCGTCTCGCCTTTTACCAGGATTTTGCCGCTTGAGCTGTTAAACCGGAGCGCGCCGCCGTAATTTTTCGCTTCATTGTCGCGGAAGAGAATTTCGTTGCTGTCGAGCTCGATCCCGTAGGTGGAGTAGATCACGCCTCCTTCATTCGCCGCGGTGTTGCCGGTAAAGGTCAACACGCCGTTGTCACCCTTCCCGGCGATCTTGACGGTACTGGTCGAATAGATCGATCCGCCGTTGTTCCGGGCCGAGTTATTGGTGAACGTGACCTTGGAACCCGAAATGTCCAACGCGCCGCCGTTGCGGATCGCGCCGGAGTTGTTGCAGGCGTTGCTGTCGAAAATCATCTCATCGCAATCGATCGTCAGCGCTTTGTTGGCAAAAATCGCGCCTCCCGAACCCGTGGCATTTCCATAGAAGGAAACGGTATTGGTTCCATTGATCGTCAAATCTCCGGAGGAATTAATGACGCCGCCGTAGTTGGAGTCGCCCGAGCCTTTGAACTTTGTAAACGACGCATTATCCAGGTTCAGCGTCACCGTAGAGGTCGCCTGATCCATGATCAAAAAGATGCCGGCGGTATTCTGGGCGACGTCCGTGTTCTGGAATTCAACGTTTTTGAATGTCAGGTTGTAATTCCTGTTTCCCAGTTTCAGGACGTAGTTTCGCGAATTGGCAAGACCGCCTATATACTGTTTGTCGCTTGTTCCCGACTGAACGGTAAAATTGTCGACCGTATAGGCGCCTTCCACTCGTACCGAAGCGGTAAACGGCGCGAGGCTGGTGGCAGACGTGCCGGAAATGGTGATCACGTCGCCGCTGGCGTAGCCGTCCGCTTTTTGAACCGTTGAAACGTCGGTGCCGGTCGCAGTTTCTGTTCCGCCGTTGGTACGGATGACGGTTTGCGCATTAACCAGGGCAGTAAAAACAAAAGCAGTCAATATGGAAAAAAGAACCCCGCGCGTTAAAACGCTGGAGGAAAGGATCCTGCTGTTTGAAACGGGTAATCTCATGGTGATTCCTCGAAATCGGAAACGGGAAGAAACAAAATATCAGTACGTAAATATTATTATACGCCATATTCCAGAAATTGTCAGTTTGATGGGGAAAAAAGAGAAAAAAAGTGAGAAATTTTTAAAAAATTTGGAGTGCGGCAATACAGAAGCCGAAGGCTTCATTTGCCGCTTTCCCTTAGCGACCGGGAAACATGGAGACGAAAAGGAGTTTTCCCGTGGGAAACGCCCAGCGTACTTCAGCGGCAAAGGCCTCTTCGAGGCCGTATTGCCGCAAGGGAAAGCGGTGAATGTCGCTGCGCGACTGTATCACCGCACTCCAAATCACTTCTTCCGCCAGTACATCAGCCCGAACGTGCCAAGCAGGAGCATCACCCACGTCGCTGGTTCCGGCACGGCTCCGTCGTTGAAAACCTCTCCCGTGATGGCGTACAGGCCGGAGTAAGTACCCACATCCAGCTGCACGTAGGCCAAACGCATGAAATCGGGCGCAATGACGTAATTGGCGATGAAATCATCCTCGAGCGCCGCGCTGTTATTGCCGTGGAACACCGCGATAAAGTCGTCGCCGGGGTTCAGGGTGCTGTTTTCCGCCAGCTCAAGGTAGATCTTGCCGTTGTTCAGCGCGAGGTCCCCGGAGACGATCAGCAGGTCGTTCTCGTCCTCGGTCGAGCCGCCGATCTCCATGAGGACCGACGAAGTGTCCGAACTGAGCGTGAACGTGCCGTCAACCTCCGCTTTGCCGATCGAATTGCCCGGCGAGAAGACCGTGTTGGGGCCGACCGTGATCCCGCCCGTCGCATTGCCTTTCAGGTCGAGACGCCCGCCCGTGACCGTCAGGTTCGGCACGTTGATCAGGCCGGTGTCGCCGGAGTTCAGCTTCAGCGTGCCGTCGCCGGTCTTGTCGATTGCCGGGGCCGTGATCGAGCCGGTGAATTGGGTGTCCGCGTCGTTATTAAGCGTCAAGTTCCCGGAAGCGACCAGCGTGGCAGACGACGTTTCGTCGGTGACGGCCAAATCGTTGAGCGTCGCGCTGCCGACGTTCAGGGTCGTCCCGTTAGCCAGCGTCGTGGCACCGCCGGTCTGGTTCACCGCGCCGGTCAGGGTCGCCGTTCCGGCCGAAACGAGAATGTCGCCCGTGCCGGAAATCGCGGACGGGACCGTCGCGGTCGAATTCCTGAATTCCAGCGTTCCGTCTTCATTGATCAAAACCTCGCCCGTGCCGAACGTACCGGCGGCGGAGAGTCTCAGCGTGCCTTCCGAAATCGTCGTCTTACCGGTGATGGTGTTGGCTGCGGTCCATTCCATCGTTCCCGCACCCGCCTTGATGATCTGCGTCGCATTTTTAAGGGCGCCGCTGGTGGTGTGGACGGGATCCGCGATGACGGCGGAAATGATCAGGTCGGAAAGGTCGTCAACGGAACCGTCCTCGCTGGTAATTTCGCCCACGGTGACGGTCGAAACCGAATTGTTGTCTCTAACATTGATCACATCGCTTCTGTCACCGAAAGCGATCGTGGCGTTGGCCTGGTCCGCGACGGCGGTGATCGTGGCCGGTGAGCGGTCCGCCCTGTCGCTGCGTTCCACGTTCACATTATGCAGCTTGAAAGCCTTCCATGTGTCGTTACCATTGGTAGCGTTGAGCTGACCACCGTTTTTAAAGGTGATGTTCGTCAGGTAGTCGTAATTTTTACCCGAGTTGGAGATCGTTCCCCCGTCCAGTACAAAGAGGAGCGGGTTCTGATTATGGGCGTTGGTGAAAATGTCCTGATTGGCCAAAATCAATTCGCCGCCGCTGTTGATGGTAATGGTTCTGCCGGCCTTCACTACGCCCAAAGCGGAATTCGACCCGGAAAGTTTGGGAGTGATCCTGACTTTCCCCTCGTTAATGGTAAAGTCCCCGGTAAAGCTGTTGGCGCCGTTGGAGAGCGTCAGCATCCCCGCGCCGGTTTTGACGATTTTGGCAGGCGTTTTCGTTCCGTTTCGGTTCGTGGTCGGTTCCACGATTTTCGCGGAAATAACCAGGTCCTCCGCGTTATCCGTCGTGTCGGCGCTTGCGCTGGTAATGTCCTCAACGTAAATCGTGGCCGGAACCGTGGTGATGTCGGCGGATCTGGCTCCGAAGGTAAAGACCGCGTGGTCTTTGTTCGCAGCGGTCAGCGTTACTGCCGTGCCCGCCGAGCCGTCGCTGTTGCGAAGGACGTTGAGATTCTGGAACTTGAACGCTTCCCACGTCGCGTTGCCGTCCGCGGCGTAAATATTGGCGCCGTTTCTCAGGGTCACATTCTGGACGAAATTGTAAACGGCTCCCGTATTGGAGAATTTTCCACCGTTCACCTCAATGGTGACCGGAATATTCGTGTGAGCGTCGGCGAAAATGTCCTGACTGGCAAAAATCAGCTCGGCGCCGCTGTTGACGAAAATGGTTCTGCCGGACTGAACCGCGCCCAAAGCCGAATTGTTCCCCGAACGTCCGGAGGCGACCTTGACTTTCCCTCCGTTAATGTGAAGATTTCCGGTAAAGGAGTTTGAGCCGTTCTTCAGTTCCAGCGTTCCGGCGCCGGTCTTGACGATCTCGCCAGCCGTTTTGGTGCCGTTATTGACCGTGGTCGGGTTCACGATCCTCGCCGTGATCACGAGGTCCGAAACGCTGTCGGAAGAGCCGCTTGCGCTCGTGATGTCCTCAACGTAAATGGTGGCCGGGGTGGTGGCGACCTGGTTCGATTGAGGCCCAAAGGAGATGACCGCGTGGTCGTTATTCGCGCCCGAGATCGTTGTCGCCGCACCGGCCGAGCCGTCACTGTTGCGGACGACGTTGAGGTTGCGGAACTTGAACGCTTCCCACGTCGTGTTGCCGTCGGCGGCGTAGATCTGCGCGCCGTTTTTCAGCGTCACGTTGGTCAGGTATTCGTAAATGGCGCCGGTGAGGGTGATCTTTCCGCCGTCAGCGACCACGTGAACGTTGCTGTTGTTGTGCGCGTTGTTGAACGTGTCCTGCTTGGTGAAGACCAGCGTGTTGCCGTTCTGCACCGTGAGCGTGCCGGTAAACCCTTGGGACTGGCTCAGCAGCGTCGTGGTTGCATCGCCCGAAAAAACGACGTTCCCCGTGCCGGAAAGCGCGCCAATGACGTGAATCTCGCCGGCGCCGTTGAACTGCAAAACGCTCCCCGCGGCCGAGGTGATGTTCCGGACCGAGATCAGATGGTTCGAATTGAACGTGACGTTACTCGAAGCGTCGATCGAAACGTTGCCGCCGTCGAAATCGACCCGATTCAGATCCAGCGAAAACGCGCTCGGGCTCGAGACGGCAAGCGTACCGTTGCCGAGCACCAGCGTCCGGTTGACCGCGTTGAGCTGCTGGGCCGTGGCCGTGAGCGTCGGCTTGTCCGTCGTCCCGCCGACGTAGATCCCCAGCGGGGTTTGCGCCGCGTCGCTCAGGTTGGCTGAAGTCCCGCGGACCCACGTCGTTTTCCCGACTTCGCTGCCCGCCATGTTGTCAATGACGTAGGCGTGAGAGGCGTCCAGCTGGCCCTGATAGTAGGCCATTTCGCCCGATTCCAGAGCGCGGTCAAAGACCATGACGTCGCCGTTGGTGCCGTTAAGGACCGTGGTCCCCGTGATGGAATCCGGCCGGACGACGCCGGCGATCATGTCGATATTCTGCCCGGCCTTCCACCAGTTGGTCAGCCCGTTGAACCGGGAGCCGGCGATGGTGATGATGTCCGTGTGCTCCATCGCGTCGTTGTAAACCGAGGCGTTGTCGATCGTGCCGACCAGGGTTTCCGTGTTATTGTTGACCGTGTTGCCGACGGTAAAATTCTGGTTGACTTCGTCGCGCACGTGGGTGGAATTCGTGCCGATGAGCTGGCCGTTGACGTACAAATAGTGGTTCGTTCCAATGCCGGTCGTGACCACGTGGTTTTCAAACCCGCTGATGATTTCCGGGTACCCTTTCACCGAGAGGTCGGAGCCCCACCAGTAGCTCTTCAGGCCGTCGTTATCGGTCCGGAATGAATTGCAGTGGTAGTTGGAATTCGTCCCCCAGGCGATGATCCCGACCGCGCCGCTTTTGGTCGTGGAGAGAAATGCCGAGAGCGTGTAGTTTGCCGAGCCGGTGGGAAGCGTGACGTTCACGCCGTTTGTCCCCTCGACGGTCCCCTGGGCGTAGCCGCCGTTGGCCGAGAGCTTGCCGTCCACGACCGACGCGTTCACCAGATTGAGTCGCTCGGAATGCACTGTATCCGTGATGTAGTTCGTCTCGCCTTCGGTGGAAAATCCGTCAAAATTCCAGAAAAGAATGACCTCCGCCCGGGCGCTGCCGGAAAACACGATCAGCAAAGCAGCGGCCAGAAGCGTCCAAAAGCGGGTGGAAATTTTCTTTACGTTATTTACGGCGTGCGTCTTCATGTTGAATTCTCACGATTGGGAACAAAAAAAGGCTTGCTCAAAAGAGCTGGCTAAAGTACATTAAGGATTATTATACACCAAAGTTCAAAATTTGTTCGTCCGGAGAGAAAAAAATCCAAAAAAAAGAAAAATTTTGGGGAAAAAAGAAAAAAGCGCCCCGGTTCAGTTTTATCTCACGCGGAGTTGCGGAGACGCGGAGGTTTTTGTTAAAACCGTCTCTAAAACTCCGCGCCTCCGCCGCTCCGTGTGAGATCTGAAAGAGGCCGACCTTTTTGCGGCTTCAAATTTGATTCAGGGTCCTCGGACTACTTCCCGAATCGGAGTTCGACCGGGCCGATCAGGCCGGACTTGTACGTCGGGCCGTGGTAGTGCGTCGGGATGCTCCGGAAATGGTTCGCCAGCGTGCTGTAAACCTCCACCTCGATCCGGTTTTCGCCTTCGGTCAAAAGGCCGGTGACGTCGAGTTCCCACGGCTGGCAGACGAGCACGCCCGCCGATTTGCCGTTGATCCGGACCTCGGCCGTCGCGCAGACGTCGCCCAGCGAGAGGACCGCCGGACGCTGCGCCTGGTCTTTGGAAACGTGGACCGTCTTGCCGTAAACGGCGCCGCCGGAATAGTACTGCAAACCGGTCCCGTTCCAGCTCCAGTCGGTCAGCGCGTCGATCTCGCCCTGCGTGGTCGAGAAGAGGATCGGCTCCGCAAACGCCGCGCCCCCCTGGACCGGGCAGTCCGGCAGTACCACGGTGACCGACGTCGGCTTCACCGCCCCGATGCCGGCGCAGACCCAGCGGCGCGTTTTGAGCTCGGCCGGATCCGTAGGCTTGACCGGGAATTCCTTGCCAGCCACGAAAACGCGCGGCGCCGACGTGACCTGCTCCGCCAGCGTGAACGTCAGACCGTCCAGACCGGCCGGGGCATCAAACCGGTATTCCATCGTCGTCGGCCCAGCGGCACAGAAATCGACCTGGTCGAGCACGTACCAGCTCATCGAGTTCGGGAACGCTTTCGCCTTCTGCTCCCGGGTCAGATCGTCCCATTCCGGCTGCGCCTGACGCGGGTCGTGCACGCCCTTTTCGAGGAACCAGAAGCCCCGCCCCGCCGTGGAGTACGAAAGCGTCAAAATCTGCGGCCGGCCCGAAAGCTCGAGCGTTTTGGCGTCCGGAGGAATCGGCTGGTCGTCGAGGAAAACCGCGTCGGGGAGATTCCCGCCCTTTTGGATCGTGACCGTCCCTTTCCAGCAGACTGACGTGGTCAGGAAGTACCGCTTCGGCGGGTTCTCCGCGGCGTAGATGAAGTATCTGTGCCCCTGGTGCCCGTCCTTCTGCTGGCCCAGCGCGATGAAGTGGTCGCTGAAGTTTTCTTTCAGGCCGTGGAAACCCTGGTGGCCGAGGTTCCCTTCGACACCCGAGCGCCAGGAGAACTCGTACGGCGTCCACGACGAATCGAGCGTCGCGAGCGATTTGACCGGGTTGGACGTCGGCGCGGCCGTCATCGGCACGGATTTGAGCCAGAACCGCTGGCCGTAACCAACGGAGCACGGTTTCCAGTCCTCCGAGCCGGCGGCGCGGTATTCGAATCGACGGGCTTCCGCCCCGATCACGCGATTGTCAGCGGTGACCGGAAGCCGGAAATCGCCCCACTGATTGTCCATCGTCGGCAGGAGTTTGAACGACCACGCCCCTTCAAGCGGCACGACGTCGAATTCCTTCGGTGCGGCTGGACCGGTGACTTGCGCCGGCCGCGTCGAGTCGAAGACGAAGAGGCACGCCTCGCTGCTCGAAACCGGGATCTGGATGGACGTGTAGCCGTCCCGGACTTCGGTGACCGCGGCGGGCGAAACCTTGCCCGTCATCGGATCCCAGCGCTCCGGACGTCCGGCACAGCGGAACGAAACGATGGAATCTTTCTCCGCGCCCATGACCATGTAAACGTCGTACTTGCCCGCTTTCCGGTGCAGATACTTGATCGGCGCGCCCGCTTTCACGTCCTGCGGCATGACGACGATCTGCGGGTCCGCCGCCACTTGTGCGCCCGGCGTGGAGGATCGGACGTCCTTTCGGCCGAACCGGTGCAGGTCGTGAACGTTTGTCGGGTCGAGCGGTTTGGGCGCGTCTTTGTCGGCGAGTTTGTACCCCAGATCGAGCGTCGTGAAGAGGGTCTTCTGCCCGTTGGAAACGGCGAAGAAAAGGCCCGCTGTCCGGTTTCCGGGGTCGTCGTCCCGGGCGAGGATCCGGACCTCGTCGCCGTTTTTCAGGCTCAGCGTCCCCGTCCAGCCGTTCTGGTAGTCGGCATTGGAGCAGATGAGCTTCCCGTTGACGTACAAATCGCCGTGATTGTCGGCAAAAAGTTTGACCTGATACGGAGCCGGCGCGTCGGTGAGGCCTTTGAGCGTCCCGACCGCCTGGATCTGGCGGACGGCTTCTTTCGACCACGCCCAGTACCCGGTGAAACCGCCGGGATAAACGCGCGGAGCGGCTTCAGGCTCCGTATTGGTTTCGCTGATTTTGACGTTGGCGACGCGTTCTTCGGCCGTCTGAAGTATCTCGACGACCAGTTTATCAAGGACCGGGTCGTTCACCCCCGCGCGGTCCGAAACGATCGGCTTTTTCCCGTAAATGTACACCGTCCCGCCGGCGAGCTGGAATTCCCGCAGCTTGGTCAGAACGTTCCAGTGCAGCGCCTCCATGGAGGGAACGACCACCGCGGCAAAATTCATGTTGGAAACGGAGAGTTTGGCGGCTTGCGCGCCCTGCTGGGGAACGATCGCCGCGCGGAGGATCGACTGCTCGTCGATGAACGCAATGTCCCGGTTCGTGGCGTAGATCCGTTTTGCCAGGTCAAACGCCGTTTTAGTCGCCTCGTTCTGGTTGGCTTGCAAGCCGGCGTAGTACGGCGCGACGGGGTAAATGATCGCGATCTCGGCCTGCCACGTTCCCTGGCTGAGCAGGTACGACAGACGCTCGTAGTACTTCAGGAAGGCGTTCATGTGTTCCCAGTACGGCATGCGGAAGTGGTAGCACGGCGGCGCCCATTCCCAGTAGCTGCCGTGGGTGGTGTAGTAAAGCCCGTGGAGGTTGAGCAGCGTCGCGCCGAAGACGAAATTCTCGTTCGTCGCGTACATCAGGCCGTTCGGATTGGCGCCCCAGCCGAGAGAGTGGTAACCTTCCAGCCAGACGCGCGGCCGCTGGTACAGATTGCTGATCGATGAGGAAACTTTGTCCTTGATGAAGTCGGCATTTCCGCCCGGCGTGTCATGACCCGGGGCCGTGTACCAGCGAATGGCGCGGAAGTAGTCGTGATACTGCGTCGGCTGGTAGCCGCGGCCGTTATTGTCGCAGCCAAACGTCAGGCCGCGGGAGTAGTGCCACATGAAAATGGGCTTGAAGTACCGCAGTTCGCTGAGGTAAACCTGGACGTCCATCGCGTCCATTTTGGCTTTGGGGGTCAAATTCCCGATCTCCGTGAACAGGCCGGCGGCGAGGGTGAAGAAATCGTAGCCCATGACCTCCGCAAACCGCTCGGCGTAGTCGTCCGTCCACTGCCAGCCGCGGTAGCCGACGTTCAGTTCGTCGTTGAAGAAAAAGTTCAGACCGGCGGCCGTCCCCCCGTTGTGGTCCTCGAACGGCTGGAAGAACTTTTCGATGACGCGCTGGCCGGACTTCGGGTGCAGCGGGTTGAGCGTGCCGGGCTGGACCTCGTACCGGAACTCCCAGATCGTGTACTGTGACGCAGGAGCGTCTTCAGGAAGGTGATACTTCCCGTTCTCATCTGCTTCCAACTTGAACCCCGGCCCCGAAATGCGGCTGTTTTCTAACGGATAGGCGGCGAACGCGATATGGTTTTCCGACTCCCTGAGTTCAAACGCCGCGCCGGGTTTCGCCATGTTGACCTGGTTCCCTTTCAGGGCCCGGGCGTTGAATTCTTTTTCGTTGTAGACAATGTCGTTGAACAGGTTTTTGGTGTTGTTCCAGTCGAGCGTGTACGTGCTCAGGCCGATTCCCATGTTGTACTTTGCCGCAACCTTGGAGGCGTAAGAGTAAAAGTCCCACCACTCGTCAGAGAAGATGGGCGGATCGTTGTTGTACGCTCCCCAGCCTTCGGTGTCTTTGTGGATGTAATTGACCTGAACGCCGGAAATCCCCTTTTTGTGAAGCTGGTCCAGCTGCCACTCCAGGCGCGTTTTGTCGAGCCGGTCGCCGGACCACCACCAGAACGGGACTTCGCCGTACCCGGTCGGTGGCGTCTGGAAATTCCCGAGAAGATTTTGGGGCTCACGCTCCGGGTACGCGATCGCGCTGGCCGGCGCCGGGGGAAGTTTGGACGGGTCAGAAAGATCGAGCGGGGATTCAAACGCCGCGGCGTTTTGGGCGTACAAACCCATTAGAGCCAGCGATAAAACAATAAAAACCAGATTCCTTTTCATGTGTTGTTCCTTGGAAAGAGAACGAGCGCTTTAACTTTGTTTTATTATAAAGAAAGCCCAACCGTTGTCAAGGCCTTGGGAAGAAAAAACCTTTGCAATCTTTGCGGCTTAAAAAAAATGGGACGACTCACCGCCGTCCCTCCGTTTTTTATTTCTTCCGCCAGCAGAGCAGACTGAACGTTCCGAGGAGGAGTAAAACCCAAGCCGCGGGTTCCGGCACTGCGTTGGCGTTGAGGATACCGGTAATGGCGTACTGACCGTCACCGTAGGGCACGTACGCCAGGTTGGTGAAGTAGTGCGAAATGACGTAATCGTCGATGAAATTGTTCTGGAGCGATCCACTGTTGCTGCCCGAAAAAACGGCTTTAAACTCGTCACCAGGCTTCAGGTCGCAGGCGTCCGCAAAGGTCAGGTAGATCTTGCCGCCATCCAGGTTCAAAGCTCCCGAGGCGACCAGCGAGTCGTTCTTGTCGGGAGTCGAGCCGCCGATTTCGAGGATGACCGACGCATCGTCCTCAAGCGTAAAACCGCCGTCGGTGATCGTCGTAGCGCCAACCGAGTTGCCCGGCGAGAAGACCGCGCCGCTGATCGTCAGTCCGCCCGTGGCTTTGCCCAGAAGGTCGAGACGCCCTCCCGTGACGGTCAGACTGGAGGCGGTGATCGCACCCGTGTCGCCGGTGTTCAGCTTCAGCGTGCCGTCGCCGGTCTTTGTGAGGGAGGCCGCCGTGATCGAGCCGGTGAATTTGGTATTCTCGTCGTTATTGAGCGTCAGCTGGTTCGTCGCGTTGATCGTCCCGTTTTCGCCCGCGAGATTGTTGAGCGTCCCGCTGGCAAAGTTCAGGGTCGTTCCATTGGCGAGCGTCGTGGCGCCGGCGGTTTGCGTCACCGTCCCGGTCAGGTTTGCCGTTCCGCTGGAAACCGTGATGTCGCCCGTCCCGGAAATGTTTGACGCGATGGACGAAGTAACGCCGTTGAACGTAAGCGAAGCGTCGTTAAGCGTAATATTTCCCGTTCCCAGCGTGCCCGCGCCGGAGAGGATGACCGCGCTGGAATTGATCGTCGTTCCGCCCGTAAAACTGCTTGCGGCCGACAGAGCCAGCGTTCCGCCGCCCGTGATGGTCAAGCCGCTGGCCTGGGTTTGGGCGATGGCCGCGCTTTGGGTGAACGTTGCGCCGGGTTCAATGCCGATCGTTGCGTTATCGGTGAGCGTAATTTGAGATTTGCACTCCAGACTCTTCAAAAAACGCAAAACGCCCGTTCCATCTCCTGCACCCGCGATTTGAAATCTGGTCAATTCACGAATGCCGGCGCTGGAGGTGAAGGTCGAATCGAAAACGATCTGGCCCGAACCGGAAACGTAGATACAGCCGGAAGCCGCCGAACTGGAGCCGCAAATGTCCTGCGTGATGATCAGCTTTCCGCCGGTGATGGTGACTTTGGCATCGTCGCCAGCGGATTTTCGTCCAACCTGAACGCGATTAGCCGTCACTTCTCCGCCGGAGATCGTCAAAGCGCCTTTCGCGCTTGAGCCTGTGCCGATACTGATCGTGCCCGTGGAGTTAAGTTCCCCGCCGGAAATATCGACCGTCGCTTTGGAACTCGTTTTTGTGGCAATATTAATGGCCCCTCCCGTTGTATACGTTCCACCCGTCATGGTGAATTTTGCCGTTGAGCTGTTTGTGTTAGGAAAACTTGAAGGCTGATTGTTATTAATCTGCAAAGTTCCGCCATTTAGCACCAATTCCCCGTTCGAGCCGTCTCCATCACATACGATCAGCCCACCGCCATTCTTGTTTCCGCAGTACACAATACCGTTATTAATAACGACCTTGGCGGTACAGTTCTCAGAGGCTCCTTGAGCTATCGCCAGCCAACGCGTGGCAGTAAGAGTTCCGTTGACTTCAAGGTAAGCCACATTGGACTCGGTTCCATAAATTCGGAGATTGTTATTGGTTTTCACCCTTCCGTCATTGACGTAAATTGAGCCTTTGGAAGTAACGTCTGCACTTCCTAAAGTATTGTCTCCGCCATTATAAACGAGCATTTGTCCAGCGTTAATAAGTGGATCTGTGGCGGTTGAAGGAGAATTGATCGTATTCGTGCCGCCGTTGATGATCAGGTTCCCGGAAAAGTCCGTGAACTTGTTCGTCCCGCTGAACACATAGCCCGTTGCGTCTTCCGTCGTTCCCTCCCAATTCGCCACATCGCTCATCGCGCCGGTCGTGCCGGGTTTCCAGATTTTGATCCCTGTCGGAACGGCCCCCTGGCCCGCCAGAATCATGGTCTGGTTATTTACCGTACGGATCCCGGCCGTCCAGCCGTCCGCCATCGTCGTTTTAGCAAGAACCTGCTGGGCCGTTTCTGCTTCGCGAAAGATGCCGACGATCTTTTTCCCGGCAGCTGCATCAGGGGCGGTCGGCGTCACATGGATTGAAGCGTTTCCGGAAACGTTGAACGTTCCAAGCGCCGCGTTGATGTAGCCGGCCCCTGTCATGTTCAACGTCCCGCCGCTGAGATTGAAAACGCTGTCCGTATCATCCGTCAGAACGATCCCGGAGCCGTTGGCCATGTTAAAAACGCCGCCGGACTGCGTGAACGTGCCGTGAGAAACCTTGAACTCGCCGGAATTCAGGTTGATCGTCCCGCTTTGGAGAGTGTATGATGATCCATTTGCTTCCGCTTTTTCGCCGATCTGGAACCAGCCTCCTGCTGAACCAGATGACCAGACGCTGTTAAGATTCAAAACGGAATCGCCGGACTGAACGGTAAACCCTTTCGAGTCCCGGCCATTCAGGAAGTAGTAGCCATTGGAATTAATGACGCCGCTGCCGGAAAGGTTTATCGTGCTGTTTCCGTTCAAGGAGATGCGCTCTGGCCCGTTATTCCAAACGCCGCCGGAAACGTTAAACGTTGCCCCAGAGGCGGAGATCTGGTAGGTGTTCAGCGTCCCGCCGTTGACCGTAAAGCCGCTGCTGGAAGAAATATTCACATTGCTGGGAAAAGACGTCGTGCCGCCCGTAAACTCGAGGGTGCGATTTCCGGACAAACTGGTGTCGGTGATCGTCTGAACGCCATCATAGATGTAACCCGTTCCACCCGTGGGCAAAGCCGTGCCGTTTTCCCAGACGGAAGCGTCTGAAATGCTGCCGCTGACGCCGGGGATCCACCTTTGCGTTTCATCTGCCTGCGTGAAAGAGCCGACCAACAGGACGGCCAGAAAAGCAAATAATGAAATCCTGCCGCGGGTTAAAATGCGTGAGGAGAGGATGGCGCTATTGGTGACGGACGTTTTCATTTTGTGTCCTCAAGTCAGGAACGAAAAAAGGGTTGCTCACCGGGCCAGTATAGACTGTTCCCTGCGAGGTTAAGTAATATCTCAAATGACTATTATACGTCAAAATCTAAAAAATGCCAGTCTTTCGAGAAAAAAAAACAAAAAAGAGAGAAAAAAGATTTCCCCGAACACACTTTTCCCAAGTGTAAATGCGTCTTGGTTCAAACCTCATTTCAACATGGATTTTCACAGATGAAAAGGATTTCCACAGATTTTTCAAAAGGAAATTTGAATCCTTTAAATCCGTGAAAATCCGTGCTGAAATAAAAAGATTGAAGTGGAACGGGCCTGGTGTTTGGAACGTGAGCTTCTGGATCAACAATTACTGTTAGTTCCGAATGCGGACGTCGATGCCAGTGTTGGCGAGAAGCTCCGCCACGCGCCGGACCGGCGTATCCGAGTAGTGGTACGGGAAAAGCACCTTCGGGCCGATCGTCTTTGCGGCCTTCGCCACCTGTTCCGGCGTCATCGTGTACGGCTGGTTGCAAGGCAGGAAAGCCACGTC
Organism: Thermoguttaceae bacterium; assembly: GCA_017447865.1. GTDB lineage: Bacteria > Planctomycetota > Planctomycetia > Pirellulales > Thermoguttaceae > RGIG3701. Next base: position 198,112 of record JAFSMO010000055.1, read on the forward strand.
GATGTCCTTCAGCGCCGCCATTTCGGGAATTACCTCCGTATCGCCCGCGATGTAGATGCGCAGCCCGTCGAGCGTCAGGACGTACCCGTTGTCGCGTCCTTGGGGATGGAACTTCGTGTGCCCCGGCGTGGTGTTGTAGGCCGGAACGGCGTCAAGCTGAACGCCGTTGGCCAGCGTGCGGTTTTCGCCGTTCTCGAGCACCGTAACGGAACCGAGTTTCTTCTGCGCGGCAGAATTGCTGAAAATCTGCGTCCCGGCCTTTTTGAGCGCGCTGACGGCGGCGGGGTCGCAGTGGTCGAAATGGTCGTGCGTGATCAGAATGACGTCCGCCTTCGGAAACGCGGAATAATCCGTCTCAGGCGCCAAACCCTCGACGGGATCGACCTGGATCTCGAGTCCGTCGTACTGGATCCGCATGCTTGCGTGCTTGATGGCGGTAATGGTGACGGTTTTACCGCTCCTGGTCTTGAACGTATCGGTCTGAAAACCGGCCGCGAAACTGCCGGCTGCAAAGGAAATGGTCATGGCGATCGCTGCAATAAGGGTTAAGGGTTTCATGGAAATTTCTCCTTTCGTTTCTCCACGGGCCAATCGGTCGCGTGGAATTCGTTTTTAAGCCGCAAAGGACGCAAAGATCGCAAAGGGGATTTGTTTTGTGGCCGGTCTACACTGAAACACTCAGCGTTCGTAATCAAATCTCCCTTTTCTCCTCTTTGCGTCCTTTGCGTTCTTTGCGGCTAAAAAAAAACATCGTAGTGTTTTTATCTCACGCGGAGTTGCGGAGACGCGGAGTTTTTATTTTGAAACGCTCTCTAATTCTCCGCGCCTCCGCCGCTCCGCGTGAGTCTGAAAAATCGGATGAACCTCATTTTTTCAGTTCGAACTGCTCGATCGAGAACTGCCCGACGGTCTTCATCATGGTGCCGTACTTCACGAACGGTTCCGACTTCATGTGCTCGTCCAGCGAGGCTTCGTCCCGCCACGTTTCGCAGAAGAACAAAACGTCCGGCCGGGTCCCGCTCTGGAAGACGTCATACGCGACGCAGCCGTCCTGTTTCAGCGACTCGGCGACCAGTTCCCGAGCTGCCGCGAGCGCTTCTTCCGCCCGGCCTTCCTCCGCCTGATAAAAACAGTTGATACGAATCATGGGTTTCTCCTTTCGTTGGTTGGATGGGGTTAGAGTTCACAGAACATGACGTATCTGTATTATAAGATTTGACCACGAACCCGCAAGGGGGGGCTGAAAGATCAAGAGAAAAAGAGGCATTGAGGTTTCATGCCATTTCTCTGCTCGCTTGCCTGAACGATTATGGAAAACAAATCCAGGCCAGACTTCCTGATTCCCCTCCAACTTATAAGCCAAGCACCATTCATAACCTATACGGCAGATCTGCAATTATGGAGGCCCCTTCCGTTCCAATCAGCAGAGCCATTATGAAAGCCCCTGGCAATATGACGATCGTCTAAAACTTCGTCTTCAGATATCTTTCGGTTTTTTTCGATGAGAATTCATTCAGGTTCAACCTTTGGGGCCTGTGTATTACTTCAATGTTTCAATAATATTGCTCAACGTAGCTGTACGCTTTGTTAAAGACTTCCTGATCCTTGATCCGGTACTTCCGCATGATGATATCACGCAGATTCTTGCTGACATCTTTTCTGCCGGTCGATGTGTTTTGCCAGCCGGGGAAACGTACGATCCGGACGATGCCG
>JAFSMO010000056.1 GCA_017447865.1 Thermoguttaceae bacterium
CCCGGCTGGCCTCCGTGCCGTCTCTGGCTCGGTCTGCCGATCGTGGAAGGTGGCCGCTGGGCCTTGTATCGGGCCGTTTTAGCGGCGTTCTTTAGGTCTGCGTCGGCACGTCCGCACAACCGGCCCTGGGTGGCCGTCTGCGGGCCGTCGTGCCGTTCGTGGAGTGAACGGTCCCAGCGCGATCCGCAAGCCGCAGGCGGCTTCTGGTGCGGCGTGCTGGCGGTGGGTCGCGTATACGACTTTGCCTGGAAGCCGCGGGCCTGCGTATCGTGAAAGGCGGGCGGCCACGGGGGTAGAGATACCAGCTGCGTGCGCTCGGTTTATGGGGGTAGAGATACTGGCTCAGGTCCAGATTTCCATACAGTTATTTTGAATCGTCTCTCTTTTATTCATTTATCGATTCCCGTCCATTTTTCGTACAAGCCACGCAAGTGCCGGAGGGGTCTCTCCGGTCGTATTTGGGGTTCAAACGGCCAAAAATGGCCGATTTTGGCCGTTCTTGAGGGATGTAGGGATTTTTTCGCCCCTCCGACTGCCAAATCACGCCGATGGTGGGGTCGGTCGTCATCGGCCTGATTTCGTGGCCGTCTGCCGATCGTGAAATGGGTGAAAATTCCGCCCCGCCGATCCGCCCAGCGCCCCGGATTCCCCGAATCCTCGCGCGCACTCCCAGTATATATACCCCCCCCTTGAATTTAATAATTTTAATTAATTCTCCCTCCCCCCCCTTTATATGCCAGTATAGGGAAAACAAATCCGGGGCATCCGGGGCATTTAACTACTGAGAAAAGCGTTTTAAGCCGTCAAAAACCGGCACGAGGTCCACATTGCCACGATCGGCCTTTCCGCCCAAATCCGGGGCAGAATCCGGGTCAAAAACGGGGCGCGTCTCATTCAAATCCGGGGCGCAAAAGCCAAAAAATGCGGAAATTTACCTGAATCCTCTAAAACTCCCAGAATTTTTCTTTGTCGTAAACTTCCAAAAATCTCAAACTGCAAAAGGAAAAAATTCTAGGAGTTTTGGGTATTATGGGAAGAATTTGATTAAATTTTGAAATTCTGCCCTCTTTCCGGTTTTTTCCGCCCCCTTTTGCGCCCCGGTTTTTTGGGGGTGGTGTCCCCCTTTTTTTGGCCCCGATCCCCTCGGTTTTAATGTGTCCGCGAATCAGAAGAAGCCGTACAAAATCAAAACCCGAAACGCCGGTTTTCGGGTCGTTTTCGCCTCGCCGGGAGCGGATTTTCTTCACGATCGGCTGGCGCTCGGTGGGGTGTTTGGCGGGTAGGCTCGTATACGAAATTGAGAAACGTGACCGGGCGTGCGATTAAAAAAAGCCCAGCTGGGCTGGGCGGATGCGGGGGTGGGTCTGTTACCAAATCTGGAACGCTTCGGTGCTGAGCCAGGTTTCGGTGATTTCCTGGACCAGGGTGGAGAAGCAGAAGGGGGAATCCCAAAGGTCCGGCAGGTCGGGGTGATCCAGGAGCGCCTGCCAGATTCCGGCGATGTGTTCCGGCGTGATCTGCCAGTCGTGCTCGGCGGCGAGGTTCGCGGCGTGGGTGGTACTGATCCGGGCGAGGTCTGCGTAAAAGTCGGGGGTCTGCATCTTAGTTTTCTCCTTTCTGTTCGCTGGCTTCCTGGCGCTTCCTTTCACGATCGGCGTACCATTTATGGAGGACGTCGAATACCTGCTGGCGGTCCTGGGACCACATCGTGGTGATTTCTCCGGTTTGGGTGTTGATGAGTGCCCCGCATGCAGGCAGGAAGGACCACTCGACTCCGTCCAATA
>JAFSMO010000057.1 GCA_017447865.1 Thermoguttaceae bacterium
CCTCAACGTCTATTGGTTCGGCTTTCTGTTCCTTGGTCGTGGAAATGTTCAGATTCTTGGAGAAGGCAGAAACCGCATTTTCAGTGCTCCAGGCGACCTGGAAAGACTGCTTGGTGTTAAGCTGCAGACCGGAAATCGTAACGGAGGCGCCTTCGTCGTTCAGAGTGACAGAATAACCAGTAACGGTTTCTCCATCGACAAGTTCCCCATCTTCATTGATGGTATAAACCGTTGCTTTTTTGGCACCATCGAATTTGCCAGAAATGGTCCAGCCTTCCACACTTTCAATCGCCTTACCGTCCTTCTGCTGGAACGTGATGGAGTTCGGGGAAGCCGTGTTAGGAGTGGCGACAAACGTGAAGGGCGCAAGCGTGGTGACGTTGGCAGAACCAACGAGCCTATCTTCAGGAACGGTTCCTCCATCGGCCGCGAGATCTTTGGCGGTGTATTTGCCTTTAACGACGGTGACGTCGTATTTGTTGTCAACTTTGCCGGAGAAGTTGTAGGTGAAGATGCCATCCTTGATGTTCTTCGCAGCCGCTTTGACACTCTTGAAAGCCGTCGTTTCTTTTCCGGCAGCGTCGGTGCCTTTCACAATCACGGTGAACTGTTCTTTGTCAGCAGCGGCGAACTCGATGGCCAATTTGTTGGCGTTGGCATTTACGGTGACTGCCTGTTCCTGTTCGACATCATCTTCAAACTGAACGTCAGCAGCCAAAGCATCTTCGGCAACCGTATAATCAACGGCCACGTCATCGTTCGTTGCGAGGTAAGCAGTCGAATCCGTGTAATCAGGATTCGCGGTAAACGGGACCGCGCTCAGCAGCTGCCGGGATTCCAGATTCTCGAGAGAAAGCTTTTTTTCGCACTGCTTCTGCCATTTGTTTTTTTGTGACATTGTGTGTCTCCTTTGTGAAAGTCTTGTTTTGGAGACGTTATTATATATTATATTGTCTCCAAATCAAAGTGAAAAAATAATATGGTGCCAGCGAAAAACTCTCAGAAATGATTGTGAAACCCGAAAGGGGCAACCTAAAAATGACTGAAATTTCCTCTGGTGTAAATTTTAGGCAAAATAGGCAACTATTAAACCTATTATCATAAATATATCAAATTAAAATATTTTGTCAAGTAGTAGGTACAAAAAAAAGAAAAAAAAGTTAAAATTTAATTAAAGATTTGATTCTCAAAGTGGGATTAAGTCGATTTTTCAAAGTTAAGGGAATAAATAAGAAATAACGAGGAGAAGGAAATATTCCCCCAATTTCCTTAGAAAAAGATAATTCAGAACGATAAATTATAAATTTGATCATCTGAAAACGATTTTTTCGGTACTGGAAGAACGATTTAAAATTTCGGGGAGCTTTTTCTGATTGCACCGGCAGTTCCCCAAACATCCATGCCCTTGTAAAAAAGCCCAAGTCCAGTCACAAAGCCGCCGTTGATGATCATTGGGTGACTTTATGCCTGGACTTGACCAATCAGGGTTTCAGGCGATCAGATCTTCAACCGATTTATTATTTGGTGGTCTTGAACTTGAACGCCTTGGAAGTTGCGGGAGCTACAGAGCAGATGTTGTCATTGGAAGCCCAGTTGAAAGCAGTCATCTGGAAGCTGTAGTTGGTATTGGCTTGCAGCCCGTTAATGGTAACCGTAGCGATGTTTTTATTTTTGACAGTGCTGACTTCGATTGTTGCGTCAAATTCACTATCTTCATCAAGCCACCAATTCGCGTCTCCTTCCCCTTGGATTCCATACCAGAACCATACAGGATTGTCTTCGGAGTGGGGCATCGTACCGGTATTCATTACGAAAAGCTCTCCGCCTTCACCATATCCATCTATTTCTTGCAAAGCCTTTTCCATTTTGTCCCAGTTGGTAACCTGGAACGTGACGGAGTCCGCCGTCACGGACACTTTTTTCAGTGTTGGAGCGGGGATGATCGTTGGGGAGGTGATACTCTCTACGGTAGGAACGAACTCGCTGGCGCTGTGCTCTTTTGTCTTGTTGGCACTGACGCTGAAGGTATAATCGGTATTGGACAGGAGTTTGGTAACAGTAAACTGGCCATTGCCATCTTTATCCGTGGTGGCTTTTGTGGTTGCGTTCTTCGTAACCACCTTGCCTTTGGCGTCGGTGTACGTGTAGGCAATGGTGTAAGTCAGATCCGCTTTACCTTGCCATGTTACATCTATATTGCTGCCAGGAAGTTCAGGATTTTCATTACTATAACTAGCCTCAACATCTGTCGGAGCTGCATTCGCGGAAACGTTGGTCTTGAACTTCAGCGCTTTGGAAAATGCGGGGACTACATAATTCATTTTGTCGTTTTGAACCCAGCTGACGCCGATCGCCTGGAAGTTGTAGTCGGTATTGGCTTCCAGCCCGGAAATGGTGACTGTAGCAATGTTCTTGTTTTTGACCGCGCTGATTTCCATGGTTCCGGTATATTTATCATTCCGACATTCCCATGCTCCATTTCCTTCGTCATTGACTTCATAAAGGAAACTTGCGCAATATATATCTTTCTCATAATCGCCGGGTTTGGCTATGACAAGTTGTCCACCTCCTGAATCGGCGACACATTCCTGCAAGGTCGCTTCCATTTTGTCCCAGTTGGTGATCTGGAACGTTACGGAGGTGTCCGTCACGGATACTTTTTTCAGTGCAGGAGCGGGAATCGTGGTTGGAGTGGTGACGGTAAATCCGTCTTCAGATTCTGTTTCGGCAGGAACGAAATCACTGGCGTCGTAGTCTTTCGTCTTGTTGGCGCTGACGCTGAAAGTGTATTTTTGGTTGGGCTGGAGTTTGGAAACGACGAACTCGCCTTCACCATTTTCATTAACGGTGGCTTTATTGGTTGCACTCTTCGTAACCACCTTGCCTTTGGCATCTGAATATGAGTATGAGATGGAGAAAGTCGAACCCACTTCGCCTTTCCATGTGACCGTTACATTGCCGGTGGGAGAATCCGTGCCTTCATCCCAAGTAAGCTCAGCCTCAACGTCTATTGGTTCGGCTTTCTGTTCCTTGGTCGTGGAAATGTTCAGATTCTTGGAGAAGGCAGAAACCGCATTTTCAGTGCTCCAGGCGACCTGGAAAGACTGCTTGGTGTTAAGCTGCAGACCGGAAATCGTAA
>JAFSMO010000058.1 GCA_017447865.1 Thermoguttaceae bacterium
CTCATAATCCCTTGGTTAGGGGTTCGAATCCCTTCGAGGCTATAGGGACAGGTGATTTTGGTTCATCTGCCCCTTTTTTATTTCCTCTCTTTTCGTCTCAAGTGCCCTTTTTTACGACACTTGAAAATTCTTTCCTGCTTTTCTGTTCCTTTCTATGAATTTTCTTGCGTACCTGAATTTTGACCCGAATTTTGTTCGTCACTTCCCAAAAGTGACCCGAATCAATTTTTATGCGTGGAATCAGGCAGTTCCAGCGCGTGGCGGAAGTCGTCTTCCGTCGTTTGCGCGTAATGATTCAGGCAGACCGTTGGGGTATGCCCGAGCCAGTTCGTAACCGTTTGTATGGGGAACAAACGAAGTAATTCAGTAACCCGCGTTGCTCGCAAGTTATTAAATGGTTTGTGCCAGGGTTCCAGCCCGGCTTTCCGAATGATTTGAACAAACGTTTTACGAAGCAAAGCGCCGTCGGATGTGATGTCAGGGAAAACCAGGTCAGACCGGGTTTTGTCTATTTCTTTCTCGTATTCGTCCAAATAATGGCGAATTTCCCTGAAAAGCGGCATTTCTCGCGTTGTAAATTCCCCTCTTTCCTGACTGATTCGGTCCGTTTTCTTTGGAACACGAATTAAAACGGTCCCTTTTTTCCGATCAATATCAGCCCATTTCATATACATAATTTCCGAAGGGATCCGCAGACCGCCCCAACGTCCAAAACTGAAAATCAGCCGCCAACGTGCGTCAGGACAAGCCGCCAGGACTCGAGACGAAATTTCTTCAGTTATGAAATAATCTTTCGTTCGGTTCGGCTCATTGCTCCCGCGAAGATGGGCAAAAGGATTTACTTCCAGCCAGCCCAATTTCACAGCCATTCCAAACATTGATTTTATGAGTTTAACCTGACGCCCACAGGTTGTTTTGGCGAGGTTTTTCTTCATAAAAATCAAAATCAAATCGGCATCGTGAGGAGTAATTTCGGAAACCCGGATTTTCCCCGCTTTTTCGAGCGCGAATTTCTCCGCTTTACAACCATTTAACGGCTGGCCTGCGAAATAACGAAGGAGCAAATGACCACCAACAAGCCGAGCGCTAGAAGTTCGCTCTTTCGGAATTCGGCCATTGTGCATATAGGTTGAATACTTTTCAATCAATTCGTTAAGTGTTCCGCACTTTTCCCGACGTGGGACCAGACCGATTTCGGCCAGTTCCTCATAACGGCGGGAATCATCGCGCCAAAGGCGTTCAGTCCAAAGGATTACCTCGGGCGGCAAGTGCCCCACTTGTAAATAGTTTTTCAGTTCCTCGATTTTCTCGCCGAAGAAACGAGCGGTTTTTATATTGGGGAAGCGGTAAAGTTTGTAACGTTTCCCGTTAAAAGTAAATTGAATGTAACAGGTATTTGATTTCCCGTTTTTGGTGACGGTGGCCATTTGTTACCTTTCTACAGTATATCGTATTTGATGATTTGAGGGAATATCCCCCCCTTGAATTTTCAAAAAATTTTTCAGGAAATTTCCGTTTTCCGATTTCGGGAGAGCCATTCCTGAACATCTTCCAACAGAAAGCAGACTCTCCGACCGACCTGCACCCAGGGAAGGCCCTGATGGGTGCGCAAATTGTCAACGTGCCTAAGTGAGCAGTGAAAAAGTTTCGTTAAGTCCTCACGCGTCAGCAGCAGCGGCGTTTTTTGTTCCGGGTAATTTTGCCCTAAATTTTGAGTGTTTTCCTGATTCATTTTTTCAAATCCTTTCTAATCTTGAATCATTTCCGCCCCAAAATGCACCTTGCAAATTGAGGAGAAAGAAAGCGAACTCTCTTATATCGGCAAAATTTTCAAATTCCCCGTTCCTGTAACAGCAAAACTTTAGAAAAAATCCAAAAAAAGTTTGAAATTTTTCTCAAGTGTCGTAAAACAGGGACCCTATGAATAAAAAAACTTTTTCAAAACTCGATAATTTGGGTAAAATCGCCCTATTTCCTGTACCAATCAGGCGCACATTTTACCCAATTTCCCAACCACCCCCTTCAAAAGCCCAGAATTCCGGGAAGCCCAGCGGAGCCAGCCCCTCTTGAATTTCTTCCAGCGTCGAATAGTCCGGTTTTTTCGACTTCGTGAACCCTCGAACCACCTGATTAAAGGTCTGTTTCTCAATTACTTTGCAAAGGGTCTGCTCCGCCTTTTGGGAGACGACCTCGGAATAGTATTTCACCAGCTGCGCCGCGTCGAAAACCTTTTCGAGCGAAAATGAAGCCACCGACGCCAGGCAGCCAAGGGCCTGCTTGACCAGCCGTTCCGCCGATGGGGGCGCGGGGATCGGTTTGTATTTTTTCAGGTCGTCAGGCGTTCGGGTTTTGGGCCGGGTCTCTGCGAAATAATACTCGAACGCAGCCCGCGTGAGCTCCCAAATCGGCGCGTTCGGGATTTCGTTTTCACTCCCGCGCACTTTGTCCCGGGCGAGAATCCGGAACCAGTCGCGGCTTGCGATTTCGACCAGGGCCGCGGCCGAGTTTCGCAAATCGTCAAAAGTTTCGATTCCATACCGCCGCAAATACTCACGCCTGAAGCGAAATTCCACGCGCGTCAAATCCTTTGGAACTTCAGCCATTTCATCCCCCAGGAACGTCTTGCAAAAAGTATCGTAATAAACCGGGTCACTGGTCATCACTTGCCGGTGTTTGTCGTAAATGCACAGTTCGCAGTTATCGGAATGAATCGTGAAGGTTTCGATTTTCCCGGTTTTCAGACTGGCATACATTTGAAAACCGCCCCGGCAACGGGTACAGACACGGGGCCCCGCCTGGATCGCCTGAACAAAATCCGAGATGGGGGCAAGGAGCATTACTTGCATATCGACGCGGGAAATTTTCTCCTCTTTCAAAATAAATCCCTCCGCCGCCAGGCAGTCTTTAAGCGTATCGACCGCCCTGAATAAATCCGTTCGCGCCAGGCACTCGAACCCGAAGCGGACACAGACCGGCGGAATGTTCGTTTTGGGGTTGCTATGAATGTAAAGTTTCACGCCGTGGCTCTCCATCACGTATTTATATTTGTAAAAGCCGAGCGACGCCCCCGACGCGTGAACGAGCCAAACAAAACCGCCGAACGAAATATAAGAATCCGCGGTTTTTTTATCGTCTGCCGCCTGCCTCGCTTTGTCGAGTTTCTGGACCAAAGCGGGGAAGAAATTCGGGTCCCACTCTCCCGAGAAAGACGCCTCACAGCCGCCATCATAACCGCCCCAGCCGGTCGGGAAATGGTACTTCGCAGGGCCGGTGTTACTGGCAGGGCCCTGAACGGCTTTCGGCGTGGTCGCGTGGTCGCCCTCTGGCTCGGCGCCGTTCGCAAGGTCTTGCGAATCGCCGCCTTCGCCGATCGGGCTCCCGACGCTCCCGGCAACGGAAGCCGAAACCGAGAAAACCCGCGGCTTTTCGTAATAGTCCAAATCTAACTCATCGGGGACCATAAACGGGTGGGAGTTTTCCTCTGCGTAACGGTCCGCGAAATCCTCCAGTTCTTTGGAAGTGCGCATCTTTTAACCTCTTTCTGAAAATGAAAACGAAATAAAACAAAACCCGAAAAGGGAACGGCCCGAAGCCCAAACCGTTCAAACACGGCCGCGGACCAAGGCCCGCTGGCCAGTGCTTGAACTACGGGGGAAAATCCTCGGAAGGGGTAAATGAACCCGCTGCGCCTTGAGCACGTCGAAAGGCCGGAACGCTCAGCGGCCCCGCCTTTCTTCCCATTGCGCTTGACGCCGCGCGGCTTTGATCCCGCTGCCGCGCGCCGCAGCGACCCGCGCAAAGGGAACGCCCAGCGCGCCGCCACGTCTAAAGTCCGCAGCGCGCCCGCTGGCGCGAGAACGCCCAAGGCAGTTATAAAAACTCACAGAAAAAATATAGAATATAGCAAAGAAAGAAGATTCGACCGGTATTTTGACCCGAATTATTCAAAAAGAGAGAAAAACCCCGCTATTTTACGAGCCGTTCCGACTCCCTTCGAGGCTA